>NZ_QBUB01000011.1:0-263715 GCF_003058125.1 Paraburkholderia sp. GV068
TCTCTCAACGCTGGCGGCGGCGATCAGCTCGAATACGATGCGCCCACCAACCGGTACTACAACGCAGCGAGCCGCTGGACGTCTTCTGGCAATGCGTCGACCAACGGCGCCTGCTCGGCGGCCTCGCCATGCACGCCGGTGCTCACTATCGTGGACGCAGGCAACCGCCGTGTTGTTACCCGCCTGAACACGGGCAATAACGCGCACTCAGTTGCGATCGATCCGGCGACCGGTCTCATCTTCGTTCCGTATTCTTCAGCGACATCGCCTGCGGGGTGTCCGGGTTGCGCAGCGAACGGGTTCGTCAATGGCGGGGTGTCGGTATTCGCGGCGCGATGAGACCCGTAACGGCAACAGACCGACGCGGCGGCATGGATGCGCTCGATGGCAGGCCATTTGCCTAAAAGCGTTCGCGATCGAACTCCGGCAGTGCACGCGTTCCTTCAATAGCGACGGCGTGCAGCAGTTCAGGATCCAGCCGTTCGTCGGGCAAGGCGATAAGCATGCCGACTTTGCGTTTGCATACGGCGCGCCGGCGGGCCCGATTGCTTTCGTCAGCACGATCAAGCTTCGCAAAGCGGGGTTCGATACGGCCGTTGATACCCGTGACGCATTTTGCAACGCGCAGCAGTATTTCATAGACCGGAAGCTCCTGCCCCCGCATCGTGATAGGTCCAGGGAGGCAGATCGCCGCGTCAATCCGTTGGCCTGGCCGACGCTCACGCACGTGACCGTCTCGGGTGTAGTGACACTCATCTGCGCGCTGATCGTTTATCAGGCCGCGTACCTCTCCGAAGTCATCCGCTCCGGCATTGAGGCGATTCCTCGCGGGCAATTCGAAGCGGCACGCGCGCTCGGACTCGGCTACATGACGACGCTGCGGCAGGTGATCGTGCCCACATTCACCGCTATCGAGCGACGAATGTCGGCAAAGCGATTGGAACAGTCGCACTGCATCGAGCGGTGACGGATCGCTAAGGCCGATGAACGGAATTCGTATCACCGCAGTCAATATGGGCCGCACCGCCGGTCGCCAAAAGCGCGTCGCACAACGCCTGCAAAGATAATCTTCGTCGTTTCGCTCGCCCATGACCCGGCTCGATATGGGACTTAAGTGGCATTCTTCGGCATTGACGAACCGTCGGACGTTGATCTTTTTCAGCTGCAAACGGCTGTCGGATGGATGCAGCCATGCCCGCGCTGCTGGACGTGTCTCTTCGCTCCGATCATCCCCTTCACACACGGCATTTCGGCGCAGGTCCACATGTTGGTCAGGATCAGACGGTCGCATCTTTTGTCGCTTTTTGCCTTCAGGGCGCAGTCATGCCAGCAATGAACCTACGCGCTGCATCGACCTGCAAAGTGGCAACGCACAGAAAGGATCCCAACATGTGTGGGACCGCTCTGAGTAGCGAAAACCCTGGCGAGATCGATCTTCCATGGTCAAACGTAGCTGGTATGATGACATCATGACGGCATAAGTGACGAGCGCAAAAACAAAAATAACGCATCGCCCGCGACTGGTTTTGCAGTGCACAAACGTTGACAAGGAGACAAACGATGAAGGCCTCAAAACGCTGGGTCGCGCTCGCCGCAGCCACGCTCACCCTCTTTACCGCGACGGGCACCGCACAGGCGGCCAACCTGATCGCCATCATTACCCCATCGCACGACAATCCATTTTTCAAGGCCGAAGCGGACACCGCCAATGCGCGCGCCAAAGCACTCGGCTACGACACGATCGTGCTGGTGCATGACGACGACGCGAACAAGCAGTCCAACCTCGTCGACACCGCAATCGCCCGCGGCGCCAAGGCGATCATTCTCGACAACGCCGGTTCCGAGGCATCGATCGCGGCGGTGCGTAAGGCGAAGGCGGCGGGCATCCCGTCTTTCCTGATCGATCGCGAAATCAACGCGACGGGTATCGCGGTTTCGCAAATCGTGTCGAACAACTACCAGGGCGCGCAGCTTGGCGGCCGCGCGTTCGTCAAGGCGCTCGGCGAGAAGGGCAACTACGTCGAACTCGTTGGACGCGAAGCCGATATCAACGCCGGTATCCGTTCGAAGGGCTATCACGACGTGATCGACCAGTTCCCGAACATGAAGATGGTCGAGAGGCAGTCGGCGAACTGGAGTCAGACGGAAGCGTATCGCGTCATGGAGACCGTTTTGCAGAGTCACCCGGACATCGAAGGCGTGATCGCGGGCAACGATACGATGGCGATGGGAGCCTCGGCGGCATTGAAGGCGGCCAAGCGCAGCGACGTCATCGTCGTCGGTTTCGACGGCAGCAACGACGTGCGCGATGCGATCATGCGCAACGACATCCGCGCGACCGTTCTGCAACCGGCGGCGCTGGCCGCGACGGAAGCGGTCGAGCAAGCCGATAAATACATGAAGACCGGTTCGACCGGCAAGCCCGAAAAGCAGTTGATCAACTGCTCGCTGATTACCAAGGCGAACGCCGGCAAGCTGGATATGTTCGCCCTGCGCTAAAGCGTGTCTGTCGCCCGGGGCGGCACGTCCCCGGGTTTTCCTCCGGCGTGGAATGAGGACATTCATGAGAGCTTCTGTATACGCGGCCATTCTGCTGGTCGCGGGCGGTGCGCTGTCCGGCTGCAAACTCGTCAAGCACGATCCTCAGGCATCCAAAGGGTCGCGCGATGCGTACGCGTCGGCCGGCTACGATCCGAACGCGATGGTCGCCTCCATGTGGAGCACGAAAGTGCTGCCCAGCGTCGAGAAGCGCGCGACCGATATCAAGGTGTTGCTTGACGCCATCAAGGCCGATCCCGACGCGGCCGGCAAAAAATATGGCTACCGGGGCAAGGACGACAGCGCGCCCTGGAATTTCCCGACCAGGGTGCGGGGCACCATTGTGTCGGTCGATACGGACTCGATTCAGGGCACGGTGGGCGTCGATACGGACGGCGACGGCAAGGCAGACGTGATCGTCGACATCGGCCCGACGGTGTTGGGAACGACTCTGCGCGATTCGCTCGACTTCGTCTCGTTCGCGGATTTTCGCAATCAGATCGAATACGCCCGATTCGGAACCGCGCTCAATGCCTACGCGGCGGCACATGTGATGAAGCCGTTGCCGCGCAACGACCTGAAAGGGCAGCCGATCACGGTGACAGGCGCGTTCTCCTACGACGGCGCGAGCGACCAGCCGGAAGTGGTGCCGCTGGCTCTCGCGCTCGGGAGCAAGCCATGAGCGCGGCCCTCGTGGAGAACGATGTCGTCCTTCAGGTCGAGGCGGTGACGAAGGTGTATCCCGGCACGGTCGCATTGAAGGAGGCGAGCTTCACCGTGCGGCGCGGCGCGGTCAACGTGCTTGTGGGAGAAAACGGCGCGGGCAAGTCGACGATGATGAAAATCATCGCCGGTGCGGAGCAGCCCAGCACGGGGCGGCTGCTTCTCGACGGCCAGCCCGTTCAGCTCGCGAGCAGTTCGGACGCGCTGCGTCACGGCATCGGCATCGTGTTTCAGGAACTCAACCTGTTCCCGAATCTGTCGATCGCGGAGAACGTCTTCATCGCGCATGAAATCACGCGCGGGCGCATCGACATCGATGCCGGCGCGCAGCGCCGCAAGGTGAGCGAGTTGCTCAAGCGCCTCGAACTCGACGTCAGCCCGGATACGCTGGTCGAGGATCTACGCATCGGTCAGCAGCAGCTCGTTGAAATCGCCAAGGCGCTGGCGCACGACGCGCGCATTCTGATTCTCGATGAGCCCACCTCCGCACTGAGCGCAGCCGAGGTCGATGTGCTGTTTCAGGTGATCGCGGATCTGAAGTCGCATGGCGTCGCGATTGTTTATATCTCGCACCGGCTCGAAGAGCTGATCCGTATCGGCGACTACATCACCGTGTTGCGCGATGGCCGCATCACCGGCCATCAGCCGATGAACGAGGTGGACGTGCCGTGGATCGTGCGGCAGATGGTCGGCCGCGAGACGAAGGATTTTTCACGCCCCATCGGACACGAACGCGGCACCGAAGTGCTGCGCGTGCATGACGTATCGCTGCCGCGCAAGGGAGCCGGCCTGCTTGTGGACCACGTGTCGCTGTCGCTGCATGCGGGCGAGATCGTCGGCATTTACGGGCTGATGGGAGCGGGGCGCTCCGAACTGTTCGAATGCATTCTCGGCTGTCATCCGCATGCAACGGGCGACGTCGTGCTCGACGGCAAGCCGTTGAACGGCAAGCCGGTTGCAAAGCGTGTGGCGCAAGGCCTCGCGCTGATCCCCGAAGACCGCAAGGCCGATGCGTTGCTGCCGATCCTGTCGATCGGCAGCAACATGACGCTGTCGAGCCTCGCCGATTTCGCGCGGGGCTTTCATATCGAGCGGCAGCGCGAGCAGAACGCCGTCACGCGTTTCATCCGCGATCTGGCGATCAAGGTGGCCGACTCGCATCTGCCTGTGAGTTCGCTCTCCGGCGGCAATCAGCAGAAGGTCGTCATCGCGCGGGCGTTGATGACGGCGCCGAAGGTGTTGCTGATGGACGAGCCGAGCCGCGGCATCGACGTCGGTGCGAAGGCGGACATCTTCAAGGTGATGCGCGATCTCGCCGTCAAGGGACTCGGCATTCTGTTCGTCACGTCCGACCTCGAAGAAGTGATGGCGCTGTCCGATCGCATTCTGGTGATGTCGAACGGGCGCATCACGGCGGAATTCGGTGCAAACGAAGCCACGCAGGACGCGCTCGTTGCGGCATCGGCGATCGGACACCGCGTCGACACGCGCGGAACCGGACAACGCGCCGCCGCCTGACCAGAATCGATGCAACCCGGGATGTAACCCAAAGACGCAGGCCTGACTGGACGATTGGAGACCTTTTCATGACCGTAGCGATCAAAAGCGCCGCGCCCGGCGCAAACCTCGGTGAAGCGCCGCTTTTACTCCTGCTCAAGCTGCGCACGTTCATCGCGCTCTTTGCCGTCGTCATTTTCTTTTCGTTCGCGGCGCACAACTTTCTGAGCATCGAGAACCTGCTGATCATGTCGCGTCACGTTGCGCTCAACGCGTTTCTCGCGATCGGCATGACCTTCGTCATCGTGGCGGGCGGCATCGATCTGTCGGTCGGCTCGATCGTCGGCCTGTCAGGGATGATCGCGGGCGGGCTGATTCTCAACGGGATTCCACTTGGCAGCAGCTACACGCTCTATCTGAGCGTGCCCGAGGTGATCGGCGTCGCGCTGTTGTCGGGCGTCGCGGTCGGCGCGGTGAACGGCCTGCTGATCACGCGGCTCAACGTCGCGCCGTTCATCGCCACGCTGGGCACGCTGTATATCGCGCGGGGCGCGGCGCTGTTGTCGTCGGGCGGCGAGACGTTTCCCAACCTGACCGGCAATCCGGATTTCGGCACCACAGGCTTTCCGATTCTCGGCAGTTCGTCCATTCTCGGCATTCCTCTCACGATCTGGCTGCTCGTCGTGGTCGGTGCATTCGCGGCCTATCTCGCGGCCCGCACGCCGCTGGGGCGGCAGATCTATGCGATCGGCAGCAACGAGCGCGCGGCGCAGCTCTCCGGCGTGCGCGTGAATCGCGTGAAGATGTTCGTCTATATGTTCTCGGGGTTTTGCGCGGCGATTGTCGGGCTGATCATTTCGTCGGAACTGGTCGCGTCGCATCCGTTGAGCGGCGAGACCTTCGAACTCAACGCGATCGCCGCGGCCGTACTGGGCGGAACATCGATGTCGGGCGGACGCGGCAAGATCGGCGGCACGATTATCGGCGCGTTCGTGATCGGCATTCTGTCCGACGGGCTCGTGATGATGGGCGTCAGTTCCTTCTGGCAGACCGTTATCAAGGGTGTCGTGATCGTCGCGGCGGTGGTGGTCGATCAGATCCAGCGGCGGGTTCAGCAGCGCTTCGCGTTGCAGAAACAGGCGGCGACAGGAGCGTGAGCGATGAGTGCAACGGACGCAACGCAGGTAATCAGCGCAACGACCACAACGACCACAACGGTGAAACGCTTCAAAGGTGCGTTGATCGGATGCGGCTTCTTCTCGCGCAATCATCTGCACGCATGGCGGGACATCGACGGCGCGGAGATCGTCGCGCTGTGCGATGCCGATAGCGAGCGGTTGAAGGCGGCAGGGCAGGCGTTCGGTATCGAGCGTCTGTACAGGGATGCAGCGGCGATGCTAAGCGCCGAGCAACTGGATTTCGTCGACATCGCCACGACTGCGCCGAGTCATCGTTCGCTTGTCGAGCTGGCCGCGCAAGCGGGCGTCGCGGCGATCTGCCAGAAGCCGTTCGCACTGACGCTCGCCGATGCGCGCGCAATGGTCGCCGCTTGCGAGCGGGCCGGCGTGCCGCTGATGGTCCATGAGAACTTTCGCTGGCAGCCGGCGATTCAGGCCGTGGGACGCGCGCTGCGTGACGGTGCGATCGGCACGCCGTTCTGGGGCCGCGTGTCGTTTCGTTCAGCGTTCGACGTATTCAGCGGGCAGCCGTATCTCGCGCGAAACGAACGTTTCATTGTGGAAGACCTCGGCATTCATATTCTCGACATCGCGCGCTTTCTGTTTGGCGACGTGACGCGTCTTGCCGCGGGGACCTCGCGCGTGAATTCCGCGATTGCCGGTGAAG
The DNA here is from genome assembly GCF_003058125.1 of Paraburkholderia sp. GV068. Taxonomy (NCBI): domain Bacteria; kingdom Pseudomonadati; phylum Pseudomonadota; class Betaproteobacteria; order Burkholderiales; family Burkholderiaceae; genus Paraburkholderia; species Paraburkholderia sp. GV068. The sequence goes on from NZ_QBUB01000011.1 coordinate 6,604, forward strand.
ACGTTGCGACCATTCTGCTCACACACGAAAGCGGCGTGACGAGCGTGGTGGATTGCAGCTACGCGTCGCGTCAGGCACGCGAGCTGTTTCCGCAGACGCTGGTCGAAGTGGACGGCGCTGAGGGCACGCTGCGGCTGTCGGCGGACTACCGGCTGGAGATTCACAACCGCGACGGCACGCGCACCGCAACAGCGGCGCCGCCGCCGTTGGCGTGGGCAAGCGTGCCGTGGGAGGCGATCCAGGCCAGCGTGGTGAATATCCAGCGCCACTGGATCGCGTGCCTTCGCAATGGAGGCGAGCCGCAGACGAGCGGCCGCGACAACCTGAAGACGCTTGCGCTCGTCGAAGCAACGTATCTCTCCGCGCGTGAAGGCCGCACGGTCGTGTTGAAATCGCTCGACGCAGAAGCGCCTGCGGTCACGTCCACTTCTTCCGGTGCGGTGCGGCGATGAATAGCCGTGACGCCTCGCTCGCCAACATTTACTACGGCACCTCGCAGATCGAGCCACGGGGGCAGACGCTGACGGCCGGCCCGTGGTCGGCGCTTTTCATCGACGGTGCGTTGCGCGATATTCGCTACGGCGGCACCGAAGTGATTCGCGCGATCAGCTGGCTGGTGCGCGACCGGGATTGGGGCACTTGCCGGCCGGACATTCGAGACGTCGAAGTCGACTCGCATGCGCGAGGCTTTCGCGTCTCATACGCCGCGCGCTGCGCGAATCCCGACGGCCATGTTCTGACCTACACGGTCCTGATCGAATGCGATGCGGACGGTGCGTTCGAATGCAGCGCTCAGGCGACGGCGCAAACGGATTTCGTCGCGGCGCGCTGCGGCTTCGTGGTTCTCCATCCGATCGAGGGCGTCGCCGGTGCGGCGGCGCGCGTGGAGCACGATGACGGCACGATTGAAGTATCGTCGTTTCCTGCGCTGATCGATCCGTGGCAACCGTTCACGCGTATCCGCACGATCGAGCATGCGCTTGCATCCGGCGAAACGGTGCGCTGCGCGTTCACGGGCGATGTGTTCGAGATGGAAGACCAGCGCAACTGGTCGGACGCATCGTTCAAGACTTACTCGCGTCCGCTCGAACTGCCGTGGCCGTATACGATCGAAACGGGCTGGACGGGCGAGCAGTCAGTATGTATCGAAGTCGACGGTGCGCCGCGCCAATTGAACGAGGTAGCGGCACCGCCGCGGCAGCATGGCGAAAGTCGGCATAGCGAAATACTGATCGACTTGCGTGGCATGAACGAGCCGATGCCTGATCTCGGCGTGGCGATCGCGCCCGACGAGATCGACGCGACGCTTGCCAATCTGTCATTGCTGGCCGAACTTGCGCCGCAGCGCCTGACGCTGCACTTCGATCCCGTCGCCGGTCATGGTGCGGCGGAACTCGTGCGGTTCGCGCAGTTGCAGCGGCGCGCCGCGATCCCGGCCGTGCTCGAATGCGCGCTGCCTGGGGTGAATGCGCCCGAACACGAATTGCAACGGATCGCGGCGCGGATTGGGGAAACCGGCCTCGAGTTGACCGGCATCGTTGTCAGTCCGTCCGTGCACCGGCAGTCGAACCCGCCGGGGAGCATCAGCCCGCCATGCCCGCCACTCGACGAGGTCTACCGCGCCGCACGCCGCGCGTTTCCCGGCCTGCGTCTGGGCGGCGGCATGCTGAGTTACTTCACGGAACTCAATCGAAAGCGGCCGCCGCTCGAGTTGGTCGATTGGGTCACGCACGCAACCTGTCCTATCGTTCACGCAGCCGACGACCGCAGCGTGATGCAAACGCTCGAGGCGATTCCCCACATCACGCGTTCCTGTCGCGCGTTGATTGGCGCGCGGCCGTATGCGATCGGTCCGGTATCGATCGGCATGCGGCAGAACCCGTATGGTTCGCGCGTGATGCCGAATCCGCAAGGCGAGCGCGTGGCGATGGCCGGCGACGACCCGCGTCAGCGCGGTCTGTTTGGCGCGGCGTGGCTGGCCGGTTATGCAATGGCGCTCGAAGGCGCGGCGCTCGAATGCCTGACCCTCGGCGCACTGACGGGGCCGCGTGGCCTGGTCGATATCGCGTCCAGTCCGGCGCGCTATCCGATGTTTCATGTCGCGGCCGCGATGGCGCGGATGGCCGGTATGGACCGGTTGCAGTGCGGCGCGGCGAATCCTCGCGAGGTGGCGTGTTTTGGCGCGCGCGACGGGAAGGGACGCCTGCGCCTGGTCGTCGCCAACCTCACGCCAGATCCATGCGCGGTCCGCCTGAGGTTCGCCGGCGGCGAGGTGGTGGGCGACATGAGCGTTTCGACGCTCGATGAATCGTCGTTCGAAGCGGCGCGAGGCGGGCAAATCCCGGTGGACTGTCTGAGCCCCGGGCACGGCACCGTGTCCCTCAAGCCCTTCGCCTGCGTGCAGGTAGCTGTCGGGCTGACGCCTTTCGGACGGCCCATCTCCGCTGCCCGCCACTCATAAACCGCTCGGTGAATACCCCACTGTCCGCACTTTAAGCATCATGGTCTACTCATCACACCAGTACATCACATGAGTGATGTGTCGAGGCGACCTGATTGGAGGATGTGAGATGCAAACCGTACCCGTGAATCAGGTCGAGCGATCGGCCATACGCAAGGTATCGATTCGCCTTGTGCCGTTCGTGGCGCTGATGTTCTTCATCAATTTTCTCGACCGCACGGCGATCTCGTTTGCCGGTCCGAACGGCATGACGAAGGACCTCGGCCTGAGCGCCGCGCAGTTCGGTCTCGCGGCCGGCGTGTTTTTCATCGGTTACATCGTGCTGGAGATTCCGAGCAATCTCGCGTTGCATAAGTTCGGCGCGCGCCGTTGGCTCGCTCGCATCATGGTGTCGTGGGGCATCGTCGCGTTGCTGTTCACGTGGGTCAGCAGTATTCCCGGCCTGTACACGCTGCGTTTTCTGCTCGGCGTGACGGAGGCGGGCTTTTTCCCGGGCGCGATTCTGTTCCTCAGCATGTGGGTGCCGTCGCGCTATCGCAGCCACATCCTCGCGCTGTTCTATCTCGCGCAGCCGCTGACGATCGTGATCGGCGCACCCGTTGCCGCGTTGCTGATCGAAGCGCATGGCCTCTTCGGACTTGCCGGCTGGCGCGTGATGTTCTTCGGTGTCGCCGTGCCCGCGATCGTGATCGGCGTGGTGGCGTGGTTCTATCTCGCCGACCGGCCGTCGCAGGCGCGCTGGCTGACCGCGGCCGAGAAGACCTGGCTCACCGCCGAACTCGAAGCGGAAGAACTCGCCCGCGCCAATGCGTCGACACAGCACTCGATGCATGCGCGAGCCGCGCTCAGAAGCGGCCGCGTATGGATGTTCGCGTTGATGTACTTCGGCCTGATCTACGGACTCTATGCGCTTGCCTTCTTTCTGCCGACGATCATCGGCGGCTTTGAAGGCCAGTTCGGCACGCACTTCAACGTGTTCCAGAAGGGCTTGATCACCGCGATCCCGTATCTGCCCGCCGCGCTCGCGCTGTATCTGTGGAGCCGCAACGCGACGAAGCATGGCGTGCGTGCATGGCACATCGGCGTGCCGGCACTGATCGGCGCGGCGAGCATTCCCCTCGCGCTGTACATGCAATCGCCTGCCGCGACCGTCGCCGTGATTACCGTCACCGCCTGCGCGATCTTTTCCGCGCTGCCGAACTTCTGGGCGCTGCCCGCGCGCTTTCTCTCCGGCGCCGCAGCCGCGGCGGGCATCGCGCTGATCAACACCATCGGCAATCTCGCCGGCTTCATGGCGCCGTACGTCACGGGCGCCGTGAAGGATGCGACGGGCTCGTATCACGCGCCGATGTTCGTCGTCGGTGTGCTGATGCTGATGAGCGCGGGACTGGCCTTCGCGTTCTGCAGCAGCGCGCGCCTGCCTAAGCCCGGTGACGGCATCGCGCCCGTCACGCTCGAGCCGCAATCGCATTCGAGCTGATCGCCACGAATTTCAATGAATCCATGCAAGGAGCTCACACCATGAAAGAGAAAATCGCACTGTTCGGCGCCGGCGGAAAGATGGGCTTTCGCCTCACCAGCAATCTGCTGAAGTCCGACTATCGCGTCGCGCATGTCGAGGTGAGCGAGGCGGGGCAAAAGCGCCTCAAGGAAGAACTGAACGTCGACTGCGTGTCGACCGATGCCGCGCTCGACGGCGCACAGGTGGTGATCCTCGCCGTGCCCGACACACTGATCGGCAAGCTCAGTCATGAGATCGCGCCGAAGCTGCCGGCGGGCACGATGGTGATGACGCTCGACGCCGCCGCGCCGTTCGCAGGCCATCTGCCTGAGCGGCCCGATCTGACGTATTTCGTCGCGCACCCGTGTCATCCAATCATTTTCAATAACGATGACGATCCGAAAGCGCGGCGCGATTTCTTCGGTGGCGCGTACGCGAAGCAGTCGATCACCAGCGCGCTGATGCAAGGCCCGGAAGAAGCGTTCGACCTCGGTGAAGACGTGGCCAAAGTGATCTACGCGCCGATTCTTCGCTCGTATCGTTTGAGCGTCGACCAGATGGCGCTGCTCGAACCCGGCTTGTCGGAAACGATTTGCGCGACGCTGCTCTACGTGATGCGCGAAGCGATGGACGAGACCGTGAAGCGAGGCGTGCCGAAAGAGGCCGCGCGCGACTTTCTGCTCGGGCACATGAACATCCTGAGCGCGGTGATCTTCAACGAAATTCCCGGCGCGTTCTCCGATGCGTGCAACAAGGCGATCGAATTCGGCAAGCCGCGGCTGATGCGCGACGACTGGAAGAACGTGTTCGATCGCGCGGAAATCGCCGAGAGCATCCGCCGGATCACGTGATAGGGCGATGTGCGCCTTCTTTCCGATTTCCAAACAGGGATTGATATCGTGAGCGAACGTATTCACGCGACTTACTGGCTCGAAACCGGCGACGATCCACAACGTGCTGCCGACGTGATTGCCGGCGAGCAATCGAGCGGCACCTTTGTCGCGCTGCCGAACGAAACGCCGGAATTGAAGGCTCGCTCGGGCGCGCGCGTCGAGCATCTCTCGGTGCTGGAAACGGTCGGCAGGCCGAGTCTGGCTGGCGGAATCGTGTCGGAGCGGTATAGCCGCTGCACGCTCGAACTGTCGTGGCCGATCGAAAATCTCGGTGCGTCCCTGCCGAATCTGATGTCGACCATCGCTGGCAATCTGTTCGAGCTGCGGCAGGTGTCGGGTTTGCGTCTAACCGGGCTGACGTTGCCGCCGTCGTTCGCTTCGGCGTATCCGGGGCCCGCGTTCGGTATCGAAGGCACGCGGCGGCTGAGCGGGGTCGCGCACGGTCCGTTGATCGGCACGATCATCAAACCGAGCGTCGGGTTGTCGCCCGTGGAGACGGCGCAGCAGGTGCGCGAACTCGTCGCGGGCGGCATCGACTTCATCAAGGACGATGAATTGCAGGCCGACGGTCCGCACTGTCCGTTCGACGAACGGGTGCGGGCCGTGATGCGTGTGGTCAATGCGGAAGCGGATCGCACCGGCAAGAAGGCGATGGTCGCGTTCAACGTGACGGGCGACCTGGATCAGATGCGTCGTCGTCATGATCTCGTGCTGGCCGAGGGCGGCACATGTGTGATGGCGGTGCTCAACTCGATCGGTCTGGTCGGCATGCATGAACTGCGGCGGCACGCGCAATTGCCGATTCACGCGCATCGCGCCGGCTGGGGTTATCTGTCGCGCTGCCCCGAGCTTGGCTGGGACTACGCGCCGTGGCAAATGATCTGGCGTCTCGCGGGTGCCGACCATCTGCATGTGAACGGACTGCGCAACAAGTTCAGCGAGTCCGACGACAGCGTGATCGCCGCCGCGCGCGCGGTGCTCGCGCCGGTGATGCGCGAAGCGCCGATGTCCGCGATGCCGGTGTTCAGTTCAGGGCAGACCGGCTTGCAGGCCGCGGACACGTACGCCGCGATCGGCTGTGCGGATCTGATTCACACGGCCGGTGGCGGTATCTTCGGTCATCCGGGCGGCGTGGCAGCGGGCGTCGAGGCGTTACGCGAGGCGTGGGTCGCGGCCGTCGAAGGCGTGCCGCTCAAGCAGCATGCCGCAAGACATCCGGCATTGAACGCCGCGCTGGAGTTCTGGAAATGAACGGGACGGAGCCGGCGGAGCCGACGAACGGGACGAACGCGACAGCGTGGCCTGCCGGGCTGCTCGCCTATTACGGCGACGACTTCACGGGCTCGACGGACGCGATGGAAGCCATGCAAGCCGCCGGCGTGCCAACCGTGCTGTGTCTGCAAAAGCCTTCGCCCGAGTTGCTGGCGCGTTTTCCAGAAGTGCGCTGCGTGGGCATGGCGGGTTCTTCGCGTGGACGCTCCAGCGCATGGATGGACGACGAGCTTCCGGATGTTTTCGCGAGCCTTGCCGCGCTCGGCGCACCGATCCTGCAATACAAGGTCTGCTCGACGTTCGATTCGTCTCCCGAGGTCGGATCGATCGGCCGCGCAATCGACATCGGCGTCAGGCATATGCCCGGCAACTGGTCGCCGATGGTGATCGGCGCGCCGCGCCTGAAGCGTTATCAGATGTTCGGCAACCTGTTCGCCGCCGTGGATGGTGTCGGCTACCGGCTCGACCGGCATCCGACCATGTCGCGGCATCCCGTCACGCCGATGAACGAGGCCGATCTTCGCCTGCATCTCGCGAGGCAAACGGCGCGGCGCATCGAACTGATCGACATGCTTGAACTGCGCGGCGCCGATGTCGCGACGCGGGTGCGAGCGCTGTGCGCGCCCGACACGCCGGTCGTCCTGATCGACGTGCTCGACGAAGAGACCCTGGCCGAGGCGGGCCGTCTGGTTTGGGAGCAGCGTGGCGAAGGGATTTTCACGGCGTCGTCGTCGGGTCTGCAATACGCGCTGGCGGCGCACTGGCGCGCGCGTGGGTGGTTGCCGCCGACGCCGTCTCTACCGGTCGCCGATCCCGTGCCGGCGATCGCGGCAGTGAGCGGCAGTTGCTCGCCGGTAACAGCCGCGCAAATCGGCTGGGCGCGCGCACACGGTTTTCACACCGAGCGCCTCGATCTGCCTCGGGCGCTCGATTCGCGCGACGGGGCCGCCGAGATCGAACGCGTCGTGACGGCAGCCACGCAGGCGTTGACTCGCGGCATCAGCGTGATCGTGCATAGCGCCGAAGGGCCGCACGACCCGGCGGTCACCGGCTTCGACGCCATTGCGTCCGCTGCGGGACTTGCGCGGCACGATGCGGCGCGCAAGGTCGGACGCGCATTGGCCGAGGTGATGCGGCGGCTGCTCGATAGCGTCGAGCTGACGCGCGTGGTCGTCGCCGGTGGCGACAGTTCGGGGGAAGTGGCGAGCGTGCTCGGCATCGATGCGCTGAGCGTCATGGCGGGGCTCGTCCCTGGCGCGCCGATGTGCCGCGCGTGGTCCGCCGAGCCGCGGCGCGATGGTCTGCAAATCGTGCTGAAAGGCGGCCAGATCGGCGATGCAACGTTCTTTGGCATGGTCAGGGAAGGGCGGCTGTCGAGGGGGTAACGTGCGGTGCGCGTTGAACCAGCGAGCGGTCGCGCCGCGCGCCACCCGGTCTTGTCAGGTCATAGGTGGCGACGGCCCCCGCGCCCTTCCATCCGGCGGCGTGTCCGTGGTAAGGTCATTACACCACTTGGTTTTACGCGGACATGTCATGGCTGAGATCATTCAGCGCCGAAAGCTGTATCAGGAAGTTGTCGACCGGCTCATGGAGCGAATCCGTTCGGGCGAAATCGCGCCCGGCGCGCAGCTTCCGTCTGAGCGGGAGTTGATGGAAATCTACGGTGTGGGCCGGCCCGCCATCCGCGAGGCGCTGCAAACGCTGGAGCGCTCCGGCATCGTCGAGATCGTGCACGGCGAGCGTGCGAGGGTCGTTGTTCCCACGGCCGACCGGCTGATCGCGCAGATCGCCGGCGGCGCGATGCACCTGCTGCGCAGTCATCCCGACATGCTGGCTCACCTGAAAGAGGCGCGGGTCTTTCTCGAGACGGGCACCGCGCGCATGGCGGCGGAGCGCGCGACCGAAGAGGACGTGGCTCGCCTGCAACTCAGCGTGGCGCGGCACCGCGCTTCCATGGTCAATCTCGAGGAGTTTATCGAGCGCGATATGGCGTTTCATCGCGAGATTGCGCTGATCAGTGGCAATCCGATTTTCCCGTCGATTGTCGAATCGCTGTTTCGCTGGGCGGGCGAATACTACCGGCCGCTCGTGCGCGCGCCGGGCGCAGAAGAGTTGACGTTGTCGGAGCACCAGCGAATCGTCGATGCGATCGCGAAACATGATGGCGACGGTGCGGCTGAAGCAATGCGCGCGCATCTGAATCGTGCAAACGAACTGTATCGAACGCTTAGCCGGACGTAATCGAGGGCTCTACCAGGTCACGTCTGCGCTACGGTCCAGGATGCGGCGAATCTGTCACGACGCGTACTGCAATGCCTATCTTTGTTAAACGCAGCCCAGCAGGTTGGCTGACTGGGGCGATTCATCAGCTTCTGGACCTGCACGCTTCGGACGCGCCAGACCGGGACAGCCGGAAGAGCGGTGGCGACGCGATATCCCATTCACCTTGAGAGTGGAGATCAATGGCGTGCTTTGTCGATTGCGAGTCCGAACAGTGAGCGAAGAGGTCGATCGGAAAGGCCACCATCGGCGCCATTGACCGACCATGGGGGACAACGACGTAGTACGCGTCTTTGGGCTTATATGGTGTTGATTTGCACGGAATCCTGACCCAAGGGGGGCGGATTCCGTGCAAATCAACACCCCAACGGACATCATTAGTGGAATTTGCGAACTTCAACAGATTGTGGTCGCTGATCGAGCCACTGCTACCTGCGCGAGCACCACGCAATCGCCAGTTTGCGGGCCGCAAACCGACACCCGATCGGGCGGTGCTGACCGGCATCGTGTTCGTGTATGCCACGCTAGCAGAATTAACGGACACTATTAGCGCCTATGGCCACGGCTAGCAGAATTAGCGATCTTCAACAACGGGCGCAAGATGGACGGCGGCGGAGCAGGGCGGCCGCGACGGATTGCCCGGGGTTCAGGGGCGCCAGAAGGCCTGGCAGAGATTGTTCGTCGCCGACGGTTTCGATGATCGGGCAGCGTCCGGGCGTGGCAGTAACTGGCGGATGGACCGCCGCCATGCCGGCCGGCAGACGATGCTCACGGACAACTGAGAAAGTGTTCGGCGCGTTTTGCATCACCGCACTGCATGGCGACGAGCAGCGCTTAACGGGGAGGGGCCGAGTTCGCCCTTCCTCACCACCGGGTGACTGCCTGCGCGTTGTGGACGACAAGAGGGCGATCAGAAGCGCAGCTACAATCGCCGGCTGCTCGGGCGGCCCAAGCGGGAGTGCTTCCAGGCCATCGTGCCCACGCGTGTCACCAACCGGCTCCGGACGTTCTACTCCAGCACGTCCGACTCTTCGTAGCAACGCATTGCCGCTTGCAGGGGCGTGGCGTCCATCCAGTGTTGCCGGTCGTCGGATTTGATACCGCCGCGAGTTACCTTGCCGACACAAGCGACAAATTGTTTTCCTAACTCTGCATCGGCAATTTCGCCGACGACGATTCCCAGTTGTTTCAGGTCATCCAAGGTCATTGTCATTTCTTCTCTGTGGGCTGTGCGGAGATCCGCTCGCCATCTGGTCCCATCGGACGGGCTGCGTCCAAGGGCACTGGGCCGAGTGGATACTGTTATCTGTACGGTATACAGCAGCGTCAGGCCGCAGCGACCGGCGAGGTGCCGCCCTCCGGCGCGCCGGCAAGCCGGGGTGGGCGCCGGCGTCGCTCCTTCTTCCCTCGGGCGAAAAAAGCTGACCGCGAAGGTTCGCTCTAACCGTTCCCTACCTACGTTGAGGGACCGCGGTGAAGGACTTCAGGGCTGAGTGACAAGCAGCGGCCAACGTAATAACATTGTGTTGACGCGATCCGCTCGACGGCATAACATTGTACTTACGGTGAGCTTATGAAAACGACGATTCGCAGGATGGGTAATTCGCAGGGCGTGCTGATTCCAAAGCCCGTCCTTGCGCAGTTGGGATTGGAGAACGAAGTGGAAATGGAAGTCGAAAACGACGCGATCGTGCTGCGTCGCCCCCGCCATAAGGCTCGCGAAGGCTGGGCTGAGGCGAGCAAGGCGCTTGCTGAGAGCGGTGACGACGCGCTGGTGATGGGTGAGTTTGGCAACGCCGACGATGCGGAGCTTGCATGGTAGTGCGCGGCGAAGTCTGGCTCGTTGCGCTCGATCCGACGCTAGGTAGCGAGATTCAAAAAACGCGGCCCTGTGTAGTGGTATCGCCGCCTGAGATGCACGACCATCTGCGAACGGTCATCGTTGCACCGATGACTTCGAAAGGGCGCCCTGCGCCGTTTCGCATACCTGTGACGTTCAAACGGAAACAGGGGTTGATTTTGCTGGATCAGATTCGCGCGGTAGACAAGGTACGACTGGTAAAGAAGGAAGGCGCGATTGCCGATAACACGATGTTGGACACCCTGCGTACCTTGCAGGAAGTGTTCGCGGAATAGGAAAAGTTGTCACTACAAATCGGGGACAGAAAAACGGGGTGGGGAATATTTTGGCGCATGTTTCTCGGCGAACTTTTGGCGTCTCTGGCGTTGATAGCGTTGTGCTTGGTAACGCCGCTAAAGCCGCTGTTGTATGGTGGCCAATGGATACTCTGGCATCCAACTATCACGGTGTGCTCGGTCAGTGCGTAAGTTGACATAATATAAATTATCAACAAATCGCATGTGCCAGCTAAATTGAAATGTCGCGTTTCCCCCCCAATGCCACACCAGCCGCTTCACCGCCTCACCATCAAGGCCCAGTAACAAACCGCCAAAGCGCCGCACACTCGGCACGCGACAACTGGAAATGAGGCATCGACTTACGCAGCAGCACGCTTGCTGGATCGATGCCGTCCTCGATGGCTCGACAGAACGCCACCGGGTCATACTGACTCGGCGGCCCGCCTCGGCGGCTCTTTGCGTCAAGCAAGTAGCCGCGTGTCAGCGGCGGCGCAAAGCTGGGCGCCGGCTCCGTCCGCGTGTGGCAATTGATGCATCGCGTCGTCCATTCCGGCAGCGCTTGATTGTCGTCGCGCAGATGCGCCGCTGCCGGACGTTGCCCGGTGAAAATCGCGCACCCAAGATCGTCCGGTTTGCAGCGCTCTTCAGCATGCGCAAAAAGCGCAGCGCCAAGTAGCGCCAGGCAAACCGTCCAGCGAGCCGCGAGGCGCGAGGTTGTCGACGTCGTCATCAGTGGAGGCGCAACGTGCGTGACACGCTCGGCACGCCGTTCGTGTTCAACGCGAACAGCATGTAGTAGCCGGGAATCACAACACCAGGATCGGCGGGAATCTTCAGGATGAATTCGCCGGCCGTACCGATCGTGAAACTCAACGGCACGCGTCGCTGCTCGTTGTTCACTGCATGTGTGTTGGACGACAAACGCATCAGCGCGAACGCCTTCACGCCAGTAGTGGCTTTCACCGCGATGGACGTGCCGAGTTGCGCGTCGGCCGGTACGTTGCTGAGCGTCGGCCGCGTGGCCGCCGAACCATCCGCATTGAGCAGATACGGCGGTGTGAGTATTTCGATGTCCGTATGGTTGGTCGCACAACCACCGCACAAACCGCCGCCGCCGCTGAGCACCCGGCCGTCCGGCAATAGGAGCGCAACGCTGTGATAAGTCCGCGGCACGGCCTGCGGCGCGAGTTGCGAAAAGACCTTCGTCGTCGGGTCCCACAACTCGGGAGTCAGCACCGCGGTGTCGTCCGAGAAAGGCTGTGCGAACGCCTGGCCGCCCACCACGACGACCTGTCCGTTCGGCAACACGACGCTGCTGCTGAATGCCCGCGTATAGCTCATCGGAGGCAGCGCGGTCGCGGTCGCCGTACCGGTGCTGATATCGATGAGCGTCGCATTCGAAGTCGCATTCGACTGCTCATAACTCGGCGCCCCGCCGACCGCGAGGATCTTCCCGATGTCGTACATGACCGCGTTGCCGTTCATCGCATCGGTATCGTTCGCGCGCTTGCCCGCATCGGTCACATTGCCGTTACCCGCGGTGTCGAACCAGTGCATGGCCTGGCTCGGCCCCGCGTGGAAAACGCGTCCGTTGGCCACCGCGAACAACCACGCGTGGTTATCGGCGCGGAATATGCCCGCCGCGTCCTGCGTCAATATGTAGTCGGCGAGTATCGCGCCGTTGATTTGCCAACCCACGCCCGATGTCCACGTCTCGCCGTTCTTGCCGCCCTCCCCGCCATTCCACGAGCCGCCCAGCGTGAACACGCTGCCGTTGCTCAACGTGACGGTGCCCTGATAGCCGCGCGGGATTTTCATCAGGTTGCTTGACGTCCATTGACCCGTCGACGGCGTGTAGATACTCGTCTTCGAACTGCTCGATCCGCCGTTGACCAGCAAGCGGCCGTCAGGCAGATTCGCGATGCCTGGACAGAACATGTCGTGCCCGGTATTGCTGACCAGTACCTGCTTGTTGGTCCCTGTGGTTGGGTTGAAGACTGCGGTGTAGGTCTTTCCCGGCGTGATTTCACCCGAGGTGAAATCGAGCAGCATATCGGAGGACCACACCAGCACGTTGCCATCGGGAAGATTGGCTGCCGCTGCGGGAACCATCGGCACGCCGAAAGGCCCCGACCATTTCGACGGCAACGTCTTCACATTCAGACCGCTCAACTGCCAGGTCTGCAGCGCGCTGCCATTGCATGTCTGCTGGCGGATTTGCTGAGCCCATCCAGTGAGACTCTGCGCGGCCAGACACAAGCCGCTATGCGCAGCCACTATCGCGTAGCCGTTGCCTTGCGGCTTCGCGGTGAAGGTCTGGTTCGTCTGACCGTTGCACGACCACTGGATGATCGCGGCGCCCGCAGTCTTGCTCTCCGCGTTCACATCCATGCACAGGCCGCTGTTCTGATTAACGAAATGGAATTGCGACCCGATAGGTACAGGCCGCCACTGCTGATTGGCGCCGCCCGAGCAGCCCCAGGAGATCACCGAGGCGCCGGGAGTGGTCGATGCAGAGTCGACGTCCGCGCACACATTGCCGCCGAGCGCTATCGACCCTACCGTTTGCGCTTCTACGCGTCCGGCAAACATGGCAAGCGTCAACGCCAGTGCAGCGACGAAAAATGCATTCATGCACTTGCCGGCATAGCGCGGGAAGAATCTGACAAACGGAATTGGCGCCACGGTTTCTGCTCCAGTGAAGGTTGTACTACGCGCGCCCCAATGCGCTCAGCGCATTGCAAATTTCATCTGCACGCGGAAGATCCGCGCTGCGCCAGCGCAATCGCGCGTTGGCATCGAAGCAGTAGATCTGGGTTGCGTGATCCGCAATATTGCCGAGCGGCAGGCGGCTGCCTGCAAGCGCCATACGCATGCCGTCGATGTCGCGCAATGTGGGTGTCGCCGCAGTCCATGCAGGGCCCGCCTGAAAGCGCTTGAGCCACGCATGCAACGCGGATGGCGAGTCGGAGAGCGGATCGATTCCTATCGACAGCAATCGAACCGGATAACGCCCACGTATTTGTGGCAACCGCTCCTGGACCGCGCTGAACAGCGCTCCTTGCAAAGGACATACGGAACTGCATCCGGTATAGATGGTTTGAAGCGCAGTCACGCCGCCTAGCAACAAGCTGTTGAGCAATCGCTCGGTGCCGGCCTGATCGACCAGCCGCGTATCGTCGAGACGAACAGGCGGCGTGACGAGACCCGAAGTTCCATGCTGTGCATATGACGGCAAAGGCGCCGCCGCGATAGCAAGCGATGCGATATCGCGCAGGAAGACGCGACGCGACGATCTTTCAAGCGGGATGGACTCGCCGGCTTTAGCGCGCATGAGAGCTTTCGGATCAAACAAGGTGTCGTCCTCCGCAAAAGCTCTTTGGGGAAGTCGGCGATCGCTACGTTGCTTCGGTTTCGGGGGGCGGAAAACCGGTCACGTATTGGAGGTAGCGATTAACGCCGACGGCAAACGATCGTATGCGAAGATCGCGGCTTCGGTTTGTTTAGTACCCCACACTTCACAGTGTTTGATGACGCAAGCGAAAGCACTGCGGCGATCTCTATTAATTCGCGTGCCGCGATGCTGTTTTTTAACCCGCGCTGGCATTGCTCGCGAGCAGCATTCCCGAACCGCGAGCCTGCGAATAGCCCGTGCCGCAGCTCATCGCACTGTTTCCTGTGACCGACATGTCGGTGCAGCCAGACAGATTCATGCCGGTCTCGCAACGGCGCACGAGATTCGCCGACACAACGCCGCCGATGCGATTTGCCGCTGCAATTCCGCTTCCGCCCGGCCCGTTGAAACCTTCGACGACATTGCCGACTACCACGGCGCCCGTCGCGCTCGCCTCGAGATAGATGCCGTGCTTCGCGCTTTGCTGACCGAGTACGGTATTGCCGTTGATCACGGGATCGGACACGTCCATGCAATGGATTCCATGCGCGCCCATGTAGCGCAGGTTATTGCCGAGAATCGACGGCGAATCCTGATACTGCGCGAAAATGCCCATTGCGCCATCCGCGGCATTACACAGCACACTGTTATTGGTGACAGCGGTGCCCTGCCCGCGCTCATGCCATTTGAAAGTCAGTAGGGGCGAGCCGGCGCCTATCGGATTGCTTGCGAGCAGCGCAGTCCCCGCAACACTCACAACGAACGTCGCTGACGGCACGCCTGGCCCGGTGATGAGTTGCCCGAGTTGCACGGCCGGATTTGCAGATGCAAGCGTGACGCGAGCCGTGCCGTTTGTCGCCGCCCGCTGCTCGACTGCGACCGCGTCATCCACGTCGGAGCCCAGCAAGCAGATTGCGGCTCTCGCGTGACCGCGCGTGAGATCGATGGTATTGCCCGATATCACGCATTGCACCGCTCCGCCATACACGGCAATGCCGGCGTGAATCGGGTCCCATGCGGAGCCGGTGCCGTCGGTTGCGGCGCGGTCGAATATCACCGTATTGCCCGTGACCGAGCACGCCAGCGATCGGACGATAGCGATGCCCCACCACTTTGCGCCTTCGCAGGTGTTGCCTGTGATGGTCGAGTTGTTGACGTTTTCCGTGACGATGCTTCGTCGAAACGGACCTCGCACGACATTGCCGACCACCGTACACATGTTGTCCTGCAGTGGGAAAGAGTCGGCATGGTAGTCTGCCAGCCCTTCCATGTGGATGCCGATGCGGCAGTCCTGACCGGCCTTGGCCGTCACGAGATTGCCGGTGATCGTCGCCGCGCAACCCCACACCGTGATACCGTCGCCGCGATCCTCGCCATACGTGGATTTTTGCGTGGGCCCGCCGCCAGCGCCGATACAGTCGATAACCCGGTTATTCGCGATGATAAAGTCGTGGTACTCACCGGTCGATTCAACCTGGATGCCATTCTGAAAATAGCGAATGGTCGAGCGCGTCACGGAACCCAGACTTGCGCGAAACATGATGCCGACGTTTCGCGCCCCGCTATTCGACTGAAGCATGTTCGGGTTCGTCAGATAGACGCCGTCAAATTCGCAGCCTGGAGCAGTCACCGTGATCGCCGCCGCATTCGCGATGCCTGCGGTAAAGCGCAACTCGCCGCCGCCCATCACCCGAATCGTCTTCTCTATCTTGAGCGGCTTCGTCAGCTTGAACACGTACCCGCCTGGCACATTCACTACTGCGGCGCTGCTGCTGAAAGCCGCTTGTATCGCGGCGCTATGATCGAGCGACGGCGCGCCGGAGCGTGCGTCAGCGCGTGCCTCGGCTGACATGAAGTCGAGCACGCTTGCTTCACCATTCGGCCCGCGTACATTGACTGCATTCGACGCAGTTGCCGGATTGGCCGAAAAGTACCCCGCCACTGCCGCGCCCGCGGTCGTAGTTATCTTCGTCAGGAAGTTGCGCCTTTGTTCACTCACAATTTTTCCAGCAAGTTGGAGTACAACTGTTGGCCGCTGCGACTTACTGTGCGATTAACCGGCATTCGTCTGCGGCTTGCCAAGGCGAGCAAAGTTCAGCGTTCTGATCAGTATCGACTTGAACGTGCCCAAAGGTAGAAGCCGCCAGGCGAGCGGCACGCCCGTCATTTGCGCGGCAAACCACGGTAATGAGGAATCATCTTCGATATCGAATGCGCTCAGGCGAAACGGATCGCTTCTTTCGTCGTTCCAGCCCACTGCCGTAGTGCGTCCGGTCTTGTATCCGGTCGCCTTGAGCATCGCCACCTCGCGCGATCCATATCGGCCATACGGGTAAGCAAAGTGTTCGCAAGGTGAGCCGGTCAACTGCTCAACCTCACGCTTCGATTGCGCGAGTTCGTCGATACATTCCTGATCGTCGAGGCGTGTGAGCGTCGGATGAAAGCGCGTGTGCGATTGAAAGTCCACGTACGGCAGCATGGCTTCGATCTGCTCTCTGCTTAGTCCGCTGACCGGTGCTTCGTCGCTGCGCACGTCCTGTTGAAATCCGCGCCGCGCTAACTCCTCGAGCCTTTGCGAATTGGGGAGCTTGATCAGACGCTTGACTCCCGCATGCTGCGCGCCGGGTGTCAGCCACCAGTGAGTGCGCTCGTGCGCAACGATACTGCTGCAAATGTAAATAGTCGGACGAACACCATGCTTGATGAAAACCGGCAACAGTGCCGCGTTTCCGACGTGGCCATCGTCGAATGTCAGTGCTGCGCGCCGGCGACCCTTACCCGGTTTATTTACTTCGGACATCGGAACAAAATCGCAATACCGCTTCAGATACGCAAGATGTGAATCCAGTGTGGCAGGATCGGGATCGTGATAAAGAAGTACAGCAACCCGGTCTCGCCATAGCAGCAAGCGTGTGAGCGCGGGCAAGCCGCTTACAAGAATGGCGTGCGTAAAGATCGTGCGCATTAGTTGCTTCGGCTTCATGTCACCTCTTGAGATCACGAAGTACAGCACGTGTTGTGCGCTTCCTTATACCGTTGCCGATAAGGTGCGAACGTACGGTTAACCACAAACGCGCCGTGTGCGCCGACTTTCGCGTAACGGCTTTGCTTTTTGCGAATACGATCGCTAGAAAACGCAGCGCAAATGATCCAATAGAACTTGTGCGCTCGCGAACATACGCGTCGAAAATGGCACCGCAGACTCTGGCAGTGCTGACCGGTGCGCGTCACGCAGTGCGCCGCCTTCACACCGTTCTACATGCGACCCGGCTTCATTCAGGCACGAAGCGAGTGTGACGAGTCGCAGCATTCCGACAACGTATGAGCCTTGTTTGCCGCCATGTTTTATCGAGGCAAGAAAGAGGCGTCTGATCGGCATTTCCACGGGTTCGAACGACGCTCCTTGACCCGAGCGGAAAGCAATGAGCCGCGGCGCTTACGCGCGGTAAGCAGACCAATAGCATCCGGCAACGGAACTTCGCTGGCATCGGCGGCTGCGCATCAATGTGTGTGCGGGCAGTCGGTTAAACCTCTTCGATGATGGGTTCCCTATGAACGAGTTTTCTCCAAAATCGCAGGCTGCCGGCTCCGGCCAGAATGACGTGAATCTGGTGCGTTACGTCGACGTCGTCCTCGCGAACCGGTGGCTTGTACTCGCCATTACGAGCATGGTGCTGGCAATCGGTGTCGCGTACAGCTTTCTCGCGCCGCCCGTTTATCAGTCGGATATTCTCCTGCAGGTTGAACAGGAGAGCCCCACCAACACCAAAAGTCTGCTAGGCGACGTGTCTAGTCTGTTCGACGTTAAAACAGAAACCACCGCCCAGATTGAAGTACTGCGCTCGCGCATGGTCGTGGGAAATGCAGTCGACAATCTCAGACTCTACATAAGCGCCGAGCCGAAACGCTTTCCGCTAATCGGCAATTGGATCGCGCGCTGGAACAAGAGCCTGTCTCAGCCCGGCCTGCTCGGCGTCGGCGGCTTTGCGTGGGGCAATGAATCGATCGATGTCGGGACGTTCGATGTCCCCGAGGATCTCGAAGGCGATGACTTCAAGCTGACCTCGCTTGGCGGAGACCGCTATGTGGTCGACCAGAAGCAGCTTGATGCGCCGATCTACGGACGCGTCGGCGAGACGATCGTTTCTAATGAGAGCACCGGCAAGATAACGCTGCGCGTGCAAACACTCAATGCGAATCCCGGCACCGAATTCGTGCTCGTGCGCAACGCGCGACTGAAGACGCTGGAAAACCTGCAAGACAAGTTGTTCATTGTTGAAAAAGGCAAGCAGAGCGGCATCATCGGCGCGTCATTGACAGGCACGGACCGGCAACTGACCGCGAAGATCCTGAACAATATCGGCGATGAGTACGTCGCGGCAAATATCGCGCGCAAGGCTGCCGAGGCTGAAAAGTCGCTCGCGTTTCTCAGCGATCTACTGCCGCAACTGAAGAGCGAGCTTGAAGAATCCGAGCGCAACTACAACGCATTGCGAATCAAGCGCGGCACATTCGACATCAGCGAGGAAGGCAAGACGTATCTGCGCGAAAGCGTCGAATTGCAGGCGAGCGCGCTGGCACTCAAGCAGAAGCGCTCGGAACTCACTGCACTTTTCACGAGCGAGCATCCGTCGGTTCGTGCCGTCGACCAACAGCTTGCCTCGCTGAGCGCTAAAGAAGCCGCGGTCTCGCAGCGAATGACTTCACTGCCCGAACTCGAACAGGAATCGTTGCGCCTGATGCGCGATGTGCGCGTCAATAACGATCTCTACGTCGGCATGCTCAACAACATGCAGCAGTTGAAGCTCGTGCGCGCCGGCAAAGTCGGCACCGTGCGCCTGCTTGACCGTTCGCTCGTACCGAAGGAGCCCATCAAGCCGAATAAGCCGCTGCTGATCGCAGCGTCCGCGGTACTCGGCCTCTTTCTGGGGATAGCCGCAACTTTCATGCGCCACATACTGCGCGGCGGCGTGACGAACCCTCAGGACATCGAGCAGGAAACCGGTCTGACCGTGTATGCGACTGTGCCGGTGTCGCGCACACAAGCAACGCTCGAGCATGATTCGCCAGAACGCAGCGAGGGCTTGTTGTTGCTGGCGTCGCATTCTCCCGGAGACCCGTCGGTCGAGAGTCTGCGCAGTTTGCGTATCGTGCTGCAGCTTTCAATGCTGGAAGCGGGCAACAATCGCGTGCTGCTCACCGGTCCGAGCGAACAGATCGGCAAATCGTTTCTATGCGCGAACCTTGCGGCCGTGATGACCGGCTCCGGCAAGCGTGTGCTGCTGATCGACGCCGATTTGCGCAGAGGTCATTTGAACGACTATTTCGGCAAGGAATCTCAACCAGGGCTCGCGGACGTTTTGACGTCGAATGCCACGCTGGACGAGGCTCTGCAGCGTAACGTCGCGCCCGGACTCGACTTCCTTCCCAACGGTACTACGCCGTCCGACCCCGCAGAACTTCTAATGGGCGACGCAATGGCGCGTCTTCTCGAATCGGTCGGCGACAGTTACGACATGGTGTTGATCGATACGCCGCCCGTTCTCGCGGTATCCGATGCGGCGGTAGTCGCGCACCGTTGCGGCACCGTGTTCCTTGCCACGCGCTTCGGCACGACTTCGGTCGATGAAGTGCGCGAGTCCGTCAAGCAACTCAGGCATGCGAACGTGGAAGTCAAAGGCGTGATCTTCAACGCCTTTCATCCCGCGGCCTATCGCTACAGCCTCGGTTCGCATGCGGGGCGCAACCGGTATCTGTCGTATCAGTACGCGACTGCCTCGAGCGACTCCAAATCCAATAGTTGACCGGCGTCCAACGGTATGCCGCAAAAAGCCTTTTCGGCCGATGCGGCATGACCCGGACGGCTTTGCCCAAACCGAACTCCAAATAGAAGATGATCGTCAATGTAAAGCATTCGGTGGTTAGTATCGCGGGCGTTGTCCTTAGCCAGGCCGCGAACTTCATTGCGGTCATCCTGATCGGCAAGTTCTGCGGGCCGAGCGAGCTCGGTTACTTCAGTCAGTTGAATGCGATTGGCCTGTTCGCCGGTTCTGTGCTGGGCTTGCGGCTCGAAGTGGCCTGCATGGCAGCGGATAAGAAGCTCGCCGTTCAGGCGCTGGTGAGTTCGAGCTGCGTTGCGACGGCAATCGCTCTGCTGCTCGCCGCCGTCGCGGTGGTCACTGGCCAGCAGAAGTACTTGACCGTCGTGGTGCTCGCGACCGGCGTATTCCTGCAGCAGGCACTGTCTTCCGCACTGGCGAGCGAGCGCAAGTACCTGAGCATTGCCGTGCAGCGTGCATTTCCCAATGTTGCATTCGCGGTCGCATTTATTGCACTGATGATGGCAGCGAGACACCCGTGGAGCGGCCCGGATATCTTCGCGGTATATAGCTTCGTGTTTTTTGCTTCGGCCGTCGTCCCATTGGTCGGCTATCTTTTTGCTTCCCGACCGATGCTTTCGTCGGAGTGCCTGAAGTTCTCCCGGCTGCAATTGGATTACGCCAAGTTCTCTCTGCCGACAACGTCGCTTAATTCGGTCGTGATCTACTCAATCGCGATCCTGATGCCGCTCGCTTTCGCCCCGCACGACGCGGGCGTGTTTGCTCTCGCCTATCGCGTCGGCTATTTCCCCGCGTCGCTTCTGTCGCAGAGTCTCGGGGCTGTATTTCGCCGGGACCTGATCGATCTGGTGGAAAGAGGAGCGGACGTGCGCAGCGGCAGAAATCCGGCGACATCGTTCTCGCTGGTTTTGATGCCGTTGAGCGTGGTGCTCATTGCCGCCGGCTATCTCGGTCTCGCGCTCATCATCAACTTCAAGATGGGAGATTTGTGGCAGCAGTCGATGGAAGTCTACCTGCTGTTTTCGCCGTACTTCCTGACAATGGCCGTGTTCGGTTCGCTTGCACAGGTTTTTATCGTCTTCAGGCAGCAGAAGTTCGATCTGATGATTCAACTGATGAGCGCCGCCAGCATTTTCGTCATTTTCTCTTTCAAAAGCTTCTTCAGGCTCGACTTCATGTCCGTTGTGCTGCTTCTCAGTTTTATGGGAACGCTGGTGGCATGCATCGGAATCTACTATTCGGTGAACGTGGCGAAAGGCGGCATGAGCATCAAGCCGCGGGATTCAGTCGCAATCTAAGGGGATGAACGTGCGCATTGTCAAAGTACCTGGGCTGATCGGGCCGAGCGCGAGTCCCGGTGTGTCGGCGACAATCTGGGTGCTGCTGCTCGCGCTTCTTTGCTTCGTTGCCGTCGCGCATGAAACGGTGCTGCCGGCCAAGTTCCTGCTCGACGAGCAGGTTATCCTCGAACGCATGGTGACGGTTAGCCGCTTCGAAGCGTTCGGCGACTCCTTCGACAACCTCGCATGGACTTTGCGGTGGCTCGGCGCGGGTACGGCGGGAATATCCCTGATCGGATTCTTCGCGTCCACCGTCGGACTGGTGCTCGCGATCTGGCGTTCGGGCGTGACGTCCCTGACCGGCACGGAGTTCCTGCTCGCCTGCTTCTGGCTCGTTGCACAAACGGTTTACATCGGCATGCCGTCGAAGGAGATCGTGATCTCGCTGGCGGTTCTCGTGATTCTGCAGTGCAAGGACTCGCGGTTCATCGTTGTCATATTCACCGCTTGCGTCGCGCTGATCGCCGTTTTCTTTCGTACCTACTGGGCGATTACATTGGCGCCGGCGCTATTGCTCTACTTCGGGCCCGCCGTGCTGCGCAAGCCGCTGTCTCTTGCGTTCGTGGCTGTCGTCCTGTTCGCGTGCGTGGCCGTCAACTTCCGCATTCAATACGGCGAAACGCTGGACTTCGCACGCCAAATGGTCAACGAGTCGAGATATCCGAACGAGGTGGGATCGCTTATCGTACAGATCATTCCGGGTGGCAATATAGTCTCGGACGTGACGAACGCCATGCTCATTCTCGGGACATTCCTGCTGCCATTACCGCTGATTCTCTCGGGTGTGGCGACGCAGACCATCGGCGGAATATGCACGTTTTTTACGCTGGCGTTGATGTTCTCGCGGTATCAGGGAAGACGCGCGGTGGCGGCGCCCGATCGTTTCGGGAAGCTGTGCTTCTGTTTTATCGTCAGCTTTCTTGCGACTCAGGCGATCTTCGAACCGGACTATGGATCGTTTCTCCGCCACCTATCGCCGATCTCACCGCTTATGCTCTATCTGCTGCTTTCATCGCGTTCGGAGCGGGAGTCGGAAGCGCCTCGCTCCTCTATGATCCGGAGCGCCCGCTCGCATTCCGGCCAGCCGGCGCGCGGATAACCGCGATCGCACGACACTCAATGAACGCGCAGCGCCGCGTTCAGGCAGCGGTCTATTCCCGACGAGGCGATCACGTTATTCCACCGCAAGTGAGTGAGACCGGAAGGGTCGTTCGCTGGCACGGTCTCATCCGACAGGTGACCGATTCCTGCAAAGATGTCGCGCCCCGTTACCTTGCACAGTATTCCGAATTCGGCAGCGGCCGTGAGGTTCGACGGCGAATCGTTGCAAATGATCCTTTTGCCTAACGCGGCATACTCGAGGAGCTTCGTCGGCGTCTGCACGTTGTACGGGCGCGAGTAAGGAATCGTGGAAATGGCGTACTCGCAGTTCTTCACGACATCGAGCGCGTCGCGCTGCGGCAGTTTTCCCGTGAATATCAGGCCGGGCGCGCCATGATAAGCGTCGGCAATTTCCTTTTCCACGGCACCCACAAGCACCAGGGTTTCAGAACCGCGCCGCGCCGAGGCGAAACCCGCGAGGAATTCATCGACGCCCCGCTCCCGCGTAATTTCACCCATATAGCAAAAGGTTCCTGCGGGCAGCGACCCGTTGCGGGTTCCCCTGCACGAGAAGATCCAGTCAGGCACGCCCATCGGCAACAGGATGGTTTCCACACTGTCGTCGAAGTTCATGACCTTCTGCATCGATTCGTTCTGAAAAATCCGGAGATCCGGACGCGGCTGCAGTAGCTTCTTCGCAGTGTCTTTCAGCTCAATGTAGCTACCCACCGACAGCGAGCGATAGTCGTGAATCACGTAGCGCGACGGCAGTCTGCGTGGATAGAACCCCATGATGCACCAGAGCACATAGTTCTGCGGGTCGGAGATCTTTCTGTATTCGGCCATCGTCCCCGAGTCGACAAGATAGCCGTTCTTCTGGAAGTACTCGGTGTATGCGGCGACCTCGGGATAGTTCGCCTTGCCCGTATGCAAAATAAACAGTTTCACTTTGTCCTACCTCCGTTTCTCACACCCGGCACCCAGGTGATCGACGAACTCTCTGTCTCTGACGGCGTTACTCTTATTGGCTCAAGTTTAGTTTTTGCGAAATATAGCTATTGATGTTCGACTTCTCGATCACGCTGTCCCACGCAAGCTGCGTGAAGTTCGCCCTTTCATTGGGCTTCGCCGTTTTCATGGTGGCGATCGTCATGCCGGCGAAGATGGAGGAGCCGGTGATGATGCTGTTGATGCGCAAATCCTCGCAACACGCGACGTTCGACGGCGAGTCATTGCACAAGATCTTCTTTCCGAGCGCCGCATACTCGAGCAACTTGGTTGGCGTCTGATAACAATGCGGACGGTGGTACGGAAAGTACGACACCGCAATCGACGACTTCGCGACAAGTGCAAGCGCCTCGCGCTGCGGCAACGGGCCCGCGAACACCAACCCGCGCTTGCCGGCGTATCGCTCGTGAAGACGCGGCTCGGGCTTGCCTACGAGCAATAGCGAAACATCGCTTTCGCGGAAGTTCTCAAGGAACGCGTCAATGACGAGATGGAATCCCCGCTCGAAGCTCATGTCGCCGATATAGCAGAAGTCGGCGATATCTTCGGCATCGGGCGCTTGTTGCGGCACCTCGAAGATCCATTTCGGAACGCCCATTGGAAGTATCACTGACGGCACGTCGTCATTGAACTTCATGATGTTCTGCTGCCGCGTGTTCTGGAAGATCCGCAAATTGGGCCGCGCGTTCAGATAGCGCTTTGCGATGTCTTTTAGTCCCGCCGAGCCGCCGACGGACAGCGACCGGTAGTCGTGAATGACGAAGTCCGACGCCAGTTGCTTCGGATAGAACCCCATGATTGCCCACACCAGAAAGTCTGCCTTGTTCTCCAATGCCTTGTAGTCGGTCAGGGTTCCGGCGAGTACATCGACACCGCGTGCAGCGTAGTAGTCCTGGTATGCCAAAAGCTCGGGATAATTGGCCCGCCCCGGATGCAGCAAGAAAATTTTGTACACAGTGGGTCTCTCTGAATCGTTGGTGCGCTCAACTAGTCGATCGGATCGAATGCCGGAACTACACTGACTTGTCCGGGTTAGGCTGGATATCGCAAGGTCCGATCGAATGGGTGTCCATGACTTCCTTGCTGCGTTTTTCCGTGGTGGACTCGTAAGTGCTCAGCCATCTGTGAAAGATGATGTCCATCGAAAATTTGGCGACCGCGAGTTCTCTTGCGGCCGCGCCCATCTTTTCTCTCAGTTGCCGATTGCCGCGGAGCTGCTCCACGTAACCCGGCATCTCTTCGTCGGACCCGACGAATCCCGTCACGCCGTGAACGACCACGTCGCGATTGCCGACCACGTCCGTCACGACCGCGGGGATGCCCGCGACCTGCGCTTCGATGAGCGCCACGGGCATGCCTTCCCAGCGCGAGGTCTGCACGTAGATGTCGAGTTCGGACATCAACGCCAGCGCGCGCGAACGAGTTAGCCAGCCACTGCATGTAAGCGCCGACGCCTGACTCGCATCGGGCACCTCTTCTCGATTGCCGCCGATCCACACAAAGCGCGTGGTCGAGTCGTGCAATGTGTTCGCAAGAGAGATAAAGAGCTCGTGATGTTTCTGGAACGACGCGCGGCCATTCATTCCGATGACCACATCTCCGTCGTCGCGAATTCGGCGCAATGGGATGCTGCTAATGTCGACGCCGTTCTCTATCAGTTCCGCGTCCTTCACTCGCACCTTCTCTTCGATTTCGCGCAGCTCTCCCGGCGAACACGCGACCACCGTTCCGCCCATCAGGTCGGCCATACGCTCGAACATCAGATACGCAAGCTGCTTCGTGCGAGAAACGTCGCGACGCAAGAATGCAAGACCGTGCGGCGAATAGAGAACCTTCGCGTTCTGCGTCGCAATTTTGGCGGCCGCGCGCCCTAATACGCCGGCCTTCGACGAGTGAAGATGAATCACCGTCGGGTCGACGCGCCGCATGTGTCTCGCCAGTTCCCACACGCTCGACCAATCCTTGCGAACATGCACGTCCCTGCACATGGACACGTGCACGAGGTCGACCTTGGGGTGGAACAGTTCGATGAAATTCCTGGGCGTTTCAGGTCGTGTCGAGTAAAGCACCGTGACATGCGCGCCGACTGACGCCGCGCGGTTGCAGAGCTCCGTGAGCATCGACAGAACGCCTCCTCCGAATGCCTCGGTAACGTGAACGATTCTCATGGGGCTCCCACGCCAATTAACGATTTGCCAACTTATTCGCCCTGCTCGCCGTCCAGATATGCGCCAATTAACCGGGTGTCCTGGAGCCTGCGTCCGTTTTAAAACGCAAAATGCGAAAATTAATCTGCGCAACTGGAAGTCATGCGTGAAGCGTCGCCAGGTAATCGATTTCAGGGCGCCGCGTTCTTTTTTGCCCGTAGCGAACAGCGTTCAGGCCGCAATACGCGAAGCAATACAATGGATTAATACCAGTTAACGCGAACACGCAATTCGAGTTGCTAATTAACGCGAGACTTAGCTTTTTTCGGATTGATGCCTGTCGATCAACAAGCAAACAAGGAAGGCTACTGCTTCTGCAAACGCGGATTTCGCAAACCGCGATGGAACAAAAAGGAAAATCAGGCTCGCCGCATCTTTTAAATGCCGAAAAATGCAATGCGCAAAACCCTGCGTGACGATAAAAGTCTAAAAGTTATCGCTCCGTGCGGAAGGACACATCGCGCGGTAAGTTTTGCAAATGGCGTTTTCGAAGGAGCGGTAAGAGTGACTTTCAGATAATATTATTACTTGGTGGGGATTTTTCGATTTATTCTGGGTCCCACCCATTGATTCGCAGTGAAGCGGCTGAAATGGATATAAGCATGGTTCATTCACAGCGGATAGACCGCCGGAGCGCTTCTACAAACGGGCGGCCAGGGGCGAAGAGAGCAGCGTATGCTTGTGTCGGAAGATCCGGGACGCGCAGCGCAACGCCTGCTCCTGGCAGGCATGGCCGTAACAGGCGGTGAACGTTCTACAACGAAGCTGTGACCGTCGTCCTGTCGTTTTGATCGTGTACGCTTTGCTTTTTCTATGGAGTACGGCGTTGACAGCGATTCCGATGGCCCTGAGGATCAAGCACGCGTTCTCCGTTGTACGCGTGCTGTGCATCTTTCTTGTGCTTACCGTTTGCATGCAAGTCGTCCAGACCTTCGAACGGTTCGCCGAGCGGCGCAAGGCGCGTCGCGACAATAAATAGCTTTGGCATCGCGATGCGCCGGGTGGCGCGGCTGCGCTTCTCGCCCGGCGTCGGTAGTAAACGAGTTCGAAAGACCGTCGTCAAGCAAGCCGATAAACGCGCGAGACTGTGCCGCGAAACAGTGCCGCGCGTTCGTCGGCGCTTGCATGCGCAGTGAGGCGCTTGAACGCATTCCAGCCGTTGCTATACGGATACGAGCCTTTGTCGACGGGGAAATTGCTTTCGAACATGCAGCGGTTCACACCGAACGCCTCGATGCAGGTATGCATCCACGGTTTCCAGGCGTCGGCCAGTTCTACCGACGACGGCGGACGCTCGCCCTTCTCGAAGTCGAAGCCGTTGATCCGCATTCCAAGGCCGCCGACCTTCACATAGACGTTCGGCAGTTGCGCCAGTTGACGCATCGAGCGCGACCAGTTGTCGAAAACCTCTTTGCGCTTGTCCGCGTAGCTCGCAATGCGCACGACCCCGCCGCAATGATTGATGATGATCGGCATGTCGGGGTATGTCTTCGCGAGATCGAACAACTCGGGGAGTTGCGGAAAGAACAGCCACGCATCGTATGAAAGACCGCGTGCGGCCAGTTGCGCGACGCCTTCGCGATAGCTCGAATCGAGCAGCAGACCGCGCGGAACCGCGGACAGCGGATTGACCAGGGTTTGATCGGCGTCCCACGTCACGAGGTGCCGAACGCCCCGAAAGCGCCCTTTGCCCGCCTCGATATGCGCGTCGAGCACGCTTTGCACGGCCGCGCCGCGACGAAGATCCGCGTAACCGACAATGCCCTTTGCGACCTGCGGCGAACCGGCGGGCAACGCGGCAACGGCGTTCGCGACATACTCCGTTTCCCCCACCGGGCGCAGCTCTTCGGGGCCGCTCTGACGATAGCGCGTCAGTCCCTGCATGAAGACGGACGCCGTGATGTTATGCCCCGAGCGTGCATCGGCGAGATAGTCGTCGAGCAGATAAATCCAGCCGGGACGCTCGTAGAAGTGATGATGCGCGTCGATGATCGGCATCTCCGGCTCGATGGCGGCTTCGGTGGCCGACGCGAGCCATTCCGGGCGAACCGGCAGATAGTTGCTGGTGGTCTTCATGCTGTGCGTGTCCTCTGTGGCGAACGCATGCGTGGGTGCGATGGCGCAAGCCGCAACCGATGTCGCGGCAGCGCTGAGAAAGTTGCGTCTTCCTCGTGAACGGATTGTGTTCATGGTCATTTTTATTGGTCGCGATTGAATGCGTAGAGCGACAGCGTCAGCAGCGTCGTGATGCCGAGCACGATGGCAAGCCCCATCATCCCCGCCGTGAACGTGCCGAAACTGTCCTTCAGATAGCCGACGAGATACGGGCCGGCGAAGCCGCCCAATGCGCCGATCGAATTGATCAGCGCAAGGCCGCCCGCGGCTGCCTGTCCCGACAGAAAGCGGGCCGGCAGTGTGTAGAAAATGGTTCGTCCGGCAATCGTGCCGATGAGCGCCAGCGTCACGCCGAGCAGCGCCGGGCCGAGTTGATGAAAGTGCGTCGATACGCCGAGCGCCACCGCGCCGATCAAGAGGCCCGCCGCGAGATTCGCAATCGCTCCGCCCCGGCGATCGACGCGTTTCGCCCACCACAGCAGCGCTATCGTGGCAAAGAAGTAAGGCACCGCGGAGAGCCAGCCGGTCTGCGTCACGCTCATGCCGTGTCCCTTGAGCATCTGCGGCAGCCAGATGCCGATGCCGTACGAGCCCATCGTGAAGCCGAACGAGATCATCGCGAGGATGTAGACGCGCACGTCCTTCAGCGCCGCGCCGAAGTGCTTTTCCTTGCGTCCCGACGATGCTTCGCGATCGAACGCACCCTGCAGCGCTTCGCGTTCTATCGGCGACAACCATTTCGCGTCGGCCGGCCGATCCGCGAGCATCTTAAGCACGAGGAAGCCGAGCACGCACGCGGGCAATCCTTCGATGATGAACATCCAGCGCCAACCGGCCAGACCCAGCACGCCGTCGAGTTGCAGAAGCCAGGTCGACAGCGGCGCGCCGATCAGCGATGAAAGCGGCGTCGACACGGTGAACCACGCGAGCACGCGAGTGCGGTATTGAGCGGGAAACCACACAGCCAGAAAAAAGATCACGCCGGGAAAGAAGCCCGCTTCGCCGATGCCGAGCAGCAGCCGGATCGCGTAGAAGCTGTTGGGCCCGACCGCGGCCGAGGTGGCGGCGGCCATCAAGCCCCACGTGATCATGATCCGCGCGAGCCAGCGTCGCGCGCCGAAGCGATACAGCGCGAGGTTGCTCGGGACTTCGAAGATGCAATATCCCGCGAACATGATGCCGGCGCCCCAGCCGAACTGCGTCGCCGTGAGCCCGAGTTCCTTGTTCATCGTCAGAGCGGCGAAGCCGACGCTCGTACGGTCGAGATAATTGAAGAAGTACGCGAGCGCGAGCAGCGGAATAAAGCGCCACGCCGCCTTGCGCACCGCCTGCTGTTCGAGCGAACTGTCGTTCACGCTGCCGGCAGCCATGCCGGGGGAAATTGAGGTCATCGTCGTCTCCATGACTTCGCCGGGCCGCTGCGAGAATGGGCGCGGCGAGGCGGTTTGATGCGTTGGCGGTTTTAACTCTTGCGGTTGCGGCGCTTGCGGTTTTCACCACTAACCGCTTCAGGCACTGGCAAGCTCGTTTGCAGATGGGCTGATGCGATCGCCGGCCTGCCACTCCTGACAGCGGACAACGCCGGCCTCGGTCAATTGCCTGACGTGCTCAGCCGTATAGCCAAGCTCCGACAGCAGCGCCTGCGTGTTCTGTCCAAGCGCCGGCGGCGCGGCGCGCAGGCGCAGCCGCTCGCCGGCAAGCGTCAGCGGCAACAACGCCGTTCGCGTGGTAACCGGCTGTCCCGCACCGCTTGCGTCGGGCGGCAAGGTCACGTCGGCGAGTCCGCCGGTCGCGAGAAGATGCGGATCGTCGAACAGGTCCTGGGGCTTCGTGATCGGCGCATAGGGCAAGCCGATCCGGTCGAAAATCCGGCTGATTTCCGCCGCGCTGAACGCCTCCATGTGCGTGCGCAGCCGGGGCAACAACCAGTCGCGCGCCTGAACCCGCTGGTTGTTGGTCGCGATCCGTTCGTCCGCTTTGAGCTCGTGCAGACCGAACGCATCGCAGAAAAGCGCCCACTGCGTGTCCGATACCACGGCGAGGAAAATCTGTTCGCCATCCTTCACGGAGAACACGTCGTACACGGCCCACGCGGACAGGCGATTCGGCATCGGCGCGGCGGCTTTGCCGGTCACCGCGAACTGCATCATGTGCTGCGCGACGAGAAACACGTTGTTCTCGAAGAGCGCACTCTGCACTTCCTGGCCCTGCCCCGTGCGTTCGCGCTGCGCGAGCGCGGCCATCGCGCCGATCGCGCCGAACATGCCGCCCATGATGTCGTTCACGCTCGTGCCGGCGCGCAGCGGCCGGCCTTCGGGCCCGGTCATGTACGCGAGGCCGCCCATCATCTGCACGACTTCGTCCAGTGCCGTGCGGTGGTCGTAAGGCCCCGGCAAAAAGCCCTTGTGCGAGACATAGATGAGGCGCGGGTTCAGCTTCGACAGCGCGGCGTAGCCGAGCCCGAGCTTGTCCATCGTTCCGCTCTTGAAGTTCTCGCTGAAGATGTCCGCGCCGCCCAGCAGCTTGTGCACGATTTCGAGCCCGCGCGGATCTTTGACGTCGACGGCAATGCTTTTCTTGTTGCGGTTGAAGGTGCTGAAGAAGCCCGCACCCGAACCGCGGAGCGCGCGCGTGCTGTCGCCGGCGATCGGCTCGACCTTGATGACCTCCGCACCCAGGTCCGCGAGCACCATGCCGCACGTCGGGCCCATCACCATGTGGGTCATCTCGACCACGCGCACGCCGCTATAGGGCAGCGATGGGTTGTTGTTGGCATCGCTCATTGCGCGGCTCCTTTGAGGCAAGCTTCGGGCTGGACGGCGCTTGGGCTGCGACCGTCGGCGTACGTGAATCCCTTGGGCAAGCCGGCGTCCTGCACGTGTCCGTACAAGGCTTCGCCGGGGAGCGCTTCGGCCAGGATCGAGCGCGCGGCAACGAGCGCATCGATGTCGATGCCGGTGTCGTATCCCATCGCTTCGAGGAGGAACGCAAGGTCTTCAGTGACGATGTTGCCGGTCGCGCCTGGCGCATAGGGGCATCCGCCCAGACCTGCCTGACTCGAGTCGATGGTCGTGACGCCCACTTCGAGTGCCGCGACCACATTGGCGAGACCCTGGCCGCGCGTGTTGTGAAAATGCGCGCCGCCCGCCTTGCTGCCGAACTCGGTTTGCAGGCGGCGAAAGAGACGCCGAACCTGGGCCGGATTCGCATAGCCGCTGGTGTCGGACAGGCCGATTTCGTCGACGCCGCATGCCGCCATCGCGGCACACATGCGCATCGTCTGGTCGTCGCTGACCGCGCCGGCAATCGTGCAGCCAAACGCAACCGACACACCGGCTTCGATTGCAATGCCGGGAAATTCGGCGTCTCGCAACGCGACGATCTGCCGGACCTCTTCGATCATCTGATCGGTCGTCTTGCGGATGTTGGCCAGCGAGTGCTCGTTCGTCACCGACACCGGCAACGTCACTTTATGGACGCCCGATTCGAATGCCGCCTGGCATCCGCGCAGGTTCGGCGCGAGGACCGCGACGTTCAGTCCTGGGATCGTCAGCGCGTGCGCGACGACCTCGCGGATGTCGGCCATTTGCGGCAGCAACTTCGCGGGCACGAACGAGCCGACTTCGATTTCCTTGAGCCCGGCTGCGGCGAGCGCGGAGATCCAGCGCAGCTTCGCGTCGGTGGGCATGACGGTTCGGATGCTCTGAAGGCCGTCGCGCGGACCGACTTCACTGATCATCACCGGTAAAGGGAGAGGCGTATTCAAGAGATGCTCCTTATCGTTCTGCTATACAGAATGGTGTTCTGTTAAACAAAACTATAAGAGCGTGGTGATTGCGCATCAAGCGGGTAAACCCGTTCGCCGTGTCCGCTTTATAGAATATCGTTCTTCTATGCAGAACGACGTGGACAGTGTTTACCCTTGTATGGGTTACGCCCGACGTAAGTTGACGCATCTTCGGCGAACCCCTACGATGGTCTGCACAACAGAACGGTATTCCAGATGCAAGCGGACGATGCAGACAAAGGTGGCGTAGCAGCACTAGACCGGGCCTTCGCCATTCTCGGCGTGTTCCAGCCGGGCGAACGCGCGCTTTCGCTCGCCGAAATTGCCCGGCGAACGGGCTTCTACAAAAGCACGATTCTTCGATTACTGAGCTCGCTCGAACGCGGCGGCTTTATCCGAAGGCTTGACGGTAACTATTCGATCGGCCCCGAGCCGCTTCGGCTGGCGCAAATATTCCAGGAGTCGTTTCACATCCGCGAGGTGATCGAGCCGGTATTGCGGCAGCTTTCGGACGATTCGGGCGAGACGTCGTCGTTTTACGTCAGGCAGGGCGAATATCGCGTGGTCTTGCATCGCGTCGAGCCGCCGCGTTCGGTGCGCGTGTCGATTCGTGAAGGCGAGCGTTTTCCGATCGATCGCGGCGCGTCGGGGAAAATACTCATCGCATTTTCAAAGCCGTCCCGAGCCACTCACGATGCGGTGCGCGAAAGATTGTGGGCGTTGTCCTACGGCGAGCGCGACCCCGACACGGCCGCCGTTTCGGTTCCGGTCTTCGGGCCGAACAGCGAACTCGCGGGCGCGTTGACGTTGTCGGGTCCGAAAGATCGCCTTGGCGCCAGCGACAAGATGCGAGCCGCGTGCAATCTGTTGCTGACCTCGGCAGCCCGGGCGACGGCTGCGCTCGGCGGCGATCATCGCCTCTTCGCGTATGGCATCGCGCTCGCCGCGCAGTTCGATTTCGCGCTGCCGGGTGAAACGCAAAAAGCGTGAGCGTGTATCGCGGATATGGCCTATGGGCGATTCGTCGCATAGACCTGCGGCTCACTCTCGCCCTGCAACTCAGCGCATATGCCGTAGTGTCGAACATCGTCTGACGCGGCAATAGTCCGACACTCTGAAACGCCACGCTGATCTTGTCGCGGCCTGGATCACGCAAGCCTTTGGCGTTGCGTTTAATGCGCTCATCGTCGGAATGACTAATACGTTCTGGCGCATCGCCCCGCATTGCAAGCGCTGACAACTCTCCCTTCCCTGTTCGTTTCTCCGTCACGCGATTCGCTTCGCTGCGGGCGGACGGCGCGCGCGATAGTACCTTTCCTAGCGGCATCAACGTTCGCGCAGCGACGCTGCCGTCGCCGGCGTGTGTGCGGCTGCCAAGTGCTCGCAGACGCGCGATGAGCGGCAGTAAGCAGGCACCAGACGACTAGCAAGCGATCAGCAAGCCGACCGCTCATCGGCCGCCGAATCCGGCTGACCGGCTCTATCGCCTCGACGCACTGCATGCATTGCCGCTCGCCCTTCATCCATTGCACGCCGCCGGCGGCCCGTGCCCGCACTAGCACTCGCACTCGCTGCACAGCGATCCGGTTCACGCGGTCACGACATCGAGACAACTCAACCAGGGAAATACGACATGCCTCAGATCGAACCAGGTTCCTCCGCATCCGGCCACAACCCGCACCTGCCGCCGCCCGGCGGAATTCCCGCCGAGGAGCCGGCCACGCCGTCGGCTACACCGCAACCGCTCTCGCCCAGCCTTCCGACTGCCAGAGCGCGAGGCCCCGAAGGTTCCGGCGAGCCCGCGCCGTCGGCACGCCCGCGCCAGGCGCTGCCGGCATCGAAGACCGACACAGCCGCGCCGGCGCAGAGTAAAGAATGGCCCGCCAGGATCTCCATGCGCGACTATCTGACGCCGGAGAACTGCGGCGCGCTCGCTCGCGATGGCTCGCTTTCGATGCTCGGACGCGCGCTGCCGCGGCTGACGCCGCAGACGGTCGGACGTTATTTCAAGGAGCCGGTGGGCGACTGGCCGCGCGATCGCAACAAGCTTGGCCCCGCGGTCAGTAAAAATCTGACGCTGCTCGCCAGCATGGAGGAAGGACCGAAGCGCGAGCAACTGCACTTAGAGACGACGCTGCAATGGCACGCGCTCTGCGAAGCCGAGCAAGGCGACGTGCTCGAAGCGCTCGGCACGCGGCAAGCGGACCTTCTCGGCGATACGGCGCGCCAGGCTTCGAACGATCTGCCGCGCACGCCGGTTCGCGACTGGCTCGAGCATTCGGCCGTCTTCATGAAGCCCGAAACCGCCGCACGGCTGCTCAATTCGTGCACGCCGGAGGCGCGTCAGAAGCTCGACATGCCGATGCAAGCCGCAGGCGACGACGCCGATCTCAAAGCGCTTCTGAAGGACCGCTTCACCGATCTGCGCATGACCATGCCGCTCGATCACATGTACGACTACACCGGTTTCTGGTGGGACAACAACCGCCAGGTGGGCATGCTGCCAGAAGGCGTCGCGGAGAACCTCAAGGTCTGCGTGGTCGGTGCGGGCCCGGCCGGCATCATGGCGGCGGACGCGTTGAACCGCATCGGCGTGAAGCCGGTCGTGCTCGAACAGGCGGATCACATCGGCGGACGGATTGCGTCGGGACGCTGGGAAGACGACCCCACGCCCTATCATCCGGGCGGCATGCGCTTTCACACGACGCGCGGCAACTTCTACTGGAGCCTCGCCGAACACTACGGCCTGGAGCATGTGCCGTTTCCGAATTCGAGTTCGGTGCAGACGTCGTATCTTATCGGCGGCAAAGTGTATGAAGCGCAGCCCGGCGAGGCGCCGGAGAACGCGACGATGCGCAAGGTCGCGGAAGACGTCATGCGTTCGATGACCGAGCCGCTGCTCGCGCCTATCCGCGAAGCCCGCGACGCAGGCGATACCGCGCGCTTTCGCGAGCTGTGCGACGACGCCAAGCAGAAATTCGACAGCCACACGTTCCAGTCCGGCCTCAAAGAGCTGCTGAAGGAAAAAGGCATCACCTGGAACAAGGACGAATGGCGCACGTTCGGCGCGACGGGCATCGGTGTCGGCGGCTATTCGGGCTACTTCAGCACGGGCTTTCTGGAGGAATTCCGTTTTCTCGCGGACGAGCGTCTGGAGGATCACGTCGCACTCGTCGACGGCGCCGATGCCCCGCTCTACAAGGTGATCGAAGATAGCGACGACTTGCCCGAAGGAGCCGTTTCGCTTGCCGAGCAGAACGCGATCCAGCTCAACGCCGAAGTTACGAGCATCAAGAAAGTGGACGGAAAGTACCAGGTGACGTGGCTCGACAAGACGAGCAAGGAAACGAAAACCGCCGAGTACGACGAACTATTTTTTGCCGGCGGTCCGCGCGAGGCCGTGCGTCTTGGCCTGACCGGTCCGCAGGAAGGTTCGGAGCCGCTGCTGCCGGACGATTTCGCCGCTGCCGTCAAGGACGCTCGCGTGGTGCCCGCCACCAAGATGGCCGTGAAGATCGCCGCGGATCTGCTGGAAGACCGCCAACTGCCGGGCAACGTTCAGGCGGACGAACTATTTCAGCAGTCGTACGTGGTGCCTGCCCGCGATGGCGGCGCCGTGGTCTATCCGAGCTATACGCTCGGCGACAATTCGACGAAGGTCGCCGGCATGACGGGCCGCGAACAGATGGACCTGTTTATCCAGACGCTTCGAAACGTGGCCTCGCGCGATCCGGAGAATCCGTCGCATAAGAAGCTCGCGGATCTCGCCGACGTCGTCGAGCAGAGCCGCGAGGGCATTGCGTATACGCACTGGGGCCTCGAGCGTCATCAGTGGGGCGCGTTCAAGATGGACGGACCGGACCAGCTCGACAACACGCGCACGCTGTATGCCGCGCTGCTGCGCATGAGCGACGGTGCAATCGCGATCGGCGAGGAGCTGACGTTCGAGGGCGGCTTCGCGAGCGGCGCGCTGGCGTCGGCGACTCATGGCGTGCAGCAGTTCGTGCGGCGTCAGGGCGGGACACTGCCGCCGAATTCGCCGTACTACCAGGAGTTGCTGTAAAGCCGGCATGGCAAACGGCGACCGGCAAGCAGCAAAACAAGTGCTTTCCCTATAACCGTCCTAAGTGCTTGACATGGGAAATTTGATTTCATAAATTCGTTTCCAGTCTGTCGCCATGAATCTTGTGGCGGCACACGGCAACGTTGCCGTGCTACACATGGAAGGCTATGCAGCCCCCTAACCTTGCGTTTTCAACGCTGGTCAGGGGGCTTTTTGTTTTGGGAGACGAAAACAGCAATGTCGCACTACGACCTCGCAAAGCCCGGCTCAGAGGAACTCGTCATCGCGTGCGTGCAGATGGAGCCGCACATCGGTGCGAAGCGCGCCAACGTGGCGCGGCTGATCCGGCATGTGGAAACCGCCGCGGGTAACGGCGCATCGCTCGTCGTATTGCCGGAACTGGCGACGACCGGTTACGTGTTCGCGGACCGCGACGAGGCGTTCTCGCTTGCCGAAGGCTTGCCCGATGGCGAGACGTCCCAGCTCTTCGCCGAGACCGCGCAGCGCCTCGGCGTTCATATCGTCACCGGCATCGCCGAACGCGCGGGCAAGCGTCTTTATAACTCGGCGCTCTTCACAGGTCCTTCCGGCCACATCGGCATTTATCGCAAGCTGCATCTGTGGAATAACGAAAACCGTTTCTTCGAGCCGGGCGATCGCGGCGTGCCCGTGTTCGGCACACCGCTCGGGCGCATTGCGATTGCAATCTGCTACGACGGCTGGTTTCCGGAGACTTACCGGCTCGCGGCGATGCAAGGCGCGGACATCGTATGCGTGCCGACCAACTGGGTGCCGATGCCCTCGCAGCCCGACGACCGCTCGGCGATGGCGGCGACACTCACGATGGCCGCCGCGCACAGCAACGGCATGGCGATCGCGTGCGCGAACCGCATCGGCACCGAGCGCGGGCAACTGTTCATCGGTCAGAGCCTGATCGTGGGCGGCGACGGCTGGCCGCTCGCGGGGCCCGCGAGCGTCGACCGCGAAGAAGTGCTCTACGCGACGATCGACGTCAAACGCACTCGCGCCGCGCGCACGCTGAACGCTTTCAATCACGTCCTGCGCGATCGCCGCGCGGACGTGTACGACCCGATGCTGGGCGCGCGCTGGCCTTCTTTTCAGACATGAAGCATGCCGTATTCGTGCAACTCCCCTACTCTACTCACCACCACTGCGAAGGACATCATGAGACCGTTCACTAAACTCTTCCTGGTTGCCGCGGTCGCGGCAATGGCCGGCGCGGGAACCTGCGCGAACGTGTTCGCCGCGGACCCGATCCGCATCGGCGTCGCGGTTGGACTGTCCGGCGCGAACAGCGTGGTCGCGCCCGCAGTGGTGCAGGCGTCGCAACTCGCCGTCGATGAAATCAACGCAACCGGCGGCATTCTCGGCCGGCCCGTGCAACTCGAGATCGCCGACGACGCATCCGGCGCGGTCGGCGCGCAGAAGGCGTACGACACGCTCGTCTTCCAGAAGAACGTCGACGCAATCATCTCGATGGAAACCAGCGCCGCGCGCAATGCCGCGCTGCCGATCGTCGCGCGCGGCAAGAAGCCGTTCATCTACACGTCGTTCTACGAAGGCCGCTCGTGCAATCCGTGGATGTATGTGAACGGCTGGGTGCCCGAGCAGCAGGTCGCGCCGGTGGTCGACTACTTCGCGAAAGCCAAGAGCGCGAAGACGTTCTATCTGGTCGGCAACGACTACGCGTTCGGCCGCGGCATGCTGCAGTTCACGCGCAAGTACATCGAGGCGCACGGCGGCAAGGTCGTCGGCGAGGAATATCTGCCGACCGACGGCACCGACTGGACGCCGATTCTTTCGAAGATCCGCGCGGCGCACCCCGACGCGCTGATCAGCGCGACCGCGGGCGGTGCGCCCAACGTCGCGCTCGCGAAACAGTTGAAGGGCTCGGGCCTCACGCTGCCGTACGGCAACCTCGCCATCGACGAAGGCACGGCGAAAAGCATGGGCGACGTGGCGACCGGCATCTACATGTCGGGCTCGTATCTGACGAGTATCGATACCTCGGCGAACAAGAAGTTTCTCGCGTCGATGGACAAGCGCTTCGGCAAGGACATGAAGACGCCGAACGAACTCTCCGAGCCGCAGTACGAGGCGTTTTTCCTCTACAAGGCCGCGGTCGAAAAAGCCGGTTCCGCCGATCCGGGCAAGGTCATCAAGACGCTCGATCAGGTATCGTTCGATGGACCGCGCGGTCAGATCGAAATGGTCAAGAGCCGGCATACACCGCTCGCGATGCGTCTCGGCCAGATCCAGTCGGACGGCTCGGTGAAGATCCTGCAGACTTTCCCGGACGTCGATCCGGGCGCGCAGTGCCCGAACATCAAGTAGGCGCTACCGGCAATAAGGCATCCGCCTGAGCGCGCGGCTCGCCGTGCGGATGCGACTGGAGACAACCATGGTTCTCGCATTAGACATTCTCACCACCACAGCCGTGCTGTTCATCGTGACGGCCGGCCTGATGGTGATCTTCGGCGTGATGAAGATCGTCAATTTCGCGCACGGCGCATTGCTGACGATGGGCGCTTACGCGAGCTTCGTCGTCACGCAATTGAAGCTCAACCCGTGGCTCGGCGTGCCGCTTGCGATCGTCGTCGGCATCGTGGTCGGCATGCTGGTCGAGCTGATCATCGTGCGGCCCTTGTATAAGCGTCCGCTCGATGCGATTCTCGCGACGTGGGGCCTCGGCATCGTGATCGGACAGATCATCGTGATGGTGTTCGGCCGCGAAGTGCAGTTCGTCGAAACGCCGCTCAAGGGCGTGGTGTCGATTGCGGGCACCGACTATTCCGCCTACCGCCTCGTGCTGATTCCGGTTGCGCTCGGCATCTGCGCGATCATGACCGCGCTGCTGACCGGCACGCGCTTCGGCGTGAAGACACGCGCGGTCATCATGAACGAAGACCTCGCGCGCGGACTCGGCATTCACTCGGGACGTATCCGCTTTATCACCTTCAGCCTCGGCGCGGCCTTCGGTTCGCTCGCCGGCGTGCTCATCACGCCGTTATCGAGCGTCGATCCCGACATGGGTCTACCGTGGCTCGTCAGTGCCTTCATGCTCGTGATGGTGTCGGGCCATTCGATGCTGAGCCTGCTCGTCACCTGCTTCGTATTCGGCGCCTGCCAGGTGCTCGTCAGCACCTTCGTGAGCCCGGTGCTCGGCGGGCTGACCATCGCCGTGCTGGCCGCGCTCACGCTGCGCATCCGTCCGCGGGGGTTCTCTCATGGCTAAAGTCAACGCGTCGCTGGATCATGCCGGGCGCGACTCGTCGCCGGGCAGCAAGCGCTTAGGTACGCAGCAAAAATCGTTGCGCGGTCTTGCGATGATCGGCGTGCTCGGCATTCTGTTGATCGCAGCGGGACCGTTCCTGTTCGGCTCGTATCTGCTGAACGTGCTGATTCAGGCGTTCTTCTTCTCGATCGTCGCGGTGACGGTCGATATTTTGTGGGGCTACACCGGCTATCTGACGTTCGGCCAGTCGGCCTTCTTCGGACTCGGCGCGTATGCGGCCGGCCTGGTGTTCACGCATGGCGGCTTTTCGACGGCATACGTGCTGCTCGCGCTCGCGGCCACGCTTGCCGTGACGGCCGGCGTCGCCGCCCTGCTCGGCTGGCTGTCGTTCTATCGCGGCGCTTCGCCGTTCTTCGCAACGGTCATGTCGCTCGTGCTGCCCATCGTGCTGAGTCAGTTGCTGCTCTCCGGCGGCGAGTGGACCGGATCGAGCTCGGGGCTGACCGGCTATCAGACCTTCGATCTCTCGCTCGAAGCGTGGTACTGGATCGCAGGCGCGGCGCTCGCGGTCGTCGTGGGACTCGCGTGGGTCTTCGTGCGCAGCGACGGCGGGCGCGTGCTCGCGGCGATTCGCGACAACGAATCGCGCTGCCTGTATCTCGGCATCAACACGTCGCTCGTGAAGATCGGGCTGCTCGTCGCCACTGCTGCGGTCGCGGGACTCGCCGGTTTCGGCTATGGCTCGTTCAGCGGCGTGGTCGCGCCCGAACTGACCGGCTTTGTGCTCGGCACGCAACTGATCATCTGGGTCGCGCTCGGCGGACGAGGCACGTTATGGGGCCCGGTGATCGGCGCGCTGCTGATCAACGTGGGCACGTCGTATCTGAGCGGCATCATGCCGTTCGCGTGGCAACTGATCTTGGGCGCCGCGTTCGTCGCGGTGATCGTGTTGTTGCCGCAAGGTCTCGTGCCGCTGCTCGTCAAGCCGCTGCGCCATCTCGCGGGCGAGACGCGCGAACCGGAGCTGATCGAGCGGCCGGTACGCGACGGCGACGCGCTTCATGCCGCCGCGCCCGCGCTGCGCATGAGCGGCGTCGCGCGTCATTTCGGCAGTCTGAAGGTGCTGCAAGGCATCGACCTCGACGCGCAGGCGGGCGAACTCGTCGGGCTCATCGGTCCGAACGGCGCGGGCAAGACGACGCTGATGCGCTGCATGAGCGACGGCGCGGAACGCTCGGCCGGCACGGTCATGTTGTGCGGCAACGATATCCGGCAATTGCCGCCCGACCGTTGCGTGCGCTTTGGCCTCGGGCGCAAGTTCCAGAACGCCAACATCTTCGAAACGCTGACCGTCGCGCAATGTCTGCGCATTGCGGGCACGCTGATCGAGCGGCCGTCGCTCGTTCGGCGCTCGGCCACGCTCGCATTGCCGCCGTATGCGCTTGAAGTGATTCGCGCGACGAACCTCGAGCGCAAGCTCGGCGCCGTCGCGAAAGATCTCTCGCACGGCGAACAGCAGGCGCTCGAACTCGCGATGGTGCTCGCGCTCGAACCGCGCATCGTGCTGCTGGACGAGCCGACCGCGGGCCTCACGAAAACCGAGCGCACGCAGATCGGCAACGTGCTTGCGACGCTCGCTCACCGGTACAAGCTGTGTTGCCTGCTGGTCGAGCACGACCTGGATTTCGTCGCGGGCATCGCCACGCGTATCGTGGTGCTGCATCAGGGGCGCATCGTGATGCAAGGCAATTTCGACGAAGTGGTCAACTCGGAACTCGTCAGAACCATTTATGCCGGCACCGCGCAAGGCGATGCAGCCGCCGGCGCGGCGACACAACGGGAGGCGTCGTGAGCCAGATCGCGTTGAATCTGAAGGATGTGACAAGCGGATACAAGGCGTCGGTCGTGCTGCGCAAGCTGTCGTTCAGCGTCGCGAATGGCGAAGCCGTCGCGCTGCTCGGCAAGAACGGCATGGGCAAGACCACGCTGCTCAAAACGATCATGGGTTATCTGCCGAAGCAAAGCGGCGCGGTGCATGTGCATGGACAGGACATCACGCGGCTGCCGCCGCATCGCATCGCGCGGGCCGGCATTGCCTACGCGCCGCAGGAACATGCGCTGTTTCAGGATCTCAGCATCCGCGACAACCTGCGGCTCGGGCTCGTGAACGTCTCCGTGTTCGACGAGCGCTTCGCCGAAATCGAGCCGATTTTTCCGGTGTTCGGCAGCCGCTTGCGCCAGTACGCGGGCACGCTGTCGGGCGGCGAGCAGAAGATGCTGCTGGTGGCGCGCGCGCTGATGATGCGCCCGTCGATCATCCTGCTCGATGAAATCACCGAGGGTCTGCAACCTTCGGTGATCGACCGGCTGGCCGATGCGCTGTTATGGGAGCGCAGCCGTCATGGCACGACGCTTTTGCTGATCGAACAGAACGTGCCGTTCGCGCTCAAGGTTGCCGACCGCTACGCGGTGCTCAAGCAAGGCGAGATCGTCGACGAAGGCAACGCGAAGGACGATGCGGCAGCCGAATCGATCTACGAACATTTGCGCGTTTGACTCTCCTCTGCACTCACGCCATGACTCTTGCCCAATCGTTTTATCGACCGCAATCCGCTTATGCGCTGCTTGAGCGCGGCGCGCAGAATCCGCATGAACGCAGCAGCCGTGCCGTGCTCGAATCGCTCGCGCGCATCGAGCAAGTCGACGCCGAAGTTCGCGCGATGACCGCGGTTGCCACGCACGAAACTGCGCGCGCGAACGCGTCCGCCGCGCAAGGGCCGCTTGCCGGGCTGCCCGTCGTGGTCAAGGACATCTTCGACACGCACGACTTCGTGACTTCGTACGGTTCGCCGATCTACGCGGATCATCGGCCGAAGT
This sequence comes from Paraburkholderia sp. GV068, assembly GCF_003058125.1. Classification (NCBI taxonomy): domain Bacteria; kingdom Pseudomonadati; phylum Pseudomonadota; class Betaproteobacteria; order Burkholderiales; family Burkholderiaceae; genus Paraburkholderia; species Paraburkholderia sp. GV068. The sequence continues at coordinate 48,138 of NZ_QBUB01000011.1, forward strand.
CGGACGCGGCTATCGTCACCTTGTTAAAGCGCAACGGCGCGGTGCTCGTCGGCAAAACCGTGACGAGCGAATTTGCTTACATGGCGCCGACCGTCACGCGCAATCCGTGCGACCCTGGCCGCACGGCGGGCGGTTCGTCGTCCGGTTCGGCCGCAGCCGTTGCCGCCGGCATCGCGCCGTTCGCGATCGGCTCGCAGACGGGCGGCTCGACGATGCGGCCCGCTTCGTTTTGCGGCGTCGCCGGTTTCAAGCCGACGCTCGGCATGCTGCCGACGGCCGGCATGAAATGCTTTTCGTGGTCGTTCGATACGGTCGGCCTCTTTGCCGCGGGCGTGCGCGACGTGGCCTATCTCGCGCAGGTTTTAAGCGGACGTCCGCTCGCGCTCGAACGAAACGCGGAGCCGCCCGTGTTCGGTGTGCCCGAGACTTATCCGTGGACCGAACCTTCGGCGAATGCGAGCCACGTGCTCGACACAGCGATACGTGCGATCGAGCGCGCGGGCGGCCGCGTTCGGCCGCTGCGCTTCGATTCATGGATGGCCGAACTGATCGCCGCGCACGACACGATTCAAAGCTATGAGGCGTGGCAAACGCTCGGCTTCGAGTACGATTGTCATCGCGCGCAACTGTCGCCTGTGCTGTTTGCGTTTCTCGCGCGCGCATCGAATGTCGATGCCGCGGCGTATGCGAACGCGTGTGCGTCGATGGCTCGCGCGAAAGCCAGGCTCGCCGAACTGTTCGACGGCGTCACGGCGCTGCTCACACCGAGCGCGCCCGACGAAGCGCCCGACGGACTTGCGTCGACCGGCGACCCGGCGTTCAATCGCAACTGGACGCTGCTCGGTTGTCCGTGCGTGAATGTGCCGGGCCTCAGCGGCGCGCGCGGCGCGCCCATCGGCGTGCAGGTGATCGGCCGGCCGTTAGACGATGCACGCTGCCTCGCCGCCGCAGGGTTCGTCGAGCAGGCAATCATCGCAAGTGCGGGAATAACAGTTAGCCAACGCGCCGCGGTCTAACCGAACGCAAAGCGCAGCGCAGCGAGGAGAACACTGAATGGAGACGATGGAGACGAACCGGCAACAGCCCGCGAAACCGCTGTCCGCCGAATCGGGCTGGCGCGTCGGCGTGCTGTTCTCGCGCACGGGCGTGACGGCGGCCACGGAGTCGGAGCATTTCTTCGGCACCGTCCTTGCAATTGAGGAAGTCAACGCGGCAGGCGGCGTGGACGGTCGTCTGCTCGACCCCGTCGTGTACGATGCGAAAAGCGATCCCGACGAATATCGCCGGCTCGCGTCGCGCATGTTGCAGGAGGACGAGGTCACGGTCATTTTCGGCTGTTCGACTTCGTCGAGCCGCAAGGCGGTGTTGCCGGTCATCGAACGCTATAACGCGCTGCTCTGGTATTGCTCGATCTACGAAGGATTCGAATACTCGCCGAACGTGATCTATACCGGCGCGGTGCCGAACCAGAACAGCATGCAACTGGCGGCCTACCTGTTGCGCAATCATGGCCGGCGTTTTTTTCTGGTTGGCGCCGACTACATTTATCCACGAGAATCGAACCGCATCATGCGCGACATGGTCGAGCAGCATGGCGGCGAGATTGTCGAAGAAGTCTATCTGCCGAGCGACGCGGAGCCTGCGGCGCTGCAGGACGTCATCGAGCAGATCCGGGCAGTCGAGCCCGACGTGGTATTTTCGACGCTGATTGGCCGGGGCGCGCGTGCGTTTTACAAGCTCTATCGCGAGCACGGAATCGATCCTGCACGCATCCCGATTGCAAGCTTGACGATGACCGAGGGCGAAACGCGGATGATCGGTCCTGAACTGTGCGGCAACCACATCATTTCCGCGAGCTACGTGAACACGCTGAAGCTGCCGGGCAACCAGCGCTTTCTCGGATCGTGGCGAGCGCGCTTTGGCGACCAGCCCGCGAGCATGTGGTCGGAGATGGCCTACAACCAGGTGCATCTGTTTGCGCTCGCACTGGCACGCACGCGCAGCCTCGATACGGCGAGGCTGGTCGACGCTGTGTACGAGGTCGAATTCGATTCGCCCGAAGGCTCGCTGCGAATCGACCGCGCGAACAATCACGCGATCCTCACGCCGCGCATTGCGGTGTGCCGGCCTGACGGAGCGTTCGACATCGTCTGGGAAGGCCGTCAACCGGTCAAACCCGATCCTTATCTGACTTCCTACGGATTCGCCGAATTCTGGCTCGACGGAGAGCCGGTATGAACGCAGGCGCGCGCCGCATCTTCGACGATCTGCGCACGCTGCGCGTGGTGGTGATTCATCCGCCCGGCGACGACCGCAGCGTGCTCGAAGAGCAGTTGCGGCGCATCGGCTGCCCGGTTCGCGCGATCTGGCCGCTGCCGGCTCATCTGCCCACGGATGCCGACGTGATCTTTTTTCTGGTGGGCCCCGAAATCAGGAACGCGGGCAACTGGAGCGCCGCCGACACGCAAGCCACGCTGATTGCGCTGTCCGACTACGAGAACCCCACTGCGTTAAAGATGCTGCTCGATACGCAGGCGCACGGCGTCATCACGAAGCCGTATCGCTCGACCGGTGTGCTGAGCACACTCGTGCTGGCGCGCGCGTCGTCGGGTTATCAGCAGCGGCTGCACGCGAAGATCGGCAAGCTCGAGGAGGCGATCAAGGCGCGCCGACATATCGAGCGGGCCATGCGCATTCTGATCGACGCGCATCGGCTGAGCGAGAACGAAGCGTATGAGCACATGCGTTCTCGCGCGACCGAATTGCGCGTGACCGTCGGCGAAATCGCGACGATCGTGATCGACGCTCACGAGGGCATGGAAAAGCTCGGGCTGGGGAAACGGTCGAAGCTTTAGCTTGTAGCTGCCGTGGCTCGCTGCCTGGCGGCCTCGCCGCTTCGCTTTAGCGGCGTCAACTTCCGAACCGCGCATCAAACGAAAATTCGCCGCTGCTACAGTTGGCTCGATCCTGCATGCTCAACCGATCTCGTCCCTTACCTTCCGAGCGAGACCACCATGATCGATGCCGCCGAACTCAAACGTCTAGACCAGCTCATTCATCAGCTCGGGCCCGGCGGTTCCGGCACGGGCAGTGCAAGCGACGAGAACATCGCGCGCGAGATCGAGCAGATTCTCGCCGATCTCTTCAGCGATAGCGGCGCGTCAGGCTCCGGCATGCCCTCGATGCCCTCCATGCCTTCGCGGCCTTCGGCAACTCGCGCCGCGCCCGCCAGCTACAGAAGCACATCGACGACAGGCGGCGTGCCGGCCGGCGACGGCTCGGGCCAATCCAGTTCGGCCAGCACGCCTGAAGCCAAAAAAACCGCGCAGTACTTCATGACCAATCTGCAACGCGACTTCGGCCTGACCCGCAACCAGGCCGCGGGCGTCGTCGCGAATCTGTGGCACGAAAGCGGCGGGATGAACCCAGGCATCAACCAGGGCGGCGCAATCGGCGCGCCGAACTCGAACATGCAATCGGGGTACGGCATCGCGCAATGGACCGGCTCGCGCAAGCAGGACTATCTCGACTATTGCTCCGCGAATCATCTCGATCCGTCGAGCGAGCAGGCCAACTACGGCTTCCTCAAGCACGAATTGCAGACCACGCAAGCGGGCGCCATCGACGCGATAAAAAGCACACAGTCGGCGCAGGACGCCACCGTTGTGTTCTGCAATACGTTCGAGCGTCCAGGCGATCCGCAGATGTCGAGCCGCCTCGCCGACTTGCAGTATGTGTTGACCGCGTGATCGAGCATGTTCGGCGCGCGCGGTTCTCAAGGCCACTTGTGTTGAGAACGGAACGCGCCGGACACGCCGTTTAGAACAGCACGCGCCGCGTCACCGCTCCAGCGTCTCCGAAGGCGCCTCGTGAAACTGCTTGCGATAGCCGCTCACCAGCGTCGAACGATTCTGCACGCCCCACTTGTTGGCCGTGAACAGCACCGTGCGCTCGCCGTTAAACGAATCGTCGAGAAGGTCCGCGCGAATCCGCTCCATCCGCAGACGGCGAATCAGTTCGGTCGGCGAAAGACCTAGCGAATGCTTGAACGCGCTTTGCAACGCGCGCTCGGTCACGCCGACTTCGGCGGCCACTTCGCGCACCGACAGATCGCGTCGATCGAGGTTTTCCTGCAAGTAGCGATAAGCGCGCCGGTAACGCGCGGGCAAACGTGCGGCGACGTCGTCCAGTTGCGGCGCCTGGCGCGCGGCCTTGCCCGCATACGACACGAGCACCTGCGAATCGTCGCGCAGACATTGCGTGGCGATCAGCGCGTACCGGCCGAAAAACAGCATGCCCTCGCGGCTGCGCCCGAGCGCCTGATGCGTCTTCGCGACCGCATACAGATATTCGAGCTGCCGATGCCCCGTCGACGCCGCGTGGTCGATCCGATGCAGCGGCTCGAGCAGCATCTCGGCCAATTGCGGCGCGTCGGACGCGAGCGCGGCGAGCACGACTTCGAGCCGCGTGGTGCGCAGATAATCGCCGAAGCCGCGCTGTTGCGCCCAGTTCAGATGCGCGGTGATGCCGTCGAGCGCCGCGCGTTCGCCACGCGCCAGCGCGCGCAACTGACGCAAATAATCGACGCGTTGGCGCAAGAGCGGCGTGCAGACGTTCAACGCTTCGACTTCGTGAAGATCGGCTTCGTCGCTTGCGGAGGCCATCGAGCGGAATGCGCCGGGTGTGCCTGGTGTGCCCGCGCCGCGCAGCGTCTGGTCGCCGAGGCCCGACTGCCAGTACGCGTGATCGGATAGCAGCGTCGCGCCGCGTAATTCGCGCTGCACTGCGACGTCGAAGCGCAACGTGGCGATCATCTCGCGCCAGTGCCCGAGCGACGGGTCGGTGATCGCGGCCGCGAGTTCGTCGAGCGCGTCGCCCGAATCGCGCGAACGGCCGAGTTCGTGCAACGCACCGACAATGCCGAGCCGCGCTTCGATCTGCTGCGCCGCGTCGACGTCGGGCTCGTCGACGAGCCGTGCGAAGCACGACAGCGCGGTCGCGAGCCGGTGACGAAACAGTGCCTGCCAGCCGGCGTTGCGGCACGACGCCGCGCGGATCGCCTGACGCGGCGAGCGGATCGCCTTCTGCGCGCGGCGATACTGTTCTTCGGCTTCGTCGCAGATGCCGAGCGCCATCTGCATGTCGGCATGCAGGCGCAGCAAGTCGGGCGAGCCCGCAGCGCCGCGCGCGAGGTCCGACCAGCGGCTCGCCTGCGCGCCCGCCGGTTGCAGATCGCCGTCGCGTATCTTGTTGAGAAACCCGTCCGGCAGATCCTGCACGGACAACGACGCCGCCAGGGGAAAGTAAAGCGTCAGGAACATTGCGCTACTCCTCGTTGATGCGCGCGGCTCGATTCACCCGCACGCATGCTGCTGCAAACCGATCGTTGCGAATGCCACCATCGTTCGCATCCCCTAATCTATGCAGATATGCGGCGCACATCTTCAACAAATCTGAGCGTTCGGGCCGATTTGAGAACTGTTGAGATTCGCGATGCTTGCCGAACGTGGGCAGGCCCGCGCGCTGGACCCTATTGCCGAACCATGCAACTCGCAATAAGCTGACGAATCCATTGCCCGGCGAAATTGTCAAAAGGCGTCGACCGCGCGTGCGCCGCGAGAACGCCTCTGCGCACGCGGCCACGATCGACATGACCGGTGAGCATTTGATCCGCCGCACGCGGTGGCGCCCAGCCGACCGGGCTCGCCGAATCCGCTGGAGATCCACGATGCCGTCATTACGACCGAACGAAACGATCCTGGCGTTCAGTCGCTTCACGCTGTCCCAGGAGCCGCCGCGGCTCGTCGCCGATGGTCTCGAGGTCGAGCTCGGCGCGCGGGCGCTCGAACTGCTGATCGCGCTCGTCGAGGCGCGCGGCCGGCCTGTCGCCCAGGCCGAGCTTGGGCGACGCGGCTGGCCTGAACTGAACGTCGACGTCAATACGGTTCAATCGCAGATTTCCGCGTTGAGGCGCGCGCTCGGCGACGATCGCGATTTGATCGTCACCGTGCCGGGCTTCGGCTATCGCTTTGCCGCCGAGGTTCAGACCAACAGCGCTGGGGATTACGTTCCGCCAGCTTCGCCCACTCCGCCCGCTCCACCCGCTCCGAGCTGGCAGTTGCCGAGCGAGCCGCCGATCGTGACCGCGCCTCTCGCGGCGCAGCCCGCGTTTGGCGCAGCGGCGAGCCCCGCCCGCACGCAACAGCAACTCACGCCGTTCATCGGCCGGCATGCCGAGCTTTCGGAAGTGCTCGGCCTCATATCGATCACGCGGCTCATCACGCTCGTCGGCGCAACCGGTGCGGGCAAGGCGCGCCTCGCACACGAAGCGGCGCGCCGCCTCGCCGCGCGCTTTCGCGACGGCGTCGTGCCGGTGGCGCTCTCGGCGCTCACGCCCGACGACGGTTTCGCCGCTGCGTTCGCGCTTGCGTTGCATCTGCCCGCGGGTTCGGGACAGACGCCGCTCGCGCGTTTGCTCGACGGCGTGCGCACGCGCGACGTGCTGCTCGTCGTCGATTGCAATGAGTGCGACGGAGCGCTCGCGGCCCACACGCTCGACGCGTTGCTGGCGGCCGGACCGAACGTGCGTGCGATCGTGACCGCGAGTGCGCCGCTTGGCTTGTGCATCGAGGAAGTCGTCACGCTCGGCCCATTGCGCACGCCCGAACAGCCTCGCGTGAACGCGACGCTCGCGCCGGAATACGACGCGCTGCGTCTGCTGTTCGCGCGGCTCGCGACGCTGTCCGCGCGGCGGGAGCGGCAACGGGTTTCGCCGCAAACGTCGCAGCAAACGTCCCAGCAAACGTCGCCGCGTCCGCTGAGCGGCAACGCGCTGCTGACCGCGCTCGACGGCGGGGCGATGTCGCAAGCCGCCATCGACGCCGCCGTGCTCATCACGCAACTGCTCGCCGGCGTGCCGCTCGCGCTCGAACTCGCCGCGGCGACCATCGACCAGAACATGCGCGCCGGCGAGCCGCTCGAAAGCGCACTGGCCCGCTACGCGCAATGTCTGGATGCGCTCATCGGACCACGCATCGAAACGCCCGGCGTTCCGCATTCGCGCTCGGCGCCGATCACGCTCGCGTTCGACTTGCATTTCGCGCGGCTCGACCGACGCGCGCGTCTGCACTTGCTGCGCCTCTCGATGTTCGCCGGCGAATTCCCGCGCTGCGCGGCCATCGGGCTGCTTGGCGCCTGCGAGCCGCCGATGGCCGCAAGCACAGGCGTCGGAACGCCGGAGCAAACGCACGAACGCACGCCCGCCACCCTGCACGACGCAATCCGCAGCGACGCGCTCGCCGACGCCGCGCTCGACGCGTTGACCGAAGCGGGCCTCGTCGAGGAAATCGACAGCAGCGGACAGTGGATGCTGCATATCCGGCGACCCGTCCGCCATCTCGCGCGCGACATGCTGCGCGACGCCGGCGAATACGACCGCACCGCGCTCGCGCTCGCAACCGGCCTGCCCGTGCGGCTGAACGCGCATCGCAAGCGCGGCGAGCGCGCGCATATCGACGCGCTCGACATCAGCGATCTCGAAGACCTGCGCGCGTCGCTCGAATGGAGCACGCAATGCGAACGCTTCGAGACGGCGATCTCGCTGCTCGAAGGGTCGGCCTGGCTGTGGACGCGGCTTTCGCTCGAACCCGAATATCTGCAGCGCAGCCGTGCGGTGCTCGCCGGCGTGCAGGCCGGCGCCACGCCGCGTCGACGGGACGAGATGCGCGTTCATGCGGTTCTCGCGAGCACGCTGCCACTCGCGCATGCGCCGGTCGCGCAGGCCATCGCCGCATGGGAAACCGTCTACGAACTGGCCAACGCGTGTGCGGACAGCGCGTTCCGCGAGCGCGCGCTGACCGGTCTCATCGTGTGCTGTAGCGAAGCCGGCGATACACGTCGTGCGGCGGAATTGCAGGCGCGTTACGACCGCATCGTGAAAGCGGGCAATGCGCGCAGCGGGGCCGCGTCGCGATGACGGCGCTGACTTGGCCGACATCGCTTGCGCATTGCGGCGACTTGGCGTGGAATTCATCGCGGGCATCGTCACGTGTATTCATTGCCTAACGCTTCGGCAATGCGCGCGGCAATCGAGTCCCCGCCGATGCTCAAAAACTTCGCGACGATCGCGAGCGCCGTGGGATCGCCGCTGCGCAATACCGCAGCCGCGCAACGCCGCCAGTCGCGATCGGCGAGCATGTACAGACACCAGGCCTGCAATGCGGTGACGACGGGCGAACCGTAGCCCTGCTCGTCGATCTGCCGCAACAGACGCAACGCATCGATCCAGCGCCGCGAATTGACGAGCAGCCTCACCTCGCAGATGTCGACGACCGCCGGGTTCGGATGAAGCTGGCGCAACACGAGCAGCAGTTCCTCGAGGTCTGCGTGCGCGCCGAGCCGCAGTCCCACGGAGAAGATCGTCAGCAGCACACCCAGCACCGCGACACTGCATGGATCGTTTTTCATTGCACGTACCTGGGCGAACGAATGGCATAAAGCGACACTCTGCATTCTCGGACGCGCGGCGCGTGGCTATCGCGCGCATACGAAGCGCGGAGCGTGATCGCGAAGCATGCGGTTGTGGCGCGCGGATTTCGCGTGCTCACACCCCGCTTCGCATCCGTCCGCGCACGCCGATGCCCTTCCCATAGTCTGTCTGTGTTGAAGTCGGCGCGATCTGGCGACCTCATCAGTCTTCGTTATCCGCATGAATCAACCTTGTGAGAGGAACCATGACCACCAATAACGTGAACTCCGCGTACTACCAGAGCCCGACGTTCCAGTACCCAGGCGGGCAGCAGAACGGCGGCGCGAACCAGGCGCAGATCGACGCCGACATCCAGCAGTTGCTCAACGACCTCGGCATCACGGGCGGCCAGTATCCGGGCGGCAGTCAGTATCCCGGCGGCGGCCAGTTCCCCGGCTCGACCGGTCAGTATCCCGGCGCGCCGTCGAACGGCAATCCGCCGCTGCGCTCCATCAAACTCTCGACGCGCTCCGGCGGCGAAGTGAGCCTGCTCGAAGATCCGTCCGGCAATCTCTACGACAAGAACGGCAAATCGGTCGGCACGGTGGGCGCGGACGGCAGCGTGAGCTTCACGGCCGACGGCAAGAAGGAAGTCAACGAACTGATGACGAACGGCCGCTCGCCTTTCGACCTCATCATGAGCGGCGGCCTCGTCGAAGGCGAGAAACAGAGCGACGGCACGTACAAGTTCGCAGCGGATCAGGTGAACATCGGCGCGGGCGATCTGAATCTGAACAGCGCGCCGAACAATCGGGTTCAGCCGCTGACGGTTGAGCAGCCCGCGCAGTTGCCGGGTAATTACACTCTTAACGTGTGACTTTTACGTTCGACGTGCCGTTCACCGATACACGCACGCATGCTGATGGCGAACCGCCGATGACCTGCGAGATCCCGGACCCAGGCTCGTACAGCGTGCTGCCGTCGATCATCGGCACGGGTTCGGGCGATCCGTATCCGCTCTATGGATGGTTGCGCGCGCATCGGCCGCTGTGCCGCGACGCGAGCGGCGTATGGCTCGCGTCGTCGCATGCGCTCGTCACCCGCATACTCGACGACGCGCGTTTTTCGGCGCGGCCGCCGCCTGGCACCGAGCCGCTCGACGATCCGCTCGGCTATGCCAGCATGGTCGTGTTTCAAACGGGCGAAGCGCACGAACGGCTGCGGCGCTTTCTCGGGCCGCTGTTTTCACGCAAGGCGCTGCTGTCGCTGCAAGCGTTTATCGACGATGAAGTCGCGCGCCTCGTCGATCAATGCGAGCACTTGCCGCGTTTCGATCTGGTCGCGAATATCGCAAGCGTGTTGCCGGTGCGCACGATCTGCCGTCTGCTCGGGTTTCCCGATGCGCATGGCGCGAGTTATCTGGAGGCGTCGGCGGGCGCGTGGCAACTGATCAGCGGCGCGCCGATGTCCGCCGCGGAACACGCGCTCGCGGCCATGCACACCGAAGCCTTCCTCGCGCAAGTCGAATCGTTCATGCGCGCGATCGACCCTCACGCCGCGTCCGATCATGCGGCCTCGCGCTTCCTGCGGCTCGAACAGGAAGGCGGCATCGGCCGGCGCGAAATGCTTGTCAATATCCTGTTTCTGTTTATCGCGGGATACGGCACGACGCTGCTGTCCATCGGCAATAGCGTCGCCGCGCTGCTGCGCGAGCCGCGCGCGTGGCAGGCGCTGAAGGACGACGTTTCGCTGGTGCCGCAAGCCGTGCGCGAACTGTATCGCTACGATCCCGCGGTGCAGTCCGTGTTTCGCTATGCATGGGACGATGTGGAGATCGACGGCTGCCGGATTCGTCGCGGCGAACGCGTGATGCCGCTCATCGGCAGCGCGAACCGCGACCCGGCGGTGTTCGCCGCGCCCGATGAGATTCGCTTCGAACGCGAGGCCGGACGTTCGCTGACGTTCGGCGCGGGCCCGCATAGCTGCATGGGACTGGCGCTCGCGCGGATGCAACTGGAGTCGCTATTGCGCGCGTTGACTCGGCGCATGCCGGACTTGCGGCTCTCGCCTGGTCAGCAGGCGCGGCAGCAGCACGGTTCGTTTCATGGTTATGACCGGTTGATGGTCGAGCGTTAGGCTGGTCGCGATTGAACGCGGTACGCGTGAGGCTCGCGCATCTTGCATCGCATATCGGGTTGTCACTCGGACAGGAACTTCACGTCGCCCCGGTTGCCCGTATAGGTGTCGTACGACACCACCTGCGGGCCGCTGCCGCCTTGCGTATTATTCGAACCGATCAACGTGATGCGGCCGTTGTCGTTGCTCGCGACGATCTCGACGTGCTCATCGTCGCCGACGATGCAGATATCGCCCGGCTTCGCCTCGTTGCGGCTCACCGTGCGCCAGCCATCGCCCTTCAATTCGTTGTGAAGCGTCGACACGAGATTCGTGTGCTGCGACTCGGAAATCTTCCCCGACTTCACGAGACAGGCCGACGCGAAGTTCGCGCAGCACACGGTCGTGTCGACGCCCTTGTCCATCGGTACGCCCTGGTCCGCCATGATGCTGGCCGCCGACTTGTGCAACTGCGTCTGGGCGACGCCCGCCGCATTGCCCGAGCCGGCCGGCCGCACGTTGGCGTCGCCTCGCTCGACGGCGCCGTTCGCGTTGACCGCGCCCGTGCCGGATGAACTGCGATAGCTGGCTTGGGTGACGCCGCCGCTGCTCGTCGGGAGCGAAGGCATCGAGGGCATGGAAGGCATCGGCATGCCCGACGATTCCTGCGATGGACTCGTGATGCTCAACAGGAACTGCAGGAAGAGTTGTTCGAGCGCGTTGTCACCCATGCCGCCTGGCGAATTCCAGTTCGCGCCGGCGTTGCTGCCGACGTTTCCCCACGCGTTCGGTTGCGTCGTGATGGATCGCGTGAACAGCGACGAAGGATCGGCCGCGCCCGTATATCCGCCTGCCGGATAGGACAGCGTGGAAAATGCGCTATACGTCATGACGACTCCTTGTTAGCGAAGCGACGCGGTGGCCTGGCGCGCGTTGTTGCCGGGCACGCTTGAATGTAAACGCGGCGCGATGCAGTTGCCGCGTGCGGCGCGCAACGATGCGCAATAAAGCGAAGCGGACGATGAGGGGTTGCGGCGGGATGTGGGGTGGACGTTAGCGGTTGTCGCGGGTACTTGCACGGCGTTGCGGCATTCTCGCGGGAGCCGACATAGAAAGCGATTCTGCGCAAGTTCGTCGGCGGGTTGCGACGTGCAGCGGCGCGCACGCTTCGTCGTTGCGCGGCATCGCGGCGATCTCGCGCAGGTCGCCGCAAGAAGTCGATTCTGCGTAGATCGGTCCGGCGGTTTTGAGCGCGCAGCGGCGCACAAGCGCCGTCATTGCGCGGCACTCGCGGCGATCTCGCGCAAGTCGACACAAGAAGCCGCTTCTGCGCAAATCCGTCCGGCGCTTCGCAGCGTGCCGGCGCATCCGTCGCGCTTCATGTCTACTACCGCCATTGCGTTGCGTCGAGATCGCCGTGCCGAAACATTCTCTTTCCGCGCTCTGTCCCGTGGCCGCGTTGCATGCGCCTGCTGTCGCCGTCCGCGCGCTCGTCGCACTTGCGCTCGCGAGTCTACTCACCGCGTGTGCCGACCCGACGCCCGGTTCCATGCAACTGAAGATCGCCCAGCAGCAGAAGCTCGTCCCGCCTGCCAACGAAACCTTGCCGCTGTCGCTGCGAGCCGGATCGCAGGAGGTCCTTCAAGACGTGTTGAGCGCGGTCGGCGATGAAGTGTGGAGCTGCCGGCGAAGCGGCGGCGCGCTTCAGTGGACGTCGACAGGCACGGAAGCCACGCTCGTCGACCAGGCGCGCAAGAGCGTCGGCACGGTGATGCCCAACCGCATGTTCAGTGCGTACGACGGCAGCTACATGATCGGACGCCTCGCCGCCGACCAGACCGTCACGCCCGACGCGCTGCCGTGGCAACGCATGGACGCGCGCTTCAATGCCGGCGAGCGCACAGGCGAAGGCCGCTTTGCGAGGACGACGTCGGTGCAGCGCGTGCTGACCTCTGGCGGGCTTCCGCCGAATCCGGCTTGCGACCAGGAAGGCGTGTCGCTGTTCGTGCCGTATTCGGCGACGTATTTGTTCTATCGCGCGAGCGACCCCGCCGCAGTGGTGCCCGCGCCGGAGCCGCCGTTGAACGCGGCATCGGCTGCGCAGTAGCGTGGTCGGGTCTTGCGTCACGCACGAGGCGAAACACGACACATCAAATTCGCACGAAACGCGTGACGTATAGCGCCTAACGCGGAGCCCGCCTCACACGCGACGCCCGACGCCACACTCCCGCTTCTCGCGCGCCGCGCCGCTGCATGCTTCGGAGGACTCGATGAACTTCCGCTTTCCGCCACTGACCTCTCTTCTACCCAGCCGCGATAACGCCGCGACTTCATCACAGCAGCAACCGCAGCCACAAACACAACACCCCACCCCTGACACCCAAACCCCGCTCAGCGGCCTCGCCCGTCTGTCCGACCGCGTGCGCCACAACCCGGTCACGCGGATTTTCCGCGCGTCGAACACCACGGTCACCGTGCTCGAATCGACGCTGACCGCAGCCGGCAGCGTCGCCAACCCAGCCGCCGATACGCGCTTTCCCCGTCCGCCGCAACGCGCGCCGGCGCATGAACCGGCATCGCTCGACAGCGCCGCGATCGCGATCGGCGCACAGGGCGCGCAACTCGCGAACGCGTCGATCGGACGCACGGCCGCCTTCCTGGCCGACGACGCCACGCGCGGCGCGCTGCCCGTGCCGAAGTTCATGAGTCCGCGCGCGATCGGCCAGACGCTGCGCCGTCTGCGTAACCGCGAAGCCAACGCGGCCGCCCGCGAATGGGCGCAAACGCTCGACGATCACTTCATGCAGCCCGTGATCGCCGTGAACCGGCTCTTCCCGATTCCAGCCGATGCCACGCCGGAGGCGGCGGACGCGCGGCAGACCGCCATCAATAGCCTGCTCGACGGACTCACGCTGCGCAGGCCCCGGCCGGCGCGTGGCGATGCGTCGTTGCCGCCGGCCGTCGAACGCCTGCCGCAGGAGTGCGTGGTGCCGGTCGCGGAGGCGCTCGCCGAGGCGAGCGGCGGCGATCCCGCGCTGGCCGCGCGAATTCTCGAACGCTTGCAGCAGCCGCTAGACATCGCCAGTAATGCACCACCCGACGCACCCGACGATCTGGAACCCCGCACCTGGGGCTGCGCGCAAAACCTCGCGCAGGCGCGTTGCGCCGCACTCGAAGGTCTGCTGCGTTTGCAGTTCGGCGACAGCGCCCCGCATGCGGAGCGCGGCAACAGCGCGGCCGCGCGGCTCGTCGTCTATCTGCAGGCCGGTCACAAGCTGCGTTCGATGGATGCCGACCTCGGCGCGACGCCCACCGATCTCAACGACGACGCGACGTATCGCATGTTCATCGACGATCCGTATGGGCGGCACGCGATGCTCGCGCTCGATGCGGCGCGGCGTCTGCCGCCGGACGCCGTCGACGCCCACGACATCGGCGCATGCGACATCGAAGCGATCACGGCTTACCGTCTGTGGCAGATGGGCTTCGACGAAAGCGGCCCCGGCTCCGATCTGGAGCGCGCGTCACAGTTGCTGTTCGACGGCGGCACAACGTGGGTTGAGCGCGGCGCAGAGCGGCAGCAGCGCAAGGACGCGGCGCTCGGTTCTATCGACGGCGCACGGCCTGCCCAGCGCTTCGCACATGCGAAGGCGCGCGTGGGGCTTGCCGTGCACGACGTGCCGCGCGTGTTCGGCAGGAACCGCTCGCCGATCAGCGTCTCGAGTCTGCTCGGCGCCGACACGCCGTTCTTCGACACGACGCGCGGACGCTACGACACCGCGCTGATCGCCGCCCGCACCGCGCTGCTCGACTACAGCAACGAGCAGTTGCCACGCGCGGCCACGCCCGGCCGGATGCTCACGCACGCGCTGAACGCGGAGCGCCTGCGGGCATGGACCGATGCGCGCCCCGATGTGCCATCCGACGCGCGGCTTCGCGAGTTGCAAAAGCGCCGGCCCGAATCGTTCGAAATCGGCCGGCGCGACGCGCGGCGGATGTGGGACGCCGCGCGCGCACGCGTCGCCGCAATGCGTGGGCAAGGCGATCCGCGAGCGCAGCGCAGCGTCGAGCGCTGCTTGCGCATGTTCGACGATCGCGAGCGGCGCCGACGCTTCGTCGATGAAATGACGGACGGCGGCTTCACGCTTGCCACGCTCGAACGCTGGTTCAATGCAAGCGCGATGGCCGCCGACGACGCCCCGCTCGCCGGGCCCACGCAGCGCAATCTGCAGGCCGCGCACGATCTGCTGGACAACCCCGGCATTGCGCCGCTCGAACGGATCACGACGCGCAATCTGCGCGAACAGCATCTCGCGCTGATGGCGCAGAACGTGCCGGGCACGGGCTTCACATCGTATGACGGCAATGCACTCGGTCTCGACGCCAACGCGTGGGGCAACCTTCCCGCGAAGCTGCTGGTCTCCGCGGGACCGATTGTGACGGTACTCGGCGGGCGCGATTCGATGTATTCGATCGGCACCGCGTACGAAGGCGGCCAGATGATCTTCGGCAACCGCAGCCGCGTGAACGGCGCGCTGGGCGCGCAAGGTTTCGTCGGCGCGGCGCTCGATGTGGCCGGCGTCGCCGGCATGGCGGGCGGCTGGGCATCGTCGGGCGTGGGCGGCTCGCTTGCGTGGGAGCAGTCGGTCGTGCTGCGCGCGCGGCGGCTCGCGCCCACGCCCGCGACCGCCGCGCACGAGGCCGAGGTCTGGCACAAGGACAGCCGGCAGATGGTCAACGCGTACTGGGACGCAGCCGAACAGGCACAGACACCCGACGAGTTCATGCAGATTCTCGCCGCCGGTATCGCGGACAACGAACGTATTTCGCTGTCGTCGCAAAGCAATAACGCGACGTCGGTCACGGCGACGCCGCTGACCGTCGGCGGCGTCGCGCGTGCGAACGTGCCGGGCGCGAGTTCGCCGGATCGCGTCGGCGTTTATGCGGGCGTGAGCTCGGGCGTGACGCTCTATTCCGCCGCCGATCTGAAGGAGAGCGGCGCGCTTGCCAGCACGATCGGCGCGACGTCCGTGCAGGGCTCGCTGACAGCGAGCGCGGGCGCGCAGTTCGCGCCGCGTGCGATTGGGCTGGGCGACGACGGTTTGAGCACGGGCTTGGACTTAGGCGACGTGGGATCGGTCAGCCCTGCCCCGAAGACGCTGGCCGGCGCGGCCGTCGACGTCACGCCATTTGGGCGCTCGTCGTTCGTCTTCGCGATGCGCGATAACCGCGGCCTCGTCGCCGAATACACGATGCAGGACCGCATGTTCCGCAACGCCGACGACTGGGCCCGCTCGGTGCGCGCGAATCCGGCGTGGGTCCACGGCATCGGCGCGCAACGGCTGCAACAGGTGATCGAGCAGACGCAGTTGGAATCGTCCGGTGAGTTTTCGTTCGGCGAACGCTGGGTCATCAAGGATGAATGCGTACCGCGCCTGAACCAGTATCTGACGTTGTCGAATCAGTTGCGCTCGCGTCTGGAAGATGATGCGTCCACGCAAACGCTGAGCCGCGCGCAGCGTGCGCTGATCGAGGCGAAGCTGCGCACGCTCGAACGGAAAATGCAGAGCGCTTTCGAAGACCCGTCGGCGTGGCGGCCGCTCGGCTTGTTCGGTTTGTGTGAGGTCGCGCGAAGCAGCTCGCAGGGCTGGAAATATGGACTGCGGGCATCGCATGAGCAAAGCCGGATCGGTAAGAGCCTGACGTTCTGGACGCCGGTGTCGGAACCGGAGGGTGAATCGGCTGCGTTGGAAGTTGGTGGCGTGGTGCCGACGCTTGCAAGCACGGGCACAGGCACAGCGGTCGCTGACGCGCCAGGCGGCGCGATGTAACGACGGGCGGAGGCTTTGTCGATGGCTTTGGCTGCTGGCCGCAGCCCCCAACTACAACACCTCCCCCGCCGTCGATACGCCTTGCCGCGCTTCGTCCGCGATCAGCCGTTCCATGATGCGGCGCGCGTGCACCGCGCCCGCGTCGATCGGCAGCATCGCCGGGCGCAGCGACCAGAAATCGCGTTCGCCGATCATGCGTTGCTGCGCTTCGAGCATCGGAATGTCCTCATCGCGAAACGGCGCGAGCAGGCTTTGCGCCGTGCGGCTCACCAGCTCCGCGCCATGCTCGCCGATCGCGCGCGGCAAACCGAACGCGAAAAAATAATGCGAACTCGCGGCGGTTTCGGGGGTGAGCCAGTGCGCTGAAACCGCTTCGCGCGTCGTCTCCGGCAAGCCGCTTTCGCAAATGCGCACGACGATCGTGAGCAGCCCTGGCGGTATCCATTGCACGTCGAGTTCGCGGTCGGCGCGCTCGCCATAGAGCAGATTGAAACTCTGCGTGAGCATCGGCCGCAGATATTCGCCCTTCATCTCGCGACGCACCGACACCGTGTTGCCCGCGACCGTCGCACGTACCGCGCCGCTCGCCATCTGCTCGCTGCCGAGCGTTTCCGGATGCAGGTACTGAAAGTGGCTCAGGTCGAGCAGATTGTCCGCGCTCAACTGATAGTTCGCGTGCGTGTGCAGATAGCGCTCGCTCGTGAAGTTCTCTTGCGGATCGAGATAATCGAATGCGGGAAGCGGCGTATTAGATGCGCGTTGCGGATCGCCCGGCCAGAACCAGATCGCGCCGTATCGTTCGCGCACCGGATAGTGGCGCGCTTCGGCGCGTGCGGGCACGCGGCCATCGCCGTGCGGATTGAACACGCAGCGGCCTTCCGCGCCAAAACGCAGTCCGTGATACGGACATTCGAGCGCACCGTCGACCACGCGTCCGCGCGACAAAGGCGCGAAGCGATGCGGGCAGCGATCCGCGAGCGCAACCGCATGTCCGCCCGCGACGCGATACAGCACGACGGGCTCGTCGAGCAGCGTGCGCGCCAGCGGCGCATCCGCCGTGACCTCGCTGGACAGCGCGGCGACATACCAGGCGTTGAGCAGATACGGCACGGCGAGTCTCCAGTTGGATCGAGCCACGATTCACCTGCGGCGAGCCCATATTAGGCAATCCGTAATTAAACACGCTCAACAATTCTCATAGCGGTAAATAACGGCAGACGCGCAATTAAGCAGGCGCTCGTGCGGAAATAAATGCGTATTACGGATTGCAAGCGATGGACGCGCGTGTCGCTTGCCCCCAATACCGCAGCGGTTAAATATTGGCCGGCGTCTAAACCGCGCCCTAACCTTACACTAACATTACATCAATGTAAGGATCGCGCGTAAACGGCTGTCGCAAAAGCGATTTCCGCGCTTCGCACAGCTTCGCGTCTGTAAGGTTTAACGCGCCCTGCTCCGTCATTATTTTTTCGGCAAGCGGCAAAAAACGTCTATTGCGCCGAGTGAACTACGAGAAACAGGTAGTCGAAAAATGGCAATTTCGTGATCCGCTTTTCAATCAGGCGATTGAATCGCGGTGAGGAAACAAAACGTTACATCCTTGATGGACCGCTCCCTCTACTGTCGAGTCATTCGAATTGCGTAATCGGCCGAAACCGCAAACGCATCCGCCTACCCGTTCCACGAATGACGTTCGCCTTTCGCCCGTGAGTCTCGCGGGCGAGCGGTATCGCACGGAGGAAAAATGAAACTTGCAGTGATGACCAGAAGCGCAACACTGTTCGGGTTGATCTGCCGTTGTTTCGAAGCCGACGGCGCAGTCTGCCATCGGTTCGCCGATGACGTCGCCTTCGCGCGCGCAATCTATCGCGACGAATACAGCGCGATCCTGATCGACGCCGACACCGGTCTCAATCCGCTGCGCCCGGTGCTCGCGCGGCGCGCCTGCTATGCCGACCGCCGCGCGCCGCTGATCGTGATCGGCGCGGGCCACGACCGCGAAGCCATCGCGCGGCTGTTCGATGCGGGCGCGGACGACGTCGTGCTGTCGCCCGTCGATGCGCGCGAGGTGATGCTGCGTGTGCACCTCGCATTGTTGCGCGTGCAACTACAGAGCGCCGATTCGAGCGACACGCTGGAATGCGGCGCATACCGGCTCGATCGCCGCAACTGCACGGTTCACGTCGACGGCCACGCGGTGCGCCTCACGCCGCGCGAATTCGCGATTGCGTGGCTGCTGTTCTCGCGCCGCGGCGAATATGTGAGCCGCCGCCAGATCGCGGGCGCTGTATGGAGCCGCTCCGAGGACATCATTGGACGCACGCTCGAACAGCACATCTACAAGCTGCGCAAGAAGCTGGAACTGAACGGCCCGTGGGGCGTGCATCTGCGGACCTTGTATGCGCACGGCTACCGCATCGAGATGACTGATACGTCGGACGCGGCGCTTGAAGAGAGCGTTGAAAGCGCGGACAGCATGGATAGCGTGGATTGCGTGGATAGCCACGGCGTTGCATTGGAGACACTGCACGACGATGCCCGCACAGCCGCGGCCATGACCTGCCTCGCACCGATGCAGCCCGTCGCTGCGCCGGCCGCGCCGCCTCGCGCGGAAGTGCATCCCGCCGATAGCGCGGTGGCCCGCAATGCGCCCGCGTGGGGCGACTCGCAAGCAGCGTTCGCCGCGTCCGCGAGCAGCGCGCCGAAAGCGCCGTACGCGTTGCTGAGCGCAGCCGCCCTCGCCGCGCGCACGCGCGGCAACGGCTAAGCCCCAAGCGTCGCGCTCAAAACTCGATGATGCGCGGCGACAGCAGAAACAAGCGCTCCATGTGACTGCGCTGGTCGTCGCGATAACGGAACAGCCCGCCGATCAGCGGAATCTTCGAAAGACCCGGTACGCCGGTTTCGCCGTTCGTCGACGTATCAACGCGATAGCCGGCAATCAAAAGACTCTCGCCCTGCCCGACGAACGACTCCGTGTTGATCGTGCTGGTCGTAATCACAGGAATGTTGTCGACCTGCTGCGAGGTAATCGCGCCGTCCTCGATATGAACGTTCAGCTTGATGTCCGTCCTGCCGTTTTCTTCCACGACGAGCGGCAACACGCGCAGCGACACGCCGGTCGACACGCTATACAGATCCGCCGACGTGTAGCCCGACACGCGCACGAAGAAGCGCGTCTTCTGGTCCATCACGGCCTCGACGTTGTTGAGCGTCGCGACCTTCGGGCTCGCATCGATCTTCGCGAGATTGCTTTGCTGCAGCGCGTTCACGCGCGCGAGCAGATAGCGGCCCGCGTTGCCGAGCACCGCCGTGAGCGATCCGCCGAGCGGCGTCGTGTTGATGACGGTCGTGCCGTCCGACAGCGTCTGCGTGCCGAAGATCGGATCGATGTTGCCGTTGTAGCCGTTTTGCTGCGTCGTGCCGTTGCCGGTCTGAATGTCGATGTGACTGTTATGCGCGCGCCAGTCGACGCCGATCTGCTTGAGCGCGTTGTCGTCGATCTCGATGATATGCGCCTCGATTTCGATCAGACGCGGCCGCACGTCGAGCTTGTCGATCAGGCTTTGATACTGCGACAGGCGTTGTGGCACGTCCCGGATCAGCACCGAGTTCGTGCGCGGATCGGCTTCGATCACGGGCAGCGTCTGGCTGCCGCTCACCGACGTGTCGCCGCTGCCGCCGTCGCCGCTATCGGACGAACCCACCGACTGCATGCCAGGGCCACCGCCCGCGGCCATGCCGTTCAGCAATCCGCCGATGCCCGGCGCGACGCCGCCGTTCGCCGCAATGCCGGCAGGCAGCGGCGGATTCACGCCGCTTTCGTAGCCGCCGCCGTCGGTGCTGCCGGTCACGTCGCGCATCGGTTGCAGGCGGCGCATCGTCGGTTCGCGCGCCGCGCGATTGGCGGCCTGCTCGTAGCTGTCCGCGCCGTTGCGCCCGCGCTTGTCGCGCGGATGGTACATCGACGACAGCACGTTCGCGACGCCCGACACGGTCACCGTCTTGCCGTCGATCTCGACGTTGTGATCCGCGGCCCACGCATGATGCAACTGGAACACGCGAATCATCGAGCCCGAGCGCTGCGCCGCGTTGTCGTCGAGCCGGCGCGCGACTTCCGACACGAGTTGTACATACGCTTGCGGGCCGCTCACGAGCGCGGTGCTCTGGCTCTCGTCGTAAGTGATCGGAAAGCGCGAATTCTCGATGCGCAGTTGCGTGAGCGCCGCGCGCAAGTCGGCGGCGCTCGCATGATCGAGCTTGATGACCCGCCGCGTGACGGTGTTCACATCGCTGATCGACAGCACGCTGCCGTCGTAGAACCACACGAAGCCGAAGCTCGACGCGAGCGTGTCGAGAAAGCGCTGCGGCGGCATGTCGAAGCGGCCGCTCACGCTGCCGTGGACGTCGCCGGAAATGGTTGCGGGCACACCTTGTCCGGCGGTGAAATCGCGCAGCACGTCTTTCACGTCCTGCCCTTCGGCGCTGACGTGGACCACGGAACTGCGCCAGCGGATCGCGGCGGCTTCGGCGGGCGCCGCGAGCAAGGCGGGCAACGCGAAGACAAGAGACGCTGCCAGCCGGGCAGCAAGCATGAGCCGTTTGATGTTCATGGGTTCCACGATGTCCACGATGGTCGATGGGTTGGCCGTGCGTCATGCAACGTGCAACGTGAGCCGGCGATGCCCAATGTATCGAAGCGTGTGAAGCACATCCTCAACAAATCTGACGGTTCATGCGCATTTGAGGAGTGTTGAGAATTGGCGGCGCGGCGTGCGCGCTTATTTGCCCGCTCATTGCCCGCTTATTTGCGCAGCGGCCCCGCGATGGCGCGCAACTGTTCGCCGAGTCCCGAGAGCACGAGCTGATCGCGGACCTGGTCGACAAAAATCCCGACGAAGAGCGCAAGCATCATCACCGTGAGCGCGCCCTTCACCGGCTGACTGAGCGTCATCAGCTCGAGTTTTTGCGCCGACTTCGCCGCGAAGCCGAACGCGAAATCGACCAGCAGCAGCATCAGCATCATCGGCGCGGCGAGCTTGGCGGTGGTCTGCATCAGCGAGTCGGTTTGCTGCAGCACGAAGCTTTCGAGCACGTTCGCGGGCACCGGCGTCGCGGCGGTCAACGGCCACCAGTGATACGACTCGTACAGCGCGCCGAGCAGGAACGTCATGCCGCCGAAGGTCCAGAACGCGACGCTCGCCACTTGCGCGAGCAAGGTGCCCGTCGGCGTGGACTGCTCTTCGCGCAATGGATTGGTGATCTGCACATTGTTGTAGCCGGCCAGATCGTCGACGTAGATGCCCGCGCCTTCCGCGACCCAGAATACCGTCGATGCCGCAAAGCCCAGCAGCAGGCCAATGGCCGCCTCGCGCAAGCCGATCACGACAAGCGCCGTTCCGGTCAGCGACGTATAGAGCGAAACCGGCTGACCATACGCGATGAACGAGCTGAACAGCAGCACGACGCCATTGCGCACCACGCCTTGCAGGATGCCGTCCGCCGTCGGAGGGAACAGGTAGAGCATCACAAAGAGGCGCACCGAGCACACGCCGAGTACGGTCAGCGAGCGAATCAGTGTGGCGCCGAATTGCGGCAGTGTGGTGATGGTGTCGTACATTATGGATGGCTAATCAAATTTGGAACCGTGTGGTTTGCTCATTGCTCGGCGTTTTCAAACGGCCGTGCCGTGGATACCGGTCGGCGGACGCAAACGCGCTAGCGCGGTTTCCTCCGCTTCGTCGTCCTCGGCGTCGGTGGCTTGACGGTCCAGCTCGACATGCAAGTGCGCGATGCGCTCGCCGCACAGATCGATGCAGCTGCGATTCACCGCCAACGCGCGCGTAGCCGCGGCGAGTTCGTCGGCCTTGCCGCGCAACGTGGTGTCAATCGCTGCCAGTTCGCCTTCCATCTGCTGAACACGCACGGCGACGACATCGGCGTAGCGCATCGTCGCGTTGAGTTCGGCGAGACGAACGGCGCCACCGCCCGTCATCATCTGCGCGATGCGGGCGTGAAAGCCGCGCAATTGCTCGCGCGCGGCCTCCGTGCGCGCGAGTTGCGCGTCGCGTTGCGCGAGCGCTTCGGCATGCGCAGCGCGCGCGGCGATCAGGGCCACTTGCAGACGGCGCTCGAGCCGCTCGCGACGGCCTATCGTCAATTGAAGCGCGGCCACCCGCCGTCGTGTCGTCTCGGGACTGTGCGTCGTGCTCATCGTGTCAACCGTTCGCCAGTTGGAAAAGCCGCGCCTCGGTGTCCTGCGGCGCGGCCAGTTCATGCGTCGCCTGATTGAAGAACGCGCGGATCGCGTCGATCTTGCGAATCGCCTCGTCGGCAAGCGGATTGCCGCCCGGTTGATATTCGCCGATCTGCAGCAGCATCTCGACCTCGCGATGCTTCGCCAGCAACTCGCGCAGCCGGCCTGCCGCGCGCACATAGTCGGGCGTCATCACTTGCGGCATCACGCGCGACAGGCTCGCGAGCACGTCGATGGCCGGATACTGGTTTTTGGCGGCGATTTCGCGCGACAGGATCATGTGTCCGTCGACGATCCCGCGCACTTCCTCGGCAATCGGATCGTTGCCCGACTCGTCCTCGGCGAGCACCGTGTAGAGCGCCGTGATCGAGCCGTGCTCGCCCATGCCCGCGCGCTCGAGCAGGCGCGGCAACTCGGCGAAGATCGAGGGCGGAAAGCCGCGCCGCGCGGGCGGCTCGCCGGCGGCGAGGCCGATCTCGCGCTGCGCGCGGGCAAAGCGCGTCAGCGAATCCATCATCAGCAGCACGCGTTGGCCGCGGTCGCGAAAGTGCTCGGCAATCGCGGTCGCGACATAAGCCGCCTTCGCGCGCTCGATCGACGAACGGTCCGAGGTCGCGCACACGACGATGGAGCGCGCCATGCCCTCGGGTCCGAGAATCAGCTCGACGAACTCGCGCACTTCGCGGCCGCGCTCGCCGATCAGCGCGATCACGGTCACGTCGCATTGCGCGCCGCGCGCGAACATGCCGAGCAGCGTGCTCTTGCCAACGCCCGCCGGCGCGAAGATGCCCATGCGCTGACCTTCGGCGAGCGTCATCATGCCGTCGACGACGCGCACGCCCGTCGCAAGCGGCGTGTCGATCATGCGCCGGCTCATCGGCGAAGGCGGATTCGCGAAGACCGGGCGCTCTTCGATGGTATCGAGCGGCCCGAGTCCGTCGATCGGCTCGCCGAGGCTGTCGATCACGCGGCCCAGCAACGCGTCGCCGACCGGCACCGTCAGCGAACGGCCGAGCCCGACGACGCGCGTCGAGCGCGAGATATCGGCGAGCCGCGAGAACGGCGACAGCAATGCGACATCGCGCGTGAAGCCGATTACTTCGGCATGCTGAAGTAATTCGCCGTTCGCCGAGCGCAGCTCGCACAGTTCGCCGAGCGTCACGTCGAGTCCGGCCACCTTGACGAGCGTGCCGATGACTTCCAGCACCTTGCCGGTTCGCGCGATGCTCGCTGTCGACAGGATCTCGTGTTCGATCGCATCGGCGAGGCGCTCGGCATCGAAAAGCGCAAGCAATGCGTCGTCCGGGTCGTCGGCTTCGTGGATGGCGGGCGCATTGGCTGCGCGCGGCGGGGTCATCGCGAGCCCTCGTCGTGCCCGCCGTTCCAGTCACCGTCTGCATGGGCGAGTTCGGCGGCGGCGTGCTCGTGCTCGTGCTCGTGCTCGTGCGCATACGGCGCGAGCGATTCGGCGACCGCGCCGAGTTCGCTCGCGGACTGCTTGAGCGCCCGCGAGACGGCGAGCCGCATCGCGCGCATTTGCGTCGCGAGGCTCGCGTCGATCGCGCCGAAATCGGACTCGCACAGGCAACTGCCTGGCGCGAGCCGCTTGTCGGCGACCACGGATAGCGGAAACGGCCTGCCGAGATCGCGCCAGCGCGCGGACAGCCGTTCGAACGCGACGCAGGCCTTGTCGTAGTCGACGGGGCTCACGGCGACGCGCAGCCACGTCGCGCCTTCGACGATGCGGTCGACTGCCGACAGCGCCCGCTCGAACAGTTGATCGGCCTGCTGGACCTGCACGATCTGCTCGACGGCCACGGTCACGATGCTCGCGATCCGCTCGCGCATTTTCAGTTGCGCGCGGCGTTGGCCGGCGCCTGCATCCGCGAGGCGCTCGACCCAGTCCGCGAGCGCGCGCTGTTCGCCGTCGCGGTAACCGCGGGTGGCGGCGTGCTCGTACTCGTCGCGCGCGGCCGCGAGAATCGTTTGGGCTTCGGCGTGCGCGGCGGCGACGATCGCCGCGGCTTCGTCGCGTGCGGCGGCGAGGGTTGCTTCGCGGTCGGCGGCGAGTTGCGCGTACGCGGCGTCGATTTCGATCAGCGCGCCGAACGCGGCGCGCGGCACCACGTCCGCATGCGCGCCGACATGGCCACGGCCGTGTGCGTCGCCGTCGATGCTGACCGCGGCCGGCAGTAGACGGTCCGATCTCAGCCAAATAGCCATGCCCACTCCGGAAGCAGTTCGGGAAGTTGCGCGAACAGGAGCGCGGTGCCGCCTGTGTCGAGTTCGCGCGCGGTCGCGGCGGGCCACGGCGCGGGTAAGTCGCGGGGCAAGGCGAGGCGTAGGAGCGGACAGGGGCATGGCCACGCGAACAGCGCCGCCTCCTGCGCATCGCTGGCGGACAGCGCCACGTCACGTGCGATCAGCGCATAGCCTTCGTACGCCAGCCTTTCCGCGTCGAGTTCTTCGAGCGAAGGCAGATGTCCACGCGTGACGAGGCGCGCTACATCCGGCACATTAGCCGACGCGCCGCCAGCGCCGCCGCCATGCCTCGGCGCAGCACCCAACCGTTCGAGCGGCACGCCGATCCATTCCGCGAGGCGGCGGCGGCTCGGCTTGTCGATCAACCTGCGCACCTCCGCCCGACGCAACAGCAGCGCGCGCATGCGCAGCACGCGCAACGCGTCGTCGACGGGCAACGCATCGAGCACGAGCGGACTGGGCGCGCGCAAGCTGTCGAAGTCCGGCAGCGGCACGCCGGCCGCACGCAACAGCGCCCGCGAACAGGCGGCAACGGCACCGGTGTCTGTGTTCGCCAGCGCGTCGCGCAGTGCGTCGAATGAGGCGGATACCGTGGCCGGCGACGCATCGAGCGCGGGCGCCCACCATGACGGATGCGCCCAGCGCGCGGCGTCATTTGCATTGCGCTGCCACGCGGCGAGCGCTGCAGCGGCGCGCGAAAATGGGAACGCTGCGGGGGATGGCGCGGAGCGTGCTGCTAAAAACGCGGTGGATGCGGGCGTCGAAAGCGCAGAGGAAGAACTCGCTGATCCCGTCCCCGCCAACCCAACCGAAGAACCCGCCGATGCCTGAGCCGAAAGCGCAGGCGAAGACCCCGCCGCCTCCGACGCGGCTAACCCACCCGAAGACACCGCCGCCATCATCACGCCGCAGAAGAAGGTTTCGCACGCCGCCATTTGCCGACGAGCGCGCTGATTCGCGCATAAACACGCGGATATAGCGGACCCGCCGCGCCCTTCGCCGGCATCCCGCGCCGCAACCACAGAAAGAGACTCGCGGCGCCGACGAGAAACACCAGCGCCGCACCGATCAGCGTCGGCAGCGGCGAGACTTGCGCGGGCGCGGGCTTCGGCAGATCGATGGGATCGGCGGCCACGGCCGTCACGCTCACCGCGTCGTAAGTCAGACCTTCGACGCTATGCATCACCAGCGTCTTGATCTGCGGCACGAGTGCGTTCGCGTCGGAATCGGGCCGGTACTTGATGAACACTGACGCCGACGACGGCTTCATCTGCTGCGCAAGCGGATCGTTGTTCGGCAGCACGATCTGCACGCGCGCGACGATCACGCCGTCGATCTTCGAAAGCGTCGCCGACAATTCCTGCGACAAGCCGTAGATAAAGCGCACGCGTTCCTCGGTCGGCGTCGACACGAGGCCGTCCTTCTTGAAGAGGCTGCCGAGATCGTCGTAACGGCTATGCGGCAGGCCGCGCTCGCGCAGCACCTGCATTGCGTGGACCAGTTGCTTGTCGTCGACTTCGAGCGTCCAGGTCTTGCCATTGTCGATGGTGCTCTTGGACGCATCGACGCCCTGCTCCAGCAGCGCCACGACCATCTCGTTCGCATCCTGTTCGGTCAGATTGCGATACAACTCCTTCTGGCAACCCGCGAGCAGCATACAGCCGGCAAGCGCAAGCCCGAGCGCGGCCGCGCGCATCGCGCGGACCGGGTTGTGTCTTACTTGCGTGGCGTCTCGCATCGTCTGCAACATGGGCTATTGATTCTTCATCAGCGTTTCAACCGACGACTTCGACGAGTTGACCACGCCCATCTTGGCCTCCATGTCGAGTTGCGTGCTGGCGAGTTCGAGCGTCGCTTTCATCGCGGCTGCGGTCATCTCCTGGACCGACATGCTGTTCGCCTGGCTCGACAACGCGACGACGTCGTTCACCGACTTCTGGATCTCCGCGTCCTGCGACGCCGCCATCTTCGCGATCACATTGGTGCTCATGTCGTCGCCGTGATTGGGCGGCGCCATGCGCGGGTTCTGCATCAGCGATTTGAAGCGGTCGCCGGCTTGTTGCAGCGATGCGTCGCCACCGGCCGCGTGCGATGCCGGCGCTGCCGCTTGCAACGCGGCCGCGATCTGCTGGTTCGTCACAGGAAGTGTCATGCTCAGCCTCGTGCCGTTGAATGTTTCGGATGACGTAGCATCATGCCGACCGCCGCGAACAGATAATCAGATGCGCAAATAGCCTTGCTGCGCGATCGCCTCGTTATGCGCGGCAGTGGGCGGCGGCGGGCTCATGGCGGGCGGCTCTTGCGGCAGGTCGTCGTTGAGCGCGGTGATCGACAGCGGCACTTCGAAGGTGCCGCCGTTGCGATAGACGCGAATCGCCTCGCGCAGATCGTCGCGAGCTTCGAGCGCGCGCACGAGCTGGCGCGTGTCGCGGTCCGGGTTCTGCGCGAGCGCGGCGCTCGCCCATTGACGCCAGCCGGCATCGCCCTTCACGGACAGGCAGAACGCGAGCAACGCCTTCGCATACGAGAAATGCGGCGCGCCTTCGATCACGCGCGAGAACACGCGAATCGCATCGTCCCAATGGCCGCGCTGCATGTAGAGCACGGCTTCCATCGTGTCGAGCTCGGCCATTCGCGGGCGCAACAGACGCAGCGCGTCGAGCGTCAATTCGATGTCGTACGGATCGGCTTCGAGCGTCGGAAAATTGTTGAGCAGCGCGCAGGACAGCGTGTCGATCAGACCGCCCACAATGGCCTGACTGCAGTTGAGGTAATCCGGCGTGGCGGTACTCATGGCGAGAACTCCTGCTGATGGACTTGTCGACGAAGCGCTGCCGCGCAAGGCCGAGTCAGCATCGGCATGCGGCGCGCAGCGATGCACCAGGATACCGCTGCGCTTTGCGCCGCAAATGCGCGATACGAAGCGAGCGTGATCCACGCGAAGTGGGCGAGCGGCGTGCCGTGTCATGCAGCGCCGCGAGCCCGAACTGCGTCGCTTCGTTTGCCGGACGCGGGCTTCGCATCCGCAGCGCCGCGTGGCGAGCGGCCCGCTACCGTCGGGCTACCAGGGCAAGGAGCCTCGTGACCGCATATCAAACACAGCGGCATACACGACGGCATACAGCGGCACCCAGCGCATGCGATGACCCGAGCGGAATGTCATGAGCGAAGAAAAAACCGAGCAGCCTACCGACAAACGCCTGCGCGACACACGCAAGGACGGCGAGACGTCGAAGAGCGCCGACCTGGTCGACGCCGCGACGATGGCCGCCGTCGTCGGCGTACTCGCGTTCGCGGCGGCGAGCTTCGGCGGGGCGCTGCGTTCGATCGTGACGACCGCGCTCGAGTTCGCGTCGGGCAACCACGATCAGCCGCTCATGTACGGCAAGCTGTTCGACCTCGGTAAACAGGCGCTAATCGTGATCGTGCCGTGCGTGGGCGCCGCGGCGCTCGCGGCAGTGGCCGCGCTGATGCCGCAAGTGGGCTTTCAGATCGCGACCAAACCAGTCGTGCCCGATCTGAAGCACGTGAGCCCCGTCGACGGCGTGAAGCGGATTTTTTCGTGGCGCACGGTGATCGACCTCGTGAAGATGATCGTCAAGGCCGCGATTATCGGCGTGGTGATGTGGTTCACGATCAAATGGATTTTGCCGTTGATCGTCGGTTCGCTGTATCAGCCGCTGCCGGAATTGTCGAAGCTCTTCTGGTCGCTGCTGATCAAGCTCTTCGCCGTCGCGGTGGCCGTGTTCATCGTGATCGGCGTGATCGACGTCAAGCTGCAACGCGTGCTGTTTCTGCGCAAGCTGAAGATGTCGAAGGACGAAGTCAAACGCGAACGCAAACAGATGGACGGCGACCCGAAAATCAAGGCGGAACGCAAGAAGCTCGCGCGCGAATTCGCGACGTCGGCAGCGCCCGCGCAGCGCGTCGGCTTCGCGAATGCGCTGATTGTGAACCCGACGCACTATGCGGTCGCGATCCGCTATGCGCCGGCCGAGCATCCGTTGCCGCTCGTGATCGCGCGCGGCATGGACGAAAGCGCGGCGCAGTTGCGGCGCTTCGCGCGCGACGCGAATGTGCCGATCATCGGCAACCCGCCGGTCGCGCGCGCGCTCTACAGGGTCGGCATCGACGAGCCGATTCCCGAAGAGCTGTTCGAGACCGTCGCCGCGATTCTCCGCTGGGTCGACGCGATCGGCGCGCGGCAAATCGAGAGCCCGCACGGCGGGCGCAGCCACGACAACCACGACAGCCACGACAACCTCAAGAGCCGCGATGTTCAAGACACTTAAGCTACCCGCCGTCGGTGAGATCGGCATCGCGTTGCTGGTGGTCGCGATCATCTCGCTGATGATCCTGCCGCTGCCGCCGTTTCTGATCGACATCCTGCTCGCGATCAACATCACGATCAGCGTGACCTTGCTGATGGTGACCATGTATGTGCCCAACGTGGTGTCGCTTTCGGTGTTTCCGTCGCTGCTGCTTTTCACGACGCTGTACCGGCTTTCGCTGAACATTGCGTCGACCAAGTCGATTCTGCTGCACGCGGACGCGGGCAACATCATCGAAAGTTTCGGCGAACTCGTGGTGGGCGGCAACCTTGTGGTCGGCATGGTCGTCTTCGTGATCATCACGACCGTGCAGTTCATCGTGATCGCGAAAGGCTCCGAACGCGTGGCCGAAGTCGGCGCGCGCTTCACGCTCGACGCGTTGCCCGGCAAACAGATGAGCATCGACGCCGATCTGCGCGCGAACCTTCTCACGCCCGAAGAGGCGCGCCGCAAGCGCGCGACG
This sequence comes from Paraburkholderia sp. GV068, assembly GCF_003058125.1. Taxonomy (NCBI): domain Bacteria; kingdom Pseudomonadati; phylum Pseudomonadota; class Betaproteobacteria; order Burkholderiales; family Burkholderiaceae; genus Paraburkholderia; species Paraburkholderia sp. GV068. The sequence goes on from NZ_QBUB01000011.1 coordinate 77,863, forward strand.
CTGGCCGTCGAAAGCCAGTTGCACGGCGGCATGGACGGCGCGATGAAGTTCGTCAAGGGCGATGCGGTGGCCGGGCTCATCATCACGCTCATCAACATCATTGCGGGGATCGCGGTGGGCGTCGCGTATCACGAGATGACGGCGGGCGAAGCGGCGAACCGCTTTTCGATTCTGTCGGTCGGCGACGCGATGGTCTCGCAGATTCCGTCGCTGCTGCTTTCGGTGGCCGCGGGCGTCATGATCACACGTGTCTCCGACGAACGCGACGCGCGGCCTCTGTCGCTCGGCGACGAGATCGGCCGGCAGTTGTCGGCAAGCGCCCGCGCGCTCTACTTCGCGAGCCTGCTGCTGCTCGGCTTTGCCGCCGTGCCCGGCTTTCCGACATCGCTGTTCCTGCTGCTCGCGGCGATCCTCGCGTTCTGCGGCTATCGGCTCGGCAAGCGCAAGCCCGCCGCGACCACGCATGCGGGCGAGGCCGTCAACGCGATGCAGCGCGCCGGCTCCAAAGCCGAGACGCCCGCGATTCTCACGCGTGCGCCGCAGTTCACCTGCCCGCTCGGCGTGCGCATCTCGCCCGACCTCGTCGCGCGCCTGTCGACGGCCGCGCTCGACCGCTCGTTCGAAACCGAACGCGCACGTCTGCAGGAGTATCTCGGCTTGCCGTTTCCCGGCATCACGATGTGGACCAGCGACGAGTTGCCCGCGTCGAGCTGCGAACTGCTGATGCACGACGTGCCGTATTGCGCGATCGAATTGCCGCCCGGCAAGGTGATGCTGCCGGACCCGAGGCTCACGGGCACACGCGAACCAATTTCCGCCGACGCGGAAGCACTCGCCGCTCGTAGTGAAAAACGCCGCGGACTCGACGGCGGGCCTGGGCCCACGTGGTGGATCGACGAAAAGAGCCTGCCGCCGAAGCAACCGGCGTGGCGCGCCGAACAGGTGATCGCGCATGCATCGGTCGCGATGCTGCGCAAACATGCGTCGCTCTTTCTCGGCATTCAGGAAGTGCAATGGATACTCGATCAGCAGAACGCCGAGTATCCGGGACTCGTCGCCGAAGTGCAGAAAGTGCTGCCGCCGCAGCGTATCGCCGATGTACTTCGCCGGCTGCTGGAAGAGCAGATTCCGATCCGCAACGTGCGCAATATTCTGGAGAGCCTCGTCGTGTGGGGCGCAAAAGAAAAGGACATGCTGATGCTCACCGAATACGTGCGCGGCGACCTCGCGCGCTTTCTCGCGCATCGCGCGGCGGGCGCGGGACGGCAATTGCCCGCGGTACTGTTCGATCTGCCGGTCGAGCAGCATATCCGCCAGGCGATCAAGCAGACGCCGACGGGCAACTTCCTCGCTCTGCCGCCCGATGAAGTCGGTTTTCTGATCGACCGCATTCAATCGTTTGTAGGCGATACGCCGCGTGACGGCGTCGCACTCGTCACGTCGATGGATATACGCCGCTACGTGCGCCGCATGATCGAGGCGCGGCTCGGCTGGCTCGCGGTGTATTCGTATCAGGAACTCGGCGAGCATGTCGAACTGCAGCCGCTCGGCCGCGTGACGATCTAGCCGCGCCGATCGCCTTCACGTTCACGCTCATGACGATCATCGAACCGCGGCCGTTGCGCATCATTCCGTCCGACGCCGATTCGCGTCCCGCCGCCGACGCCGCACGCGCGCGGCGTTTCGATTACGCGGCGCTGGTGCGTCGCACGCGCTCGCAACGCACCCCGGCTTCATTCGACGAAGCCGCAGGCGCGTCGCAAGCCGAGTGCGAGTGCGCAGCAAACGGCGCGGCAGAAGACGACGCGCACGCGAACCGCTTCGGCGACGATCACGCCCGCGATTCAAGCGCCGAAACAGAAGCCGAGACCGAAGCCCATGCCGCCGATGAAAGCGCGCATGCATCGGAACGCGCTATCGCCGCGCACGAAGCGTTGCTACAGCGCTTGCCGCCAGCGACGATGCCCGCCGTCGACGCCCTCTTTCGCACGCAAGGCCATTTCCTCGAACTGGCGCGCTCGCTCGCGCGAGAGGTCGCGGCCTTCTGCGCGGACCCGGCCATCGGCGACGCGGGCAACTGGGAAGTGCGCATTCCGCTCGACGAGCGCATTCTGCCGGACACGACGCTCTATCTGTCTCTTTCGCGTTTCTGGTTGTCGCTTCGGTTCGACACGCGGGGCATCGAAACGCGGCAGTTACTCTTCGACCACAGTGCGATGCTCGAACGCGAGCTCGCTTCGCTGCTGAACGCGTGGGGCACGCCGCGCGACATCGAACTGACGGTGTGGTGAGCGCGCCGCCCGTCGTTTATCCTGGCCGACGCTGGCCGCATTCCTGAACCGACGCCGCATGGGTTATTCGATCGCCGAAATGCCAGGGGTGGACGCTGCCGCGGAACGTGCGGCGGCGAGGGTTCCCCAAACGGCGGCCATCGCAAGACTGCCGCTTCGCGCCGTGCCGCCGCTTGCCGCGCGCGTCGCGCGGCTCGTCTGCGATGCCGGCACTGCGCAATGGCTCGCGCGCGATGCCGCTATCGTCGATTGGCAAGCGACGCTCGAACCCGCTGCCGGGCGCAGTCACGCGCCCCTCGAACAGCCCGGCGTGCTCGATCTCGCGCATGCGGCCGGCGCGGTTCGCGTGCTGTTCGATCTCGCCGCGTATCCTGCCCTCGACATCGCCGCGCTGCCCGACGGCACGCTCTCTCGCGCGCCGGTGCCCGGCGATACGGCTCGCGCGTTGCGCATCGCCGTCGCCGGTGTGCTGCTCGAACCGCTGCTGAAGCGGCTCGCTGCGCTCGGCCTCGGCGATATGCATGTCACGCAGCTAGCGCGCGGCACGCCGCCTGAAACTTCTGCACACGATTGCACAACATTCGACGCGACCTTCTCGCTCGACGGCACACGGCATCGCGCGCGCGTGCTGCTTGCTGCGTCCGTGGTGGACGCGCTCGAAGCATTGCACGCCACCCGCAAAGTCCACCTTACCGCCGACACCTTCCGCACGCACGCTCCATCGCAGACACAAAACAGCGCGCCGTTCGACGGCTATAAAGTGCCCGGACGCCTGATACTCGGCTCACGCCGTCTGCCCGTCGACACGTTGCGCGCGCTCGAAGCCGGCGATGTGCTGCTGCGTTCGCTGCCGGGCAATCTGCGCGCGCTGCTGCCGGCCAGCGGCGTAGAACGCATCGAAGAAACCTGCGCCGCTCACGCAGCCGACGCCCACGCCGCGACTCACGCCACGACCCACGCCACCCCGCTCGCCGAGCCCGCGACGGCGATGGCGACCGCCACCGTGGCCTGGGGCTCGCCCGGCCTGATGCGCGTTCACGCGCAAGTCAACATTGAAGGCCGCAGGCTTTCACTCACGAAGGAGCCCATCATGACCGATGAGCTGGACCCCGTTCGCCCGGACGATTTGCTCGCACCGGATCAACATTCGAATCCGATCGACATCGGCGAACTCGATCTGCCCGTCCAGTTCGAAGTCGACACCGTCGCGCTGCCGCTCTCGCAACTGTATGCGCTGCGCCCCGGCTATGTGCTCGAACTGCCGACGCCCGTTGCCGACGCGCAGCTCAAGCTGGTCACGCATGGCCAGACCATCGGCTATGGCGAGCTCGTGACCGTGGGCGATCATCTGGGCATCCGCATTTTGCGCATGGCGCACGGCGATGGTCCAGTTCAGTGACATCACCGGACTGCTGATCGTCATCGTCGCGATCAGCCTCGTCCCTTTCGTCGCGATGGTCGTCACCTCTTACGCGAAGATCGTGGTGGTGCTCGGCCTGTTGCGCAATGCGCTCGGCGTGCAGCAGGTGCCGCCCAACATGGTGCTCAACGGCGTGGCGATTCTCGTGTCGCTGTACGTGATGGCGCCGGTCGGCATGCAGGCGATGCAATCGATGCAGGGCCAAACGATCGCCGGCCAGCCCACTCAGGCGCTGATCCAGGTCTTCAGCGCCGCGCGTGAACCGTTCCGCACGTTCTTGCAGAAGCACACGAACGAGCGCGAAAAGCGCTTCTTCATCCGCTCGGCGAATGTCGTGTGGCCGAAAGACGCCGCGTCGAGCCTGCATGAAAACGACCTCATCGTACTCGCGCCCGCCTTCACGCTGACCGAACTCACCGACGCGTTCAAGATCGGCTTTCTGCTCTACATCGCGTTTATCGTCATCGATCTGATCATCGCCAATGTGCTGCTCGCGATGGGCTTGAATCAGGTCACGCCGACCAACGTCGCGATTCCGTTCAAGCTGCTTCTGTTCGTCGTGATGGACGGCTGGTCGACGCTGATTCACGGCCTTGTGATGACGTATCGTTAGCACGCAAAGACCGGGAACCTCGACTCATGGACATCGACACGCTCGTTCGCTTCACCACTCAGGGCATGCTGCTCTGCATGTATATCTCGCTGCCTATCGTGATCGTCGCCGCGCTGGTGGGACTCGGCGTGTCGTTCCTGCAGGCGATCACGTCGATGCAGGATCAGACGCTTTCGCACGGCGTGAAGCTGATTGCGGTGACGGTCGCGATCGTGATCGCCGCGCCGTTTTCGGCGGCGGCGCTGCTGCACTTCGCGAACGAGATCATGCATACGGCGGTGCCGCAATGACGCGCGTCGGCACACCGTTCAACGCGGCGTCGCTGACGGCACACGCGGATGCGGCTCGCGAACGCTCGCAGCAAACAACGGTCGCGCGCTTCGCGGTGTTGTATCGCGGCACGATTACGTTCAGCTATGCGCGCACGCAGCAAGCGGCGATGCGCGGTTCGCAGCTCGCGCGCAAGCTCGCGGCGCTCAACGCGCGCAGGCGCAATGCCGCGCGTCGCACGGGCATGCGACGGCCCATCGTCGTGACGGGTAACGATGCGAGCGAGCATGCGCCGGATGCCGCCGACTCAGGTCGTATAACGCGCGACGGCGGCGGTGGCCGCGGCAACGGCGGGCAATCGCATGACGGCCGCGACGGCGCTGACGGCGAGAATCGCGAGAATGGCGCGCCGCGCACGCAGGTTCGCATGCGCAGCAGCGGCCAGGCGGCGATCGCGGCACCTGAGCGCGGGCCGTTGCAGAAGTTCGTCGAGGTGCAAGCGGGTCGCGCCGATCTTTCAGAGACGCTGCCGCGCCTCTGGTGCGACGCGCTGCTCGCATCGCGCGATGAAGCCGCCGCGCGTCCGCAGGCATCGCTCGATGCGCTGCTGCATGAGCGCTTCATCGATCTGCTTCGCGTGCAGTTGCAAACCGGTGCGCCCGGCGACGCGGACATGGGCGCATGGCGGCAGCGGCTGATCGACGCGTCGGCATCGCGAGGCGCTGGTTCAGATCGCGCGGGCGCAGGCGCAGGAGGCGAAGCATCGGCGGAACAAATCGGCCGCACAGGACGGCTTAATCTGCTGTTGCCGCTGTTGCTGCTTATGTACGGCAAGCCGTCGACACCGCCAATGCGCGAGCGCGCATTGAACGTGCGCATCGTGCAGCGCGGCGCGGCGCTTGCGGCCGCCGCGCGCCGTTAGTGCCGTTAGTGCCGCTAATGCCGCTAATGCCGCTAATGCCGCTAATGCCTCGCATTCTCCCGCCCTCGCGCGCAGTTTCGCTTTCCATGTATCCGCTTCGCATTGTGTGCTGGAACGTCATCGGCGGCGGCTAGAGTGAGTGTCGAAGGCGTGCCGCTGCGCGCCGCATCATCCTTGAACGGGCTTTCCATGACGAAGCTGCTGCGTATCCTGACTGGCGTGCATGCCGGCGCGGAATTGCGTCTCGGCACCGGCGCTCATCGGATCGGCGCGGATGACGACGCCGACATCCGCATCTCCGACTGGCATGGCGACGATGTGCTGCTCATCGTCGATGCGAGCGGCGTGGTGAGCGCGCGTCGGATGATGGCGGTCATGGCGGGAGATTCCGCGGCTCAAAGCGATGAGTCAAACAGTAACAACAACGAAAGCAACGACGGCACTCAGGGAGTCCTCCCCACATCGCAAGACGAAGACGAGCCGGGCACCGTCATCCTGCTCGAGTTCGTGCCGATGCAGTTCGGCGATACCGTCGTGTGCATCGGCTCGGACGACGCGGCCTGGCCGAGCGATCTCGACCTGCTGTCCACGCTGCTCGTCAAGCCGGACGAAACCCGGCGCGCGGCGGAGCGCTCGCGCCGCCGCAGAATGACGGGCATCGTCTCGGCGTGCGCGATGCTCGGCGCGGTGCTCGTGATCGGCTCGGTGATGCTGACGACGGCGGTCAGCCGTGCCGCATTGCCGCGCGACGCGGGCGACCTCGCGCAGCGCGTGAATCTCGAACTCGCCGCCGCGCACATGAAGGAACTGCACGCGCAAGTGCGAGGCGCGACGGTGATGGTGAGCGGCATGGTCGCGACGCCCGACGAAGACACGCAAGTGCGCAAGATGCTGATGCGGATCTCGCCGAACGGCATCGTGAGGCACTACGACATCGCGCAGAACGACGTGCGCAACATCGCCGATTCGCTCGCGATGCAGGGACTCAAAGTCGTCTACACAGGACGCGGAAACTTCGAGATCAGCGGCAAGGCGGCCAATCCGCGCGACGTCGAATCGGCCGTCGCGCGCATGCGCCACGATCTGAGCGACAACGTCAAGGACGTGCGTGTGCGCGTCGCGCAAGCGGACGATGCGTTGCCGTCGGCGCCTTCGTTCTCTTTCCTGATGTCCTCCGACGATGTGCGCTACGGCCAGACACCCGACGGCGTCAAACACATTTATACGTTGCCGGAAGAGCCGGCTTCGTCGGCGGCCGCTGCGGGAAATGACGCAGGAAATGATGCGAGCTATGCGCAGAAGAATGCGAGTAGCGACGAAACATCCGCCAACAACGGTCCCGCGATAATCGCGAGCGGCGCTGCACGCGGCGTGATGCAGCCCGTCGAGGATATTCCCGCGACGCCGCCCTCGCCCGCCCCGCGCGCGGCGAACAAGACCGCGGCAAACAAAACCGCTTATCTGCCGCTACCGAAGTGAGGTTCCCATGACGCAAACATCGAACATCTACGCGCCGCTCGAAGCGTGCGCCGCCGACTTCAACGATCTGCAGAAGACGCTCGCCGATCCGGCCGGCGGACCGCGTCTTGCCGCAATACGCGAGGCGCTCGAGGCGACCGCGAAAAACGTCGGCGAGGCGCACGGCGCAACCGAACTCGACCGCAACGATCTCGCGAAGCTCTATCGCGGTCTGCTCGCCGCGAGCCGCATCGTCGGGCAGCTTGCGGATAAACGCGGCGCAACCTGAGCGCCGCGCACGAGGCTCGCCCCTGTGCGGCGGCTGTGGTTGCCTGCCGCACAGGGCAGCATTTCTTCTTAACTTGAGCACGAGGAGGTCTTATGTCTATCGGTCCGGCAATGGGTGCGATCACCGGCATGGCCGCGCAAGGCAGCACCGCTGCTATCGGCGCGGCGCAGGCCACGCTGCAGATGTCGCTGGCGGGCGCGGTTGCCAACACCATGAAAACCGCGGGTCAGACGATCCAGGGCGGCACCGGGCATTAAGCGCCAGGCGCACCGCAAACCGCGCTGCGGAATGCGGTGCAAGCTTGTCGCCAGTTTGCCGGCCGGCGCGCGGTTCGCCGCGTGCCGGCTCTTTGCGTCATCGGCGGGATTTTATTGAGTTGCGCGGGCCTTTGATTTGGACACCAACGATAGTTCGGAGCGCTACGCATCATTGGTGCGCGATCTGTGCGCGACGGTCGGCCTCGCGGATGCCGAGCATGTGTTGCGCACGCGCTCGATCGAGGTGGAAGGCTTCGACGTGCGGCTCGAACACTTCGAAAACGATCTCGACGCGCTCTACGCCAATTTTCATTACGGCACGGTGACGGCCGGCCGTACGCTGGTCGTGTTCCGGCTGATGCTGGAAGCGAACCTGCTCATCTACGCGCAAGACCAGGCGCAACTCGGGCTCGATACGGATACAGGCGGCATCGTGCTCGTGCTTCGCGTGCCGATGACTTACGACGTCGACGGCGCCGCGCTCGCCGATCTGCTCGCGCACTACGCCGAGCATGGCCGCTATTGGCGCAAGAACATCATCGAATCGACGGATGAGATGTTCGAAGGGATCGTGGCGGGGGAATTTACGTGGCTGCGTGCTTGAAACGACGCGAGTTGCTGCGCGACGGTGTCGAACCTGTTCCTGTGACGCAGCCGCCAACTTGATGACGCACACGCAAGCGAAGACGCGACCGCGTACAGCGGCCGGTCAAGCGCTGCATGACAGCCGGCTCACGTCGCGCCGTGAATCACCTCGCCGACACGCTTCGTGAATTCAACGAGCAACGCGATGTTGGCGAACATGTCCCTCGCGGCGGCCGCGTCGAATGCGGCTTGCCCGATAGGAGGCGCGTCGGAGAATCGCGTTTGCACGGGCCGAACCGGCAGCGTGCGCGTCCACGACGACTGGCTATCGTCGCCGACGCGTGCCGCGCCTGGCGCGATCACCACGACACTTGGTCTGCGCAGCACCGGCAGATTGTCGCCGCCCTTGCGCGACAGGCTGAACTTGACCGGGCCTTGCGGCGGCGATGCGATGTCGCGCAGTTGCGCCAGTTCGCCTGCGAGCTTGACACTCGTCGGCACGAGCGCCGCGCGCCCGGCGGCTTTCTCTGACGACGCTTGATGACCTGCACCTTCTATGCCGCCGACGCTCGCCGCCGGCAATGCGGCAATGGCTTTGCTGCTCACGTTGGACTCTCCCAGGTTCGGCGCGGCAAACCGGCATGTGCCGCCATGACGGCACCTTAGCGTTGGCTCGCACGCGACGTATCGGGCCGCGCGAAATGCCGGCAGGCGATGCGAACGCGTGGGCCTTCCCCTTCGCATTTGCGCCTCCGCCTTCGCGGCATCCGCGATGTGTCATGCATCTCTTCATCGACAATGGGATCAAACGCCGCGCCTGGAGATCTCCGATGTCGCCATCGCCATTCCGCTTTCCCGCGCTGATCGAATCCGCCGACCTGCTGATGCGGCCGCCCGAGCCGCGCGATGCCGAAGCGCTTTTCGAAGCAATGCTCGGCGATGCCGCGACGACGCGCGACCTCAGTTTCAAGCGTCACACGCAACTCGACGAGACACTCGCATTCATCGACGATTCCGTGCAAGGCTGGCGCGACGGCACACTGATCCGCTGGGTTCTCGAAGACCGCGCGAGCGGCCGGCTCACCGGCATGATCGAATTGCGGCCGCATCCGCCGCGCGTCGAAGTCGGCGTGATGATCAGCCGGCGCGGCGGTGCGCGTCGCCGGCGCGCGGGCCTGCATGCGCTGCGCAAGTTGCTCGCATGGATGCTCGCGCAGCCGCCGATTCTGCGCATTTACGCGTATTGCGCCGTGGATGGCGACGCGCACAGCAGCATGGAGAAGCTCGGCTTCACGCTCGAAGCGAAGCTGACGAATTACGAGTGCCGGCCCAATCGCGGTCTACTGGCCGGCGACAGTTATCTGTATGCGATGACGCGTCCGCTGCAAGCGCCCGACGATACGCCTGCGACACGCTGGCTCAATGAATACGCGGCGCTGGACGCACATCTCGACGCGGGCGACGTCCACGATGCAGCGAACCCGCACGCGGCTGCGGAAGAATCGCACATCGTCGCTTCGTAATTCGATGCCGCGCTTCGCATCGCGCGGCGCGGCAGCAACCGGCTGTCACATTGGGAGGACATAGTGCAACGCGGTCTCCTTCTGCCGCGTCGACATGTTCCGCTATCGCCCGCTCGATGTTTCGTCCGCTGACAGCCTGATCGAAAACGCGCCTGCCGCGGCGCAAGCGGAGGTCGCGGCGGCGCTCCCGCCGACGCCGACGCGGCGGCGCATGCCTGAGTGGTTGCGCGGGGCGCTTGCGCGGCCCGCGCGGGTCGTCGGCGCGCGCCGCGTCGAATTGAGCACCGCGCTGTTTCAGCACAGCACGCAGGGCAGCGCATCGGGGCCCGAGGATCACGCGCCTGGGGAGCGCCGCTTTCCGCCGATCACCACGGCGAGACATGCGCGGCGCGGGACCGATCCGTTGGCGGATATGGGACTGCTGGCCGCGGGTGCTGGTGGTGCTTTGGGTACGCGCGAGGGTGGCGCCGTCGCGCATGACATAGATGAAGCGGATCAGGCAGCGACGTCATCGCGGCAGATTCCGCTCGATGTCATCACGACGCGCGCCGGGCTCGTTGGGTATGTGCAGCGGCTATTTAACGACGGCTTCGAGCAGCCAGTCGATGCAGCGACCCTTGCTGATCGTTTGCATCGACTTTGCTCGGCTGAGGAGCGGGTCGGTGCTGCCTCGCTCTCCGCTTACGGGACGGCCAATGAAACCGTCAGCGGTATCGCAAACCACACCGCCAATGCGACCACCAGCGAGACCGCCAACGACATTGCGAACCGCGCCGCTAACAACACCAACAACAACAACGAAATCGCCAACGAAATCGCCAACGAGCTTGCGAACGACATCGCGAACAATACCGCCGACCACGCCACCGATCTCAACGACATGCAAGCGGCGCTGCGGGGCGCACTGTTAGCCGACGCGCTCGCCCAAGCGGGCGCGGCCGATTGCCGATCCGCGCATCTGATGATCGAGCGCATCGGCATGCTCGACTTCGCGGCACCGCATCTGCGGCGTTCGGCGAGCGACGCCGAGCGCGACGCATGGCGCGCGGCGCACGTGCTCGCGCGCTCCAGCGAGGGCCGCGCGATACTCACCGCGCTGCGCAGCGCGACGCTCAATCCCTACGACGACGACCTCCATTGCTTCGGCGTCGAAGCGTTGTTGACGAGCGCTAATGCACTCAAGCCGATCCACGCAGACGATTCGACCGCAACCGACGATCCCGCGCCCGGCGCACTCGCGGCCCGCATAAGCACGATCGGCGAAAATCCGCGAGCCGCGGCTGCGCCCACAACGAATAGTGCTGGCGCCACGACGCTGGCCGCACGCGCATTCGATGCCGCATCGACCCTGCTGACCCACGGGCGCGACGCATTGACCGCCGATCAGCGAGGCGCGCTGTTCGCGTGGCGTCAGTCGTTCCGTGACGACGCGCGCCACAGCGAGTTGTCGCAAACGAAGCAGCGCCTCGCGCGCTTCACAGAAAACACGATTCCGCGCGTCGGCGAAAAACGTTGGAAGACGTTGCTGCCGCGCATGTTCCGCGGTCGGCACGGTTCACCACTTTCCGCGCTGCGTCTCGGCACTCAGGGCGTGCCGCGCCAAACCATCGCCGCCGAAGAGGCGAAGGTCCGCAAGCACTTGCAGGCGGCGCTGCCGCAGTTGCTAGAAAGCCCGGCGATGGATCCGCGAGCGGCGCTCGCTCATGCACGGCCCGAGGCGTCGCTCGCGGAACTCGCGGCGCTAAGCGTCTGGCTGGAGCGCGGCGGCTTTCCGCCCGGCCGTCTCGATGACGACACGCTGCGCGCGATCGCGCAGCGCGCTCACGCGATGTGCGAGGAAGCGACGCAGCCGGTGCAGGCTGGCGCGAATTCATCCACATCGGCTTCAGCAGCCCACGCCCCGGTGCCGCGCCGCCTCCGCGCCAGCCTCCGCCGAACCACCGCCACCTGGCTCACAATGCCGCCGCAGCAGTTCGCGAAAACGCGGCCGTTCCGCTTGATCGCGAAGCGCCCGTTCACCGTTGAACGCCTTGCGGTGTGGGGCAAGGTGGCGGGCCTGCCCGACGACGCGCCGTTCTGGCACACCGTGAACGAGTTGCGCGCGGCCACGCAGCTTGCGCCGGACATGCGCGCCGCGAACAATGTCGACGATGTGCGCGAGACGCTGGTCGACGTGGCCGCGAATCTGCAATCCGGGCAGCGTCTGCGCCTCACCGACGGCGGGCGGCAAGGCATCAGCACGCGCGGCCTGAACATCACCGTGGAAACCGTTCTGCGCGGACACGGCATGCCGATTTCGCCGCGCCTCGATCTGCGCGCGTCGCGCACCCGCGAGGCGGTGATCGACATCAGCCGCTCGACGCATGGCGCGGCGCTCTTCATCGGCACAGCGAAGTCGAGCATGCGGCACGTCGGCGCGGGGCTGCTGGTCGGCTATGACGTGAGCACCGCGTTGACGGCGCTGCGCGCGGGACTCGTCGCGAACGCCACGCTGCATGCGCGCGAACTCAGCGAGCCGCGCGGCGTGACGCTGCGCGTCGCGCGGCGGTTGCTGCCCGACGGCAGCGGCTACGACGACGCGTCGCTGCGCGCGAAGCTGGCCGGCATCGTCGAGCATCTGTTCGACGAATCGGCCAGCGCGCACGACGACGGGCCCGAAGGCGTCTGGAACCGCCTCGCGTCGCGCTACTGGGACGACGCGGACGTGTCCACCAGTTGGACCGATGCTCACACGCTCAACCGCCGGCGCGGCGTCACGCTCGACGCGAACGCGACGGCCAGGGTCGCGAGCTTCGGCCGCGACACCGTCGTCGATCCGGGAAGCGGCGAACGCACGCGTCCGTTGTCGGTGCGAACCGGGCCGTCGGCGGGCGGCGGCTGGCAGCGCTCGCGTCAGAGCGCGGAAGTGGTCGAGCGCAGCGGCCGCGTGCAGGTCGAAGAGCATCGTGTCGGCATCGGCAGCCATTGGCAGTTGCGTGGCGGCATCGCGCCGGGCTTTTCTCATCCGCTCGATGGCGAGGGCCGGCACACGGTGGGCCTCTTTTCTATCGACGCGCCCGCCGCGACGATGACCCTGCGCGAGCGCAACCGTTCCGCGAAGCTGCTGCTCGTGCGCGAGGATGGCCGGCTCAATCATCGCGGCTCGATTCTCGACATCGAGTATCTGGACGCGCGGACCTACACGCGCGCCGTCGATGACGCGCGCGGCGAGCTCGTCGCGCTCTTTGCCGCCGAGGCTCTCGCGCGCCGCGAGCGCAACGAGGCGCTCGGCAAGAGGGGGCATGCGAGTCATGTGCGTTACGAACCTTCGCCGGACGCGCAGGCGGCGGAGCGCATCGACGAGCATCTGGCGAGCGTGCGCAAGAACCAGCGGCCGAATTTGACATATGTGCAGCGCTATCGATTGCGGCGGCAGGCCGCATTGCGGCTCGACGCGAATCACGCGGCGCTCGCGCAGGCGGGCGGCGACGCTCGGCTTCAGACGCGCATCGCCGCGGCTAACGCGACGATCCTGGACGACCCCGCTTCGTGGATGGCCATCGAGCTGAAAGTGAAGGAGCGCAATGCGAGCGCGCGCAGCTTCGGCCCCAACGCCGTGCTGCAACTGACGACAAGGACCGGCGCTGTGGGCGATCGGGAGATTGTGACGGAGGGTGTGCCGTTTGAGGTGCTGGAGGCGTTGGATCGGCGAGGGTGAGCGAGAGCACGGTGGTGAAGGTGCTGCAAGCGTTGATCGCTGAGTGCGGTCGCGGGCGCGACGTTCCAGACCTTGCAAGCGTGGGATTGATGAGTTCGCCGAGGACGCGACGTCCAGGACGCTGACCGCGTTGGATCGCTGAGCGCGATCCCGCTTCGCGTGTGCGATGGAGGGTTCGCATCGGCGGATATAAGTCCTTCGCAGGAAGACGACAATCCGCTGATTGAGCCGTTCCGCGGCACAGGAGGAATCATGTCGACTCCCGTTGGCGGCAACCCGCCATTCTCCGATCCGCGCATCGGCAACGGTCAGTATGGTCCGCAAGGGCCTGACGATGCACATTCGCCAGCAGGTCCGCACGCGCCAGGCGGCGCTCGGGCCCGGCCGGGCTCGAACTCGCCTATCGATGGTCTTCCGCACGCGGCAAGCGGTACGTCCGGGGACGGTGCGCGAAGGGTGCAATGGGGCGCGAGCGGGGGTGGTGGTGCTGCAAGCGTCAGTGGTGCCGGTGTTGGTAACGCCGGCGCCGCTGGCCCCTCTCCCGGCGCTTTCGGCGGGCCGAGTTCCGCCGCTGCCGGGCAGCCTCACCCTCCGTATCCGCCGCATCCACCGCACCCGCCGCACGCCCCGAATTACCAGCCGCCCGCGCAAGGTCTTACCCAGCCGTGGCAAGGCAGGTCCAGCATGAAGGGTTGGGCCGTGGTCGCGGGGCTGATGACGATACCCTCGGTGCTGTCGCTCGGAATGATGGGCGGCGGCATGTCGTTCGGCGCGATGAGCGCGCTGTTCGGACTGAGTTCGATCGCGGAGATGGGCGTGCTCGGCATGCTGCTGTTCCGCGGTAGCAGCGGCGCGGGACAATTCGGCGCGCGTTGGCGTCAATATGGGCAGCAGTCGGCGCCGTACGCGCAACCCTGGCAAGGAGGGCCGCAGGCGCCGTATTCAGGCGCGCCTGGTCAGCCGCCGTTTTCGCCACCGCCTTATGCGCGGCCGACGGGTTGGGGGACCTATGAGGCAGCGTACGGCTGGCCTTCGTCGGGTGCGCAGCCTTATTCATCGCAACCGATGAACCCCGCGCCGCAGTTTGGATGGGGGCAGCCGCCTCCTGGACATGCGCAGGGCTATCCGCCTGCGTCAGCGCAACCGCAAAGCTATCCGCCCACGGCGGCACAACCGCAAGGCTATGCACCCGCGTCGGCACAACCGCAAGGCTATCCACCCGCGCCCACCCAACCGCCGCCGAGCACTGGCTGGGCGCAGCAGCCGCATGGACATGGCGCCCCGCCACCTATGCGCCTGCCGTACCGGCCTCGGCCTGCGTTGCCGCCCGGTCCGAACGCAGGTGGAGATGACGTTACTGGTTGAGCGTTCTGGCCGCTAGGCAAGCGGGTGCCTGGCGACTCCCAAAGCGGGAGCGGCATCGAAATCGGCTTACGCATTGGCACTGTGGTCGGCTTGAGCATTCGCAGCGGCTTCAGCTTCTGCACTCATGCTTGCTTCTGCATCGGCATTCACATTGGCTCGGGCAGCGGCTTCAGCTTCCACTCCGGTATCGGCGTCCGGTTTCGGTTCGGCTTCGGCTTCGGCACCCGCTTAGCTTCCGGCTTCACTTCGCATCGCATCGGCATCGCCCCACTCCGCCCCCCCACTTCGCATCCCCACTTCCCCCTTCGCGCCTGCAAGCCATCTGCATGGACCGATTTCTACGCTCGATCAGGTCACCTCCGACCGGACGAAGCCATGTCGCTTGCCCCCAGCGTGCAGCAGTTCCTCGCGCGTCGCACGAGCGCCGGCGCGCAGACTCTCGACGCCCTCGAGCTGCGCACCGCGCGGCAGCGCTTCGATTACTACACGCCGCTCGGCGACGTGCCGCCGCGCGCGCTCGCGGCCGTCGAAGACCTGACGATCGAAACGCGCGACCACGCCCGGCTGGACGCGCGCGTCTACTATCCGGCGCCGCCGTGCTGGGCCGATCCGCAGCCCGCCTTGCTGTTCTTTCATTCGGGCGGCTATGTCGTCGGCAGCGTCGCGACCGCCGACGCGCTATGCCGCGCGCTCGCCGACGAAGCCGGCTGCGCGGTCGTCTCGGTCGGCTATCGGCTGGCGCCGGAATACCGCTTCCCGCATGCCGTCGACGATGCATTCGACGCCCTCCGCTGGCTGCATGCGAACGCGGCGTCGCTGGCCATCGACGGCACGCGGCTCGCCGTCGGCGGCGAAAGCTCCGGGGCCACGCTCGCGACCGTCTGCGCGGTCGGCGCGCGCGACAGCGGCATCCGTCTCGCGCTGCAACTGCTGGTTTATCCGGCGCTGTCGGCGGGAATGGAAACCGAAGCGCATCGTCAATTTGGCGACGGCTATTTTCTGTCGCTCGACATCATCCGCTGGATCCAGCGGCATTACCTCGCCACTGCGGATGACCGCCGCGACTGGCGCTTCGCGCCGCTCGACGGCGAGCGCGACGCCCCGCGCGACTGGAGCGGACTCGCGCCCGCATGGATCGTCTCGGCGGAATACGACCCGCTGCGCGATGAACACGCGCGCTACGTCGACAAACTGAAGCGCCACGGCAATGAAGCGAGCGTCGTCTATTACCCGGGCATGATCCACGGCTTTTTCTCGATGGGCGGCATGATTCCGGAGGCGTCGCTCGCGCATCGCGACGCGGCCCGCATGCTGCGCTCAGCGTTGGGCATCCCGTGAATCGGACACGCGCTCGATTCCCGCGCCACTATCTCGCCGCTCGGGCAGCACGTTCCAGCCACGCAGGATCGCCGCGATCTGCCGCGCGTAGCGGTCGCGCAATGCCGGCGTCGCCGAATGGTACGCGCCCACCGCCGCCCACGTATTGCCGTACCTGACGATCTGCCGCCGCAATTGCCACGCGGCGATGTAGATGTTCTTGCACGGCGTCATCAGTTCGTCGCGCGTGATGCCGTAGCGCGACAGCGTGCGCAAATGAATCGAGTTGATCTGCATGACGCCGTAATCGGTCGAGCCGTTCGCGTTCGCATGCGTCGCGCCAGGCTGGTTGCGCGACTCCTGCCACGCGATCGCGCGCAGAATCAGCGGATTGACATGCTGATAGGCGGCGGCATCGTCGAAACAGTTGGCCTGCGCGGGCGTTGCGGCGCTCGCCGCGCAGGCAATCGCGAGGCCGACGGCACACGCATGCACGCGCGATGCAGCATGCGCGCGCAGGGCTCGCGCATCGACGCGACGAGTCGGGCAGAAGGCGGAAAGCACTGACGTCACGATTAAAACGCGTCTGGTGAACCGGGGCTCTCATCATGCCCGGAGCACCGTGCGCCGCGTTCCGTTCGCGCGAACCCGCGCGCGGCGATGCGAAGCGCGCCGTCGCGTCTATTCCATTTGCGCTGATTTGCTTACGGCGAAAGATCGGTTCGTCAGGCTCGCGCCCGCGGGTACGATGGATCGGCCCATGCATCCCTAACTTTTTCGCCTGCCATGTCCACGACAACAAATCGAAACCACCGCCGCTCGTTCATCAAACTCTCCGTGGGCGCCGCCGCGGCAGCCGCATCGGTCGCCGTCTCGACACTGGTGTCGCCGCTCGCGTTTGCGCAGGCGCCGTCGCAAGCCGCGCCGCGCTCGCTGCGGATCGGCAATCAGAAGGGCTACCTCAATCTGCTCAAAGGCCGCGGCACGCTCGAAAAGCGGCTTGCGCCGCTGAATGTATCTGTGAGCTGGACGGAGTTTGCCGCTGGCCCCGTGCAACTCGAGGCGCTGAACGTCGGCTCGATTGATTTCGGCGATGTCGGCGAAGCGCCGCCCATCTTCGCGCAGGCCGCCGGCGCGCCGCTCGCCTATGTCGCGGCGACGGTGCCGCGGCCGCAATCCGAAGCCGTGCTGGTGCCGCCGGGCTCGTCGATCCGCTCGGTGGCGGATCTCAAGGGCAAGAAGATCGCGCTCAACCGGGGCAGCAACGTCCACTACTTTCTCGTCAAGCTGCTGCGTCAGCATGGCCTGCAATACTCCGACGTGAACGTGGCTTACCTCGCGCCCGCCGATGCGCGCGCCGCGTTCGAACGCGCCTCCATCGACGCATGGGTGATCTGGGACCCGTTCTTCGCCGCCGCGCAAAAGACGCTCGGCGCGCGCGTGGTGGCGGATGCGAGCGGCGTCGTCGGCAATCGCGGCTACTACTTCTCGTCGCAGAGCTATGTGGCGAAAAATCCCGACGTGATCCGGATCGTGATCGAGGAAATCGAGAAGGTCGACCAATGGGGCAGCCGCAACAAGGACCAGTTGTCGAGCGAACTGGCGCAGCTTTGGGGCTTGCCGAAACCGGTCGTGGATGCCGCCGTGGCGCGTCAGCAGTTCGGCACCGAGCGCATCACGCGCGCGATTCTCGGCGAACAGCAGCAGATCGCGGACGCGTTCCTCGACCTCGGCCTGATTCCGAAACACGTCGACGTGCTGAGGGCCGGACCGCCGAATCTGGCCTGAGCAGGAGCTTGCAGACACTGCGGCCAGCGCTTAAAAGCCGTGTCCCGGGATAGCTTCCTGTAAAGCCCGGCACAACTCCGGGTTGCTCTCGCGGCCGCGGTGGACTAAATCTAAAGCCGGGGCGCGCTCGGTGGATTCAGCGCGCACAGCGCAAGGCGGCGGTCCCACGTCGCGCCACGCCCCGAGCCAGACAGAGGAGATACCGTCATGGGCATGCGCCCCGATCCCACGTTCCACGCCTCGCCGCGTCTCGCGATGGATGCGCCCGCGGAAGAATACGCGTACACGCTGCTGCTCAGCCCCGATTTCTCGCAGCCGGACGCACTCGCGGTCATCGACGTGAAGCCCGGCTCGCCGACTTATAGCCAGGTGGTTCACACGGTGCCTGTGCCGAACAAGGGCGACGAATTCCATCATTTCGGCTGGAACGCGTGTTCGTCGGCGCTCTCGCCGCTCACCGGCCACGCGTTTCTCGAACGGCGCTATCTGATCATTCCGGGCATGCGCTCGTCGCGCATTTACATCGTCGATACGAAGCCGCATCCGACCGAGGCGAAGATTCACAAGATCATCGAGCCCGAGGAAATCTTCCGCAAGACCGGCTATTCGCGTCCGCACACGGTTCATTGCGGACCCGAAGGCATTTACGTGAGCACGCTCGGCGGCGCAGGGCCGGACGGCACCGACGGCCCTCCCGGCATCTTCATCATGGACTGCGAAACGTTCGAGGTGCTCGGCCGCTGGGAAATCGACCGTGGTCCGCAGCAAAAGCACTACGACTTCTGGTGGAATCTGCCGCGCGACTACATGGTGTCGAGCGAATGGGCGTTGCCGCCGCAGTTCGAAAACGGCATCGTGCCTGAGGACCTGCTCGCGAACAAATACGGCCACGCCGTGCACTTCTGGGACCTTCGCGCGCGGCGCAATGTGCAGACGATAGATCTCGGCGCGAATCACCAGATGGCGCTCGAAGTGCGGCCCGCGCACGACCCGAGCCGCGAATACGGCTTTATCGGCGTGGTGGTCGACACGACCAATCTCGAAGGCTCGATCTGGACCTGGTGGCGCGAAGGCGGACAGTTTCACATCGAGAAGACGGCGACCATTCCACCGGAGCCCGCCGACCCGGCATCGCTGCCGCCGCTGCTGCAAGGATTCGGCGCCGTGCCGCCGCTCGTCACGGACATCGATCTTTCCATCGACGATAAATTTCTTTACGTCGCCTGCTGGGGCACCGGCGAAATGCGCCAATACGACGTGACCGAGCCGCGCAAGCCGAAGCTCGCCGGCTCTGTGCATCTTGGCGGCATCGTGCGGCGCACGCCGCATCCGAACGGCGAGGCGTTCACGGGCGGCCCGCAGATGGTCGAGATCAGCCGGGACGGCAAGCGCGTCTACTGGACCAACTCGCTTTACTCGACGTGGGATAACCAGTTCTATCCGAACGGCGTGCCCGCCGCGCAGGTGATGGCGCATGCGGACCCGGCGGGCGGCCTCGCGCTCGCGGACGATTTCTGGGTCAGGTTCCCCGACGGCTACCGCGCGCATCAGATCCGTCTGGAAGGCGGCGACTGCTCGACGGATTCGTTCTGCTATCCGTCGGTGGGCGTTTGAGCGCAGGCTGGTCGCACGCGGGCCTGTGGCTCGCGGTCGTCGCAAGCGGTTGTTATCACGGCGCAAATCCGGCGATGGGATGGCCGCTCGCCGTATCGAGCGCATTGATGCAACGGAAAGCGTGCGCGCTTGTTAGCGCGCTGCTGTGGCTCGCGACCGGCCATGTGCTGGCGATCTTCCTGATGGTGATGCCGTTCGCGATGCTCGGCGCGCTGCTCGCGTGGCAGCGCGAAATCCAGGCGGGCGCGAGCGCGCTCGTGATCGGCTTCGGCGTCTTCCTGTTGCTGTGGCGGCGTCATCCGCGAGTGCTCGCGCGCATTGCGCCGTCGCGGCTCGCGCTGTGGTCGTTCGCAATCGCGCTCGCGCACGGCGCGGGACTGATGCTCGTGCCGATCTACCTGGGCCTGTGCAGCGCGAACGATCTCGACCGCGCGCACGAAGCCGCGCAGACGCTGATGCAGTCGCGGCTCGGCATGGCGCTCGTCGTGTCCGGCGTGCATGCTGCGGCGATGGTGCTCACGGGCGGCGCGATCGCGTGGCTCGTCTACCGTTATCTCGGGCTCAGGTTCGTGTCGCGAAGCTGGTTCAATCTCGACGCAATTTGGGCGTTCAGTTTTATTCTCGTCGGCACGCTTGCGCTCATGCTGAATGCGCGCGATTTTGCGTGGTCGTGAATGGATGGACCGCGCGCCGAAACGCGCGGCGCGGTCCATTCACGTTATCGCGCTACTACGCTGCTGCGAGCGCCGCATCACGACCGCAGGGACGCAGCGACGCATCATGGACGCAGCACAGCCGCCCTATTCCACGTTCGAAGCCTCCCGAACCACAGACGACACACTGTCGAAAGAGCGATCACCCATTCGTTTGAGCACGGCCAGAACTTCGCCGTCCGCGCCATTGCGCTGCGCAAGCTCGACCAGCTTGTCGCGGGTGGTCGGAAACTCCGCCCCTTCGAGCGCGCGTTCGATTTCCTCCATGCGCGGTTCGTCGGGATGGCGGTGGTTCTGCGAGCGAGCGGGATGCTGAGCCATATTCATCTCCTTGCCGGTGGAAAAGCCTGGTCTCAACGGTTTCGCATAATGTGTGCCGCGCGCTTATTTGCCCGCCGCGCCCTGGGTTCTGAAACGCCACTCGGTGACTCCGTGGAACGTCTCGCCGGGCCGCAGCACCGTCGACGGAAACGCCGGCTGGTTCGGCGAATCCGGAAAATGCTCGGCCTCGAGCGCGAACGCGTCGCCCTGCCGGTAGGTCTTGCCCGACGTGCCGACCACGCTGCCGTTCAGGCCGTTGGCGGTGTAGAACTGCAAGCCGGGCTGCGTCGTATAAAGCTCGAGCACGCGGCCGCTTGCCGGATCGGCGGCGCGCGCCGCAAAGCGCGGGAGCGCGTTTTCGCCGGACTTGTCCGCCGCGTTGCTTTCCTGCCGCGCCGCGTCAAGCACCCAGTTCTGATCGAAGCCGTGCGCGTAGACCAGTTGCCTGAACGACGAACGCAGCCGCTCGCCGATCCCGGTCGGCTTGCGCAAGTCCATCGGCGTGCCGGCCACGGTCGCGAGTTCGCCGGTCGGGATCGACGTCGAATCGGTCGGCGTGTAGCGCGACGCCGCGATCTGGATCGTCTGCCGCTCGATGCTGCCGCTGCCCTCGCCCGCCAGATTGAAATACGAGTGATTGGTGAGATTGACGACGGTCGGCTTGTCGGTGCTCGCGCGATAGTCGATGCGGAACACGTCGTCGTCCGTCAGCGTGTAGGTGACCCGCGTGGTGAGCGTGCCCGGAAACCCATTCTCGCCGTCGGGGCTCACGTAGCTCAGTTCGGCACTCGCGCCGTGCGGCGATTCGACCGGCTTCACGGTCCATATCTTCGCATCGAAACTCGACGGACCGCCGTGCAGCGTGTTCGGCGGATCGTTGACGGGCAGCGTCCACGTCTGGCCGTCGAGGGTAAAGCGTCCGTTCGCGATGCGGTTCGCATAGCGGCCGATCAGCGCGCCGAAATGGATGTTGCCGTTGAACTTCTCATAGTCGGCAAGACTCGCGAAGCCGAGCACGATGTTCGCCATGCGGCCATGACGGTCAGGCGTGCGAAGCTCGCTGATCACGCCGCCATAGCTCAGAAAGCTCACCGTCAAGCCGTGCGCGTTCGTGAGCGTGTAACGCGTGACGGGATGACCATCGGCGGTGACGCCATACGGCGCCTGCGTCAGCGAGCCCGCCACCGACACGCATGGCAGCGACGCGCACGACAGCGCCACGAGCGTCGCACCGACAAGTCTCGCCGTGCCCGCTTGCACGCGATTTTTCGCGCTGCGGGGCGCGCCTTCGCCGGATCGCGCGACGACATACGGTGCCTGCCAATTCATGCACGACTCCTGGAAGCAAATAGGCAGCGCCTTGCAAAGCGCATGCCTCGCGCGTGCGCCAGGCCTCTCGCGGGGCTTTAAACGGTCGCAGCATTATGTCTGCCAAATTTTCAACGGACGTAGAGCAAATACACGCCGCCCGCCGCTTGCAATAGCGGCGAGCGCTGTCACACGCGGTCGAATGCACCCGGCTGACATGCCGTGGAATGCGACTTGCATGCCGGTTGCCACTGACCGTCGCACGAACCCGCTGCCCGAACCTGTAACACGAACCCATTGCACAAACCCGCAGCACACAAACCCGCCGCACGCGCCGCCATGAGTGAACCCAACCCGATGCAATCCGAACTGCTCGACCCGCCGTCGCGCGATACCGCCGACGCGCCGCCCGCCGTCCCGAACGGCGCGGTGATGGACACCGGCTCCACCTGCGAATGGATTCTCCAGGCGCACCGCGCAAGCGTGCTGATCGACGCGGCTTCGTACTACGCGGTCCTGCGCAAGGTGATTCCGCGCGCGCGTCATTCGGTGTTCATCCTCGGCTGGGATATCGACAGCCGCATCGAGCTGGTTCCCGGCGGCGTCGACGACGGCTTTCCGCCGAAACTTTCCGAGTTCCTATGCGCGGTGCTCGACGCGAATCCGCAGTTGCGCATCTATCTGCTCGGCTGGGATTTCGCGATGCTGTATGCGTTCGAGCGCGAATGGCTGCCCTCGTACAAACCGGCGTGGCATGCGCACCGCCGCTTGTGGTTCCGGCTCGACGGCCGGCATCCGCTCGGTGCATCGCATCACCAGAAAATCGTCGTGATCGACGACAGCCTCGCGTTCACCGGCGGCATCGACCTCACCGGCTCGCGCTGGGATACGCCCGAGCATCGGCCCGACGATCCGCTGCGCAAGAATCTCGGCAAGACGAGCTACGAGCCGATGCACGACGCGCAACTGATGTTCGACGGCCCCGCGGCCGCCGCCATCGCGCATCTGGCCCGCGAGCGCTGGCGCCGCTCGCGCCGCAGCGGCAAGGCCGGCCGGCCGTTCAACGGCAAGTCGCCGCCGCGCACGGATTTGTGGCCGTCCGACATCGAGCCGGATTTCGCCGACGTCGATCTGGGCATCTCGCTCACGGAGCCGGCCTACGACGGCCGGCCCGCGATCCAGCAGGTGAAGGCGCTGCATCTGGCCGCCGTGGCCGCCGCGCGCCGCAACATCTATATCGAGAACCAGTACTTCACGGCGAATTCGGTCGGCTCGGCGCTGCAAAAGCGTATCGCGGAACCGGACGGCCCCGATCTCGCCGTCGTGTGTCCGTACCGGCAGAGCGGCTGGCTTCAGGAAGCGACGATGGGCGTGCTGCGCGCCCGTCTGCACAAGCTGCTGAAAACGGCGGACAGCAACGGCCGCTATGCGATGTACGCGCCCGCCGTCGATGCGCCGAACGGCCGCTTCATCAACGTGCACAGCAAGATCATGATCGTCGACGAGCGGCTGCTCGTGATCGGCAGCGCGAACCTCAACAATCGTTCGATGGTGCTCGACTCCGAGTGCTGCATCGTGATCGACGCCCGCGACAATCCCGAGCGGCAAGCGGCGATCGCGCGGATTCGCAACCGCCTGCTCGCCGAACATCTCGATTCGAGCGAAGCCGACGTGGACGAGGCGCTCGCGCGGCATGGCCGGCTCAACGCGGCGATCGCGAGCATCAAGAGCAACAGCGATTCGGTGCGCACGCTCGAACCGTTGACGCCGGAAGTGCCGCCCGAACTGCGCGACATCGCGGATGGCGTTCACGTGCTCGACCCCGAAGCGCCGATCGCCGCCAATGAACTGCTCGCGCAGTTCCTGCCGGAGCCGACACATCGTCCGGTGATTGCGAAGTTGCTGGTGCTCGGCGCGCTGGCGCTCGGCGTCGTCGCGCTCACTGTCGTCTGGCGCTTCACGCCGTTCGGTCACGAACTCAGCTTCGCGAAGCTCACCTCGGAGACGCAACGGCTCGCGGCCACGCACTTCGGCCCGATTGCGGTGGTGGCGATGTACGTGGTGGCCGCGCTGCTTTCGGTGCCGGTGACGTTGCTGATCGCCGTGACGGGCCTCGTGTTCGGCGCGATAGCGGGCGCCGCCTATGCGCTCACGGGGACGCTGATCGCCGCGGCGGCGGGCTGGGCGGTGGGCGCCTGGCTCGGCCGCGACGCCGTGCGCGAACTGGCCGGCGCGCGCCTGAATCAGCTCAGCGAACGCTTGCGCAGCAAGGGACTCGTCGCGGTGATCCTGTTGCGGCTCGTGCCGGTCGCGCCGTTTTCGATCGTCAATCTCGCGGCGGGCGCATCGCATATCCGCTTCTGGGATTTCATGGCGGGCACCGCGATCGGCATGGCGCCGGGCGTCTTGCTGGCGACGTCGTTTGCTCGCCAACTCGTCACGGCGGTCAGGCATCCGACGCCGCTTTCGTTGCTGCTGGTGGCCGCGATCGGCGTGGCGCTGGTGTCCATGTCGCTCGTCTTGCGGCGCATGCTGATGAGGCGGCAATGAGTGGCCGCGCCAACGAAACCGTGACCCTCGAAGAAGCGCAGCCCGTGCCGCGCGTGCGTACAGCGTCTGCTCATACACGCGACGCGGGGGAGCCGCTGCGCATCGTCACATACAACATTCACGGCGCGGTGGGCACGGACGGCAAACGCTCGGCGGCGCGCATCGCCGAAGTGATCGCGGCCTTGAACGCCGACGTGGTCGCGTTGCAGGAAGTGCCGCTCGGCGGCGCGGCGAGCATCGACGTGCTGCGCGAATTGCAGGACCTGACCGGCATGCACGCGGTGCCCGGCCCGACGCTCGACGGACCCGACCGGCGCTTCGGCAACGCGGTGCTGACCAATCTGCCGGTGCTCGCGGTGCGCACGCTGGACCTGTCGTTCGGCAGCCGCGAAGCGCGCGGCGCGCTCGATGTCGACATCGACACCGGTAATGGCTTGATGCGGATCGTCGCGACGCATCTCGGCCTGTCGGCGCGCGAACGACGTGCCCAGGTGCGGCTGTTGCTCGAAGCGTTCGATACGCCCGATCTTCCCGTGATCCTGCTCGGCGATCTGAACGAATGGTTCGTGTGGGGATGGCCGCTGCGGGCGCTGCTCACGCGCTTTGGCCGGGTCGCCGCGCCGCGCACGTTTCCGTCGCGCTTTCCGGCGTTTGCGCTCGACCGCGTGTGGGTGCATCCGGCCGCGCGTCTCGTCGATATCGAGGTGGATAGAAGCAGGCCGGCGCGTATTGCGTCGGATCATCTGCCGCTGGTCGCGCGGGTGTTGCGCTGAATTGAATGCTTGTGGCGAACGGCGGGTTGTTGTCGTTGTTGCGAGGGCTTGATGGAACGGCGCGTGCTGCGTTTGCCGTAGACATTGCGATTGGTGTCGTTCGCTATGGACTGGCACCGCCCTCAGCTTGCAATCTCAGCCAGGAGATCCCTCATGACCGAGCAGCCCGACCGTTCTTCCACTTCGCGTTCTTCCAGTCCGAACAACGAGCCTGTCGCGCCGCCCTCGCCGTCCACGCCTTCACGCGAGGGCATGTCTGGGCCGGGGCCGGCTCAGCCGCAGCCGATTCCGTCGCCCGCGCCCGGCACGCCGCGCACGCCGGGCGGCAATCAGCTCGACGCCATCGACGAAGCCGACGCCGACAAGGTCGTGCCGAAGGACCCCAAAGAGACGCAACTGCGCGACACGATCTCGCCGCCGGGCGCGGGCAGCCATAGCGTCGACGACGACGGCTCGCCGCCCAAGCCGTTATAAGTCGGCGCGAGCGGCGCGGTCAGTCCGTCAGTCGATCAAGCCTCGATCTTCGACATGACCGCCGTTGCCGGATCGTAGCGATAGCCCTTCTGCTCAAGACGTTCGGCGAGCGTCGCGCTGATGAATTTCTGCTGCGCGTCGCGTGAAATCAGATCGTGGTCCGGCTTCAGCCGCTCGAGTTCCGATGACAACCTGCGCAAGAGCGCGACTTCGGCGGCGCTGCGGGCGTCGAGGAACGTCACTTTCTGATTGGTCGCGCTCAGGCGCTGCTTGAGTTCCTTGGCATGCGCGATCCACTGCTCGGCGAGCGTGCGCAGTTCGGCGTAGGCCTTTTCGTGAGCCTTCGCCTGACTCGTCATCTGACGGCGCAGCGACGCGATCTCGTCGGCCATTACGGCTTCTTTCGACTCATCGTCGGCGGACAGTCCTTCCGGCGACGTGCCCTGCTGCTGCGCGTGCGCCGTTTCGAGTTCGGCAAGCTGACGCTCCAGTTCCGCGACGCGCTGTTCGGCCGCCTGCGCGCGGCTCGTTGCCGCCGACGCATCCTGGGCGAGCCGGGTCGTTTCAGCCGTCGCCGCCGCGTTGGCCTCGCTCATCGCCGCAAGCTGATCGCGCGCGGCGGCGAGTTCGTGCTGCACGCGCTCGACCTCGGCGCGCTGAGCCGCGGCTTCGTCGCCGTGAGCCGCGTGCGCGTCGCGCTCTGCCGCGAGTTCGGCGCGCGCCTGGTCAAGCTCGGTCTGCAGCGCGGCGAGTTGCGCGAGGCTTTCGCTGGCTTGCAACGCGGCGTCCTGTGCACGCGATGACGCCGCGTTCGATTCGTCCGCCCATCGTTGGACTTCTCTCGCGTGGGCCTCGCCGGCTTCGCCCAACGCGGCCGCTTTCTCGTGCGCGGCGTCGCGCTCGGCGATCAGCCGCGCGATTTCTTCGTCCCTGGCGACGGTCGCGGCGTTCAACGCTTCGCGTGCGCCGCGCTCTTCGGTCAGCGACGTTTCAGCGGCTTCGAGGCGGGCTTGCATAGCCGACGCGTGTTGCTCGGCTTCGGCAAGGCGAGCTTCCGCCGTCGATGCGCGTTCCTCGGCGTGAGCCACGCGGCCTTCGGCGTCTCGTACGCGCTCGTCGGTCTCGGTCGCGCGAGCTTCGGCGGCCGATGCGCGTTCTTCGGTTTGCGCGACGCGAGCTTCAGCAGTGGATGCGCGCTCGTCAGCTTCGGCGATCCGCGCTTCAGCGGCCAACGCCCGCTCCTCGGTTTGCGTGACGCGCGCTTCTGCGGCGAATGCGCGCTCGTCAGCCTCCGCGATCCGCGCTTCAGCGGCCAACGCCCGCTCTTCCGTTTGCACGACGCGCGCTTCGGCCGCCGATGCCCGCTCGTCAGCCTCCGCAATACGCGCCTCCGCAGCCAACGCCCGCTCCTCCGCCTCCCCGACACGCGCCTCGCTGGCGGCCTCGCGTTCCTCCGTCTGCGCAACGCGCGCCTCCGCCGCCGCGGCGCGGTCCTCGAGTTCAGCGACGCGATCCTCCGCGGTCTTTGCACGGTCCCGCAGCGCCGACAGTTCGGTCGCGAGGCGATTCACGGCCTCTTCGGAAATGCTCAGCGCGTTCGTGAGCGTCGCGACGCGTTCGCGCGCGAGTTCGGCCTCGGCGAGCGTGTTCTGATACTCGGCGAGCGCCTCGTCACGCTCGGCGGCGAGCGCCTCCGCGTGGCCGCCCGCCAGCGCGAGCCGCTGATTGACGACCCGCTCGGCTTCCTCGCGCGCGCTCGCCCACAGATTGCCGGCGGCGCTCAGCATGGTTTGCGCGACGTCGTCCGGCAAGCCGGTCATGACCGACGCCGGCGCCTCCGCCGACGCAGGCTGGCGCGCTTGCCGCCAACGCTCGACGGCCGCCGACACGGCGACGATCGAACCGCAGCGCAGTTCGCCCCAGATTGCCAGCGCGGACACCTTCTTGCCTTCGCCGGCCATGCGGTCCGCGATTTGAGCCACCCGTTCGTCGGTGACGATGTCTGTTTCCATGGACATGAACGCCTCGAAAATCAAAGTAAGCAGGCGGGGATGGAGCGTTCCGCGCCGTCGTGAGTGGCAGGTATTTTACCGGGCAATGCGGCAATGCCGCGAGGCCGCGGCGGCCTGATCCGCGCGCGCGCCGCGGCTCGAACAGGCCGCATCGTCACTTGCCGCTATACACCACCTTCCAGACCACGTTGCCGACATCGTCGGCGACATACAACGCGCCGGCCTTATCGACGGCGACGCCGACGGGCCGCCCGAGCGCGTGGCCATCGGCGCTGAGAAAGCCGCTCAGGAAAGTCTCCGGCATGCCCGCCGGCCGCCCGTGCTCGAACGGCACGAAAACGACCTTGTAGCCGCTGTATTCCTTGCGATTCCACGAGCCGTGCTGGCCGACGAAAGCGCCGCCCCAGTAATGCTGCGGAAAGCTCCTGCCGGTATAGAACGCAAGTCCGAGCGATGCCGTGTGATTGCCGAGCGCATAGTCCGGCGTGAGCGCGCTCGCCACCTTGTCGGGCCGCTGCTCCTTCACGCGCGTATCGACGTGCTGGCCGTAATAGCTGTAGGGGAAGCCGTAAAAGCCGCCGTCCTTCACCGCGGTCATGTAGTCGGGCACGAGGTTATCGCCCAATTCGTCGCGTTCGTTGACGGCGGCCCACAACGCGCCGCTCTCCGGCTGCCAGTCCATCCCGTTCGGATTGCGCAGCCCCGCTGCGAACACGCGGGAGCGCCCCGTCGCGGGCGTGAATTCGAGGATCATCGCGTGCCCCTCTTCGGCCTCGATGCCGTTTTCCCCGACGTTGCTGTTCGAGCCGACCGTCACATAGAGACGCTGCCCGTCGCGGCTCGCCACCACATTCTTGGTCCAGTGATGATTGATCGGCCCGGCCGGCAGATCGGCCACCTTCTCGCCGGGTGTTGTGATCTGCGTATCGCCCGCGCGATACGGAAAGCGCAGCAGCGCGTCGGTGTCCGCGACATACAGCGAGTCGCCGACGAGCGCCATGCCGAACGGCGAATGAAGCCCCGAGATCAGCACGCTGCGGCTTTGCGCGGTGCCGCCCTGGCCGCGCAGCAGCACGATCCGGTCGGGACTCGGCACGCCCGCGCCCGCGCGCTTCATCACGAACTTCATTACCTGCTTGCGAACCCAGCCGACAATGCCGCCGTGCTCGTCGTGCTGCGCGGGCGCATTGCTCTCGGCGACCAGCAGATCGCCGTCAGGCAGCGGATACACCCAGCGCGGATGCTCGAGCCCGCTCGCGAAGGCCGTCACCGTGAAGCCCGGCGGCGCGATGGGGATGCTCTGGCTCGAGCGCGTTTGCACGGGCGCGATGTTGATGGTCGGCAGCAGCGAGGTTTGCGGCGACGGCAGTTCGGGACGCGGTCCCAAACCCGTGTCGCCGATGTCCTCCGTCGTCGACGCGCAGGCGGCCAGACTCAGCGCGAGCATCGCGGCGACTGCGCCGAGGCGCGCTTCGGCCCATCGCGTGTGAAGCTTGTTCATTACATTCGCCTCGCAGGTTGCGGATTTTATGCGCGTGCCTAGACCTCGCCGCGCCGTAGCAGATAATCGAGCCCGCCGACCCGAAACCATCGATAGCCATACGGCTCGAGCACGACCGCATGACGGCCGTCGTCCTTCTCCTCGCTGTGATCGTCCGAGAGCAGGTTGATGAGCCGGTTCTGTTCCGGCTCCTTGCAGCCCGAGCGGAATTTCACCGTGCATGCCTGCGCGCCGAAGTTATGCAGGCATA
Organism: Paraburkholderia sp. GV068; assembly: GCF_003058125.1. NCBI lineage: Bacteria > Pseudomonadati > Pseudomonadota > Betaproteobacteria > Burkholderiales > Burkholderiaceae > Paraburkholderia > Paraburkholderia sp. GV068. The sequence continues at coordinate 107,174 of NZ_QBUB01000011.1, forward strand.
TCACCGAGTTGTTGCGCCAGTCGTAGCGAAGCGCGAGCACATCGTTGCGCGAGGTGCGCAGCACGGCGAAGTCGCCCCAACTGATTTCCGGCACTTCGCGGCGCATGCGGATCATGCGTTCCATCCAGTTCAGCAGCGAATTCGGATCGCGCCGCTGCGTCGCGACATTGATGCGCTCGAACCCGTAAGCGCCGCCCGTGATCACGCGGCACGGCGGCTTCGGGTGCTTGGTGAAGCCGCCTTCCGGTTCCGTCGACCATTGCATCGGCGTGCGCGCGCATTCGCGCTCGGGCAGGCGCAGGTCGTCGCCCATGCCGATTTCATCGCCGTAACGGAACACCGGCGTGCCGGGTAACGTCAGCATCAGACTGTAGGCGAGTTCGAGCCGGCGCCGGTCGCCCGCGAGCATCGGCGCAAGCCGGCGGCGAATGCCGCGCTCATAGAGCTGCATGTCGGGCTCGGGCGCGAACGCGGCAAACACGGCGTCGCGCTGCTCGGGCGTGAGGCGGCCAAGATCGAGCTCGTCGTGATTGCGCAGAAACACGCCCCATTGCGCGGTCGACGGACGCGGCCGCGTGGCCGTCAGCGCTTTTTTCAGCGGCGCGGTATCGCCGGTTGCCAGCGTGTAGAACGTGTGCTGATTGAGCTGGAAATTGAACATCATCTGCAGACGCTCGCCCTGATCGCCGAAATATTCGAGGTCGGTATTGGGCAGCACGTTGGCCTCGGCGAGAATGATCGCGTCGCCCTGACGCCATTGCAGGAACTCGCGAAACGCGCGCAGCATGTCGTATTGCTCGACGGGCTTCTTGACCTTCGGGCCTTTCGTCGCGATCACGAAAGGCACCGCGTCCATGCGAAAGCCCGACACGCCGAGCTGGATCCAGAAGCCCATGATCTTCAGCAATTCCGCGCGCACGTACGGGTTCGCCGTGTTGAGGTCCGGCTGAAAGTCGTAGAAGCGATGGAAATACCAGCGCTTCGCCTGCTTGTCGAACGACCATGTGGACTTCTGCACGCCGGGAAATACCACGCCGTCTTTGGCGTTCGGCGGCTGCCTGTCGGACCAGACATACCAGTCGCGATACTGCGACTCAGGATCGCTGCGTGCTTCCCTGAACCACGGGTGCTGATCGGACGTGTGATTAATGACCAGGTCGATCATCACGCGCAAGCCGCGCTCGCGGCACGCATGCGTGAACTCGGAGAAGTCGCCGAGCGTGCCGTATTTCGGATCGACGTTGTAGTAGTCGCAGATGTCGTAGCCGTTATCGCGCCCCGGCGAAGGCTGGAAAGGCATCAGCCACACCGTCGTCACGCCGAGCCCCTGCAGGTAGTCGAGGCGGCGCAGAAGGCCCTTGAAGTCGCCGACACCGTCGCCGTTCGCGTCCATGAACGTGCCTACCGAGAGGCAATACACAATCGCGTTCTTGTACCAAAGGTCATTGAGCATGCAACCTGCGCCTTGCGCCATAACAATCGATCGTTGAGAGGACTTGCAATGTCGGAACTGGCATGGTGGCAACGCGGCGTGATCTATCAGATCTATCCGCGCTCGTTTCAGGACAGCAACGGCGACGGCATCGGCGATCTCGCGGGCATGAGCTCGCGTCTGCCGTATCTCGCCGAACTGGGCGTCGATGCAGTGTGGGTGTCTCCGATCTACCCATCGCCCATGGCCGACTTCGGTTACGACGTCGCGGACTACTGCAACATCGACCCGATGTTCGGCACTCTGGCCGACTTCAAGCAATTCGCGGACCGCGCCCACGGACTCGGCATGAAGGTGCTGCTCGACTTCGTGCCGAATCATTCGTCGGACCGGCATCCGTGGTTCGAGGAAAGCCGCTCGTCGCGCGACAATCCGAAGCGCGACTGGTATCTGTGGCGCGATCCGGCGCCCGGCGGCGGGCCGCCTAACAACTGGCAGAGCCGCATGGGCGGGTCCGCGTGGGAATGGGACGAGCGTACCGGCCAGTACTACTATCACGCGTTCCTGCGCGAACAGCCGGATCTGAACTGGCGCAACCCGCAGGTGCGCCGCGCGATGGACGACGTGCTGCGGTTCTGGCTGGATCACGGCGTCGACGGCTTTCGTGTCGACGTGCTGTGGCTTCTCATCAAGGACGCGCAGTTCCGCGACAATCCGCCGAACCCCGCCTATGAGCCGGGTCAGCCCGACCATCACCGGCAATTGCACACGTACACCGAAGACCAGCCCGAAGTGCACGACATCGTGCGCTCGATGCGCGCCACGCTCGCCGAATACGGCCAGCGTGTGCTGATCGGCGAGATCTATTTGCCGGTTCCGCAACTCATCCGCTATTACGGCGCGAACGGCGACGGCGCGGACATGCCGTTCAATTTCCAGTTGCTCAACGCAACATGGCATGCCGGCGAAATCGCACGCATGATCCGCGATTACGACACCGCGCTGCCCGAACACGCATGGCCGAACTGGGTGCTCGGCAATCACGACAATCCGCGCGTCGCTTCGCGCGTGGGCCTCGCGCAGGCACGCGTGGCCGCGGTGCTGCTGCTGACGCTGCGCGGCACGCCGACGCTGTATTACGGCGATGAAATCGGTATGACGGATGGCGTGATTCCGCCGGATCAGGTGCAAGACCCCGCTGAAATCCGCCAGCCTGGCATCGGCCAGGGACGCGATCCCGAGCGCACGCCGATGCAATGGGACACGTCGCTGCCGAACGCCGGTTTTACAACCGGCAGGTCATGGTTACCGGTCGCGAGCGAGACGAGCGTGCATATCCAGAACGGCGATCCGTCGAGCATGTTGTCGCTTTATCGCCGGCTGCTTAAATTGCGGCGCAACAATGCGGCGCTCGTGCAAGGCGCGATTGAACACGTCGCGGCTTATGGCGATGTGCTGACATACGAGCGGCATCACCGCGGCCAGCGTTTGTTCATTGCGCTGAACATGGGTGCAGCGGATGCCGAAGTCGAATCGCGTGAGGGCGTGGTGCTGCTCTCCACATTTGCGGGCCGCGACGGCCAGCCGCTCCGGCAAGGCGCGAATCGTCTTGCTGCGGGCGAGGCGCTGATTGCGTCGGTGTAATAGTTATTCTGCGCTTGCGGCCAGCGCTTCTTCGGGACTCTTCGGCAGCACCACTCTGAAGGTCGAGCCGTGCCCAACTTCGGAGCGCACCTCGATGCGCCCGCCCTGCTTCCTGACGATGCCATACGAAATCGACAAGCCGAGCCCCGTGCCTGTGCCGACCGGTTTGGTTGTAAAAAACGGATCGAAGATGCGGTCGCGATGTTCCGGCTTGATGCCCTGTCCGCTGTCTTCCACTTCGATCCATACGCTCGTTTCGTCGTGACCTGTGCGCACGACGATGTGCCCATGCCCTTCGATGGATTGCGCCGCGTTCATCAGCAGATTCATGAATACCTGGTTGAGTTGCGACGGAATGCATTCGAGCTCGGGAATCGCGCCGAACTCGCGCTTTAACTCAGCCTTGTACTTCAGCTCATTCCAGACGATGTTGATCGTCGTGTCGAGATTGCTCTCGAGATTGGCCCACTGCTTCTCGGCCTTGTCGACATGCGAAAAGTCCTTCAAGCCCTGCACGATGCGCTTGACTCGCTGCAAGCCTTCCACGGATTCGGAGAGCAGCGTCGGAATATCGCTGCGCAGATAGTCGATGTCGATCTCGCGCTTCAGTTCGATGAGCGCGGCCCGCGACTCCGCAATCAGCTCGGCCTCGCTGCGCTCATAAGCGGCGAGCGCGGTCAACAAGTCCGCCATATAGCGTTGCAGCGTGCCGAGGTTGGCATTCACAAAGCCAACCGGATTGTTGATCTCATGCGCAACGCCCGCGGCAAGCTGACCAATCGACGCGAGCTTTTCCGACTGCAACAACTGGCTATGCGCTTGCGCAAGCTCGTTGATGAGCGCTTCCTGACGCGCCTTTTCTTCACGCAGCGCGGCGTACGCATGCGCAAGCTGGCGCCGGTCGTCCTGGAACTGTTCGACCGCGCGCGCCATTTCGCCGATTTCGTCGCGGCCCTTCACCATGCGCGAGACGTGCTGCTCATCGGCAGGGTCGCCGCTGCGCAGATTGCTGCTGACCACTTCGAGCCGCGCGAGCACATGCTTGCCGAGAAACGCATGCGCGACGAGCCACGCAAACAGCAGGCTCACGGCAACGAGGCCGGTAATCCAGCGCTCGTGTCGCGCGGACGTTGCCGCGAGCCGCTGCACGGCCTGCTGAAACTCCTGCGTGCATCGGTCGGATTGAAGCTGCGCCGAGGCGACCATTGCGCTCGCTTGCTGACGCAGGCCGTCGCTGAATCGATCGCGCGAGGCGAGGGTTTGCGAATCGGCTCGCGCAGCCGTGCTGTTTTGATCCGCCATGTTAGGTGCATGCGCAATCGCCGCGCTCAACTCGCTCTCGCGCAACTGCGCGACGATGTTCACCGTGTTGCGAAACAACTGGCTCGCCTGATGAAGGTCGAGCACGCTGACGTCGTCGTCATTGGCGGCGGCGAGCCGGTCCGACAGGCGGTCGAATAGTTGCAGTTGCCTGATGATGTCCGCGTAGCTCGCACGCATTGCATCGAGCGAACCGGTGCTCGCGAGCCGCGCCGATTCGCGCTCGATCAGCAACGTGTGCTGCACCAGCGTGTCGGCGGCCTGCATGCGCGTGAGTTCGCCGGTGGCGAGCAGGCGCGTCTCGTTGGTCGCCACGCGCAGCGTGTAGACGGCGGTCAGGCCGCTCGTCGCGATCAGCAGCGTGAGCACGACCGTCGCCAGCGTGAACTGCCGGCGCAATGAGCGCGGCAACAGCTTCAGGCGTCTCGCCGCTAGTCGCATGAACTGCGCTCCGGGTGCGTTGTTTTGTTCATCGGCGCGTTCATCGCCTTTATCGCTTCCAGATGCCGCGATACAGGTTGCGATAGCCGTTGCCAGGATCGAACTGCCCTTGCAATCCGCCATCGAACGCGATGTTTGCGGCCGTCACCAGATGCACCGGCGACACATAACCTGTGACCGGCTGATGCGCGAGCAGCCGATTCAATTCGTCGACGAGTTGCCAGCCTTGAAAGTTGAGCGGCTCCGCGACCGTGCCGGTCTGGAACGTGCCGGCCTGAATGCGCAGGAAAGCGGCCGCGCTGCCGTCGCCCGCGGACAGCATGCTCAGGCCGCGGCCCATGTTGCCCGCGCGCGTGAGCGCGGGCGCCGCGTAGTCGAAGTAGATGTCGTTGATCGACAGCGCGTAGTTCCAGCTCTTGCCGTATTGCGCGAGCAGTTCGTCGGTGACCGCGGGCATCTGCTCGGCGCTTTTTGAAATCGCCACGTCGCGCACGGCAAGCAGCCGGCAATCGCGGCATGCACGAATCACGTCGAGCATGGCATCCGTCTTGGCTCTTGCGATCTGGAAATTGCCGTCGGTAAACACCACGACGCCCGCGCGCGCGCCTGACTGAATCACCGCGGCCATCGCCGTGAGGCGCGCGACGTCGAGCGGATTGGTCGACACGTTCATCGCGACCGGACTGTTCGTCATTGCGCCTGCAATTGGCCCGACATGCCAGCCGACGAGCGGAATGCGGCGCGCCGCGAACGGCTGTAAGTCCTGCTTCATCTCGCCCGCGTCGACGCCGACGAGGATCGCGCCGTCCGGCTGCAATGCGAGCGCCGCGGCAACGGCCTTGCTGCGGCCTTCAGCGGTTCCGTGCGCATCGTAGACACGCGTATTCCAACCGATCGCGTTGGCGGCTTCCTTGATGCCTTTCGCGACGCCCAGCACGCCGCCGTTACGCAGATCCTCGCTGATGATCGCGATGCTCGCGCCCGCCACCGCCGACGGCCCGGACTTCGGGCCGCTCCAATGCGACGCCGGTTCGCTCGCGCTATCCACGGCGCGCTGCATCGCGGCGAGGTCGAGCGCGGTGTCGGCTGTCGCGCGATGAGCGGGCTGCGGCGCGCTCTGTCCGCATACGGGACGCATGCACAGGCCGCAGAGCACGAGCAACGCGGCCGTGAGCCCAAGGCGTGAACGCATGAATTCTCCCGATATGCCGAACGATGCGTCATCGCCGCGCGCTCTCCCCAATGCGGAGCGTGCGAGGCGAGACATTCCTCTTGCTCGTGTTAACGGCGGATTCGCGGCCTGCTTGATACGCCATGCATTACGGGAAACCCTTGCATTGCGGTTGGTGTTGCCGTTGCGCTTTTGCGCCACGTGGCATGCGCTTTGGCCCAGGGTAAATACCGCTCCGCGCCCGCCCCTTACTTTCCGTTAATTCATTCATGGCGGCGAAGAGAGCGCCGCATGCTTTGTCTTTTCACGGGCCATTTCTTCGGTGAAAACCAGTCTGTCGGAAGCTATTGTCGAGCGCGTGAACTGCGGCGTCTTCACCGTCGATCGCGAGTTACGTATCCTGACGTGGAATCGCTTCATGCAATCGCATAGCGGGCGTTCGGCCGAATCGGTAGTCGGCCAGAATCTGCTCGACGTGTTTCCCGAACTGCCGCGGCAATGGCTGAGCAGAAAGATCGAAGGCGTGTTCGTGCTGGGCACGCCGGCTTATTCGTCGTGGGAACATCGGCCGTATCTGTTTCGCTTCGAGCATTCGCGTCCGATCACGGGCACGATCGACGCGATGCGCCAGAACTGCAACTTCATTCCGATCGAGAACAGCCGCGGCGAAGTGGTCGCGGTCGGCGTCGCGATCGTCGATACGACCGACGTGTGCATTGCGTACGGCGAGCTTCAGGATCGCGAGAAGGCGGTCACGAACGCGCTGGCCGAGCTGACCGTGCGCAACCAGCAGCTTACTTCGCTCAACGATGCGCTCGCCCATGCGCATCAGCAATTGCTGCAATCGGAGAAGCTGGCCGCGATCGGCCAACTCGCGGCGGGCGTCGCGCATGAGATCAACAATCCGGTCGGCTTCGTGCTGTCGAACCTGAACACACTCGACGGCTACGTGAAGACGCTGATCCGTTATGCAGCCGACGTTCAACGCATGGTGAGCGAAGCCGCGCCCGCACTGAAGCATGACATCGAGGCGCTCGCGGAACAGGCGGACCTCGACTATCTGCTCGGCGACGCACCGACGCTCGTGCACGAATCGAAGGAAGGACTCGCGCGCGTGCGCACCATTGTGGTCGATCTGCGCGACTTCTCGCGTGTGGACAGCACGCAGGTATGGGAACTCGCGGACATTCATCGCTGCATCGAGTCGACGCTGAACATCGTCCATAACGAAGTGAAGTACTGCGCGCATCTCGTGCGCGAATATGCGGAGATTCCATTCGTGCGCTGCATTCCGTCGCAGATCAGCCAGGTCGTGCTCAACCTGGTCGTGAACGCGGCGCAGGCTTACGGCGGCAATCACGAGCAGCACGGCGCGCCGCGCGGCACCATCACCGTGCGCACCGGCATGGATGCGGCCGACCCGTCGCGCGTGTGGTTCGAAGTCGCCGACATGGGCTGCGGCATCCCGCCTGAACTGTTGAAGCGCATTTTCGATCCGTTCTTTACGACGAAACCCGTGGGCCAGGGGACCGGCCTCGGTTTGTCGGTGACCTATGGAATCGTCAACGCGCATCGCGGCACGATCTCCGTGGCGAGCACCATCGGCGAAGGCACCACCTTCCGCGTCACGCTGCCCGTCGACGGAGCGCAGCCTGAAGACAGCAACACCGAAGCGCTCGCGCAAAGCGGTTCGCTCGATGCAATCGCGTTGCCGGCGCAGTCGCCGGCAGCCACATGAGGTAGACCTATGCCATTGCCTGTACTCGTTGTCGACGATTCGACACTCGCCCGCAAACTATTGATCCGCTCGCTGCCCGAGGAGTGGGACATCGAGATCACCCAGGCGTCGGACGGCGCGGCCGCGCTCGAGCTGTATCGCGCCGGCAAGGGCGCCGTGATGTTTCTCGATCTGACGATGCCCGTCATGAACGGCTTTCAGGTGCTCGAAGCGATCCAACACGAGGGCCTCGATACGTTTGTGATCGTCGTGTCGGCGGACGTGCAGTGCGGCGCCGTCGAGCGCGCGAAGTCGCTCGGCGCGATCGGCTTCATTTCCAAGCCGGTATCGCCCGAAGCGATCCGGCCGATTCTCGCGGAGTACGGTCTCCATGAATGAACAGTTTCTGAACGAAGACCAGCGCGACGCGTTGCAGGAGATCTGCAACGTCGGCATGGGCAAGGCCGCCGCCGCACTGGCCAAACTGCTGGGCGCTTTCGTCACGCTGTCGGTGCCGAATATCCGCGTCGTCGGCGTCGAGCAATTGCGCGTCGCGCTCGGCGCACAGGACGACAGCGAATTGCGGCCGGTGCGCCAGGCGTTTCAATCCGACATATCCGGCGAGGCGATCGTGCTGGTCGGCAAGGACGGCCAGCGCGAACTGCAACAACTGATGGGTCATGACGTCGGCGAGCCCGACACCGAAGTCGAAGTGTTGTGCGACATCACGAACCTGCTGGTCGGCGCCTGCGTGCAAAGCGTGTTCGAGCAGTTGGGGCGGCACATCTGCTTCTCGCAGCCGACGCTGTTGCCTTGTGCGACGAAGACGCAGGACGGACTGCTGCCCGGCGGACGCTGGGACGTCGCGCTGCTGCTCGAGATTCACTTCACGCTCGAGCAAGGCGGCTTCGGCGCGCGCATGGTGCTGTTGCTGCCCGATGCGGCGATCCGCGGAATGAAGGAAGCGCTCGACCACTTTCTGGAAGCGCTGTAATGCGGGCCGATGCAAAGCGCGCTGTAAAACGCGCTGTTATTTGCGCTAACCACGAGGTTAATCATGGCTGAGCTTCAGGCAACCGGCAATTCCATCGAGCCCGCTCGCGATGAACCGGCGCAGCAAACACCGCTCGCTTCTTTCGATGCCGTTGCGGATGCAGCGCCCGCGACAGTCCCCACGCTGCTGCTCGTCGACGATGAGCCCGGCGTGATCTCGTCGCTCAAACGCCTGCTGCGCCCGCTGAAGTACGAGGTGCTGAGCGCGAACAGCGGCGCGGAAGCGCTCACGCTGCTCGAATCGGCGCGCGTCGACGTGATCATTTCCGACATGCGCATGCCGAACATGGACGGCGCGGAGTTTCTGTCGCGCTCGCGCAGCATGGCGCCCGACGCGATCCGCATTCTGCTCACCGGCTATTCCGAAGTCGATGCGGTCGTGCGCGCGGTCAACGAAGGCCACGTCTATCACTATCTGCACAAGCCGTGGGACGACCAGGATCTGCTGCTCACGATCCAGCGCGCGCTCGAACAGCTCGCGCTGCAACGCAAGACCGAACGGCTCGCCGCGCTGTTGCAGGAACAGAACGAGAAGCTCTCGTCGTTCAACATGGAACTCGAGCGCGAGGTCGATGCACGCACCGAGGAAATACGTCAGACCGTGATGTTTCTCGAAGGCGCGCAACAAGACCTCAAAAGCAACTTCCTGACGATGGTGAAGGTCTGCGCGAACATGGTCGAAATGCGCTGCGGGTTGCCCGGCCATTCGGCGCGAATCGGCGAGACGGCAAGACAGCTCGGCGCCGCGCTCGGCCTGAGCGACTACGCGTGCAACGAATTGCTGATGGCGGGCTTGCTGCATGGCATCGGCAAACTGTTTCTGCCCGATGCGCTGCTGAAGACGCCTATCGCGAAGCTGCAGCCGCAGGAAGCGAAGCTCTATCAGCTTCATCCGTTGCATGGGCAGATGGCGCTCACGCCGGTCTCGCAACTAAGCGGCGTGCAGGCGATGATTCGCCATCAGTATGAACGTTACGACGGACGCGGCACGCCGGATGGCCTGCTCGGCGGCCTGATTCCGCTCGGCGCTCGCGTGCTTGCGCTGGCGCGCGATGCGGAAGATTTGCGCATCGGCGTGATTGCACCGCAAAAGATGAACGACGCGCAGATCATCTCGACCGTGCGCGCGCAAAGCGGCATTCGTTACGATCCGGCGATTGCGGAGAAGTACATCGAGTTGCTGATGAAGCACGCGGAATTGACGCCGGAAGGCGTGCCCGACCGCGTCGACGCATCGCATCTGAAAGAAGGCATGAAACTCGCCGACGATCTGCGCACGTCGCGCGGCACGCTGCTGATGACCAAAGGCAAGGTGCTGTCCGCCGAGCAGGTCACTCAGATTCGCCGCTATGAAATCCACGAGGGCGAGCCGTTCGTGATTCTGGTCGAACGGGCGGCGGAGGTGCGGAAGGCGGAAGTGGCTTGAGCGGGCCGGATGAGGTCACGTCAGCTCATTCGTTGCTGTTGCTGTTGCCATTGCCGTTGCCCCGGCACAGCGCGGCGGCCGCGAAACCTGCTGCGAGCGCCGCATACACGTAGAACATCGAGCGCTTCGTCAGATGCGCTTCGAAGCCGGGCGTGAGACGGCGCGGCACCATGTGATAGTCGACGGTATAAGCGACGGCCGCCGTGGTCACCGCACTCGCCGCGATGTCCGCGACACCGGCGCGGCGTTTTACATGGCACTGCCAGCGGTCCAGTAATCCTTCGAACAGCACGCCCCAAAAAATCGCCGACGCCTGATGGATCGCGAGACCCGTCAGCGTGAAGCGCGCGCTCGGACCCGTTTCGCTGAACGCGCGGCGCGGCCACAAGCAATGCGTGACGGCGTTGAGCGGCGCGTACGGCGTGCTGCCGTCGGCGCGCGCTCGCGCGGCGGCGGCGACGGCTGCGGCGCTGCCCGCTGCGGTGCCGGACACCGTCGCGCGGCACACGAGATTGGCGAGACGGTTCATCAGTTGCCTCCCGATCCGTGCGCTGAATCTTCGAGACCGTGACCGGCCTTGCTTCGCTCGACCAGATAGCAGCCGCGTTCGACGCCATCGCGTAACGCCTCCGCATGCGTCGTCCATTCGGGTGTGACCGGTTCGACGTCGGGCAGCGCGAACGGCTTGCCGTCCACGGACGCGTCGATCCGCGCGACCCACGCGCCCCGATCGTTCTGCTTCGCACTGACGACGATATCCACGCCGCGATGCGTCACGCGCATCGTGCCGTCGCTTTGCGTCTCGAGGTCCGTGCTGCGGAAATCCGTGCCTGCCATGCGTGCCTCCAATGCATCGTCCGATACGCGGATGGAGCAACGTGCGTGCCCTGCGATGGCACAACCCTTGCTGCGCCCCAAGGTCAGAGACAGACGTCAGACATTTGGGCATCGACGTGAAAAGCACATCAGGCGAGATTCACATCGGCATTTCAGGCTGGCGCTACAAAGGGTGGCGCGGGACGTTCTATCCGAAAGGCCTGAAGCAGGACAGCGAGTTGCAGTACGCATCGGGCCTCATGCAGACGATCGAAATCAACGGCACGCACTACAGCCTGCAATCGCTCGACAGTTGGCTGCACTGGTACGCCGAAACGCCGCCCGGTTTTGTTTTCAGCGTGAAAGGCGCGCGCTATCTGACGCACCTTCTGCGCTTTCGCGACGAGACGGCCACCGTCGCGTGCGCGAATTTTTTTGCGCAGGGACTGCTCGCGCTGAAGGACAAGCTCGGGCCGATACTGTGGCAATTTCCACCGTCGTTGCGTTTCGATCCCGAGCACATGGAGCGCTTCCTGAGCCTGCTGCCGCGCGATACCGAAGCGGCGCTCGCGCTCGCGCAACAGCACGATCAGCGCGTGAAGACGCCGTATGTCGAGATCGACCGCAAACGCAAATTGCGTCACGCGATTGAAGTGCGTCATGACAGTTTCGTGGACCCCGCGTTCGTGAAGCTGCTGCGTCGTCACAAGGTCGCGCTCGTCGTGTCGGATTCGACTGAAGCATGGCCGCAGTTCGAGGATCTCAGCGCGGGCTTCGTCTACATCCGTCTGCACGGCACCGAGACCAAGTATTCGGGAGAGTACTCCGATGCGGCGCTCGAACGATGGGCGCGCAGAATCGAATCGTGGAGCCAGGGTTCGCAGCCCGCCGACGCGCGTCTCGCCGCGCCGGCCCTGCAGCCGCCTCGCGCGCAAACGCGCGACGTGTACTGCTATTTCGACAACGACGCCAAAACCAACGCGCCGTTCGATGCCCAACGATTGATGGAGCGCCTCGGGCTGCACGCGCAGCAAGCGGCGGCGTGAGAGCACGCCACGCCCGCTTCTATTTGCGCCGCTGCGCGAGTTTCTTCGCGTCCTGCAGCGCGGCGACGATCGCCGCATACGCGCGATGACGTGTCTCGGGATCGGGCGCACGCAAGGCGAACGAAGGATGATACGTCGCGACCACGAGCCGGTCGCCGTGTTCGATGACCTTGCCGATTGAATCCTGCAAGCGCGACTTCGGATCTTCGAGCACGGCCTTCAGCGCGGTCGCGCCCAAGGCGACGATCACGTGAGCGCCGACGCTCTCGAGTTCCTGATCGAGCCAGTAGCGGCACGCGTCCACCTCGCGTTGCCCCGGCGTCTTATGCATGCGGCGCTTGCCGCGCGGCGTCCATTTGAAATGCTTGACCGCGTTGGTCACATAGACTTCCTTGCGACCGACGCCGGCTTCGACAAGCGCGTCGTCGAGCAACGCGCCGGCTGGGCCGACAAACGGCAAGCCTTGCAGATCTTCCTTGTCGCCCGGCTGCTCGCCGACCATCATGATCGGCGCACGGCGTGGACCGGCGCCCGGCACGCCTTGGGTCGCGTTGGCCCAGAGCGGACAGCGGCGGCAATCGTCGAGTGTCGCGGGATGCTGGTCGGGATCGACCTCGGGCGCGGCGGGCTCTTCGCCTTCCGTGGATGATGGGCGCTTGGGTGTGCGCTTCGGTGTGCGCTTCGTGGTAACCATAGTTCGTCGCGTTGCGCTGCTCGCTTCGCGTTTTTGCATGGGCGGATATGCACGCGAAGCAAGCAAGCCGCGTTCCGACGATTGGCCACGCACTGCATCATGAAGCCAGGCGCGCAATGTGCTTGGGAATAAGCCTGCCGATGGCCCTTGCGTTAGCGGCATCATAGGCAACCATCGGAGCGCACGGTAAATTTTTCACGGCAGGCAACCGGCGCCATGAGCCGACAACAGAAGGAGAAAAACGATGACCCTGCTTATCTACCTGGTCGGATGGATCATTTTCATCGGCGGCGTCGCGTGGGGATTGATGGCGCTGCACGTCGCGCAGCACATCATCGCGATCGTGGCCGTGATTCTGTTCGGCATCGCGGTCATCACCGGCGCGACGAGAGCGCGCAATCGGGATCGGTCGTAGCGTAATGTTCGCCCGCGCGCGCGGGCGAACCGCCGTGTGTTGGGCGCTTCAGAAAAATGCCGGCGAAATCCGCTCGCCAGCCTATCCGTTCAATTGTCGCCGGCGTTATCTTCGAGCAACGGAAAACTAAGGTCGAGGGTAATCAGGTAGCGCTCCTCGTTTGGTCGGTCGTCCGTCCGGAAGCATCGGATATTGAGGGAAACCTGATACTTGTTGTCGGCCTGCCATCGTGTCGTTGGCGCGTTGCACGCCCGAATTGCATCGCGCGCCGTCTGCGTGTCTTCGATCGGGCGATTCGTCGACGAGTGAAACGGTTTCCATCCCCCTCGCCTGAACTGGTTCTGTAAGTCCGTGAGGATAGCCATCGATTCGTCAAGCGGTAGTGTTTCGACTTGCGGCGAAAGACTCACTGACCATACATTGCCATGTTTGTCATACCCCACGTTAAGGAATTTCGCCGGGGGCGTCGTAAAGCCAAATCGCGAGTCTGCAAACCTGAACTTTGCAGGACGGAGCACGTAGCCTCCCCAAGCTGCATTTGGCTGGACAGGCGGAAGCGTGGACCGCGATTGCGTGCGGACCTGTTCGTAAGGTTGGCCAAGCGTAAGAACGACTTCATCAACCGGCCGTGCCATTGCGAGCAATCCCCATACGGCAACGCAGCCCGCCACGATGCAAGCGAGATAGCCGGACCACCTGATTTTTCGACTCAGCATGCTTACCTTGGATGCGCAATGAGAAAAAGTGAGCTCTCAACGTCGTATTTCTGAAGTGGATCACGTAGTAGCTGGTCGAAACGCTCGGCTGCACGCAGGACAAACGCCATGCGTTGCGCGCCGTCCGCCAGATTTGCAAGCGGTTCCTTGCTGAAACGTTCGTTTCTGGCGTTGGCCCCCGTCACCGTACATTCGTTCGCGAAGGCAAGCTGTATTTCCCGCGCCGATCCGGTCGGGATATGCAGCGCCCACGCGAATTGATTGGCGCGCATCAGCAGCGCGAATGCCGGATCGTTGTACATGGCCGGTTGCAGGATATTGAGTTGTTCGTGTTGCGCAAGCTGTTCAACGGCGGTCGAAATATCGCCGCTATCAATCGCGGAAAAGGCGCGCAAAACTTCTGGTTTGGTTTCGGCGAAAAGGACACGATCCGCGATCGGCCACACGACCGCCCCGCGTAATGCCTGTCGCTCTTGCAGGCATCTTTTGAACCGCTGTAGCCCAAACTTCTTGTAGAACATGTGCAGCGGCCACACGTCGAGGAACAGCGACGTATTGCCCTTTGCCAGCATCTGATAGACCTTGCCAGCGCCTTCTGCGGTCGCAGCGCCCGCAGCGGACTGTGCCCCGTAGCCCATCATCCATGCAGCAGGGCCAACACTCGTTACCTTGCGCAAATTGGCAGCACTGCCCGAAGCCGATTTGACGATCATGTCGGCCGCGTTCAGTAGCCCGCAGCCTACCTGCTTCGATGCGAAGGCCGCGAGTCCCGCCCACTGAAAGCGATGATCGTCCAGCCACAATTGCGCATAGGCCGCGTTGATGCGCCGGTTGCGCGCAATCGGATCGTCAACGGCTACGATGGCCTCGGCCTGCTTCTGATAGAACCGCCAGCAGTCGATGCAGTCGTGCCAGTTGTCTTCGGCCCGTTTGCTTCTTCAGCTTCTTCCTCTTTCCAGTTCGGGTAACAAACCGGACACCTTGGGTTGTCGCACTTCTGCATGAAATCTGCTCGTTGTTATTGGACCAGTACCGTTCCTGGTCCGGCGTAAACCTAGCAGATCGCGCAACATCCATGTTTTTGGGATATTCGCCGCGTTTTCGGGCAAAAGCGATGCATGCACAAAATCCATTCCTCTCTCCCTGCTAAGAATCGGCGAAATCCTTCGTTGCTCCGCGCGCGCCGTATGTCTTACCGTTGCCGGATTGCGCATTGCGCGTCCCATACGGAGAACCCATGTCCGCGCCCTCTTCACACGACAACCCGCCGCATGCGGCCGACCTTGCCGATGCCGCGCAGCTTTTCGACGACAACGCGCTGACGCGCCGCTTCGCGCCCGTGTTCGCGCGCATCGCAGAAGGCGCGGTGCATCGCGAACGGCATCGCGAGCTTGCCTACGAACCCGTCGAATGGTTGCGCGAAGCCGGCTATACGAAGCTGCGCGTACCGACGCAATACGGCGGCGAAGGGGTGTCGCTGAGCGAGTTCCTTGGCCTCGTCACGCGCCTCGGCGAAGCGGATTCGAACCTGCCGCAAATCCTGCGCGTGCATGGCGGCTTTATCGAATCACTGCTGGAATATGGCGACGACGCGTTGCGCGACCGCTGGCTCACACGCGTCGCGCAAGGGCAGATCATCGGCGGCGCCGTGGCCGAACGCACCGCCGTCACCAACAACAGCCTGCGTCTCACGCAGACCGACGGCGCGTGGCATCTCGACGGAGAGAAGTACTACACCACCGGCACGCTCTACGCGGACTGGGTCGACGTCACCGCGCACGACGGCGAAAGCGACCTGCGCGTGCTCGTCAAAACCGACACGCCGGGTCTCGAACGTATCGACGATTGGGACGGTTTCGGCCAGCGCCTGACGGGCAGCGGCACCACGCGCTTTAACCATGTGCCCATCTCGCGCGAGAACGTGTACCGGCGCTATGACGCGTCGGCGCCGCGCCGCAACAGCGTACTCACGTCGTACTATCAGGCGCTGCACATCGCGAATCTCGCAGGCATTAGCCGTGCCGCGCTACGCGACGCCGTCGCCTTCGCGCAGGCAAAGACGCGAACCTTCGGAATCCCAGGCGAATCGAGTCCGCGCGACAATCCGCTCGTGCAACGCGTCGTGGGCCGGCTCGCGAGCCTCGCCTATTCGACGCAAAGCATCAGTGCATCGCTCGCAAGGGCCATCGACGAAGTACTGATCGCACGGCACGAAGGCCGCACGACCGAAGAGACCTATTTCCGGCTCGACATCCAGACCTTCCAGGCGCAGCAGATCGCCATCGAGCAAACGTTGCAGGCCGCGACGCTGCTGTTCGAAGTGGGCGGCGCATCGGCGACGAGCGAAACGCGGCGCTTCGACCGCTACTGGCGCAATGCGCGCGTGCTCGCGTCGCACAATCCGGCGATCATCCGCGAGGCCGCCATCGGCGACTTCTATCTGAATGGCAGGCCGCACAACGAGCGCTTCGGCATAGCGCGGCCGGCCGCGCAGGCGGCGTGACACGCGCGGCTCCAGGCCGCGCCTTCATGTGGCACAGTAACGTCATCGGTGCACGCGCGCGGAGCGCGGCACGCCACTGCCCTGACGAGCCCCATGAAGAATCTGCCTGCCTACGAGCCGCCGGTCGACGAACAGCAGCTTCTGCTGAAATGGATCCGACGCGCGCGCGAATCCCAGATGAGTCACTACGACATGGCCGATCTGCTGTCCGCGCGCGACCGGCAGATGGGCTGGCTCGTCACTGTGCTGGCCGCGTTCGTGGGCACGGCCGTGTTTGCCTCGCTGAATTCGAGCGCCGTTTCGTTCGAGGTCAGGATGCTGGTCGGGCTCGTGAGCGTGGTTGCCGCGGTGTCGGCGGCGCTGCAAACGTATCTGCGGTATGCGGAGCGCGCCGAAAAACATCGCGCGGCGGGCGCGCGTTATGGCGCGGTGCGGCGGCGTCTCGAATCGGTTTTCGCGGGCGACCCCGACGCGCGCGACGGCCACTATCTGACCGCTATTCGCGACGAGCTCGACCGGCTCGCACAAGACTCGCCGAATGTGCCGCCGCGCAATTTCTATCGCACGCAGCGTGCGTTATCCACCGATCCGCGCCGCGGCACCGACACCTGAGCGTCAAAGCTCACGCATCGAGATCGTTCGCGTCGATGCCCAGCTCGGCGGCCATGCGCCGCACCACCACCTGCAGCCGGCTGACTTCGTCGGCGAGTCTTTTTTGCTCGGCTTTCAGCGCCTCGAACGCGGAGAGCGGCACGCTTTCGTCCGCGCTGCCGCCCGGCTGCGCGAACTCGCTCAGGTTCACTTCGCCGCACAGCAAATGCATCCAGCGATGTTCGCGCTCGCCTGGCGTGCGAGGCAGTCTGACGACACGCGGCGGATCGTTCGCGGCGAGTTCGTCGAGAAACGCTTCGACCGACGAAATATCGGCGAATCCATGAAAGCGCGCGCTGTTCAAACGCAATTCCGCGGCCGTCTGCGGGCCGCGCAGCAGCAACGTGGTCAGCAACGCAGCCGATTGACTAGGCAATCCAAGCACGCGATTCATGTTGTGCTCGAAGCGCGGCACGCGGCTGCTGCTGCCTTCCATGACGAGGCTGAGCCGCTTGAGGCCGTCGAGCGCGGTCAGCACTTCGGCTTCGGTCGCGTTCATCACCGGCGAGCGGCCGGTCTTCTGGTTGCAGCCCAACGTCAGTGCGTTGAGCGAAAGCGGATAACTATCGGGCACCGTGTGCTGTTTTTCGACGAGCACGCCAAGCACGCGCCCCTCGAGCAGCGTCAACGCGCGGATCGAAGGACGGGAGGGAACATCGGGAGTCGAATTCATGTGGTGTAGCGGCATGGCTGCCGTGGTGATCGGTGAAACGCCTTGCCGCGCTCAGCGAGGCGGCACTTTTCTGGTTGTGGGCACTATGATAAACGGCCTGGGCGCCGGCGGTGCATCTATCTCGCCGCAGCGGGTCGTATCGCGCGCCGCTGGGCATGTCGCCTGCCTGGCTTTCTGCTTTTTCACATGGAGTATTCGATGCCTATGCGTTTGCAGCCGGTCCTGCGCGTGAGCGCCGTGTCGCTCGCAGTGGGAGCATCACCCACGCAACAACGCACGGCAATGCCTCGCAATCTGTTTCTCCTCTTCCGTATGAACCGCCCTCACCTTGCCCGACGCATCGCCCTCCCGAAGGCCAAGAAACCCCAGTCCCTCGCAGATGCGCTTGCGAATCTCCGCGCTATGCTCGCCAATGCCGCCGGTGAACACCAATAGGTCGATGCCGCCCAGCAAGGCCGCATATCCGCCGATGGTCTTGCGCACCGCCGTGGCGAACGCGTCGAGCGCGAGGGACGCATTCGCGTCGCCCGCCGCCGCGCGTTGTTCGAGCGCCTGCATGTCGCTCTCGCCATCGGCGTAACCGGCGAGGCCGCTGTGCCGGTTCAGCAGCGTTTCGAGCGCGTCCGCGTCGAGCTTTTCCACACGCATCAGATACAGCAACACGCCCGGATCGAGATCGCCGCAGCGCGTGCCCATCGGCACGCCGCCGGTTGGCGTCATGCCCATCGACGTATCGATCGATTTCCCGTCGCGCAACGCGCATACGCTCGAACCGTTGCCGAGATGAGCGAACACCGCGCGCGGCGGAAGCGCCGCGCCCAGTTGCGCGACGAGCGATTCGTACGAAAGCCCGTGAAATCCATAGCGAATCACGCCGGCATCCGCATAACGGCGCGGCAACGCGAGCCGCGCCGCGCGCGGCGGCAGCGTCGCATGAAACGCGGTGTCGAAGCAGGCAAAGTGCCCGGCGTTGCCGAAGATGGTCTGCGCCTCGTCGATCAACGCAAGCGCCGGCGGAATATGCAGCGGCGCAAAATGCACGGCATCCTGCAAACGGCGGCGCACCTCGGGCGTGAGCCGCTGATGCGTGCGCAGATGCGGCCCGCCATGCACCACGCGATGCCCGACCGCCGTTGGCTGCGCATAGTGCTGAGCGGCAAGCACAGCCGAGAGCTTTTGCAACGCATCGGTCTGCGATTCCAGCACATGCTGCTCGTGCACCAGCACGCGTGCGTCCGGCGCAGCAATGCGCAGGCTGCCGTCGCCGCGGCCGATGCCTTGCGCGCTGCCTTCGAGCAGCAGCGATTCGTCGTCGCCCGAATGCGCGAACAGCCCGAACTTCAGTGACGACGATCCGCTGTTCAGCACGAGAATGGTCGGCGGCGAAGCGCCGTGCTGCGTGTTCATGACGCGCCTCCCTCAGTCTTTCCACGTCCAGTTGCGGATTTCTTCCTTGTCGATGCCCTCGGCATGCGCATAGGCGAGATGCTCGATGATCTGCCCGCGCAGCCATTCCTTCGCGTGATCGCCGACGCCGCGCAGCTTCGGCACGCGATCGATCACGTCGATGGCGAGCGAAAACCGGTCCACCTGATTGATGATCGCGAGTTCGAGCGGCGTGTTGATGTTGCCCTTCTCGTGATAACCGTGCACGTGCAGGTTGTCGTGATTCGTGCGGTTATACGTCAGCTTGTGAACCAGCGACGCATACGAATGGAAGTTGAAAATCACCGGCTTGCTCGTCGTAAACAGCGAATCGAAATCGCGGCTCGACAGGCCGTGTGGATGCGCATGCTCGGGCATCAGCCGGAACAGATCGACGACGTTGACGAAGCGGATTTTCAGATCAGCGAAACGCTCTTTCAGAAGCTGCACGGCGGCGAGCGCCTCCATTGTCGCGATGTCGCCCGCGCACGCGATCACCACGTCCGGCTCGGCGCCCTGGTCGGTCGACGCCCAATCCCAGATGCCGATGCCCTTCGTGCAATGCGTGACGGCCGCATCCATGTCGAGATACTCCAGATGCGGCTGCTTGTCCGACACGATCACGTTCACGTAATCGCGCGAACGCAGGCAGTGATCTGCCACGCTCAACAGACAGTTTGCGTCGGGCGGCAGATAAATACGCACTACGTCCGGGCTTTTATTCGTCACGACGTCCAGAAAACCGGGGTCCTGATGCGTGAAGCCGTTGTGATCCTGACGCCATACAAGCGACGTGATGAGCAGGTTGATCGACGGCACTGGCTGGCGCCAGCCGAGTTCGCGCTTGGCTTTTTCGAGCCACTTTGCGTGCTGGTTGAACATCGAATCGATCACATGCACGAACGCTTCATACGTCGCGAAGAGACCATGCCGGCCCGTCAGCACATAACCTTCGAACCAGCCTTCGAGCGTGTGTTCGCTCAGCATTTCCATCACGCGGCCATCCGCCGATAGCGCGCCGCCGTCCGCGTCGTTCGGCTGCGAGTCGGCGAGCCAGGTCTTGTCCGATGCTTCATAGATGGCCGTGAGCTTGTTGCTCGCTGTCTCGTCGGGGCCGAACACGCGGAAGTTGGTCATGTTCCTGCGCATCACGTCGCGCAAAAATTTGCCGAGCGTCTGTGTGGGCGACGAGTACGCGGATGCGGGCTTTTTCACTTCGACCGCGTAGTCGCGAAACGCGGGCATGTCGAGCATCTTGCACAGCACGCCGCCGTTCGCATGCGGATTCGCGCTGATGCGGCGCGTGCCCTTCGGCGCGAGTTCGCGCAATTCCTCGACGAGCCGCCCGCTTTCGTCGAACAGCGACTCGGGCTCGTAACTGCGCAGCCAGCCTTCGAGCAGTTTCAGGCTCTTGCTGTTGGTCGCCGGATCGGCAATGGGCACCTGGTGCGAGCGCCACGAACCTTCCACCTTGTGACCGTCCACTTCTTTCGGACCGGTCCAGCCTTTCGGCGAACGCAGCACGATCATGGGCCAGCGCGGACGCGTCGTGTCGTTGCTGGCGCGCGCATGTTGCTGGATCGCCCTGATTTCGCCGATGCATTGTTCGAGCGTCGCGGCCATCTGCTGATGCATGACGTTTGGATCGTCACCTTCGACGAAATACGGCTTGTGGCCGTAACCGGTCAGCAACGCTTCGAGTTCTTCGCGCGGAATGCGTGCGAGCAGCGTCGGATTCGCGATCTTGTAGCCGTTCAGATGCAGCACCGGCAGCACCGCGCCGTCGCGCACCGGGTTCAAAAACTTGTTCGAATGCCATGACGTGGCGAGCGGCCCGGTCTCCGCTTCGCCGTCGCCGATCATCACCGCGACGATCAGGTCGGGGTTGTCGAACGCCGCGCCATAGCCATGCGACAGGCTGTAGCCGAGTTCGCCGCCTTCGTGAATGGAGCCCGGCGTTTCCGGCGTGCAGTGCGAGCCGATGCCGCCGGGAAACGAAAACTGGCGGAAAAAGCGCCGCAGGCCGGCTTCGTCTTCGCTGCGGTCCGGATAGATTTCCGAGTAATGTCCCTCGAGATAACAGTTCGCGAGCGTCGCGGGTGCGCCGTGCCCTGGACCGGAAATGTAGATCATGTTCAGGTCGAGCTTGTTGATGAGCCGGTTCAGATGCACGAGCAGGAAGCTCTGTCCAGGGTCCGAGCCCCAATGTCCCAACAGACGATTCTTGATGTGCTCCGGCTTCAGCGGTTCGCGCAGCAGCGGGTTGTCGCGCAGATAGATCATGCCGGCGGACAGGTAATTGCATGCGCGCCAGTAGCGGTCCATCTTGCGCAGCGTGTCGGGGTCGAGAGTTTGCGGCGGGGCAGGACGGGAGATTGCTTCAGCCATGACGTCACTCCTCGTAAGAACTGTCAGGCGGGTTAGCGGACGTTGCGAAGTGTTTTGCCGATGCGTGTCATGCGCGTGACATGACGGGGGTGAGGCGTGTTGCGAAGCGCGGTCGTCTGCGGTGTGACCGTATGCGCGCATCATGGTTCGGGAATGCGGACAAATGCTTGCGCGTGGTCAAGCGTCACCATCACCGCACGCCGCACGCCCCGCTGCAAGTCCTGCGCCACCCACGCTGCACGCATCCACCGAAACGCTTAAGCTGCGCGAAGCGACTGCGCATATCGTCGCGCACCCGTATTACTCGCTCTTAACCATACACATTCATCATGCCGACTTCCAACCGTATGAAAGCGCCGCTCGTTCTTCTTCTCACGCTCGTGGTGCTGTGCGCGGGCCTGGCTGTCCTCGTCGGCATATTCGGGCTGCTCGTGAAGCTGTTCGGCCACGCGTGATGGGACGTGCCGCTGCGCGCGTCGACGGCACAAACTGTGTATGCTGCCGGTGTTCATGCGCCGAGCGGCGCAGCGTTCCTGCAAGGAGATTTCATTGACCAATCCGGCCGACTCTTCCCCGCCTTCCGGGCAGCCCATCGACCCGCAAGTGCTCGAACTCGCGCGACAGGTGTTCGATCTTGCGCGCCAGGGCGATGCCGCGATGCTCGCCGCCGTGATCGAAAAAGGCGTGCCGCCCAATCTGCGCAACGACAACGGCGACAGTCTGCTGATGCTCGCGAGCTATCACGGACATGTCGACGCGGTGCGCACGCTGCTCGAACGCGGCGCCGATCCCGACTTGCGCAACAATAACGGCCAGACGCCTATCGCGGGCGCGGCTTTCAAGGGTTTCGACGCCGTGGTCGAAACCTTGCTCGCGCATGGCGCCGATGTCGAAGGTGCATCGCCCGACGGACGCACCGCGCTGATGGTCGCCGCCATGTTCAACCGCACCACGATCATGGATCTGCTGATCGCGCACGGCGCGAATCGCGATGCGCGCGACGCGGCAGGCACAAGCGCACAGGATGCGGCAGGCAGAATGGGCGCCGCCGACGCGCAGGAAAAACTGCGCAGCGTCTAGGGCTTTTCCGCCAGCAGCGCTTTCACGTCAAACTGCGCGAGGTCGCCGATCCGCTCGATCGTGACGTCCGCGGGCGGATTGCCGAGTATCTCCTTCGGGTCCAAAGCGTAGTGACCCTGGCGCGGAAATACCGTGGTGAGCCGCCCGCCCCAGGCATTCTTCATCGCGGTGAGAATGCGCAGCTTGTCGTCGACCATCACGTAGTGGCGCGCGGGGTAGCATTCCATCACCTGATCGAGCATCAGCTCCTTGTGGATGTAGATCAGCACGCGGCCTTCGACTTCGTCCCATAGGCCCGAACGCGCGACCTTGCGCGGCTGGAACACCACGTCCCCGTCCGACAGAATCACCGTGGGCCCGTACTCGCCGACGTGGCGCAACGCGTCGAGCGCGCCCGGATAGAGCCGGTTCGCAAACGGATAATCGATCAGAAACGACGACATCAGCAACAGCCGCGTGTCCCGCGGATGCTCCGTGCGATATCGCTGCAACGCGCCCAGGTAGTCGGCATAGCCGAGCTCGCCGCGCAATTGCTCGAAAATTTCCCAATAGCGCGTGCTGTTGTCGGTGCCGAACTCACGCATCATGTGGCTGCGCAAGTCGGAGAGCACATGGTCGTTGTCGAGCAGCGTGTTGTCGCAATCGAAGAGGAAAACGACGTCGTGCGGTGCAGTGCGGGTGGCGGGTGCGGCTGGCATGTGCGGCTCCGTGGATTCGGCTGTGCTTGTGCTCTGTGCTTGTGCTGCTTGGGCTGCTCGGGCTATTAGCGGACGATCAACCCTGCGAACTTGCGGGCGGCGCAGCCGGCTTTTCTGCATGGCCGCCGAAGTCATGACGCATCGCCGACAACACGCGGTTCGCGAAGTCCGCTTCGCCGCGCGAACTGAAGCGCGCGAACAGCGCCGCGCTCAGCACGGGCGCGGGCACGCCTTCGTCGATGGCCGCCGACATCGTCCAGCGTCCTTCGCCCGAATCGGATACGCGGCCCGCGTACTGTTGCAGATCGGCATCGCCCGCGAGCGTGCCCGCGATGAGGTCGAGCAGCCACGAGCCGATCACGCTGCCGCGCCGCCACACTTCGGCGATATCGGCCAGATTGAAATCGTATTGATACAACTGCGGACGACGCAGCGGCGACGTCTCGGCGTCCGCCTCGCGCGCGTGCTTGCCGGCATCCGCGTGACGCAGAATGTTGAGGCCCTCGGCATACGCGGCCATCAAACCGTATTCGATGCCGTTGTGGACCATCTTCACGAAATGCCCCGCGCCGAGCGGACCGCAATGCAGAAAGCCCTGCTCCGCCGTGCTGTTGCCCGGATTGCGTCCTGACGTCGCGGGCGCGGCGGCGGCGCCTGGCGCGAGCGTCGAAAAGATCGGCTCAAGCCGTTCGACCACCTGCGCTTCGCCGCCGATCATCAGGCAATAACCGCGCTCGCGGCCCGCGACGCCGCCGCTCGTACCGACGTCGACGTAATGCAGTTTGCGTGCGGCGAGGTCGGCGCCGCGGCGAATGTCGTCGTGATAGTACGAGTTGCCGCCGTCGATCACGATGTCGCCCGGCCCGAGCAACGGCACGAGTTTTTCGAGCGTGCCGTCGACCACCGCGGCGGGCACCATCAGCCACACGGCGCGCGGCTTGTCGAGCCTGGCGACGAGGTCTTCGAGCGACGACGCGCCCGTCACGCCCTCCTGCGCGAGCCGCTCGACAGCCGCAGGCTGTACGTCGTAGACGACGCATTGCTGCGCGCCCTTCGTCAGGCGCCGCACCATGTCCGCGCCCATGCGTCCCAATCCAATCATGCCTAGCTGCATTTTCTCCGCTCCCGAAAGTGCCTTGTGATGCTGCCTGGTTTCAGTCAGATGGTCATGCTGCGTTTGTTGCGTCGGCCGCGTCCGGCAGCATGCGTGACGACAACGATACGCCTCCTTGCGGAAGTTGTGCGCGGCGTAAGGTCCCTGTCATTCAGCGCGTGGCAAACCGGCCCGCCGCATATGAAACGTGTGCCGTGCCCGCTAAAGCTCGCGGCCGCCGCGCAGCGCACGCCTCGATTGAAGCTTCGCGTATTGCGTGCGGGCGAAACGCCGCACGCCTCGCCACATCAGCGGATAACGATAGCCCGGCACGGCAAACAGCACGAGCGCGCACAGCGCGAGCAAGCCGCAGAAGAGGAACGTGCCGCGATAGCTGAACGCCTGCACCAGCAGGCCGGACAACACGCCGGAAAGAATCGAGCCGACCCGCGCTGCGTTGAAGAAGAGCGCGGTGGCGCGGCCTGGCGCATCGGGCATCAGGTCCTGCACGTAGGTCATGCCGAGGCATGAAGTCACGGCAACGACGAACGCGTTGAGAATCTGCATCGGAATCAGCACATGCACGTTTCCGGCGAGCGACATCGCGACGAAATAGGCCGCGTGAACCGCCGCGCAGGCGGCAAGCCAGTTCGGCTTGTGCAGGCTCGAAGACTTCGCGCCGAGCGCGAGCATCATCGGAATCTCGGTCAATGCGCCGAGGCCGAGCATCACCGATACGTCCAGATGCGTGCCGTTCAGGCCATGCACGATGTAAAGCGGCAACACGATCATCGTGGCGTTGGCCGCGAGCCCGAGCAAGGTCAGCGCGGCGACCGCACGGCCAATGTCGTTCGCCGATGCGACGCCGGGCAGGTCCTCGTGCGCGTCGGCGCCAGGTTCCCTGAGCGGCGGCACGGTAATCGACGACGACGGCTCCGATGCGGTGTCTTCTACCGTATGGTCGCCGAGATGCCCTTGCGGCTCGCGCATGCGCCACACGATGGCCGCGCACGCCGCAAAGCTCGCCGCGGCGAATAGAAAGAGTCCGGTGAAACTCGTCGCCGCGAGCACCAGCGCGCCCACCGACGGCCCGAACACCCACGCCGCCGAGAGAATCGTGCGCAGCGTCGCGCTGGCAAACGCGCGTTCGGACGCGTCGGGCACGGGCAGCGCCGCGCGGCTGAACGAGAACACCATCGAAATAGCCGAGCCGCCGACGCCGATAAACACAATGCCGACGACGAGCAGCAGCCTGTAATCGCGCACCACGCATAACGACAGATAGCCGAGCGCGGCCAGCACGAGCGCGACGAGCAGTAACGGCCGATGCCGTCCGCTTGCATCGCTCCAGCGGCCGGCGAAGGTGCTCGCGAGCACGCCGCTTGCCGCGATCAGCGTCATGAAGACGCCGAGCCGGAACGGCGTCATGCCCGCGCGCTCGACGCCGAACAGCGACAGATACGGCGCGGTGAACGACATGGCCACACCGAGCATCAGCGTGGCGGCGGCAAGCGGCTTGAAGCCGGGAATGTGCAGCAGACCAAAAAAACGTGAGTTTTTCGACACGGGCGGCTGTGAGTTCAGGAGAAGCGAGCCTGCGAGGCGCGGCGCGCACGGCAGGCTTCGTGGCGGGAATGAACGGGGCATTATCGACCGCTCGCGCGGGCGCGTAAAGGTGGGGAGGCGTGTCCCAAATCTCACTCCCGACCGCATTGGCGCGCAGACTTACAGCACCGCATACCCCCGTTTCTCCAACACCCGTCGATGCCAGTCATTGCCATACTTACCGCAGGCGATGCCAAACAGGATCGACAGGAGCAAGGTCACTATGTCGCCCCGGTCTAACCACAAGCTCGGTAAGTACAGTGCCAGCTCCACAGCCACCATTGCAAAGGCCGCAAACCACATGCGCCTCGACAGAGCCCAGATCGGGCCCAGCAAGAATGCGCCCCAACTGAAACCAGTGGGGACGCCAATGGTGTCGTCCGTGCCGGGGCGCCCCAGATAAATCCTGTCCGCCATTTTTTCTTCCTCAAATCCGCCGGCAGATTGCCGATGATGTGCGGCATTGTTTAACAGCCGCGCGTGACGAACTTGTACGTTTGTGTCAAATCCCCGTTCCGCCAGTCTGAACCCCGAACCAATAGCTGATACTCTTATCCAAGCAAAATGCGGCGCGTGCCGACTGCGGCGATTTCCGTAGCGACCAGCACAACGGCCACAGGATCGCCGCGCGCCGCGGCAACCCCACACCGCACAACCCGATCCACAGCGGAGCATGCATGGCAATACGGACGCCCTATTCCACCAAAGCCCCGTCGCGAGCCGAAGTCGACGCCCTGCCCGGCGCCACCGTCATCGAGTTCGGCACGGACTGGTGCGGCTACTGCCAGGGCGCGCAGCCTTCGATTGAAAAAGCCTTCGAAGCGCATGCCGGCGTCAGGCATCTGAAGATCGAGGACGGCCCCGGCCGGCCGCTAGGCCGCTCGTTCAAGGTCAAGCTGTGGCCCACGCTGATCTTCATGCGCGACGGCGCGGAAGTGGCGCGCGTCGTGCGCCCCACCAGCGTCGAGCAGATCACAGACGCGTTCGCGTCGCTATAAACCGTAGACGAGCGCTTCCATCATGAAGCAGGTCATCCACCATCTAAGCGTCAAGGCGCGCACTCGCGGACTTGTCGAATTCACCGACGAAGCGCGCCGCTTCGTCGCGGCGCAGCACATCGACACGGGACTGCTGACGCTCTTTTGCCGTCATACGTCGGCATCGCTGCTGATTCAGGAAAACGCGGACCCGTCGGTGCAGCGCGATCTGGAGCGCTACTTCGCGAACCTCGCGCCCGAAGACGAGCAACGCTACGAGCACGACGCCGAAGGTCCGGACGACATGCCCGCGCATCTGCGCACCGCGTTGACGCAAGTGCAATTGAGCGTGCCCGTCGAACATGGACAGATGGTGCTCGGCACATGGCAGGGGCTCTATCTGTTCGAGCATCGGCGTCATGCGCAGCATCGCGACATCGTGTTGCATCTGATCGGCGAATAAGTCATAACCCGGGCGCAGCCGCACGCGCCGCGACGGCAGGTTTTCTTCCGCAACCCGAACAAAGGGAGCACATCTCATGGATACCCGCAGCGAACTGCAAGCCACCGTCGACGCCATGGTTCAGCCCGGCAAGGGTCTGCTCGCCGCCGACGAAAGCGGTCCCACCATCGCGAAACGCTTCAAGACGATCGGCATCGACTCCACCGAGGAAAACCGCCGCGCGTATCGCAACCTGCTGCTCACCACGCCCGGTCTCGGCGAATTCGTGAGCGGCGTCATTCTGTATCAGGAAACGCTCGGTCAAAAGGCCGACGACGGCACGCCGTTTCCACAACTCGCCGCCCGAAACGGCATCGTGCCGGGCATCAAGGTCGATCTCGGCAAGATTGCGCTCGCCCATGCTCCAGGCGATGAAATCACCGAAGGCCTCGACGGCCTCGCACGCCGCTTCGTCGATTACAAGCAACAAGGCGCGCGCTTCGCGAAGTGGCGCGCGGTCTACAACATCACGGCCAATCTGCCGAGCCGTCTCGCGATCGAAGCCAATGCGGATTCGCTCGCGCGCTATGCGGCGATCTCGCAGGAAGCGGGCATCGTGCCGATCGTCGAACCCGAAGTGCTGATGGACGGCGATCACAGCATCGAGCGCAGCGCCGAAGTCACCGAAGCGGTGCTGCACGAGGTGTTTGATGCGCTGCGTCGGCATCGCGTGGTGCTCGAACATATTCTGCTGAAGCCGAGCATGGTGCTCGCCGGTTCGGAGAACGCGCGGCAATCGTCCACTGCGGACATCGCCGCTTATACGGTGCGGATTCTGAAACGCACGGTGCCTTCGGCCGTGCCCGGCATCGTGTTTCTGTCCGGCGGACAATCGCCCGAGGAAGCCACCGCCAATCTCGACGCAATGAATCGCCTCGGGCCGTTGCCGTGGAATCTGAGCTTCTCGTATGGACGCGCGCTGCAGGAACCGCCATTGCAGGCATGGAAAGGCGCGGCGGGCAACGTCGAGGAAGCGCAGCAGGCGTTGCTCAAACGCGCGCGTTTGAACAGCGCCGCGGCGCTCGGGAAATACGACGCAGCGCAAGAGAAAAGCTAGGCTGCGTTAGCCAGAACAAACGCGAAAGTAAAAACAACAGCGCGGTGTAAATGAGTGACGCGCACACGGGCGCGTCACTCGCGAAACTTAGGGAAGCGTGCGTGAACTCTACGCACACGACGCACGCATTACTTACCCTTCGTGTCGCTGCTCGCGTTCGCGCCCGGCATATTTGTGGTGTCGGTCGCGGGCTTGGTCGTCTTCGACGAATGCTTCTTCGTCTTCGAATGCGACATCGTGCCCGATCCCGTGTCGCCGCCTTCGCGCGTCGACGTATTCGCGCCGGCGCTCGTGCTCGGGTCGTTGCCGGCCGGGCCCGCGCCGCCACCTCCGCCGGCGCCGCCACCACCCGCACCGCCTGTGCCTTGCGCCATGGCCAGCGACGACGCTGCGAGCAGCGTGGAAACGAGCAATGCCTTCTTGATCTTCATAACTGTTCTCCTGTCGGGATGAATGCGGAATAGAAGCGGATTGCGCAAGCGGACGCGCCGCCTGCGCATGCCTCGTCAGGAGTTCAGCAAGGGGTGTGCCGCACAAACGGCGTGGCTTACGATTCGCAAGCGACGAGCGCGTGCAGTTCCTCGATATCGAATGGCTTCGCGAGAATGGCCACGCCGATGCGGCGCGCGCGTTCGAGCTCGTCGGCATAGCCCGTCATCAACGCGATTTTCTGCGAAGGCCAGGTGCTGCGCACTCTTTCCGCGAGGTCGATGCCGTTCAGCTTGCCCGGCATCTGAATGTCCGACAGCACGAGTTCGAAACGCTCGCCGCCGTTGAGCACGTCGAACGCCTGGTCGGCGGTCGGTTCGTGCCGCACTTCGCAGCCGAACGTCTCGAGCACCGCTGCGACGCCCGCGGCGACATCCTCGTTGTCTTCCACCAGCAGCACCATGCCGGCATGCCGCAGCGCGGGCTGTTCGACCACGGTCTGACTCGCCGCGTGCGTCGCGCGGCGCTCGCGATAGCGCGGTAGATAAAGCCGCACCGTTGTGCCGCTGCCAGGCACGCTGTCGATCTTCGCGGTGCCGCCCGCTTGTTCGCACATCGACAGCACCTGCGCGAGACCGAGGCCCGCGCCCGAGCCGCTCAGCTTGGTCGTGAAAAGCGGCTCGAAGGCGCGCCGCGCGACCGATTCGGGCATGCCCTCGCCGTCGTCCGAACAGGCGATCAGCACATACTCGCCGTCGGGCAGCAAGGTATCGCTGCCGACCAGCCGGTTGTTCTGGCAACGAATCACGAAGCGTCCGCCGCGCGGCATGGCATCGCGCGCATTGACCGCGAGGTTCATGATCGCGAGTTCCAGGTCGGTCGGATCGGCGAGCACGGGCCACACATCGTCGACGATGCTGAGCGCCAGTTCGATCTTGTCGCCGAGCGCCGCTTCGATGAGCGGCGCCGCGCCCGGCATCCATTTCCTGAGGTCGATCGGCTCCTGCTTGAGCGGCTGCTTCTTCGCGACACTCAAAAGCCGGCGTGTCAGCGATTCAGCCGTTGCGGTCGCACGCTGCACGGCGGTCATCTCCTTCTCAAGGTTGTTGTAGCGCTTTAGCCGCGCCAGTTCGATATTGGCGGACACGACCATCAACAGATTGTTGAAGTCGTGCGCCACGTTGGCAACCAGATTGCCGAGCGCGCCCATGCGCTGCAATTGCCGGCTCGATGCTTCCGCCGACAGCCGCATCGCGACCTCGCCCTGCCAGCGTTCCCATGCGACGCGCTCGCCGTCGAGCTGACGCAGCGAGTACAGCACCAGCATCCAGATCGCGATGCACGGCACCGCGGTCAGCGCAGCGATCACGATGAAGTGCCGGCGCCATGCATCGACGATCGAGCCCGTTGCATAAGCGCTCGACACGTAGAGCGGATAATCGCCGACGCGCCGAAACGCAACGAGCCGCTCCACGCCATCGACGGGCGATTTGACGCGCACATGGCCCGACAACTGTTTGTCGCGCAAGGCCGCGCCAAACGCGTTCGCCGCGGGCGGCTGCACGCCGCCTGGCCACGGCGGATAGCGCACCAGCAGACTGCCGTCCTGCCGATACAGCGAGAGCGCAAGCGACGGATCGCCGTTCGTCAACTCGCGATAAAAGCGCGAGAAGTACTCGCTGCGCAATGCAACCGAGACGACGCCGAGAAATTTGCTGTCCGCCCCGATACGCCCGATCGATGTGTTGAACACGTTCGTCTGCGACAGCGTGCCGAGCATCGGCAGCGAGAAGTACGGATGCGGGCGCATCGCGCGCGCGGCGATAAAGTCTTCGCGCTGACTGACAGACACGGTTGGCGCCGGATAAGCACGGGTCGACACGAGCAGATCGCCGTTCGCGCCGATCAGATAGATGGACGCCACTTGCGGGAAGTCTCCGCCGATCTCGCGCAACTGCCGGTTCAATTCCGCCTCGCGCGCGCGAATCTGCGCGTCGTCTTCGGTGCCGATCAACTCGACGATGCGCGACGCCATCTGCTGATTGAGGTCGAGCACCTTGACCGCCTGTTCTTCGGCGACGCGCACGAGCCGGTCGATCACATCGTTTGAATCGGCGATACGGCGCTGGTAATCGAAGTAGCCATAACCGGCGAGGCAGGCAAGCGGGAACAGAATGGAAACGGCAAGAACAATAAGGAGCATTCGCCGCGTCGCCGCAAAGTTGCGCGACGGCATCGGAAAATCAACTGCGACTCGCTCCGCACGCTGCACGGCCCACGCTCCATCAAAGGTCATACAAGTTAGGCAATCGGACGCACGTATCGTGCCGCGGCGTTCGTGCGCTAATTCCTTAGTGAGGAATCTACCCCACTTTCGGCCATGTACATAGCGACGCGCGAAGAAACGCGAACGTTTCTGCTTAACTGATTTATTCGGGCGCGTTGGGCACATGAATTGCTGCTCACGCAACGAGTTTCGCATTCTCCCGAGTCGCCGAATCGCTGCGGCATCCTGCCGCGCCGAATCCTGCTGATTACGTTCACGGAAACCAGCATGCCCACCACCGCCCGACACGTTGCCCAGCTTTCGCAACTGCGCGAAGACCGGGGCCAACGCGTTGTCGTGGACGGCGAAAAGATCATGCTGATCCGCGACGGCGACGTGGTGCGCGCGTATTCCGCCGACTGTCCGCACGCAGGCGGACCGCTCGAAGAAGGCGCGCTATGCCGCGGCAGGATCATTTGTCCGTGGCACAAAGGCACTTTCGATGCAGCCACCGGCAAGGTGCTGGAGCCGCCGCCGCTGGTGCCGCTCGAACGTTATGCGGTGATCGTCGACGGCGACGACGTCATGGTCACGCCCGACAAGCTGCCGGACGAAACCGAACCCGCCGCGACGCAAGAGCCGCACTTCGCGGTGATCGGCGCGGGCGCGGCCGGCGCGGCCGCCTGCGCGGCGCTGCGCGAATATGGCTTTACGGGGCGCCTCACGCTGATCGGCGATGAACCGCACGCGCCCTACGACCGCACATCGCTTAGCAAGTTTGTCCCGTCCGCCGAAATGCCTCCCGCCGACGTGCCGCCGCTGCTCGCGCCCGACTGGTACGAGCAGCACCGCGTCGAGCGCATCGTCGCGAAGGTCGCGCGGCTCGACGTGCGCAATCGCACGATTCATCTGGAAAGCGGCGGCGAACTGACGTACGACACGGCCTTGCTCGCCAGCGGCAGCACGCCGAAAGTGCCGCGAATTCCGGGCTGCGAACTCGGCGGCGTGTATGTGCTGCGTCATCTCGACGACGCCACCGCGATTGTCGAAGCGCTCGGCGACGCGGATGCCGGCGGCCCCTCGGAAAACGCCGGCTCCGTGCAAGTCGCCATTCTCGGCAGCAGTTTCATCGGGCTCGAAACCGCAGCCGCGCTGCGCAAACGCGGCGTGCAGGTCACGGTTATTTCGCCGGATAAGGTGCCCTTTGCGAAGCAGTTCGGCGAGCGCATCGGTGCCATGTTTCGCGAGTTGCATGAACGCAATGGCGTCAAGTTTCATCTGCAAGCGAGGGTTGCTTCGCTCGAAGGCGAAGAAGGCAATGTGCATGAAGTGATGCTCGAAAGCGGCGAACATATTCCGGCCGACCTCGTGCTGTTGGGCACCGGCGTTACGCCTGCGACCGGCTTTATCGACGGCTTGCCGTTGCAGAAAGATGGCGGCGTGATCGTGAACGCGGGCATGCAGGCCGCGCCGGGTCTCTACGCCGCAGGCGACATCGCCGTGTTTCCGCTGCGCGAAAACGAAGAGCCGTTGCGGATAGAACATTGGCGCGTCGCGCAGCAACATGCGCGCATCGCGGCTCAAAACATGTGCGGAGCGCGCAACCGTTACAGCGGCGTGCCGTTTTTCTGGACCTATCACTTCGGCAAGAACTTCGAATACCTCGGCCATGCAAGCGAGTGGGACGAGCTTGTCGTCGACGGCGAGCTGGATCGTCAGGATTTTGCCGCGCTTTATGTGAAGGACGACAACGTGGCCGCCGTGCTTGCCTGCGAACGCGACACGCAGACCGCGCATCTGATCGACGCGATGCGCCGCGGCCCGCTCACATGCGCGCAGGCATTGCGGATTGTCGGGCGCGACTCGTGCGACAGAAGCTGAACCAAAGTGAAAAACAGGCTGCTTCGAATCGAAGCGTACCGGCTTATCGTTCAACTCTACATGCTCATGTAAAAAGCACCGCACGTGGGCCGCGCGAACCGCGTGTCTTTTTTGCGCACACCATTCGTTAGCTAAAGGAGAAGCGCCATGCCAGAACCCAAGGAACAACATCCGAACGCCAACAAGACGGAGAAGCAGATCGACAAGGAAGTTGAAGACACGTTTCCGGCGAGCGATCCGCCTTCTACCGGCGGCACCACCAAAATCGTGACCGACGACGAAGATTCTTCGTCCGACGACGGGGAAGCTACCGGCAAATAAATAGCATCGGCTTGCGATGCACGACTAAAAACGCAACGCCCGGACGCGCAAGCGCCGGGCGTTTTTTACATGCGCGGGTTGCACCCGTTGTTATCCGTTAGCCACCGCTAGCGATTCATCGCGCGTCGCGCTGCCACACAAATGGCAAGCGGCCAGCATCTCCTGCAACGAAGTCACGTAGCATTCGGCGCCCATCGCGTTTTGCAGATCGACGCTCCACTTCTGCAGATCTTCGGGCGTCCATAGTCCGACGATGATCGACACGTTCGGCAAGCGCGCGCGAATGCGCCGGACCATGTAGCGCAAATGCGAGGGAATGCCGTCTATCTGAAGATAGAGAAGGCACACGATACCGACATCGTCGGCGTCCATCCGGTCGATCGACGCACGCGATGCCGCCTCATGCGGCAATGCGCGCGCCGTGAAGCCGTGCTTGCCGAGCAACTGCAGCATGATCGTCGTCGCAAGCGGATCGAGCGGGCCGCGCCCGGGAATGCACAAGACGCGTTGATTCGCGGCGCGCGGCATTGTGTGCGCCTGCGGCAGTTCGGGCGCACGCTGCAAGGTTTGCTCGCGCGCATCTTCTTCCGCGCTGTCGGCGGCGCTTTCGCGTGCTTCGTCGGCCGCGCCGCGTGCCTGGTTCGCGAACAGCATATGCGTTGCCGTCGAAGCAGGCGGCCCTTCACGCGACGGCGCGACCGGTCCGATCTCAGCACTTGCGTTTTCTGCTGCGTGCTGCGGCGGCTCGTCGGCATAACTGTCGAGGCCATCGACCAGATCGTTCGTGGTCGACTCGATGCGCGCAAGCTGCACCGCTGTGACGCTGCCGCGCACGACATCGTTCGCGGCCAGTTGCAAACCCTTGATCGCCACCTCGTCGTAGTAAGCCGATAACGAACGCTCGCGCAGTAGCGCTTCGGCTTGCGCAATCGCTTCGTCGGGATCGCCCGCAAGTGCGCGCTGATAAAAATTTTCGACCGGCGTGAGCGCGGGCTGATCGCCGAGCATCACGTCGAGAAATTCCAGGCGCCGGATATGGCGGCCGAGCACGAGCAGGCAAAGCGTCAACGGCGTCGACAGGATCAGGCCAATGGGCCCCCAGATCCAGCTCCAGAAGATCGCCGCGACGACCACCGAGAACGGCGAGAGCCCCGTGCTGCGTCCGTACAGCAACGGCTCGACTACCTGGCCCACCAGCAGTTCGACCGTCACGAAGAGCGCAATCGACCAGATCGCCATGTCCCAACCCGGACTCACCGCGGCGGCGAGCGCAGTGGCCAGCCCGCCGGCGATCCAGATGCCGACATACGGCACGAGCCGCAGCAAGGCCGCGAGGATGCCCCACAGAATCGGACTCGGCACGCCGATGAAAAAAAGCCCCGCGCCAATCGCAACGCCGAGGGCCGCATTCAATCCGAGCTGCGAAACGAAGTAGCGGCTCAAGCGCCGCGCGGCTTCGTCCATCACCATCGTCGTGCGGTGCAGATCGCGCGAACCGAACAGACGAATCGCGCGGTCGCGCAAGTCGTCGCGTTGCAGCAGGATCACCACCATCACGACGAATACGATGAACGCCGTCTCCAGCGGACTAATGGCCGGCGACAACACGCGGCGCGCGACTTCGAGCGGCGTCGGCACCGGCTCGCGCACTTCGACGGGCACGGCGGCAGGCGCGCGGCCATCGGAAGAAGACGCATCGTGGCGCGGCTCCGGTTGCGGCGGCTCGACGGTCGCGCGTTGCAACGCCTGGCCCGCGGCTTTCGCAAAACGGTCGAGCTTGCCCACCGTCAGCGTGTGCGCCGCTTCCATCTTGCGCTCGATCGTCGCCTGATAACGCGGCATGCCCGCGGCGAGGTCGCTCAACTGCATCGTGATGACCGCGCCCAGCACAGCGATCACCGAGATCGACATCACGACGGCCGCAAACACCGACGCAACGTGGCCGAGCTTCAGTCGGCCCAACCATTTGACGAGCGGCGCGACGAGAAAGCTCAGCAGAATCGCGAGCGTCATCGGAATCAGGACGGCGCGCGCGAAGTACAGGCACGCGACGAAACCGGCGCCGACCGCGAGTGCGATCAGCGCATCGAGACCGAACGCGGCAGGCGGCGCGTCGATGCGCGTGGGCGTCCCGCCGCGCGACGGTTCCGGAATGTCCTTCATTGCGCTACGTGCTTCTTGTTGCTTGTGATCGTGGTTGTGATTGTGGCGCTCCCTGTCATCACGCTATTTTTTCGGCTCTTCTGCAATCGGCCCGCTTTCCACTGGCGGCGCTTCCTTCTCGATCTCGCTGCGGGCCTGTTCCCAGTACTCGTCGGGCGTGCCCTTCGGCTCCGGCGCATGCTCCCACAGGTAGTACGCGCGCGTGCGGATCTGGTCCTCCTGGGGGGTCTGCTCCTGTTCCATATGAGTCCCCTACGGTTTAGGTCTCGCGGATGCCGGCATGGCGAAGCCGCGCGCATCGTCGTGACGAATGCGCGTGGCCATCCACGCAGAGCAAGTGCTATTCCCGCTCAGCTAGCGGGCGGCGTTTCGCTTTCATCCGAGGTGAGTTGCTGTTCGAGTCTGTCGAACACGCGTTGCGTCGCGCGGCTCGGCGCTTCGAGTGCGAACAGCAGCAGCGAACGCGCGGTGACCTGATACTCGTCGCCGGCGCTGAACTGCGGCAAGTCCGGGCGCACCGGCATGTTGGTATCGAGCAGGCAGGTCCAGCGCTCGCCCTCGGGCACGTCGGGCAATTTAAAATTGACGACGTCATGGTGTGCATTGAGCACCAGCAGCAACGTCGCATCGGACGCGGGACGGCGAATGCCGCTCGCCTGCGCGCGGCCGTCGATCACGAGACCGAAGCAGCGCATCAGCGGATCGGCCCATTGCTCGGCGGTGAGATCGGTGCCGTCCGGCGCGAGCCAGCGCGCATCGGTCACGTCGAGCGCCTCGTTGTATTCGCCCGTCAGAAAGCGGCTGCGGCGCAGCACCGGCAAGCGGTGGCGAAGCGTCGTCAGGTTTCTGACGAACTCGGTGAGCGCGCGGCCGTCGTCGTCGATACCTTCCCAGTCGACCCAACTGATTTCGTTGTCCTGGCAATACGCGTTGTTGTTGCCCTTCTGCGTGCGGCCGAACTCGTCGCCCGCGAGAATCATCGGCGTGCCTTGCGAGAGCAGCAGCGTGGCAAGCAGATTGCGCTTCTGACGCTCGCGTTGCTGGCGAATCTCGGGGTCGTCGGTCGGACCTTCGACGCCCATATTCCACGACTTGTTATCCGAGTGGCCGTCCTTGTTGTCCTCGCCGTTCGCCTCGTTATGCTTGTCGTTGTACGAGACAAGATCGTTCAGCGTGAAGCCGTCGTGCGCGGCGATGAAGTTCACGCTCGCCCACGGACGCCGCCCACGATGATTGAACTTGTCGCCCGATCCGGTGAGACGTGTCGCGAGATCGGCGACCATGCCCTCGTCGCCCTTCCAGTACGCGCGCACGGTATCGCGAAAGCGGTCGTTCCATTCGGCCCAGCCCGGCGGAAAGCCGCCGACCTGATAGCCGCCGGGGCCGCAATCCCACGGCTCCGCAATGAGCCGCACGCTCGAGAGCACCGGGTCTTGCCGGCAACTGTCGAGAAAGCCGCCGCCTTCGTCGAAGCCGTGCGGCTCGCGACCGAGAATCGTCGCGAGGTCGAAACGAAAACCGTCGACCTTCATCTCCGTCACCCAGTAGCGCAGGCTGTCGGTCACCATCTGCAGCACGCGCGGATGCGAGAGATTGAGCGTATTGCCCGTGCCCGTATCGTTGATGTAATAGCGCGGCTCATCGGGCATCAGCCGATAGTACGACGCGTTGTCGATGCCCTTGAACGAGAGCGTCGGCCCGCGTTCGTTGCCTTCGGCGGTGTGGTTGTACACCACGTCGAGAATCACTTCGAGATTCGCGTTGTGAAACGCGTCCACCATGCCCTTGAACTCGCTGACGGACTCGTTGTTCGACGCGAAGAAACGCGGGTCGGCCGCGAAAAAGCCGATGGTGTTATAGCCCCAGTAGTTCGTGAGGCCCTTGTCGAGCAGATAGCTGTCGTTGACGAAGGTCTGGATCGGCATCAGTTCGACCGAGGTCACGCCGAGGCTCCTGATGTAGTCGATCACCGCCTTCTGCCCGAGTCCGGCGAAGGTGCCGCGCAGATTCTCCGGCACTTGCGGATGACGCTTCGTGAAGCCGCGCACATGCGTTTCATAGAAGATCACGCGGTCCCACGGCAACGGATTGCGTTCGGGGTGAATCCACGAAAAGTTCGCGTCGACGACCTTGCATTTCGGCACGAACGGCGCGCTGTCGCGCTCGTCGAACGACAGGTCCGCGTCTTCCGAATCGAGCGTGTAGCCGAAAATTTCCGGCGCCCATTTCAGTTCGCCGATATGCGCCTTCGCGTAAGGGTCGAGCAGCAGTTTGTTCGGATTGAAGCGATGACCCTTCTCCGGCTCATACGGACCATGCACGCGATAGCCGTACACAGCGCCCGGTTTCAGGTTCGGCACGAACACATGCCAGACCTCGTCGGTATATTCCGGCAATTCGATGCGCTCGATTTCATGCTGACCGGTTTCATCGAACAGACACAGTTCGACTTTCGTTGCGTGCGCCGAGAACAGCGCGAAGTTCACGCCGTTTCCGTTCCATGTCGCACCAAGCGGGAAAGGCGTGCCTTCCGCGATACGCGTCGAGTAATTGGCCGGGGATGACATAGGTTTTCCTGTGAGAAGCATGGGCGCGCACGCGCCTTTTTAGTGTAGGCGATACGGATAAGAGGCTCGCTCCTGTAGCAATCCGCGGGCCTGGACGTCGCGCGCCACAGGGCGACGCGGCATGCAATTTGCGATAACGCGTTTGAAAGCCGACTCGGCTCGACGCGCCGCGACCGGCGCGAGACATAACAAGGAGAAACCATCATGCGAAGCATGCAACCCAAGGCGCTGCTCGCGGCAGCGCTGCTCGTCAGCACGCTCGTGCCGCTAACGCCTTTTTCGCTCTACGGCAACGCGCATGCGCAAGGCGCGCCCCAAGCCATTACCGAAAAGCGCACGGACGTCGTGCAACTCGCGAGCGGCTATCGCGCGTCGAAGCTGACCGGCGCGGACGTGTTCAACAAGAACAAGGACACCATCGGCACAGTCGACGATCTGATCGTCTCGCCAGGCGGCGACCGCAGCACTTACGCGATTCTGTCCGTCGGAGGATTCCTCGGCATCGGCAAGCATCTCGTGGCCGTTCCGTTCAACGATCTGCAGATTACCAACCGTCGTGTCGTTTTGCCGGAGGCGACCAAAAAGTCGCTGGAGGCATTGCCGGAATTCAAGTACGCGGATTGACGCTGCATTTCGCGCGCCGCGAAGTGGCGAGAGCGCAGCGCGGCCAATGCACCGCGGCACGGCGCTACGCTCCTCGCCCTAGCGAACTCACGCGAACAGTTTATCCAGCGTAATCGGCAAGTCGCGCACGCGCTTGCCCGTTGCATGCCAGATCGCGTTGCTCACCGCGGCCGCCACGCCGACCACGCCGATTTCACCCACGCCCTTCACGCCGAGCGGATTCACGATCGTGTCGTGCTCCTCGACAAAGAGCACCTCGATGTCGTGAATATCCGCGTTGACCGGCACGTGATACTCGGCAAGGTTATGGTTCATCTGACGGCCTATGTCATGATCGAACTGCCCTTCTTCATGCAGCGCCATGCTGATGCCCCACACCACGCCGCCCGCCACCTGGCTTGCCGCGGTCTTCGGATTGACGATGTGCCCCGCCGCGACCGCGCTCACCACGCGCGTTACGCGCACGGTGCCCAGCGCTTCGTCCACGCGCGCTTCGACGAAGATCGCCGAATGCGTGCCCATCGAATACGCCTGCTGCTTTTCGTGCGGCTTCACGGTGGCCTGTTCTTCGAGCTTGTCGAGCCCGGCGCGCTCGAGCAACGCGTCGATGTCGATCGCGTCGGCCGTGCCGTGACCGCACACGAGGCGCTTGCCCATGCGCCGTATGTCGTCGCGATCAATGCTTGCGAAGCGCCCGCCGCCATATTGCCGCGCCAGTTCGACGAGGCGATTGCGCAGCCGCTTGCACGCGGCATCGACCGCACTGCCTACCGACGATACCGTCCACGATCCGCCTTCTATCGGCGCCTTCGGCAGGCGCGTATCGCCGAGTTCGAACACCACGTCCTGCAGCGGCACGCCGAGTGCATCCGCTGCGATCTGCGTCATCGCGGTGTAGGTGCCGGTGCCGATGTCGGCGGTTGAACTGGAGACGGTCACGCGTCCATCGCGAGTGAGCACGGCGCGCGCCGACGCTTCGTTTTGCATCGCGTCCCACGCGCCGGTCGCCATGCCCCAGCCGATCAGTTCGGTGCCCTCGCGCCGCGCGCGTGGCGCGAGCGGCCGCTTGTCCCAGCCGAAACGCGCCGCGCCTTCGCGATAGCAGTCGCGCAGCGCCTTGCTCGAGAACGGCAGGTTCTTGTTCGCATCGCGTTCGGCGTAGTTGATGAGGCGCAGTTGCAGCGGGTCCATCCGCAATGCTTCCGCGAGTTCGTCCATCGCGACTTCGAGCGGGAAAAGACCTTGCGCCGCGCCCGGCGCGCGCATGTCGGCGGGCGTCGGCACATCGAGCCGCGCAACCTTGTAGCCAAGCGTCACGTTCTCGCATCGATAAAGCTGGCCGGCCCAGTTCACCACGACGTCGCAGTAATCCTCGTACTGCGAGGTCTCG
Source organism: Paraburkholderia sp. GV068 (assembly GCF_003058125.1). Lineage (NCBI taxonomy): Bacteria > Pseudomonadati > Pseudomonadota > Betaproteobacteria > Burkholderiales > Burkholderiaceae > Paraburkholderia > Paraburkholderia sp. GV068. Next base: position 147,358 of record NZ_QBUB01000011.1, read on the forward strand.
GATACCGCCTCGTGAATCACCGCCTGCAAGCGGCCATCGGCAGAGGCGCCGAGCGCCACGCGCTGAATGGATTGCGGCCGATGCGCGAACGTGAACATCTGCTGGCGCGTCAGCGTCACACGCACCGGCCGCTTCAATTCGAGCGCGGCCATGACCGCAAGCGCAAGGTGATACTGCGGCCTCAAACCCGAGCCGAATGCACCGCCGACGAACGGCGAGACGACCTGCAACTCATCATCTTTCAAACCGAATACGGCCGTCAGATACGACTTCGTATTGACGACGCCCTGGGTCTTTTCATACACGGTCAAGTGCCCATGCTCGTCGGGCACCACCGTGCAACCATGCATTTCCATCGGATTGTGATATTCCGCGGGCGTGCTGTAGAACGCATCGACGCGCGCTGCGGCGTTCGCCAACGCGGCGTCGGCGTCGCCTCGCGGCGGAGGCGGCGGATCGAAGCCGCCCTTCTCCGTGGACGGCGGCTCGGCGCTCATCAGCACTTCGCCCATCTCCGTTCGATGCGGCGCCGATTCATAACGCACGTCGACGAGCGAGGCCGCATGACGCGCGAGTTCGAGCGACTCAGCGAGCACCAGCGCGACAGGCTGGCCGCTGTACCACACGCGGTCGTCCCACAGCGGCCGGAGCGGGCTGCCGCCGGGCGCGACCATGTCCTTGTACGGCTTGTCCTCGCGCGGCAACTCCGGGCGATTCTGCCAGGTCAGCACATGCAGCACGCCAGGCAACGCGAGTGCCGCCGATGCGTCGATCGACACGATGGTTCCCGCCGCGATCGTGCTCGATACGACGAAGCCATACGTCAGTCCGTTCGCGCTGAAGTCCGCCGCATACTGCGCGGCGCCGGTCACTTTCAGCCTGCCGTCGACGCGGTTGTGCGGCACACCGCTCGCGCGCAACGCGGGCAAAGTCTCAATGCGGTTCATCGCGCGTGCTCCTCCAGTGAACGTTGCGCCGCCATCGCGAAGGCACGCTCGATGGCGCGCGCCGTCAATTCGATCTTGAACGCGTTGCCGCGGCGGCCGCGCGCATCGCGCAGGATGTCGGTCGCGAAGTTGCGCACGGTATCGGCATTCAGCGGCTTGCCGCGCAGCGATGCTTCGGCCTCCGTATTACGCCACGGTTTGTGTGCAACGCCGCCGAGCGCGCAATGCGCATTGACGATGATGTCGCCGTCCAGCTCGAGCCCGAGCGCAACGGAGACCAGCGCGAACGCATACGAAGCCCTGTCACGCACTTTCACGTAAGCGTGATGTTCCGCGAAGCCCTGCTTCGGCAACTCGACGGCGGTGATCAGCTCGTCGTCGCGCATATTCGTGTCGATGTGCGGCGTGTCGCCAGGCAAGCGGTGGAAGTCCGCGAACGGCAGCACGCGCGAACCGTCCGGCCCCGACAGATGAACCGTTGCATCGAGCGCGGACAATGCGACGCACATGTCCGACGGATGCACGGCGATGCAATGCTCGCTTGCGCCAAGAATCGCATGCATGCGATTCACGCCTTCCATTGCGGGACAGCCGGTGCCGGGCTCGCGTTTGTTGCAGCGCGTGCCCGCGTCGTAGAAATAGAGGCAGCGCGTGCGTTGCAGCAGGTTGCCGCCGACGCTCGCCACATTGCGAATCTGCGGCGACGCGCCCGCGAGAATCGCCTTCGAGAGCAACGGGTAGCGCGCGCTTATCGTCGCGTCGTAGGCGGCCGCGCTGTTGGTCACGAGCGCGCCGATCTTGAGTCCGCCCGCGGCGGTCGGCTCGATTTGCCGAAGCGGCAAACGGTTGATGTCGATCACGAGCTGCGGATGCGCGACGTTCTCGCGCCACAGGTCCACGAGATTCGTGCCGCCCGCGATAAACGCAGCCGCCCGGTTCGCGCGATGCTGGTCGATGGCTTGCGGCACTTCGCTCGCGCGTGTGTACGAGAAGCGGTTCATGGCCGCGCTCCCGCGTCGCCGACTTCGGCTGCTTCCGCCGCTTCCGCCGGTTCGGACACATCGAGAATCGCGGCGACGATGTTGTTGTACGCGCCGCAGCGGCACAGGTTGCCGCTCATCAGTTCGCGTACCTCATCGGCGGTTTTCGCGTGGCCTTCCTCGAGCATCGCGACGGCGGAGCAGATTTGCCCCGGCGTGCAGTAGCCGCACTGAAACGCATCGTGATCGATGAAAGCCTGTTGAAGGGGATGCAATTGTTCGCCGTTCGCGAGTCCTTCGATCGTGGTGATCGAAGCGCCGTCGTAGATAACCGCGAGCGCAAGGCACGTGTTGATGCGCTGCCCGTTCACAATCGCGGTGCACGCGCCGCATTGCCCGTGGTCGCAGCCCTTCTTGGTGCCGGTCAAATGGCAATGCTCGCGCAGCAGATCGAGCAGCGACGTCCAGGCTTCGACGCCGAATGCATGCTGTTTGCCGTTGATGTCGAAGCTCACCGGCACGCGCTCGACGTCGCTCGGCGCGACATCCAGCGGCGTATCCGCAGTGGGTGTATTCATGGGGAGGTTCTCCTGACGAGGGTGACGCACAGCGAGCGCTAGGAAGAACTAGTGGTGCGCGCAAACGCCGTGCCCGGCAGGAAGGCGCGTGTCGAAATATCGGGGACGTTCTCGCGCGAACCGCTGTCTGCACTAGCGCACAAACTGCGGTTCGCTTGCGTCGAGATTCAATCAATATGCCTAAATAATCGGCGAGCCGCCCGTGACTGCAATCGTTGCGCCCGAAATGTAGCTCGCTTCGTCGGAGGCCAGCATTACGTAAGCGGGCGCGAGTTCGGCGGGTTGGCCTGGCCGCTTCATCGGCACTTGCTGGCCGAATTTTTCGACCTTCTCAGGCGGCATCGTCGATGGAATCAGCGGCGTCCAGATCGGCCCCGGCGCGACGCAATTCACGCGAATGCCCTTCTCCGCGAGCAGTTGCGCGAGCCCGCCGGTGAAGTTCTGAATCGCGCCCTTGGTCGTCGCATACGCAAGCAGGCCGGGGTTCGGATGGTCCGCGTTGATCGAGGTCGTGTTCACAATCGCGCCGCCCGGCTTCATATGCTTGACCGCGGCGCGCGAGATCCTGAACATCGCGCCGATGTTGGTATCGAAGGTCTTGTCCCACTCGTCGTCGGTGATCGCGTCGAGCGACGGGTACGTCATTTGGTACGCGGCGTTGTTCACGAGCACGTCGAGCCGGCCGAATGCCTGCACGGCCTTGTCGACGATCGCATTGCAATGCGCGCGATCGGTGATGTCGCCCGGCACCAGCACCGCCTTGCGGCCCGCTTCTTCGACCCAGCGCGCGGTTTCGCGCGCGTCGTCGTCTTCGTTCAGATACGCGATCAGCACGTCCGCGCCTTCGCGCGCGAACGCAATGGCGACCGCGCGGCCAATGCCGCTGTCGCCGCCCGTGATGATCGCCGCCTTGCCGGCGAGGCGGCCCGAGCCCTTATACGATTTTTCGCCGTGATCCGGTTGCGGGTGCATCGGCGCGGTGCGGCCCGGCGTTTGATCCTGCTGCTGTCCGTCGAACGGTGGCGTAGGACGTTCCTTGTCGCTCATACGATCCTCCAGAGTGCTGATGAACATGTGCGGCGTGCGAGACGCACGGCGTTGCAACAAGGTCAGCAACCGGCGGGCCTGCATACATGCGGTTTGTTACGCGCATGCGTGCGGCGGCAGAAGATGTTGGGAAAAGATGAGGACAACGCGTGGATGAAGTGTGGCGCTCGCGCCGCGATCTGCGCAAATAGAGGGAATCGGCAAGCATATGCAGCGAAACGGCAATCGCAGTTTTTTCAAAGGCCGCGCAGGCTTTACGGCGGCCCCGCCGCATGCAGCGCAGCAGCCGATTCGAGCACGCGCAAGAGCCGTTCCGGCGTCAACGGTTTCGCGCAATGCGCGTCGAAACCCACCGCGCGCGCGCGGGCGCGGTCGTCGCGCGAGGCGAACGCGGTGCACGCAACAAGCAGCATATGCGCCGTCGATGGATGCGCCCGCAAGCGCCGCGCAAGTTCCAGGCCGTCGATTCCCGGCATCTTGATGTCGAGCACGACGGCGAACGGTTGCCACTCCGACGCCATATCGCATACCGCGTGCGGGTCGTCCAGCGCGCGGCATTCGAATCCGTCCGCGTTCAGCAGCATCTGCAGCGCATCGGCTGCTTCACGATAGTCGTCCACCACCAGCACGCGACGGTGCGACGCCATCGCATACTGGATCGGCCGCCATACGACCACGTCTTCGCTGTCGTCGAATCGGTTATCGAGCGTCACCTTCTTCTCCTTGATCGTCGCGTGCGCCGCTATGCGGCACCCGGCGCACGGCCGCAAGATTCGCTCCCGCGCCGCGTTGTTGTTGCTTACATGGTGTGGCTTAGATGCTTGGTGAATGACTGCGGCGCTTATGCGGCCCGATCGTCGATGAAACCCTTGAGCATCGCGAGCGTATCGGCGTCGTCGATATGCTTGTCCGTGCGCCAGCGCAGCATGCGCGGGAAGCGCACCGCCACGCCGGATTTATGACGCGTACTCGCCTGTATGCCTTCAAAGCCGATTTCGAATACGAGTGTCGGCGTCACGCTGCGCACCGGTCCGAACTTCTCGATCGTAGTCTTGCGCACGATTGCGTCAACCTGGCGCATTTCCTCATCGGTAAGACCCGAATACGCCTTGGCGAACGGCACGAGCGTGCGCACGCCATTGGCTTCGTCCCACACTGCGAACGTGAAGTCGGTGTACAGGCTCGCGCGTCGACCGTGTCCGCGCTGCGCGTAAACCAGTACGGCGTCCACCGCATACGGATCGATCTTCCATTTCCACCACGTACCCGAAGCCTTCGTGCGGCCGACGCCATACAGCGACTCGCGCTCCTTGAGCATGAAGCCTTCGACGCCGCGCGCGCGGCTTTCTTCACGCAGTGCAGCCAACGTCTGCCAATCCGCGGCCGATACGAGCGGCGATACGCGCAGCAAATCGCGCGCAAGCGTGGTGTCGAGCGATGCCGCCAGCGCGTCGAGACGCGCACGCCGTTCGACGAGCGGCGTCATGCGCAAATCCTTGCCGTCCGCTTCGAGCAGATCGTAAGCGAGCAATGCAGCGGGCGAATCGGCGAGAATTTTTTTCGTCAGCGTCTTGCGCGCGATGCGCGGTTGCAAACGCGCGAACGGCAATGGCGCGATAGCGCCCGGCTCCCACGCAAGAATCTCGCCGTCTATCACGAAGCCGTCGGGCAAGGCCTCGCCCAACGCGGTGACTTCGGGAAAGCGATCGGTGATCAGGTCCTCGCCGCGCGACCACAACCACACGCGTCCCGCACGCTTGACGAGTTGCGCGCGTATGCCGTCCCACTTCCATTCGATCAGCCAGTGCGACGGATCGCCGAGCGTCTCGGGATCGGCCTGCAACGGATGCGCGAGAAAGAACGGATACGGCAGGCCGAGATCGCTGTCGTGCCGCTCTGTTGGATGCTGCGCATCGTCGCCGGCAAGTTCTGATGCCTCGGGCGCGATCAGCCGCAGATAGCGCGCGGCGTCCGGCTTCTGCCGCGAATCGGTCCATCCGACCATGCGTTGCGCGATCCGCTTATGGTCGACACCGGCCACTTCCGCGAGCGCTCGCACGACGAGTTGCCGCGCGACCCCGACACGAAAGCCGCCGCCGATCAGCTTCGTGAGTAAGAAGCGGCCGCTCCAGTCGAGTTCGTCCCAATAGCTGAAAAGACGCGTGCGCAATTCGTCCGGCGGAAGACCGCGCAAGATCAGCACGCGCTGCTCGATCCATTGTGTGAGGCCGAGTTCGGAGCTGCGTTGCGCGGGCGGCAGGATATGCGCGATGGTCTCCGCCAGATCGCCCACTGCGTGATACGACTCTTCGAAAAGCCATGCGGGCAAGCCGACGCGTTCGCGCGCGAACTCGGTCAGCAGGCGCGTGGGCACCGATTGCCGCGGCTTGCCGCCCGCCAGAAAATACGATGCCCACGCGGCGTCTTCGGGCTCGGCCACGGAGAAATAACTCGTGAGCGCTTCGAGCTTGTCATGCGTGGAAGTGGTCGCGTCGAGCGCGGTGTAGAGAGCGGCGAAGCGCTTCATGAACGGCTCGCGGTATCGTTGTCGTCGAATGCGGGCGCGCGGGCTTCGTCGCCCGGTGCATGTGTCACCGCGTCTTGCGTGACGGTTTCGACGCTGCCCAACGCATCGGCTTCGACCGTGTCGTCGCCGTATTGCGTCGCGAAGGCTCCCGCTTCGAGCCCTTGCTCGCGCAGCCAGCGCACCATCGGTTCAACCGATCCATGCGTGACGATGACGCGCTGTGCGCCGCTCGCGTGAATCGCCGTTTGCAGCGCGGGCCAATCCGCATGATCGGAGAGCACGAAGCCGCGGTCGACGCCGCGCCTGCGGCGCGCGCCGCGCAGGCGCATCCAGCCCGACGCGAAAGCGTCGCTATAGTCGCCGAAGCGTTTGAGCCACGCGCTGCCTTGCGCCGACGGCGGCGCGACGATCAGCGCCTGTTTGAACGTGGCCTTCTCTTTCGGCGGAATTTCGCTGACGAGCCGTACCGGCGGCAAGCGCACGCCGGCCTCGCGATACGCGCGGTTGAGCGGCTCGACCGCGCCATGACAGAAGATCGGCCCGATGCCCGCGTCGACGCTCGCCAGCACGCGCTGCGCCTTGCCGAACGAATAGCAGAACAACACGGACGCGCGCCCCTGGGCCGCGTTGTGACGCCACCATGAATCGATTCCGTCGAACACGGTTTGCGGCGTGTCCCATCGGTAGATCGGCAGACCGAAGGTGGATTCGGTGATGAATGTATCGCAACGCACGGGCTCGAATGCATCGCAGGTCGGGTCGGGGTCCAGCTTGTAGTCGCCCGATGCGACCCACACGCGGCCACCGTATTCGATGCGCAATTGCGCGGAACCGAGCACATGTCCCGCCGGATGCAGCGAGACAGTGACGCCGTTGATGTCGAGCCGCTCGCCATACGCGAGCGTTTGCAGCGAGATGTCGGGCAGACGCGAGAGCATCACGTTCGCGCCCGCACGCGATGCGAGATAGTGCCGATGCCCGAAGCGCGCATGATCCGAGTGCGCATGCGTGATCACGGCGCGCTCGACGGGCTGCCACGGATCGATATAAAAATCGCCCGGCGGACAATACAAACCCTCGGGCCGTGCGATGACGAGGTCCCCGGGGCCGGCATTGTCCGCTGCGATATTCGAGGTGGGTTCGGATGCCATGTCGCCCGTATCAAGCAAAGGTTATTCCCGGGTGGACTGTCATAAGCATGGCGGCTTTCTTGCTTATGTTTGCGATCAGGCGTGTCGGAATGCGCCGCTCATCGGCGGCACGAAACGCGCTTGTTGCGAGGACCCATGCACTTCATCATCGATCGACGCACGCTGTACGTCGCGAAACATCCGGGCCGGTTTACGCTCGACGCGCTCAAAGCATTTCGCGCGAACCAGGGACTGCTGCTCGCCGGCGCGGTCGCGTATTACGCGCTGCTTTCCATCGTGCCGCTGATGATACTCATCGTCATCGCACTGTCGCGCATCGTGCCGCAACACGTTTTGTTGTCCGCGCTGGGGCATCTTCTGCAGTGGCTCGTGCCCGGCCAGTCGAAGGCGCTCGTGCATGAACTCGCCAATTTCCTCGCTCATCGCGCGGTGGTCGGCTGGGTGCTGTTCGTCACGATGCTGTTCTTCAGTTCGCTTGCGTTCACCGTGCTCGAGAATGCGATGTCGCTTATCTTCGTGCATCGCGTGGTCATACGGCGGCGACATTTTTTGCTCTCGGCGCTGCTGCCGTATTGCTACATCCTGTTCCTCGGCGTCGGCGCGCTGATCGTCACCGTTGTGTCGAGTGGACTCGAAGCGGTCGGCGCCGCCGGCATCGATCTGTTCGGCACCTATGTTTCGCTGCAAGGTGCGTCGCGCGTGCTGCTGTATCTGCTGGGTCTCGCCGGTGAGATTTTTGTGCTGACGTCGATTTATATGGTGATGCCGGTAGGACGGCCGTCGCTGAAACACGCGCTGTTCGGCGGTATTGTCGCGGCCGTGTTGTGGGAGATCACGCGGCATGTGCTGGTGTGGTACTTCGCGACGCTTTCGCAAGTCAGCGTGGTGTACGGCTCGCTCACGATGGCGATCGTGATTCTGTTCAGCCTCGAATGGCTCGCGACGCTGCTGCTGTTCGGTGCACAGGTGATCGCGCAATACGAGCGCTTCGGCCTCGAGCCGCAAGACGCGCCGAAGCAGCCGATTAAAACCGGCTGAGTGTGTTCCTGATGCACGGCGCGGCGCAGCGCGACCAAAACGCTGCGGTAACATTACGCGCATTCGCCGCATCCATTCCGGCACGCTTACGGGATTCGATCATGAGCGCCGTTCAGCGCCACAAGATAAACCCCTGTCGATCCAGCAGCGCACCCTATGCTCGATGAAGCGCTGATCGAAAACAGTCTCGCCGCGCGCGGCATCGTTGCCGATGCGAGGCAACGCGAGGCCATGGCGGCGCTCGCCGAATTACTCCGCCCGGCTGCGCGCGATTTTCACTCACGATACCAGGGCGTGTATTGCCACGGACTGCCTGGACGCGGCAAAAGCCTCGTGGTCGATACCGTGTTCGAACTCGCGGATTGCCGCAAGCGGCGTCTGCATTTTCACGAGTTTCTGCGCGAGATGAACCGGCGCCTCGTGAACGAACCGCGTGGCGACGACCGGCTCGGCTCCGTGTCGAAGCAATGGCTTGATGGCATCGAGCTGTTGTGCTTCGACGAATTCCATGTGCACGACATTGCCGACGCGTTTCTAATGGGCCGCTTTCTCGACACGGCCATCGCGCTCGGCACGCGCATCATGCTGACGTCGAACTACGCGCCGGAGCATCTATTGTCCGACCCGGAGTTTCACGAGCGTTTCTTGCCGACCATCGGGCAGATCAGGCAGCACTTTCGCGTGATTCATTTCGACGGCGCGCGCGATTATCGTTTCGGCGGTCAGGCGCATCCGTCGCCGCGTTTCTTTTCTCCGCTCGATGCCGCGACCGGCGACGCGCTGCGCGATGTTTTTCTGCGCTACGAAAGCAGCGGCGCACTCGACGCGACGAAGCTCAGCGCAGCAGGCCGCCCGCTGATTGCGCGGGCGGTCGGCGCGGCTCTTCTATGGGCCGACTTCGAAGCGCTTTGCGTGGCGAGCCGTTCACATCTCGACTACCTCGATCTCGCCGAGCGCTGGCGTGGGCTCATCGTCGACAACGTGCGTACCGAATGGCTCACGAAAGCGCATACGCTGCAGCGGCTCGTATGGCTCGTCGACATTCTTTACGACCGCAAGCGCGCGCTGTTCATTGCATCGGATCAACCGATTCATGCCGCGTTGGGCGGCCTCGAAGGCGCGCATGATCTGTCGAGAACGCTGAGCCGGCTCGCGGAAATGCAATCGCGCGGCTATCGGAATGCGCTCGACGATGCGATGGACCGGCCAGCGCAAACAGCGGACGAACGCTGAGCCAGCACGCTTAAAAACCCGCATACGATCGATACGGGAATGCACCGTGCTACCGCCGTTGAAGTTTCATTCTTCAGCGGATAAACACTCCGAGATGATCAAAGCCGTTTCGGTAACAGCCGCACTGTGCGCGGCGTGCCTTTCTTCCGCCTGCGTGCATATTGGCCCCGCGCGCCTGAAGGCCGATCAGGTCGACTATGCCCGCGCACTCGGCGATGCAAAAAAGCGCGAGATTCTCGCGGCCGTGGTCGGCTTGCGCTATGGCGACGCGCCCGCGTTTCTCACGGTCAGCAGCATCATCGCGGCCTATACGTTCGATGCCGGCGGCGGCGCGACCGCAAACGTGGGCTCGGGCAGTCAGACGAACTATGCGCTTGCCACCGGCAGCGTGTCGTACTCGAATCACCCTACTTTCACGTTCACACCGACCACCGGCGAAGCCTTCGCCTCCGCTTATATCCGGCCGCTCGCGCCGGCGCTCGTGCTGCCGCTCGCCGAAGGCGGCGTTCCGATCGATCTGCTGTTGCGCATTACCGCACAATCGGTGGGCGGCTTGCAGAACGGTAACGCGCTCGGCGGTGAAAACAGCGCCGGCGCGCCGGGCTTTTTCGAATTGCTGCGCGCGTTGCGGCGTCTGCAACTCGCGGGCGAGTTGAATGTGGAATCGCGCAACACGGGCGACAAGAACGAGCCGATGCGCGTCTTTCTCGTGATGGGCGCAACCACCAGCGGCGACTCGCCGCAAATCACCGCCGACGTCGCGCGTGTGCGCAAGCTGCTGCATCTTTCGTCGAATACGCGCAGCTACGAAATCGTTTACGGACCGTCGTCGGCATGGCGGAAGGCCGACAAGATTCCGATGGTGACACGTTCGGTGCTCGGCATCCTGACCGATCTCGGCGCGCAGGCACAGGTGCCCGCCGAGCGCATCAGCGACGGTTCGACGAAGCCGACCGTGGGTCTGATCGGCGGCGAGACGAGGCCGACCATCGTCATTCATTCGGGCAAGACCGCGCCCGAGAATGCCTACGTGATGATCCCGTATGGCGCGTCGTCGTATTGGGTGGACCGCAACGACTTCGACTCGAAATACGCGTTCACGGTCGTGCAGAATCTGATGGCGCTCGCCGAAGCCGATACCAGCAGCAAGGCGCCCGTCGTAACGATTCCTGCGAATTGAGTTGACGATAAAAAAACCGGCGGTTTTTACGCCGCCGGCTTGTACTAGCGCATTGCCTGCGCGTTCATCACTCCTGGCTGCGCTTGCTCTGCACTCTTTCAATCTGCTGCTTCGCCGCTTCATAAACATGCTCGGGCGTGAAGCCGAACTTCTTCTTCAGATCCGCAAGCGGCGCAGAAGCGCCGAACGTGTGCATCACGACTTGCGCGCCAAGCCTGCCGACGTAGCGGTCCCAACCGAGCGTCGCGGCCTGCTCGACTGCGACTCGCGCGTCGATGTCCGGCGGCAAGACCTCATCCTGATACGCCTCGTCCTGCCGCTCGAACAGATCCCATGAAGGCATCGACACCACGCGCGCCGCAATGCCCTCGGCCTTCAGCTTCTCGTAGGCGTCGACGCAGAGCGAAAGCTCGCTGCCGGTGGCCATCAGAATGACTTGCGGCTTCTGTCCGTCGGGTGCATCGGCGAGCACATAGGCGCCCTTCTTCACGCCCTCGGCGGATGCATAGCGGCTGCGGTCCAAAGTAGGCAGCGCTTGCCGCGATACGACGATGCACGCCGGACGGCGCTTTTGCGTCAGCGCGACGCGCCATGCTTCGGCCACTTCGTTTGCATCGCCCGGACGCAGCACGGTCAGGCCGGGCACGCCACGCAGCGAGGCGAGTTGCTCGATCGGCTGATGCGTCGGGCCATCTTCGCCGACGCCGATCGAATCGTGCGTGAAGACATAAATCGCCTCGACTTCCATGATCGCCGACAGGCGAATCGGCGGCTTCATGTAGTCGCTGAAAATCAGGAACGTCGAGCCGAACGGCCGCAGGTTCGACAACGCCAGACCGTTGACCACCGCGCCCATCCCATGTTCGCGAATGCCGAAATGCAGATTGCGGCCGCCGTAGTTGTCATGCTCGAAACTGCCCGCGCCCTCGAATTTCAGATTCGTTTTCGTGGATGGCGCGAGGTCGGCCGCGCCGCCGATCATCCACGGCACGCGCGCGGCAATCGCATTCAGCACCTTGCCCGACGATTCGCGCGTGGCTATGCCTTTCGGGTCCGCGTCGAAGGTCGGAATGTCGTTGTCCCAACCCACTGGCAATTCATGCGCTTCGATCAACGCGAATTCGCGCGAGAGTTCGGGATACTGCTTGCTGTAGGCATCGTATTTCGCCTGCCATTCTTCGCGCGCCGCCTTGCCGCGCGCGCCGATGCCTGCGGCGAAACGCTCGTGAACGCCGTCGGGCACATAGAAGAATTTGTCTTCGGGCCAGCCGTAAAACTTCTTGGTGAGCGCGACTTCCTGCACGCCGAGCGCCTCGCCGTGCGCGGACGCGGTGTCCTGCTTGTTCGGTGCGCCCCAGCCGATGATGCTATTGACCACGATCAGCGTCGGCCTGTCGGTAATACTTTTTGCTTCGACGAACGCGGCTTCGAGCGCGGCGGCGTCGTTCGCATCGTTCACATGCAGCGTGTGCCAGTTATAGCCGCGAAAACGGCTCTCCACGTCGTCGCTGTACGCGAGATCGGTGTGCCCTTCGATCGTCACGCGATTGCTGTCGTAGATCCAGATCAGGTTCGAGAGCTTCAGGTGGCCGGCGAGCGACGCCGCTTCGTGCGAGATGCCTTCCATCATGTCGCCGTCGCCGCACAGCGCGTAGACGCGGTAATCGAAGAGCGGCGCGTCGGGCTTGTTGAAGCGGTTCTCGTACCAGCGCGCGGCCATCGCCATGCCGACGCTGTTGCCGAGACCCTGGCCGAGCGGACCTGTGGTGGTCTCGACGCCCGTCGTCATCCGATACTCGGGGTGGCCCGGCGTCTTGCTGTCGATCTGACGAAAACGTTCGATGTCCTCGAGCGACACCGCGGGACCGCCGGTCGGCTTGCCTTCTTCGTCGACGGCCTTCACGTTCGCGAGATGCAGCAGCGAATACAGCAGCATCGACGCATGCCCGACCGACAGCACGAAGCGGTCGCGGTTCGGCCACAGCGGCTCGTCCGGGTCGTAGCGCAAATGGTTCTGCCACAGATGATAGGCAACCGGCGCGAGCGCCATCGGCGTGCCTGGATGGCCGGAATTGGCTTTCTGCACAGCGTCCATCGACAGCGTGCGGATCGTGTTGATGCACAGCTGATCGAGGGCGGGATCGTTTTGCATGGGACACTCCTTGTTCGGCCGTTGGGAGATTGCCCGCGCGCGCTGCCGCGACGTCGCAGGGGAGCGGTGTTCACACGCAACGCATGAACATCGCCCAGGCGTTGACGATGATGCGCCGATGCGCGCAAATGTGCACGCGGCGTGACATCGCGGGGCGTTTACGGGGAGCTTGCACACGCGCTTGCGGATTCGGACATCAGCCGCACTTCGCGCACCGTGGACACCGAGTGCACTCAACGCACTAGCGGCATTCAGCCGCGCCAAGCCAGTGCTCGCAAAGCGGGCCGTGCTTGCCGTCGACGGGGTCCATCGGCGGAAACGGCAAGGCGTGCATGGCCGCGAGTTCCTGCGGCGTGAGCGCGTCGCGGCGAATGTCCCACTGCTGGCCCGCCGGATAGCCGGCCACGACACGAAAGTGTCCCTCGAACGATTGCAGGCAATGGCCAGTGCCGGCGGGCAGCAGCAAGACGTCGCCGGCAGAAATGCTCACCACTTTCCCGCCCGGTCCGCCGACGATCACTTCGGCCGAACCCTCGCTGACGCCGAGCACTTCGTGCGCGGTCGAGTGGAAATGATGGTAGTCGAAGATGCCGTCGCGCCACTGCGGCGGCCACTGGTTGCGCCCGAACAGCACTTCGAAGGCGGCGGCAAGATCGCCGATGGCCGGATCGACCGCTTGCCGGTAAATCACGACCGGCAGCTTGCGGTTATTCGGCACCCAGTCGTGCGGTTCGAGCATGAAGGCTTCGTACTCGGTTTGCGCGGCATCGAACGCGTGTATCGAGTCTTGGTGCGAACCTTCGGGCGAGTTTATGTGCGAACTTTCGTGCGGGTTTCGGTCCATACATGGCTCCTATGCGTAGCGTGGCCGGTCCGGCAATCGCATGCCGGACACGGACGATCTTGCACTGCCGCATAAAGCGCGCCCGCTCGCGCGGCGCGTTCAACCGCCGCCGATGCCTTGCAGCACTTTCCCCGTGCCGCCGCACACCGTGCATTGCTTTCCTTCCACTTTGCCGGTGCCGTGACACGCGCGGCAGATGTCTTCGCCGACGCCGGGCGCGTCGGGGGGCGCTTCATCGCTGGGATTGAGGGGTTCGTTGTCCTGTTGCATGTGTCTCTCCGTTCGGTTTGACGCGATCAGTTCTTGTGCGACGCGCGCCCGCCGCCGCCCGCGGGCTCGCCGTGCGAGCCGGTGCCGAGCGGCACCTCGGCGGTTTGCTCAGGGTGCTCGTTCGAGCGCGGCGGATTCGTTTGCCGATCGACGCCCGTCTGCACAACCGGCTCGATGCCGAGCGGACTCGGCTCGACGTATTGCGCGCCGCTCGGCTTGTTGCGCTCTCTGACTTCCGGCGCGAGGTCGGCAGTGGCGGAATCGTCGCGGCGTGCGTCGAGTTGCGGGTCACGTTGTGAATCGGCTTGCGGATCGCGTTGCGGATCAGGTTGCGTGTCTTGCTGCGTGTTGGGCTGCATGGCGCTCTCCATTTTTATCGGCTACTCCGCTATGTCAGCAACATACGGACCCCATCACGCGAAGCCCGCGTTCTCTCGACACACCGCACGCATGCGCGCGCGGGTTGGGCACGGCCATTGCATCGAAGAGGCTGAAGCTTCGGATTCATCTTTGTAAAAAGGAGCGCCTCATGACAGTCACCACCATTCGCGTGTCCGATACGGAAGTGCAGGTCGAGCGAACGCTTTACACGTTCTCGCAAAAGAGCGACGCCGATGCGTTCGCGCAATGCGTAATAAACGATTCCATCGACGTGTGTTATCGCAGCCATCCGCCGCTGTCGGCGCGTCCCGTGGTCCCGGACGAACATCCGGACGATCCGAATCGCGGCAGCACGATCTCGCCTTCGTTAGGCGGAATGCCTTGACCAGTGCGAGCGCGCTGTCGTCACTTTTCCGGCGAGGCCCGGTCGGCAGCGACGATCTGCTTGCCGTACTCGATTGCGGCGCGGCGCGCCTGGTCCGCCGTCTCGTAGGGCCCGATCTCGGGAGCGCCGTCGAACGGAAAAAGAATCCTCCTGTCCGCTTTGCGGACAACCTTCAGTCCACCTACGTAACGGCCGTCGCCTGTTCCGTGATAGCTGGCGAAAATCTCGAACTCGCCGTCGGCGACGTCGGCCTTGTGTCGCGCCATGTGTATTTCCTTGTCCCTGTACCCGCTGCTCGGGGAGCAGCCCACGCTGTGCCGCGTCATGCTCCGCGCATGCCGCGTGACGGAACGGAGCAACGTCCGTTCCACGCGCGAAAGCCGCTACGCAAAAGGCGATGGAGGAATCAGAGAGGCATGCGCATTGCGCGCAAAACACGAACGATGACGGAGGTCACGATGATCCTGAGGGACACGCACGACGCAGCGAGTTTTGTCATGCACACGCCGACGCCGCCCGAGATAGACCCGGAAGCGCCGCCGCCGCCGAACATCGATCCCGATCCGCCGCCCGCGCCGGACGACGATCCAGGCGGCCCGCCGCCGGGCGCACCCGAAGGCGATCCGCCCGCGGCGCCACCGCCGCTGCATGCGCGGCGGCCTCGCGTGCGGCGGGCTTGAATTCGCTTCGCGGTTCGTGTGTTTTGTGTATTTCGCGTGGACGCGCGGACGCACAGCGCAACGTAAAAGCGGCGCGCTAAAAATAGCGCGCCGCTAACCCACATAGCAAATCAGAACTGATGCAGCATGCCGACGTAAGCGCCGGTCTGCGATTCGCCGACGAGCGGGTTCGTGTTGTTCGCCGCATCGCGCGGCGAAGCCTGCAGCGAAAAGTTCGAGTTGCCGCTGTTGCGCACATAGCCCACGGTGCCGTAGACGAACGTGCGCTTCGACAGGTTATAGGTGGTGCCGAGCACGTACATCATCGCGTGGCCGGACGGATCGTGCGCGGCATCTCCGGTGCCGTCGCCGACCTTCACGTAGTAGCCGCCCGCGGTCACCGCCCAGCGCGGCTGGAAGTTGTAGGTCGCGCCGAGCCAGTAATGGTCGGCGGTGTCGGCCACGCCTGCGGGCGAATCGGGCGCCGAGTAATGCGTATAGGCGCCCTGAATCTTCACCGCGTCGAAATGCACGTTCGCGCCGACAAAGTACTCGCGCGAACTCTGGAAGATATTCGAGAACCGGCCATTGCTGTCGCGCAGTTCGTCGTAGATGCCGCGTACGTCGAAGAGCTGCGAATGATAGGTCAGCATGATGCCGTCCGAGCGGCCGAACTCGCCGCTCGCGCCGCTGTTGAAAGCGCCCGGCTGATTGCCGAATGCGTACTGCGCCTGCACGTCGAAGCCCCAGAAGTTCGGGCTGTGATATTCGACGTTATTGCTGGTTTGCTGCCAGTTGCGTCCGCGCACGAGCGACGCCGACGAAAACGCCTGCTGCACGAAGGGATCGAATTCCCACACGCCGTCGCTGTCGATGAAAAGATTGCGGCCCGCTTGCAGCGTGCCCCACGTCTGGCTGCTCAGGCCCGCGAATGCGCGCCGCGACCACAGGCGTCCGCCGCTCGTGGTGCCGTCCATCACCTGCAGACCGGTCTCGAGATTGAAGATCGCCTTGAGTCCGCCGCCCAGTTCCTCGCTGCCCTTCAGGCCGAGCATGCTGGTGCCCCAGTCGCCGCCTTCGCCGCGCCAACGGCTCGAATTTCCGCCCGCGCCGTTGTCGATGTGATTCATGTATTCGATGCCCGCGTCGAGACGGCCATATAGCGTGACGCTCGTTTGACCATATGCAAGCGGGCTTGCGACCGCGAGTGCGGCCACCAGTTTTGTGTGTAATCTCATTGTCTCGCCGTGAGTTTTTATGATGCTTCTTGTGATGCTGTACTGGGCAACGCGGGGGCAAAGCAGAGGCAAAACCAGGATTAAAACGAAGACACAATTGCCGCCGAACTATAGGCGATGCAGCGCCCGTTCACTATCCGTTTTTCGCAATAGATTTTTGCGGCGCGCTCAATGGAGGGCGGCTTATTTGCTCACCGCCGGCTGCATCGTCGCAATGGGAATGAGGAATTCGGAGAAGCCGGTCAGCATGATCTGCACGCCGATGCACAACAGCAGGAACGACGACACGCGCATCGCCACCTTCGTGCCTTCCGTGCCGAGATACCTGGCGAAGACGTCGGAGCGGCTATAGACCACGTAGACGGTAAGCGCGACCGCGAGCGAGATCACCACCGAGGCGATACCCGACAGCACGAATTCCGAGAGCTTATGCGTGCGGTTCGCGGTGAGCGCAATGGCCGTGGCAATCGAGCCTGGCCCGGTTGTGAGCGGGATGGTCAGCGGGAAGAAGGCGCGCGCCTTCGCGTTCTCGGCGTCGACGCGCTTCACGCCCGGCTGTTCGGCGGGCTGGGTGTCGGGCGCATTGAGCATTTGCCAGCCGCCCACCGCGACGGCCAGCCCGCCGCCGATGCGCAGCGCCTCCATCGAAATGCCGAAGAAATGCAGAATCGGCGTACCGATGAAAAACGCCACCAGCAGCACGCACACCACATTGATCGCGATCTTTCTGGCGAGCACCCTGCGCTCTTCGGTCGTCAGCGAAGCGGTCCGGTCCAGAAAGACAAAGGCGACGCCGATCGGGTTGATGATGCTGATGAGCCCCGTGAAGCCAAACAGAATGTCCGAGATCAGGCTTTCGATCATATGCGATCCGTGTTGTGCGGCGGCCCGGCATGGCGGCTGCTCAGCCGGAATCATATCGCGGCGCGATATAAGTTCGCGGAAAATGCGCGGACGCGCGGCATGCCGATGCGGCCTTTGCTCAGGAGCCTGGCGCATTGCAACGCAACAAGCCGATCCGCCGAGCGTGAATCGATGCGCGCGCAACTTTCAGACAGCCTACATTTATTTTGAACTGCTTTACGCGACCAAAGCATCCGGCATACAGTCGCCAGCGAAGCCGCAGTTTCAACGAGATCTACTCACCGTTCGAGGAGTTGCCCCATGTTGCTTCGTGTACTCGCCGCGCTGCCGTTCATCGGCATTCTGCTCGGTGTTCCGTTTGTGAACCGCGTCGAGCCGCTGCTGCTCGGCATGCCGTTCGTGCTGGGATGGATCGTCGCGTGGGTGGTGCTGAGTTCGATCATCATGGCGATCATCTACCGCCTCGATCCGTCGAACCGGCAGATCGCGGCGGACAGCGAGGAGGTCCGCCCATGAGCGCACTCGTCATCATTGCAGCGATTACGCTGTTTGCGCTGTTTCTGGGCGTGCGCGCCAGGCATGGCCACGACATGAGCCTCGAGCAGTGGACCGTGGGCGGCCGCAGCTTCGGCACCGCCTTCGTGTTCCTGCTGATGGCCGGCGAGATCTATACGACGTTCACGTTTCTCGGCGGCAGCGGTTTTGCATACGGCAAGGGCGCGCCTGTCTACTACATTCTGGCGTACGGCACGCTCGCCTACATTCTTTCGTACTGGATGCTGCCGCCCATCTGGCGTTATGCGAAACAGCAGCGCCTCGTTTCGCAGCCGCATTTCTTCACGCGCAAATACGAGAGCCCCGCGCTCGGCACGCTCGTCGCGCTGGTCGGGGTGGCCGCGCTGATCCCCTACCTGGTGCTGCAACTGAAGGGTTTGGGCATCATCGTCGCGACCGCTTCGTATGGCGCGATTTCGTCGACGGCGGCGATCTGGATCGGCGCGGCCGTGGTCACCGTGTATGTGATCGTCTCGGGCGTGCGCGGCTCCGCGTGGAATTCGGTCGTGAAAGATCTGCTGATTCTCGCCATCGTGCTGTTCCTCGGCATTTATCTGCCGCTGCACTACTACGGCGGCCTCGGCGAGATGTTCCATGCCATCGACACCGCCCGCCCCGGCTTCCTGACCTTCCCGGCGAAGGGCTCGAGCGTGACCTGGTTCCAGTCGACCGTGCTGCTCACGGCGCTCGGCTTTTTCATGTGGCCGCACACGTTCGGCTCGATCTTCACCGCGAAAGACGAGCGCATTTTTCGCCGCAACGCGATGGTGCTGCCGCTGTATCAACTGATTCTGCTGTTCGTGTTCTTCGTGGGCTTCGCGGCGACGCTCAAGGTGCCGGGGCTGAAAGGCGGCGATATCGACCTGTCGCTGTTCCGTCTTTCGTTGCAGACCTTCGACCCGTGGTTCGTCGGCGTGATCGGCGCGGCCGGCATTCTGACCGCGCTGGTGCCGGGCTCGATGATTCTCACGTCGGCGTCCACGCTGCTTGCCAACGACGTCTATCGCGGCATGGTGAACCGCAATGCGTCCGACGCTACGGTCGCCAACCTCGCGCGCGTGCTGGTGCCGGTCGTCGCGCTGGTCGCGGTCGCCTTCACGCTGCATGGCGGCGAGACCATCGTGGCCTTGCTGCTGATGGGCTACAGTTTCGTCACGCAACTCTTTCCTGCGGTGATCTGCAGTCTCTTTCCGCGCAACCGGGCGACCAAGCAAGGCGCGTTCTGCGGCATTCTCGCGGGCGTGGCCGTGGTCGCGATCACCACGACGATGCACCTGACCATCGGGCAATTAATGCCTTTCCTGCCCGACGCGATGAAAGACGTGAACATCGGTTTCGTCGCGCTGGCGGTCAACGTGATCGTCTTCGTCATCGTGAGTGCGATGACGCAAAGCGGACGCGTCGAGCACACGCACGCATCGGCGCATTGATACGGACGGCGCACGCCGCCTGCGAAAGCCGTCGCCTCGCGCGACGGCTTTTTTTATTGCGCTCGACGAACGGACGTCAAAAGTACACGCGCGTGAAAAATCGGCGGGAGCGCGACCGCCCTAACCGCTGAAACATTCGCATCGACGCTGCCCGCGAAGAACGACGTACTGGGCACAGCGTTTGCTGTTTTACGGCCCTGTGTTTCCGCCGCACTGCACAAGTGCATATCGCGTCCTCTGGGGGCCACCTTGCCGCTTAACGTTCTACTTGTCGCTTCCGAAGCCGTGCCTCTGGCCAAATCCGGCGGACTCGGCGACATGGTCAGCGCCTATGCCGCCGCGTTGCGCGACGCGGGCGTCGACGTCTCTATCCTGATGCCCGCCTATCCGTCCGCGCTGGAACGCGCTGTCGACATCGCCCCAGTTGCGCGCATGACCGGCCTGCCCGGCGGCGACGCGCGCCTGCTGCGCGGGCGCATGCCCGACACGGGCGTGACGGTGCTGCTGCTGCAAATGGACCATCTGTTTGCACGCGAAGGCTTGTACCGCGATCCGCAAGGACGCGACTACCTCGACAACCTCACGCGCTTTGCGTCGCTCGCCGCCGCGGCGACGCGCGTGGCGCGCGGCGTTCGCAATCTGAGGCGCCCCGACATCGTGCACGCGCACGATTGGCATGCAGGTCTCACGCCGCTTTATATGCGCCTCGCGGGCGTGGCCGCGAAAAGCGTGTTCACGATTCACAACCTCGCATTCCAGGGCAACCATCCGCTCGCAATGGGCGGCTGGATCGGCGTGCCGCCCGAGTTACTCGTGCCCGCGTTGAGCGACGAGCGCAGCATCGAGTTTTACGGATCGCTCAGCATGATGAAGGCCGGCATCGTACACGCGGATCGCGTCACGACCGTGAGCCGGCGCTATGCGCGCGAAATCCTCACGCCCTGCTTCGGTCACGGAATGGAAGGTGTGTTGCAGGCGCAGGCGGCGAAGCTCAGCGGCATCGTCAATGGCATCGACATGTCGGTGTGGAATCCCGCTCGCGACGAGTACATTGCCCGCTCCTATTCGGTCGACGACACCGCCGGCAAGCAGGCGTGCAAGCGCGAACTGCAACAGGCATTCGGTTTGACGCGCGAGCCGTTTGCGCCGCTTGTGGCGATCGGCAGCCGTCTCACGGAACAGAAACTCGCCGATGTAGCGATTCGCGCGCTGCCCATGTTGCTCGAGCAGCATCCGCGTTTGCAGTTTGCGATCCTCGGCCAGGGCGAGCGCGCTTTCGAACACGCGATGCAGGAACTGGCCGCAGCGTGGCCGGGCCGCGTGGGCGTGCAGATCGATTACGACGAGCGGCGCGCGCATATGCTGCACGCGGGCGCGGACATGCTGCTGCACGGCAGCCGCTTCGAGCCTTGCGGACTCACGCAGCTCTATGCAATGCGTTACGGCACGATTCCGGTGGCCTCGCGCGTGGGCGGCCTCGCGGATACGATCGTCGATTACGCGCCGCACGAAGCGCGCGACGAAGATTGCGCGACCGGCTTTCTATTCGACGGCCAGCATCCGCACGACATCGTGCATGCGGTAGGCCGCGCGCTTGCCGCATTCGCGCAGCCGTCGTCGTGGCATGCGTTGCAGCGCAACGCGATGAGCCGCGACTCGAGCTGGGAAGTGTCGACGTCGAACTATCTCGCGTTGTATGCGGATCTCGTCGATGCACGTCCCGCAGTACACGACACGCGCGTTCGCAAGACGCCGGGCCGCGCGAGAACGGCGAACGCTGCCGGCGCGCGGCAGGTTCGCCGCGGCCGCGATGAAGCGTTCAATGCGGGCGTCGAGGAGATGGTGAGAAGCGCGTGATGTAAGGCACAGCGGTGAAGCGCAGCGTTGCCTCACTGCTCACGGCCGCGTGATGCGAACGCGTAACCGTCCTTGCCGCTGCGCTTGACCTGGTACATGGCTTCGTCGGCGGCAACCACGAGGCGGCGATAGTCGTCGACGAGATCGGGATAACTCGCGATGCCGATGCTCGCGCGAACCATGCCCATGCCCATCTGTTCGTCGGTGCGAACCACGCAGCCGATCAGCCGCTGCGCGATGTGGCGCAGCTCGTCCTGCTCGGAGAATTCGCGCACCAGCACCGCGAATTCATCGCCGCCGATGCGCGCGACGACATCGTCCTTGCGCACCGATTCGCGAAAGCGCTTGGAGACCTCGATGAGAAACTCGTCGCCGACGCGATGACCCAGCGAATCGTTGACCTTCTTGAAGCCGTCGAGATCCATATACAGCACGGCGATCTTGCGCAGCCTCGCGCCGGTCGACACCTGAGTGGCGGCCTGCTCCAACGCGGCAACCAGCTTGCGCCGGTTCGCGAGGCCCGTCATCGGGTCGTGCAGCGCCGCGTGTTCGAACTCGTGCGACTGCCCGGCCAACAGACGATTGCGCTTCGCATACATGCCGAGCGCCGTCAGCAGCATGCAGAAAAGCAGCGCCGCGACGGCGAGCAACATACGCGCGACGAGCGTGATCCGCTTGCGCATGTCGGCGCTTTCGGCATCGCGTCGCGCGTGCCAATACGACGACGCGTCGTGGAGCAACGTGTCCATCTGCGCGAGCGTGGTATCCGGCAACAGCACCGATGAAGGAATGCGCGGCGAGCCCGCCGGACTCGCATTCACCAGCGCGGCAAGCGACGCGAGGCGCCGCGTCAGTTCGGCGCGCGCGTCGCGATAACCCGCGGCCGCGGACTCATGCGCGCCGGGCACCTCGTCCCACACGCCGACGCGCGCGCGCGCCGTCTCGGCCCGCTCGACCGCTTCGAGCACGAGACTCGCGTATTCCTGTTTGACGTGATCGGAGAACACGGTCCTGATCTGCATGGCCAGATACAGCAGGCCGACCAGCAGGCACAGCAGCGACGCCACGGCGACGGTGGCGGGACCGAGCGTGAGCCGCCAGCCGTTGGCACGCGGCAGGCCCGGGCGCGACCCGAACAGCGGCTCAGGGATGGGAGTAGAGGTCTTGCTGGCTTCCGCTGCCATGTTGTCGATAGCTTATGCGTCGAAAGAACGAACCCATCTTGGTGAAGAGATTGCCTTTGCGCCGCGCGCCGTTTGCCGACGCGCGCCGTTCCTGCGGTGCGTATTTCGCTTCGCGCGCGGGACGGCTCGAGGCAAGCTCCGGCGCGGGCGCTTCGGCCGGGCCCGCGGTGGCTTGCATCGCGGGACGCGCAGCGCCTCGCGCAGCCGCCAACGTCGAGGGCAAATCGGCGCCGTCGTCCGCGAGCACCTCTTCGACCTCGTCTTGCTGCGGACGTATGATCTGGCCGGCCCACGTCGACGGCTTGCGATTGTCATCGGCAGTGGATGCGGACGCTTGCGCCGGCATTGCCGGCAAGTCGAGCAGTGCGATGGAGTCGGCGGGCGTGTTGGGTGCAACGGCGGGTGCAGTGACAGATGCGGTGACAGATGCAGTGGCGGGCGCAGAGCCGGGACTTCGCGCTGGTGCGCCGATCGCGGACGTCACGAACGGCGTGGTCGCGACCGATGCTGCCGAGGGCGTGGTCGTCGCTGATCGCGTGTCCGGCGCGCTGCCGTTCACCTCCGACGATTTCGCCAGCACCGTTGCCGCGTTGCCAGGCGCCGGCATGCGCAACGCCTGGCGCGCGCGGGCGATGGCCTCCGCATAAGTCTGCTGATCGCTATTGAACCAGACGCTATAAGCGACCGTGCCGACGACGCCGAACGCCAGCGCGCTCGCTGCCGCCACGCACAGCGCAAGACGTCCGAAGCGGGGGGCCGTGCCCGTCACGTCCGCGGCGTCGCTCTCGCGCGCTGCATCGTCGTAGTCTCCGCGAACAGGAGGCAAGTCAGGATCGTTGTACATCGTAGTACGCTCCGCAATTCTTCCGTCTGACGCTCCATCAGGCCTGGATCACACAATTCGCACGGTCGATGCAAACGCTGCTGGAAGAATGTAACTCTCTCGTCCGATAGCGACAACACGACGGGCTCTGCTTCGAACGTCTGTTCGGCAGATCGCATTCGAGCCTGGAAAAGCAGGTAAAACGTTCAACACCGCATGCATATGCGACACACTTTAGTGCCTCGATCGGGGCAAGTCCCGCTGCGAAAGCCCGCCGCGCATGGCGATGAAACCAGCGGCGGACGCGGGGGCTCCCTTCCATGCAAAAATCGGGCCGGTCATGGCCGATTTCGACGAACGCCGCGCGGACAGACTTCAACCCTTCGCGCCACGACGCGCACGGAAATGGTTGCGCCCTCCACCAAATCGAGAAATTTTCTCGCGACGTCGTGCGTGAGCGCAAGCGGGAGATGCTGGCTGCGATGATGCAACGTCAATGCGACGTCGTTTTTGCGCCTCTCGTCTGGCGCGGCCAAACGATGGCGCGTTTCGACGAGGTTTCGGCACAAAAGCGCTATGGCGAAAACGGCACGCCTCGCGGTTCATCGACACGAGTTCCCAGTTACTGAACGGTGATCGTCTCCTTCATGTTCGGATGAATGCCGCAAAACACGTTGTAGACGCCAGGCTTGTCGAAGCGAAACTGATACGTGTCGTTCTGATCGAGCGCGGCCGAGCGGAAGATGCCCGCGTCGTTGACGACCGTGTGCGGCTCGCCGTCGAGATTCTTCCAGGTGACGGTGGACCCGGCTTTGACGGTGAGCGCCATCGGCGAAAACATGAAGTCTTTGATGACGATCTGGTTGGGCGTTTCCGCCCAGGCCGACAGTGCGCCGGCGCCCGCGATGACCGCGGCGAACGTGACAGATGCTGCGCCGGCAGCAAGCCGAAACCATCCGCGGCGAATGAAATTGTTCTGCATGACTGATCTCCAGGAAGCGGACTTTGGCGCTACGAGACGAGCGTCGCGTCGGCGAGCGTCGCGCTGAGCGGATGACGCGCGATGGTGACGCTCGTCACGCCGAGCATCCTCGGCAACTGGTCGTCGGCGACCTTCATCGGGCCGGGACCCGAGCCCTGGCCCGCAGCCGGCTGCGGATATGCCGTGGAGCGCGCGGTATGGAACGTGACGTTGCCCTCCACCTTCGACACGATCTGGTGGATATGTCCGTTCAATACGGTCACCGAGCCGAAGCGTTTCAGATAGCTCAGCGCCTCGCCCGCGTCGCCGGTGCCCCAGCCCCACGGCTCGTAAATCGTCCACATCGGCATGTGCGCGAACACCACGATCGGCGTGCTGGACGAGCGCGCCTTCAGGTCGTTTTCGAGCCACTTCAATTGTTCGTCGCCGAAACTGCCCAAGCCGTTCGGCTTGAAGTGCATCACATTGACGAGACCCACGAAGTGCACGCCTTGATGGTCGAAACTGTAGTAACCCTTGTTATTCGACGCCTTGCCGAAGCGCTGGAAGTACTCGGCTCCGGGCCCGTCGGTGACGTCGTGCTCGCCGGGCACGGTATGCAGTTCGGTGACGGGCAGTCCCGACAGCAACTGCGCGGCGAGATCGAATTCGGACGCTTTCGAAAGATGCGTGATGTCGCCGGTATGAATGGCGAGCGCCGGTTTAACGGGCATCGCGTTAACGAACTCGATGGTCTGCTTCAGCGTGCCCGCCACATCGGGGTTGGCTTCCTTGTTAAAGCCGATATGCGTATCGCTGATCTGAAGAAAGAGCGGCACGCCGCTCGCCGCTGCCGGTTTGCCGTCGGCGGCGAGTGCGAGTTGAACCGGCGTCAGCACGCCGCCGGCAAGCACGAACAGCGTGCCCGCGCCGCCGAACGCGAGACATTTCAGCGCGCCGCGGCGCGATGGATCGAAGGGATGGGACGACATGTTGGCCTCACGATGACGGGCCACCGACAGAGCGCCGGCTTATCCAGCGTTCTTCGGGCCCGGTTCGTCAGGCATGACTGCGGCCGCACGGAATTTATTCCCGGCGGCCGCGAATCTTCAACATTGTCTGCAGAATTGCAGCGCTACCGTGCAGTGGCCGGCATCGCGCGAACGACGCCGGCCATGCTGCGGATCGGCTTACTCGCCTTGAGCCTTCTGGCGCAGCTTGCCCTGATAACGGATCGTCGGACGCAGCGATTGCGTGGTCGGCGCCGGTGCCTTCAGCAACTGACGGGCAACCATCGCGTTCGACGAACTGAGCGAGCCGATGCTCGATTCACGCGACGGGTCCGCGAGACCATGCGCGACGAGCAGCTTGGCTTCGAGTTGCAGGCTCGTCAGCAGCACCGGGTCCTTCAGCGCGCTGCTTTGTGCGAGCAACTGGCTCCACGCGTTGTTGCTGTAGTTCGTCACGTAGTAGTCCAGGCCGCTCGGATCGGCCAGCACCGCGGAACAGCCGTTCAGCCGCAACTGCGTTTGCAGGTCCTTCATCGCGACCGTCTTGCGCGAGGCGAGTCCGTCGCCATAAGCAAGCGTCAACGGAATCGTCCACTGCGTGCCGGGATACTGGTTCTGATTCGGGAACGGCGACTGTTTCAACGTGACGATGGTCTGGTTCGTCGTCAGATCGCACTGCGTGTCGAGCGAGATCAGCGGTACGCCGGTTTGCCGCACGAAGCTGTCGCCGATCGCGACCATCGGTTCGCCGCTCGCCTTCGCGAGTTCGTCCCACAGCCGTTTCGGCGTCACGTTGCCGAGCGAATAGTCCGCGAGATACTGCTGCAGACCCTTGCGCATCGTTTCCTCGCCGAGATAGTTCTCGATCGTCTTCAGAACATGGCCGCCCTTGTCGTACGTGAAGGCGCTTGCGCTCAGCACGAAGTCGTTGGACGCCCAGCCGTTGAAGTTCGGCTGCACGGGGAACGATGTCGACTTGAGATCGGCGTTGATGACCGCGTACTTGTTCTTCACGTCGTCGACCCAGCTAAAGCGGTCGGGGAAGAAACGGACCTTGGTCTTGTTCTCGAAGAACGTCGCGAACGATTCGTTGAGCCACACGTCGTCCCACCAGTCGAGCGTAACGAGATCGCCGAACCACTGATGCGCCGCTTCGTGCGTGAGCACCGTCACGCCGTAATCGGACATGGTGGTGCCAGGCGCGGGCAGGATGTCGTCGGCGAATTCCAGAATCGCGCCCCAGTTCTCCATGCCGCCGAAGTTCAGGTCCTTCTGCTCCTTGAACGCGTCGTTCGCGGCGACCGTGTCGAACTTCGTGAGCGGCAACGGGATGCCCGTGTAGCGATAGTAGTAATCGAGCGCCTGCTTGGTCTGCTGCATCGCGGGCTTGGCCCAGTCACGCATGCCGGGCGGCGTGAAGATGCGCAGATGCAAGCCCTTGCCGTCCGGCAGCGGACTCGTGAAATCGTCTTCGAGAATATCGAACTGACCGCCGCCGAAGAACAGCAGATACGACGGCATCGGCGGCGTCTTTTCGAACGACACCAGCTTGTAGCCGCTATCCACGTTCACCGCGGGCTTCTCGGCTGCGTTCGACACGACGTTCCAGTTCTGCGGCACTTCGGCGCTCACCTCGTAGGTCGGCCGGAATGCCGGCTCGTCCCAGCCAGGGAACCATTGCCGCGCGAGATTCGACTCGCCTTGCGTGAGAATCGCGCCGCTCGTGGTGCCGTCGGTCGACTTCAGATCGACGCGGAACACGCCCTCGGCCGCCGAGCAGCCGGGATAGTGGTCGTCGCCGCAACTGCCGCCCGTTTTCGCCACCGGGTCGTCATAGCTCTTGAAGTTGATGATGCCGCTCCACTCCATGTGCAGCGAGTAGTTGCCCGCGGCGATCTGGCCGCTGACGGGCCGCAGCTGATAAAAATCGCCGTCGTCCTGCGGCGTGGCGATCAACGCGATGTTGCCCGGTTGAAGCGTGATCGTGCCGTTGGTGAACTTGACGCGATGCCCCGCAATCGTGATCGCGTTGACCGGCTTGAGCACCTTGATCTGCACGTCGGCGCGACCGTCGAACGAGGAAAGCGCCGGGTTCGGCCTGAACCACAGCTTGTAGTTGATCGGCGTGACCGTGTTCGGCAATTCCACCGGCTGCACGGTCTTGTCGATCGATGTATTCGCCAGCACGGCGCTCGCCGGCGGCACTAGCGGAACGTCGGATGCGGCCGTTGGAGCTTGCGCGGATTTGCCCGTCAACGAAGCCGAGCCGTCGCCTCCTCCGCAGCCGGCCATTACCATTATTCCGGCTAACGCCAGGCACTGCACCTGTAATCGGAAATTAATACGCATTTTTAATCCTCGACTGACAATATCGGTATAAAGAAAGTGCGTTGAGTCACTTCAGCCGTGTTTCTTTTTTCAGCGAAAAAGGTCTCCCGCACTAGCACCGAATTGCTAGCGAGAATATATGGACGTGTTATGTCCTCAGCACTAATGGCTGATTTTTAAAGCGGAAACTCGTTTATTACAAAACTTTCAGAAAGACGATTAAAGCCGCCCTTGCGGATCGACGGGTCAAGCGCAGCCCGCCTGCTCTTCCGGGTGCAATGCAATAAAACAGGATCAGTATTGACGACAGTGCGTAGCCTAGTTTGGCAAACGTTACCGTGTCAACTTCCTTTCACAATCTTTCTTCGATTGGCGCGCGCCGTATGCAAAGCGAATGCCTTAAGTAATCGGCCTGAGTTAATACTCTAAATAGCGGGATTTTCGCGCGGGACTACGGAAAATTTTTTATTTTCCGGGTGCGGGATGTGATAAGCGGAGATGAGCCAGCCGATTGGAAAACCGGTGGCGCATTTGTACTAGCTATTGAGTCCAGCGGGCGGGTTCGGTGGAGAGCCGAGCCGCGCGCGATCGTCATAGGTCATGGCGACGATCGCGCGGCCCATGCGTTTGCTCAGGCTGCCGCCGCCTCGGTCTGCCGCGAAGGAAACGGATTGCGCCACGCTTCCAGTTCGTTCAGCCGATCATGCCAGCGCACGACACTCGGAAACTCGCCGAGCGGCATCGCGGCGCGCGACGCATACGGCAACGTGACGGCGACCGAGAAGTCGGCAATGCTCATCGCGTCGCCGAGCAGCCACTTCCGGTTCTCGAGATGCCGGTCCAACACCGCTGCGTGCTTGCGAAACCAGCCTTGCGCTTCGGCGACCTTCGCGCTGTCGGGTCCGCCGAGTCCAATAGCGGGCTTAATCAGGTGCTCGAAGTAAAGCGTTCCGCCGTGGCGATAAAAATGCTGGCTATTCCAGCTCAGCCAGCGCAGCACGTCTGTCTGCTGCTCGGCGTTCTGCGGCCACAACGGCGATTGCGCACGTTGCGCGAGATGGCAAATGATCGCGTCGGCTTCCCAGATGCTTCGCTCTCCGTCGACGAGGCACGGCACTTTGCCGTTCGGATTAATCGCCAGATAAGCGGGCGCAACGTGCTCGCCTTTGCCGAGGTCAACGAAAACATATTCGATTGGCAACCCTAAATAACGCGCAACTGCGCAAGCCTTGCGAGGGGCCAGCGTTTCTGAATAATAAAGCTGCATGTGACGTCTCCGTGTGAGTTCACTCCATTCGATGTTGCCTCTTCAAGCGCTTTAAATTCCCGTGCCGCCGAGTTCCGCGATCAATGCATCGAGCTTCTCGAACGCGCCTTTCCAGCCTGCATCGTGACCATCGCGCGCGGCTTCGTCGAAGAACTGCGAGTGCGTGAAATTCATTTCCGTGCCTTCGTCGACGGGACGAAACGTGATCGTCACGAGCGAGCGGCGCTCGGGCAGCGTCACCCACTGCCACGTGAACACGAGCTTGCGGTTGGCCTCGACTTCCTGATATTCGCCGCGGCAATCATGCGTTTCGCCGTCGAGCGTCTGGAACACCACGCGAAAACGGCCGCCCACGCGCGGATCGGCTTCGGCGCTCAGCACCGGCCCGGCGTCGGGGCCCCACCAGCGCGCCATCAACTCCGGTCTCGTCCACGCGGCATAGACTTTCTGCGGCGGCGCCTTCAGGCGCCGCACGATCGTCAGGCTCGGCTTCTGCATATTCACTCCTCTCCTTCGACAAAATCGGCGAGCCGGTCGAGGCTCGCGGACCAAAAGCGCTCATAGCGTTTGAGCCACGCCATCGCCTCTTCCATTGGGCCGGCCACCAGGTCAACCGACACGGTCCGCCCATGCTTGGCGCGCGTGATGAGCCCGGCGTCGCTCAGCACGTCGAGATGCTTCATGACGGCGGGCAGCTTGAGCGGCAATGGGCGTGCGATTTCCGTGACGGACAGGCCCGGCTCCCGCTCGAGGCGGGCGAGGATGGCCCGCCGCGTGGGGTCCACCAGCGCGGAAAACGTACGATCGAGTTGACTGACAGGAGACTTCACCATGTGGTGAACTATAGAGACTCGGCGCGCGGTGTCAAGGTGTTCTATGTCTACTTTTTCTCGGAGCTTGAGACCGGGGAATTGGCGCGGCGCTGAGCAACGTATCCAACCTCGCCTGCGCCGCGAACCGCGATCAGCTCGTCAGCGCGTTGCGCTTGCTGGCGGGCACGCTGAAAGATCGTCCGCGCGCGCTGTTCGGCACGATTTGACGCGCTACGTGCGTAGCGGTCTGAAGAAGCTGCGGATCTCGGCGGCCAGCAGGTCGGGCTTCTCCATCGCGGCGAAATGGCCGCCGCCCGGCATGTCCGCCCACTGCGCGACGTTGAAGGTTCGTTCGAGCCAACTGCGCGGCGGATGGCTGATCTCTTTCGGAAAGCGCGCAAAGCCGACGGGCGGCACGACACGCTGGCCTTCGGCAAAACGCATCGGTTGAAGGCGGTTCTCCCAATACATCTGTATGGCCGGCCCGATGCATTGCGTGTACCAGTAAAGCGAAATGTTGGTCAGCAACTCGTCCTTCGAAAACACGCGCTCGACGTCGCCTTCGCAATCGCTCCACGCGCGAAATTTTTCGGCGATCCAGGCGGCGAGTCCAACCGGCGAATCGTTCAGCGAGGCGGCGAGCGTCAGCGGCTTCGTCGCGTGCATGTGGGCATAGCCGCCTTCGAGTGCGGCCCAGTCGTTTTTCTCGCGCAAAAAGCGCTCTTCTTCCGAGGTCAACGGTCGTTGCGCCGCGCCGATTGCCGGCTCGTAGGAACTCGGCAGGAAGTTCAAATGAACGCCGTCGACAGCCTGCGGATGCCGCGCCGCCAGCGCAAGCGATACGCCCGCGCCAAGGTCGCCGCCTTGCGCGCCGAAGCGCCGATAACCGAGGCCGCTCATCAGCGACACCCAAAGATTCGCGACCTGAAACGCCGACGTGCCGGGTTGCGCGGGCGCCGGCGAAAACGCGAAGCCAGGCAGCGAAGGCACGACCACATCGAACGAATCCGCGGGATCTCCGCCGAACGCCGCGGGATCGCAGAGCCGTTCGAGCAGCGCCTCGAACTCGACAAACGAACCGGGCCAACCATGCGTGACGACGAGCGGATAAGGCGCGTGACCCACGCCGCGCCGATGAATGAAATGCACGCGCTGTCCCTGCACATCGGCGATGAATTGCGGCTGCCGGTTCAGGCGCTGCTCGGCGGCGCGCCAGTCGAACCGGTTCGCCCAATAGTCGACGAACTCGCGCAGCCATGCAGGATCGATACCCTGCTGCCACGCGGGCGACGGCGTCGCGGGCGCCCAGCGCGTTGCACGGATACGTCGGTGAAGATCGTCGATGTCGGCATCACGCACGGCGATATGAAACGGTTCGATTTGCATGGGCGTCATCCAGGTTGAAGTAGCCGATAGCGCACTGCCGAGCAGCGAGACTCGCGGCAATGCGCTCGCGCGAACCACGAAATTATCGGCATGGTACACAATGGCCGCATTTCCGTTTTGTGCGCTGGAGATCGACATGCTGGGAGCGCTCGCCGCCCTGCTTCTATTTCAATGCCTTGGAGAAGGCGTGTCTTACGTATTCCACTTGCCGGTGCCCGGCCCGGTGATCGGCATGCTGTTGCTGTTCGGCTTCATCATGATGCGCCCGCAAACGGCGGACGCAATCGAGCCGACCGCGCTCGAATTGCTGCGGCATCTGTCGCTGCTGTTCGTGCCTGCAGGCGTCGGCATCATGGTGTCGGCAAGCCGCATTCGCGGCGATGCCGTTGCGGTGATCGTCTCGATTGCCGTCAGCACGACGCTGGCGATTGCAGCGGCCGCGCTCGTCACCCGCGCGTTGATGCGCCGGCAGCAGCGCCGGCAACCACACGATCGCGCCGATACGGAGGCCGCACAATGACCGCGTTACCCAAGCTCGGCGCGATCTGGGTCTATCTTGCGGCAAGCCCGCTGCTCGGCCTCACCATCACGTTGATCGCGTATCTGATCGCGCAGACGTTGTATGCGAAGGCGCGTTTCAATCCGCTCGCCAATCCGGTGTTGATCGCGGTGGCGCTGCTGGTCGCGGTGCTCGAAATCACGGGCACGCCGTACGCGACGTATTTCGAGGGCGCGCAGTTCGTGCACTTCCTGCTCGGTCCCGCGACGGTCGCGCTCGCGTTGCCGCTCTATCGTCAGTGGCCGAAGCTGCGGCGCTATGCGTTGCCGCTGTTAGGCGGGCTCGTCGCCGGCTCGTTGACCGCGATCGTGTCGGCGATCGGCGTGGCCGCGCTGTTCGGCGCATCGCATCAAACGCTCGCGTCGCTCGCACCCAAATCCGCGACGACGCCGATCGCGATGGCCGTCGCGTCCGAAATCGGCGGGATTCCGTCGCTGACCGCAGTGCTCGTTATATCGACGGGCGTCTTCGGAGCGGTCTTCGCGCGGGCCATCCTCAACGCGCTGAAGATCGCAGAACCCGAAGTGCGCGGTTTCGCACTCGGCATTGCGTCGCATGGCATCGGCACGGCGCGCGCCTTCCAGGTCAGCGAGCAGATGGGCGCGTTTGCAGGGCTCGGCATGGGGCTTAACGGCGTGTTCACCGCGTTCGTGGTTCCTGTGCTGATGCCGGTTGTTGCACGCTGGTTGGGTGCGTGAGCGAAGGTTTCTTTCATGCTTCAGAAACAGATTAGCCCGTGAATCAAGGGATAATCTGAAACACGCCGGCGCGCTTAGCTCCGCATCGCGGACAGTAACGGCGTCGATTTAAGCATTAACTAATTCGCGATCCGAACTAATCAGAGTGCGCGGCCAGCAAGCGCTCGCGACACCTCATCAGAACGCTGTGCACCCATTCGTCCCGCATAGTTTGAAGCGCCGTCTGTTTTATGCCATGCTAGCCACGCCCCAAAAGAATCATCACGGCTAGTCATCAAAAGAGAGGGCGTGAGAGGCGACCAATCCTGTTGTCCATTCCTCAGGAGGAGACATGATTGTGTCATCGCAAGCGCGCAGCATTCGCTGTGCCGGACGCGCGCCCGGCGTCGCCGGTTTCCCCGCTTTTTTATCGCAGCCTTCCCTTCCCGCCGCGCGGTTCAAGTACCTGCATCGCGCGGCCGCCGTGTCGAGCTTCGCTTTACTAATCGGACTGTCGTCCGTCTGTCACGCCGACACGCAGGTCGGCGGCACGTTGCCGCCCGCGCCGGACATACTCTATGGCGACCTGTTCGTGGCCGTGCAAACGGCGCAGATCTATCCGGACCAGAAGACCTTCGTCGATGCAACGCCGAATGCGGATCCCGCCGCAATCGTGCAGCTTTATCACCAGCAGAGGAGCAAGCCCGGCTTCTCGCTCGCGAACTTCGTGAATCAGTACTTCACGCCGCCGAGCGAGCCGGTCATCACGCCGCCCGCGAATCAGACGCTGCGTGAGCACATCAACTGGCTGTGGCCCGCGCTCACACGCACGACCATGAGCGCGCCGCCGAACAGCTCACTGATTCCCTTGCCGAAGCCGTACGTGGTGCCCGGCGGACGCTTTCGCGAAGGCTACTACTGGGACACCTACTTCACGATGCTGGGCCTTCAGGAAGCGGGCCGCGAAGATCTCGTCGACAACATGCTCGACAACTTCGCGTACATGATCGACACGTTCGGCCATATTCCTAACGGCAATCGCACGTACTACCTCGACCGCTCGCAGCCACCCTTCTTCTCGCATATGGTCGAACTCGCGGCCAAGGTGGAAGGACGCGGCGTCTATCAGAAGTACCTGCCGGCGCTGCGCAAGGAATACGGCTACTGGATGCAGGGCGAAAGCTCGACGCCGGCCGGATCGGCGACGCGCAACGTGGTCGTGATGCCCGATCGCACGGTGCTGAACCGCTACTGGGACGAGCTCGACACGCCTCGCGACGAGTCTTATCTTGAGGACATTCAGACCGCGCAAAAGGCACCCGGGCGCAATCCGAACGACGTCTACCGCGAACTGCGCGCCACCGCCGAAAGCGGCTGGGATTTCAGCTCCCGCTGGTTCGGCGACAACATGACGCTCGCGACGGTGCGCACCACGTCGATCATCCCCGTCGATCTGAACAGCCTGATGTTCCACCTGGAAATCACCATCGCGAAGGGCTGCGGCGAGACGCGCGATTTCCGCTGTGTCGGCGAATTCGCGGGACGCGCGGCGAAGCGCGCGCTCGGCATCAATCGCTACTTGTGGAACGCGAACGGCTACTACGGCGACTATGACTGGCAACTCGCCAAACCGCGCGACAACAAAACC
This sequence comes from Paraburkholderia sp. GV068, assembly GCF_003058125.1. Taxonomy (NCBI): domain Bacteria; kingdom Pseudomonadati; phylum Pseudomonadota; class Betaproteobacteria; order Burkholderiales; family Burkholderiaceae; genus Paraburkholderia; species Paraburkholderia sp. GV068. The sequence continues at coordinate 181,329 of NZ_QBUB01000011.1, forward strand.
GCGGCGATGGTGTTCCCGCTGTTCGTCGGCGCCGCGTGGCCGGATCGCGCGAAAAAGACCGCGCAGCAGGTGCAATCGACGTTGTTGCAGCCAGGCGGCCTCGTCACCACGACCTACAACACCACGCAGCAGTGGGATGCGCCGAACGGCTGGGCGCCGTTGCACTGGGTCGCGATCCAGGGCTTGAAGCGCTATGGCCAGGACGCGCTCGCGCAGCAGATCGGCACGCGCTTTCTCGCCGACGTGAAAGGCGTCTATGCGTCGGACAAGAAGCTCGTCGAGAAATACGTAGTGGAAGGCGCGGGCACTGGCGGTGGCGGCGGAGGCGAATATCCGCTTCAGGACGGCTTTGGCTGGACGAACGGCGTGACGCTGAAACTGCTGGACCTGTATAGCCCCGGCGAGTGAGTTCGCCGCAGCGCGAGGAGACCAGAGGCTGGCGGCAGACTCCCGGGACGTAGAAACACTGTATAAAAACACAGTATAATGACACGCATGAACCCGTCATTTCCTGGCCGGGGCCTGCGCGCCCGGCGTTGAATCATGGTGTCCCAGCAAGGCCTGTTTGCCCCCGAGCCCGTTACCCTGTTTAGCGACAACGAAGGCGGAATGCGTTATCTGCCCGACCTGGTCCCGCTTGCGCTCGCGCAGCAGTGGTTCGGCGAGGCGCTGAAGAACATCGGCTGGAGCAGCCATCAGCGGATGATGTACGAGCGCGAGGTGGCCGTGCCTCGGCTGATCGCCACGTTCCTGCGCGAATCGGCGGACTTGCCGGCGCCGCTTGGCGAGGCGTTCGAAGCCGTGCGCTCGCTCGTCGGCGCGCCGTTTAACCGCGTGGGTCTGAACCTGTATCGCGACGAACACGACAGCGTCGCGCCGCACAGCGACAAGACGGCGAACCTGGTGCGCGGCGAGCCGATCGCGATCGTATCGCTCGGCGCTGCCCGTCGCATGACGATCCGCCCGAAGAAAGGCCCCGGCCGCGCGGTGCACGTCGACCTCGAGCCGGGTAGCTGTCTGGTGATGAGCTACGCGTCGCAGTTCACGCACGACCACGGCATTCCAAAGCTCGGCGAGCGCGTCGGGCCGCGTATCAGCCTGGCATTTCGCTGCTACAACGGGCCACGGGAGTAGGCACGCCTGCGCGCGCGCAAGCCCCCGCCCGCATCCCCCGCCCAATCACACGGCAAAAACGTCCGGATTTTCGAGCAAGGGCACAAACTTACCGCTGCGGCCATCGAGTGCAAGCATCACGCCGCTTTCAATCTGGAAGAGCCAGCCATGCAGTTGCAGCGTCTTGTTCGCGAGCCCGACCGCGACCGACGGATGCGTGCGGATATTAGCCAGTTGGGCCACCACGTTGTCCTTGACCAGCGCGTCGAGACGTTCCGCCGCCGACTCATAGGTGCGCGACGCATTGATCGCCTTCGCGGCATCGGCGTGACGCAGCCAGCCCGCCACCGCCGGCAGATGTTCGAGGTTCGTGTTGCTCGAGATCGCCGTCATCGCGCCGCAATTCGAGTGGCCGCATATCACGATGTCGCGCACGCCGAGCACCGCCACGGCATATTCGACGGTCGCCGACACACCGCCCGGCTCCGGACCATACGACGGCACGATATTGCCCGCGTTGCGAATCACGAACAGCGCGCCGGGTTCCGACTGCGTCAGCAGTTCGGGCACCACGCGGCTGTCCGAGCACGTCACGAACAGCGCGCTCGGGCTTTGCGCGGCGGACAGGCGCTTGAACAAAGCGCTTTGCTGCGGAAACACGTCGCGTTGAAAGCGGATCAAGCCCTCGATGATTTCCTGCAAGATGTTCTCTCCGATAGTCGAAGGTTCGAAGTTGCGCGGCGCGCATCGCATGGCCGCTACGGATTCGCGCGACTATACCGCGTTGCCGCGTTGCCGCGTTGCCACGCGATGGGCACGCGCCGCCGAGCCCGCCGCGCAACGCGCCGCGCCAGTGCGACTCGGGCGTCTCCTTGCCGCGTCGTCGCGCCGTCAAAGCCGGTGCATTGCCGGCCCCGCTACGACGACCTCACGGCCCCGTCTTGTCGAAATCGCGCGTTTCGAGTTCCACCGATTGCCCGCCGTTTTTTTCGAGCACCCGCTTGGTGGCGTTTTCGATCTGCGCGCGGTTCGCCTCGAACGTGCCCACGAGATCGTGCGCCGACGGCCCGCCGTTGCCGAAATGGTCGTTGAGCGCGTCGAGCGATACGCTGCACCAGACGTCCTTTCCGTCGACATTGGCTTCGAAGGCGACGCGCGCAGCCGCCACCACTTCACGGCGTCCGGTGAATTCGATCCTCATAATGATCCTCCATGTGTCGAAAGAATTGCGGGAGTCGCAAGCGTTGTGCCATGACGGCACGCAGCGCTTCACTGCAGCACTACGCTGCGAAGATTCCCTGCAAGGTGCATACTCGCTTTCGGCCGCTCGAACGGCCACGCCGACGTCATAGCGCCGACCGTGCATCATGCATCAGCCAGGCACCGCCTGGCAGACGCACCCACTATTCTGATACCAACTTCGCCCCATGTCCCGCCATCCGCAATCGTCGCGTCCTTTGGTCATTGCCGCCGTCATGGCTTCGATGGCGATGGTCGCCATCGAAGCCACCATCGTATCCACCGCCATGCCGCAGATCGTCGCACAACTCGGCGATCTGCATCTGTATAGCTGGGTCTTCTCGTCGTTCCTGCTCGCTCAAACGGCGATGACCGTGGTGTTCGGCAAGCTGGCCGATCTCTACGGCCGCAAGCCGATCATGCTGGCGGGCATCGCGATCTTTCTGATCGGCTCCGTGCTCGCGGGCTTCGCGTGGTCGATGCCGGCCATGATCGCATTCCGGCTGATTCAGGGCGTCGGCGCGGGCGCGATCCAGCCGGTCACGCTGACCATCGTCGCGGACCTGTATCCGGCGCGCGAACGCGGCAAGGTGCAAGGTTATCTCGCGAGCGTGTGGGCGATTTCGGCAGTCGTCGGGCCGATGGTCGGCGGCTTCATCATCCACAACATGTCGTGGGCGTGGATCTTCTGGATGAACGTGCCGATCGGCCTCGCCTCGGCTGCGGGCTTCATCGCGTTCCTGCGCGAGGGTGAGCGGCACGCGCGCCCTTCCATCGACTTCGCGGGCGCAGCGCTCTTCATGGCCGCCATCGCCGCGTTGATGACGGCGCTCACCTACGCGGGCGACGACGACCTCGCGCATGCGTCGATGGCCGGCGCGGCGTTCGTCGTGTGCCTGCTGCTGTTCGTCGCGCAAGAGCGCCGCGCCAGGGAGCCGATGATCTCGTTCGCGCTGTGGAGCCGCCGCCCGATTGCCGCGTGCAACGGCGCGACCTTGCTCTCCGGCATGATCCTGATGGGCTCGACCACGTTCCTGCCGATGTACGTGCAAGGCGTGCTGAACCGCTCGCCCGTGATCGCCGGCCTTGCACTGACGATGATGATGGTCGGCTGGCCCGTCGGCGCCACGCTCGCCGCCAAGGTGTTTCACCGCATCGGCCTGCGGCGCATGCTGATCGCCGGCAGTGCGTTCATTCCGGTCGGCGCGGTGCTGCTGCTGTTTCTCGCGCCGGGCGGCTCGCCGCTCGTCGCCGCGTTCGGCTCGCTCATCATGGGGTTCGGCATGGGCACGTCGAGCGTCAGTTGCCTCATCCTGATCCAGGAAATCGTCAAGATGGAGGAGCGCGGCAGCGCCACGGCGTCGAACCTCTTCTCGCGTAATCTCGGCAGCACGCTCGGCGCGACGCTGTTCGGCGCGGTGCTCAACTTCGGACTGAGTCATTCGGGAGGCAGCGCCGCCGTCAGGTCCGATCAACTGAAAAGCCTGCTGCAAAATCAGGCGGCGAATTTCGGCGGCGGCGACGCGATCCGCATGGTGCTGCATCAATCGCTGCACCTCACGTTCATGTCGATCTTCGCGATTGCGATTTTTGTGGTCGTGCTGCTGACGCTGGTGCCGGCGATCCACATCGGCGCCGAGAAAAAGATGCCGCTGGAGGCGCTGGCGCCGCTGGAAGATTGAGGCTTTGCGATGCGAGCTGCGCGACGGCAAGCCAACGCCGCCGCTTCGCGCCGCCCATGCGCAACGCGTCAGCCCTTCGCGTACAGCGTCGAGTCGGCAAACCCTTCCGCCGCCAGCACGTCGCCGACCAGAATCAACGCGGTGCGCTCGATCTGCGTCGACTGCACCTTGCCGAGAATATCGTCGAGCGTGCCGGTGATCTTTTCTTCGTCCGGCCAGCTCGCGCGATAGATCACCGCGATCGGACACGCGCCGCCGTAATGCGGCCGCAATTCGTCGACGATACGCGCAAGGTACCGCACGCCCAGGTGAATCGCCATCGTCGCACGATGCCGCGCGAGATCGGCAAGTTGCTCGCCTTCGGGCATCGCGGTTTTCGTCGCGTAGCGCGTGAGAATGAGCGTCTGCGAAACGCCGGGCAACGTCAGCTCGCAACCGAGCGCGGCCGCGCTGGCAGCGGTCGCCGTCACGCCCGGCACGATCTCGTAGGGAATCGCGAGTTCGCGCAGTCTGCGAATCTGTTCGCCGATCGCGCCATACAACGACGGATCGCCCGAATGCACGCGCGCCACGTCCTGGCCTTTATCGTGTGCGCGTTTCAGCAAGGCCACGATCTGATCGAGATCGAGCTCGGCGGTGTTGACGACCTCGACCGCCGAATGTCCTTCCAGCACCGCAGCCGGCACCAGCGAACCCGCATACAGAATCACCGGACAACGACGCACGAGGCGCTGCCCTTTCACCGTGATTAGTTCGGGGTCCCCAGGACCCGCGCCGATAAAAAACACAGTCATTCAAAGCTCCATGATTGATGCAGACCATTCAGTGCGACCGAGGCAGCGCTTCGAGCAAACTGGCTGCGCTGTCAAACTCGCGATCCACCGCAGGCAATGACGGCCGGCGCAGCATCACGACCGGCAAGCGGCGCTCGCGTGCGACTTCGAGCTTCGCTTCGGTCGCGCTGCCGCCGCTATTCTTGCTGACGAGCACGTCGAAGCGTTGCAGCGCGAACAGCGCGCGTTCGCCTTCCAGTGTGAACGGTCCGCGCGCCGCGAGTATGCGAGCGCGTGCGGTATCGGCGTGCGAGTCCAGACAGCGCACGAACCAGAACTGATGCGCGGGAATCTCGTCAAGATGCGCGAGCGGTTCGCGTCCAAGCGTGAAGAGCGGCCGCGCGAATGGCGCCAGCGCCGCCGTGAGTTCGTCCCAGTCATCGACCATGCGCCAGTCGTCGCCGGCTTGCGGCTCCCATGCGGGCCGGCGCAGCGCCCAGCACGGCACGCGCGCGGACCTGGCCGCCTGCGCCGCGTTCGCGCTAATTTGCGCCGCGTACGGATGCGTCGCGTCGATCACGAGGCCGATCGCTTCCTGTTCGATATAGCGCTGCATCCCTTCACTGCCGCCGAAGCCGCCCACGCGCACTGCGCAGCACAGATCGTCGGGCACCTTGCCGAGTCCGGCGAGACTGTAGACGTCGTGCGCAGCAAGCTGCCGCGCGATGCGCAACGCGTCGCCCGTGCCGCCGAGCAGAAGAACCCGCGTCATCGCGCCGCTCCGATCAGATTGCCCTGGCGGTCGATCGCGAATGTCTCGACGCTCACCTGCGGCGGCACGATCTCGCGCGCCACGCGAAGCGCATGTTCACAGACGATGTCGGCGAGCGGCACCTGTTGCGCATGCGCGAGCGCGACGGCCTGCTGACTCGTGTTGGCCGCGCGAATCGCGGCCTGCAACGCGTCGTCGGCGCCGTGTTCGGCGGCCCATGCGGCGAGCCGTTCGAGGTCGATGCTCGAGTTGCGGCTATGCAGATCGAGGTGGCCCGCCGCGAGCTTGCTCAGCTTGCCGAAGCCGCCGCAAATGCTCAGGCGCTCGACCGGCGCGCGCTTCATATGCTTGAGCACCGCGCCGACGAAATCGCCCATTTCGATCAACGCGATGTCGGGCAGGCCGTAATGCGCGCGCATCGCGTCTTCGCTGGCGTTGCCGGTGCAGGCGGCGACATGCGTATAGCCGTTCGCGCGCGCGACGTCGATGCCTTGATGAATCGACGCGATATACGCCGAGCACGAGAACGGGCGCACGATGCCGGTCGTGCCCAGAATCGACAGGCCCCCGAGAATGCCGAGCCGCGGGTTCATCGTCTTGAGCGCGAGCGCTTCGCCGCCCTCGACGCCGATCGTCACTTCGAAGCCGCCGCGATAGCCGTGCTCGGCGGCGAGTTCGGCGAGGTGCGCGGTCATCATCTGACGCGGCACGGGGTTGATCGCCGGCTCGCCGACCGCGAGCGTCAGTCCGGCGCGGGTGACGGTGCCCACGCCCGGTCCGGCGCGAAACACCACGCCCGCTTCCGCGACGAGGCGCACGCGCGCGAACACCACGGCGCCGTGCGTGACGTCGGGATCGTCGCCGGCGTCCTTGATCGTGCCGGCCTCGGCGCCGTCGTCGGTCAGGCGGCAGAACACGAGCGGCATCGGCACATGCTGGCCCTTCGGCAACACGATTTCGGCGATGTCGCTGACCACGCCCGCGAGCAGCAGACGCGCCGCCGCCAGCGACGTCGCGGTGGCGCAACTGCCGGTCGTGTAGCCACTGCGCAGCGGCGCGGGTTGTTCGGGGGTTTCGTCGCGCATCGCGGTCAGGCGGAGCGTTCGGGCTGTGGGCGGCTTGCAGCGCGCTCGGCGCTTGAAGACTTCACCACATCGAGCAAGGTGATCGGCAACGCCTGCCGCCACGTATCGAATCCGCCGAGCGGTTGCGCATCGGCAAGCGCGATGCGCGTCAGCGTGCCGCCATGCTGTTCGCGCCATGCGGCAAGCGCCGCCTCGCCTTGCAACGTCACCGCGTTGGCGACCAGCCGGCCGCCGTCGCGCAGACTCGCCCAGCACGCGTCGAGTACACCCGGCACCGTCACGCCGCCGCCGATGAACACCGCATCCGGCGTCGGCAGCCCGTTGAGTGCTTCAGGCGCGCGGCCCGCGACGAGTTGCAGCCCCGGCACGCCCAACGCATCGCGATTGTGTTCGATAAAGCGCTGCCGCTCCGCGTGCGCTTCAATGGCAATCGCGCGGCAAGCCGGATGCGCGCGCATCCATTCGATGGCGATCGAGCCGCTGCCCGCGCCCACGTCCCACAGCAATTCGCCGGGCGTCGGCGCGAGGCGCGCGAGCGTGATCGCGCGCACATCGCGTTTGGTCAACTGGCCGTCGTGGCGGAATGCGTCGTCGGGCAAGCCGCAAGTGAGCGGCAGACGCGGCGCGCCATCCGTCGCGCGGCATTCGAGCGCGATCAGGTTCAGCGCGGCAACGTCGCGCGCGGACCACTGATCCGCGCGGCCGTCGATGCGCCGCTCCGCGTCGCCGCCGAGATGTTCGAGCACGGTCATGCGCGTCGCGCCGAAGCCGCGCGCGTTCAGCAGCGCGGCGAGCGCCGCAGGCGTGCCGCCGTCCGCGCTCAGCACGAACACGCGCGCGCCGTCATGCAGATGGGCGTTCAGCATCGGCAGCGGCCGGCCGACCAGCGACACGACGGCCGCATCCTGCAACGGCCAGCCAAGCCGCGCGGCGGCCAGCGACAACGACGAAGGTGCGGGCAGCACGCGCAACTCGTCGGCGGGCAACTGCCTGGCCAGCGTCGCGCCGACGCCGAACAGCATCGGATCGCCGCTCGCCAGCACGCAGACGGAGCGGCCGCGCTCGGCGAGCAACGGCGCGAGATCGAACGGACGCGGCCACGCGGCGCGGCGCGCGGCGAGCCGCGCCGGCAGCATCGACAGATGACGCTCGCCGCCGTAAATCGCCGACGCCTCCAGCAACGCACGCCGCGCGGGCCGTCCCAAACCGGCGAAGCCGTCGTCGCCGATGCCCACTACCGTCAGCCACGCCGGCATGCATCCTTCCTCATGATGTCTCTCAAAACAATGCGCTGCGCCACGCCGGTCAAAGCGTCCAGCCTCGTTGTGCTATCCGAAAAAAGGCATAATACAGCCGCCGGTGCCCTTCGGGGCCTAAGAGGGAACACAGCGGGGAAACCATCGCCGCTGCGGCTGCCCCCGCAACTGTATGCAGCGAGTCCGCCTGCGCTAAGCGCCACTGGTTCGACCGGGAAGGCCGCGGCGGACGACGACCTGCGAGCCAGGAGACCTGCCGGCGAGACTGTTCGTGCCAGCCAACATCGGGCGGGGTGTACCGATGCCGCAGCCAAGCCGCTTTATCGCTTGCTCGGGCCGTCGCGCGACGCTAACCGCGGTGTCCGTCTTGAATCGAGCTTCTCCCTCCGCCACTGTATTGCCTGACGCGGCTTTCGCGCTGCGGCCCTCGGCGTGTCCGGGGCTCGCGCGGATCGTCGCCGCGCGCGACGGCGGCATCTGCCGGATCAAGCTGCCGGGCGGCGAACTGAGCGCGGCTCAGGCGCACGCAATCGCGGATGCGAGCACGCGGCACGCGGCGGGCGTGATCGAGTTGACGAACCGCGCGAATCTGCAACTGCGCGGCGTTCGTGGCGGCGAGGAAGCGGCGTTGATTGCGGCGCTGGTCGATGCGGGGCTTGGGCCTTTGGCGGAGGCTCGTGCTGATGCTCGCGCCGAGGCCGATGCGAACTCTTCCGCCGCCCTCACCGCTTCAGCCGCCGACGACATCCGCAACGTGATGATCAGCCCTGCCGCAGGGCGCGACCCCTCCGCGCTCTTCGACACGAGGCCGCTTTGCGCGACGCTGCTCGCGCTGTTGCAAAGCGACGCGCGTTTCGCGGCGCTGTCGCCGAAATTCGCACTGCTCGTCGACGGCGGCGAGCGTCTTGCGCGGCTCGATCATCCGCATGACGTGTGGCTCGCGGCATCGCAGGGTGGTTCCGGCGAGATCCGCTTCGTGTTCGGCCTCGCCGGTTGTCCACCGGTTGCTGCGACGAATTCGGCGACGATTGATGCAGGCGCACTCGCCGCCGTGCTGCCGTCGCAAGTTCCGGCGCTGGTGCGGGCGCTGCTGCATACGTTTCTCGATCTCGCCGCCGACTCCGACACGACCCGCATGCGTCACCTGCTCGCCGAACATTCCGCCGACGCAATCCTGCGACACGCGCAAACCTACGTCGATTTCCCGTTGACGCGCGACGCAGCGCTCGCCGAGTGGCAACGCAGCACGCCCGCCGATGCCACGCTGCGCGTCGGCGCTCACGCGCAGCGTATCGCGGGAACGTGGTACGTCGGCGGTCAACCGCTGCTCGGCCGCATCGACGCAACCGCGCTGCATGGCCTCGCTTCGCTGGCGCGGCAACACGCGAACGGCACGCTGCGCATCACGCCGTGGCAAAGCGTTCTGCTGCCCGACATCGCCACACATGCCGTGCCCGCCGTGCTTGCCGCGCTAAAAACGCTGGGCTTTGCATGCGATCGCAACGACCCCGCTTCACGCCTCATCGCGTGCGCCGGTTCCACCGGCTGCGCAAAAAGTCTCGCGGATACCAAAGCCGACGCGCTCGCACTCGCCGCGCGCCTGCCCGCCGGCGTCGACGTGCACCTGAGCGGCTGCCCGCGCTCCTGCGCCGCCGCGCATTGTGCGCCGTTCACGCTGCTTGCCGCGGCGCCCGGCCTCTACGATGTTTACCGGCGCGACGCACAGCCGGGTTTCGGCGAATGCGTCGCGCGCCGACTGACGATCGCACAAGCCGCCGACACCCTCGCGCAACTCGCCCAAGCCGAACAGACGCACGCCCAGGACGCACGACCAGAATGCCCGACTCAAATGAGTGATACCGATGCTTGATTACATTCGCGACGGTCAGGAGATCTATCGCCAATCCTTCGCGACGATCCGCGCCGAAGCCGATCTGTCGCGCATCCCCGCCGACCTCGAAAAGCTCGCGGTGCGCGTGATCCACGCGTGCGGGATGGTCGACGTGATCGGCGATCTCGCGTTCTCCCCGAATGCCGGCACGGAGGGGCGTCTCGCGCTCGCGCAAGGCGCGCCGATTCTCTGCGACGCCGGCATGGTCGCGCAAGGCATCACGCGCGCGCGCCTGCCCGCGAACAACGACGTGATCTGCACGCTCACGCACGAAGCGGTGCCGGACCTCGCGCGCGAACTCGGCAACACGCGCTCGGCCGCCGCGCTCGAATTGTGGCGTCCGCGTCTTGCGGGCAGCGTCGTCGTGATCGGCAATGCGCCGACCGCGCTGTTTCATCTGCTCGACATGCTCGATGCCGGCGCGCCGAAACCCGCGCTGATTCTCGGCTTTCCGGTCGGCTTCGTCGGCGCGGCCGAATCGAAAGCCATGCTCGCGGGCGACAGCCGCGGCGTGCCGTATGTCGTCGTGCATGGCCGCCGCGGCGGCAGCGCGATGGCCGCCGCCGCGGTCAACGCGCTGGCGACGGAGGTCGAATGACCGCCGCGCCGCAACGTGCAGGGCGTCTCTTCGGACTCGGCGTGGGTCCGGGCGATCCCGAACTCATCACGCTCAAAGCACTGCGTCTCCTGAAGGCCGCGCCGGTGGTCGCGTACTTCGTCGCGAAGGGCAAGAAGGGCAACGCGTTCAGCATCATCAAGGCGCATTTGCACGACGCGCAGCAGCATCTGCCGCTCGTCTATCCGGTGACAACGGAGGCGCTCGAGCCGCCGCTTTCGTACGAAGCGATCATCGCGGACTTCTACGACACGGCCGCGCAGATCGTCGGCGGACATCTGGACGCGGGGCGCGACGTCGCCGTGATCTGCGAAGGCGATCCGTTCTTCTACGGCTCGTATATGTATCTGCACGACCGGCTCGCCGCGCGCTACGAGAGCGAGGTCGTGCCGGGCGTGTGCTCGATGCTCGGCGGCGCGGCCGTGCTCGGCGCGCCGCTCGTCTATCGCAACCAGAGCCTGTCGGTGCTGTCGGGCGTGCTGCCCGAAGACGAACTGCGCCGCCGTCTCGCCGATGCCGACGCCGCCGTCGTGATGAAACTCGGCCGCAACTTCGACAAGGTGCGGCGCGTGCTCGGCGATCTCGGCCTCGCGCATCGCGCGCTGTACGTCGAGCGCGCGACGATGGGCAATCAGCGCATCGTGCCGCTCGCCGAAGTCGATCCGATGGCGTCGCCGTATTTCTCGCTGCTCGTCGTGCCGGGGGAAAAATGGCAAGGATGATGCCGCCCGCCATCGTGATTCTGGGCGTGGGCGCGTTGGACACGGCGCGGCGCATTCAGGCGCTCACGGCCGGTTCGCAGGTGCATGCGCTGCAAGGACGCGTGCAAGCCGACGTCGCTTATAGCGAACTCGGCGCGCATCTGCGCGAGCTGTACGCGAGCGGCACGCCGATCATCGCGTTGTGCGCGGCCGGCATCGTGATTCGCTGCGTCGCGCCGCTCTTGTCGAACAAGGGCGCGGAGCCGCCGGTGCTGGCCGTCGCCGAAGACGGCAGCGCGGTCGTGCCGCTGCTCGGCGGCCTTGCCGGCGTCAACGTGATGGCGCGCGACATCGCGGCCGCGCTCGGTGTGTCGCCCGCCATCACGACGAGCGGAGAACTGAGGTTCGGCACCTGCGTGCTGAATCCGCCCGAAGGCTACGCGCTCGCCGATATAGGCCAAGGCAAGCGCTTCGTGTCGGATCTGCTGGCGGGCGAAAGCACGCGCGTCGAAGGCGACGCGCCGTGGCTCGACGACGCGCAACTGCCGCGTTCCGCATCCGCGCGGCTCGCGATTCGCGTGACGCCGCACGCGTGGAATGGGCGCGAGGATGAGCTTGTGATTCATCCACGCAGCGTGGTTGCGGCGGTGGCGTTGGGAGAAGCGTCGGAGATTGTCGCTCGCGTGCGCGCTTCACTTGAGGCGCACGGGCTTGCTCCGCTTTCGCTCGCGGCGTTGGTGGCGTCGTCGGAAGATATGGCGCACGCGGCGTTGGCCGAAGCCGCCGCAAGCCTGAACGTGCCGCTGCGTTTTGTCGAACCTCGTTCCGCAGACGACCGCTCATCGGCGAGCGTGCTGCACACGCTCTTAAACGCCGCATTGCGCATCCCTTACGAAACGCTCAACGACGACCACGCCCAAGGCGTCGCACTCGCCCTATCGCCGTTGGCGATCGATCCCCGCACGATAGGCCGCGCGCGCGGCCGCCTCACGGTGATCGGCCTTGGCCCCGGCAGCGCCGATCTCATGGTGCCCGCCGCGCGCAACGCGCTCGACGAAGCCACCGACATCCTCGGCTACGAGACCTACGTGAAAATGGCCGGCCCGCTGCGCGCCGATCAGCGTGTGCACGCGACCGACAACCGCGAGGAAATGCAGCGCGCGCGCCATGCATTCGAACTCGCGAGCGAGGGACGCTCGGTGGTGATGGTGTCGTCCGGCGACCCCGGCGTGTTCGCGATGGCCGCGGCCGTGCTCGAAGCGCTCGACGCGTCGGACAACAACGCGTGGGCCGCCGTCGAACTCAGCATCGTGCCGGGCGTATCGGCCGCGCTCGCCACCGCCGCGCAAGCGGGTGCGCCGCTCGGCCACGACTTCTGCATGCTGTCGCTGTCGGACAATCTGAAGCCGTGGAGCATCATCGAAAAACGCTTGCGGCATGCAGCGCAAGCGGACCTCGTGATGGCGTTCTACAACCCGATTTCGCGCGCCCGTCCGTGGCAACTCGACAAGGCGCTCGACATCGTGCGTGAATACCGCGCGGCCGATACGCCGGTCGTGCTCGGACGCGACATCGGCAGACCGGGCGGCACGCTGCGCACGGTCACGCTAGCCGAACTGCATTCCGCCGATGTCGACATGCGCACGATGGTGATCGTCGGCTCGTCAACGACGCGCCGCTTTAGCAAAGGCGCGCAATGGGTCTATACGCCGCGCTGGTATCAATGAGCGCGGCCTGTAGAGTAGAAAGAGCAAAGGTCACGCCGCCGCCTTGATATCGTCGATGGCCCGCTGCCTCACGCCCAGGTCGTCCCACAACTCGGGGTGACAGGTGAACACGAGTATCTGATGCCGCGACGCCGCGTCGATCAACGCCCGCTTGATCGCGTCGCGGCGAGCGGCGTCGGTATGCACGGCGGCATCGTCGAGCATGAGCAGCGTCGGCCGGCCCGACGCCTTCAATAGATCCGCGTACGCGAGCCGCGTGAGAATGCCGAGCTGTTCGCGCGTGCCGAAGCTCAACGCGTCGAGCGTATCGGCGCGGCCGTAGCGGTCGAGCGTCGCGGGACTCAGGTCGTCGCCGAGCGCAATCGTCGATTGCGGGAAAATCCGCTTCAGATAATGGCCGAGGCGCTCGGTCAACGGCGCGCGCAGTTGCGCGACCGCCGCATCGCGTTCGGCGACGAGCACTTCATCGAGCAGACTCAACGCACCGGCGCGCAAGCTCAATTCGTCCTTGCGGCGCGTGGCCTGCTCGATCTTTGCCTCGAGCGCGGCGAGCCGCTCGCCGAGTCCCGATGCACCGACGGTCTCCAACTGGCTGCGCAGATGCGCAATGCGCACCTGCCGCTCATGCTGCTCCTGACGCGCGAGCTGCGCAGACGCGCGATAACGCTGCGCCTCGGCGGCGGGATCGTCCAGACGCGCGGCCTCGAGTTCGCGCTCGCGTCCTTCGCGCTGCTTCGTCAGCGCCTCGACCTGCACGCGCTGTTCGACAATCTTCGCCTGCCATTGCGCGCGGTTGCTGCAAAACGCCGCGTCGCTCAACTGCGCTTCCTTGCGCTGCAATTGAAGCGCGAGCGATTCGGCCGTGGCAATGCCGGTCGAACGCTTTTCCGCGGCATCGTTCAACAGCTTGCGGGCGCTTTCCAACGCGGCGCGCGCAAGGTCGGCGTTGCGCCGCGCTTCGTCGAGCGGCAACGCCGACGAGACATCGGGCAAGCCCGCGAGCCGTTCGTTCGCGGCCTGCAAGCGCGCACTCGCCGAAGCCGACGCCGCGCGCAACGCGTCGATGCCGTGCGGCGCATGCGCGTCGAGCACCTTCGCGTGACTCGTCTGCTGCGCGACGAGCGCCTTCCACTGCTCATGCCTCTGTTCGGCTTGCGCGAGCGACGCCACGCCGAGCGCCTGCAACGACTGCGCATGCTGCGCTTCGAGCGCCGCGAGTTCGGACAGTCGCGCGGGCAAATCGGAGACGCCGGGAATCACGCGCAGTTCGCCGAGTTCGCCGAGACCAATGCGCTTTTCTTCTTCGAGACGCAGCACGCCCTCGCCGCCGATCCGCGCATCGCCGACCGTAATCGATCCGTTCAACCGGTATTCGATACGCGTCATCGCCGCTTCGGTGCGCGCGCGCAGCACGGTCAACGACGCATCGAGCGAAGCCAGGCGCTTCAGTTTCGTCTCGTCGATTTCGAGCGCGGCCGCGGCGCGTGTCGCTTCGACAAGCGCTTCGTGCGCTTCGCTCGCCGCGCCGATCGCCGCTTCGAGCCGTTCGAGTTCGGCGCGATAAAGACCGATCTGGCTGCGCAAATCCGCGGCGCTCACCGCTGCGTTGGCCAGTTCGAGCGCGCGGTTGGCATCGGCCGAGGCTTGCTCCAGTTGTACGACGCGGCTCGACGCCTGCCCATGTTCGGTCTCGACGGCGGACACATTGGCGCGCGCCGCGTCGAGTTGCTGACGATCGCGCGCGACGGCCGTCTCCAGTTCCACCGCGGCCTGTTCCTGCTGCAGCGACAGCGCGAGTTGCGCCTCGCCGACCTTCAGCGCCTGCACGAGATCCTGCACGCCGCGCTCGAGTTGCACGGCGGCATCGGCGCGCTGTTGCGCGAGCAGCGCCTTCTGCTCGTGAAGCTCCCAGGGCCGCTTGCGTTCCGCGTCGTCGAATGCTTCCTGCTGCGCGGCGAGACGCGCGATGTTTTCGTCGAACTGCTCGCGCTGCCGGACAAGATCGTCGCGTTCGGCGCTCAATGTGCTCAGCGCCGCTTCGGCTTCCGCGAGCGGACCGGTGGACTTCTGCGTGCGCGCGGTCAGCAGTTGCCGAAGCTCGCGCTGCACGACGGCGATCAACGCGTCCTCTCCCGCCGATTCGCGGCTGCCCGACAATTGCGACAACGCATCGCGCAGATACTGCGCCGCGTGTCCCGTCGAATCGCGCATTTCCTGCGTGCCGCCCTGCTGCACCCACAGCAAGCCGGGCACGCCCGCGTTCTCGGCCTTCAGCGGACCGCGCGCGGCGCGCGAAAAGCCGAGCAAGGCCGCGAGCTTGTCTTCCGCTTCGTCCTCGCCGTACACGCTTTGGCCGATCTTCAGTTCGCAGCGCTGACGCGTGACGAACTGCTTCGACAGGCGGCATGCAACGCCGTCCAGATCGAAGCTCACTTCGACGGAAGGCTGCCCGCTCGCCTTGCCCCACGGCAACAGATCCTTCAGGTGCGAAGCCTTGTAACGTTCGAGGAACACCGCGCGCACGGCCTCGGCAATCGTGCTCTTACCCGCTTCGTTCGGTCCCACAAAAAGATTGAGTCCGGGCTGAAGGTCGTCGATAAAAAGCCGTCCGGTGAACTGCTTGAATTCCTGTATCGCGATGCTTTGTAGCTTCATGCGGACCTCGCCTCACGCGGCAGTTCACGTTGAAAACGCGCCAGCAGCAATAACGCCTCGGCCGCGCGCCGGACCTGTTGCGGATCGGATTGCGGGTCTTCCTGCAGGCCGCGCAGACGCGCGACCACTTTCGCCAGATAACCGCTCTGCGCGCCGAGTTCGGCGAGATCTTCGGTGGTGGGCAGCACTTGCAACGCGCTCATGTCGACGCGCAATGCGCGCACGCGCGCGCGGGTTTCCTCGACGGCGACGTGGAGCGCTTCTGCATCGGCGAGCGCGGCCGTGCCGCTCACCGTGACGCGCAGCACGTCGCTGCCGCTCAGCGTGGCGAGGCGCGCCTTCAATGCGTCGACGTCGGTCGGCACGGAGATCGTTTCATCCCACCGATGCCACTGATACTGACCGACCCGCACGGCCTCCACCACGGCTCGCGCGCCCGGCTCGCTCAAGCTCACATCGAGCACGAAGCCCGGATCGTTCGCGCGAAAACGGTCCTGCTCGTGCGTGCCCGCGTACCACGTGCGATCGTCGACGCGAAGGTGGCCATGCCAGTCGCCGAGCGCCAGATAGTCGAGGCGCGCGCTCGCGGCGCGCGTCGGCGAAATGGGATTGGACGAGTCGATGCCTTCCTGCAGGATGCCGCTCACGCTGCCGTGCGCGAGGCCGACGCGGTGATAACCCGGCGGCGTTTCGGCGCTATCGAAGAAGCCGGTGGTGTCGTCGTAAGTTATGCGTTGGGTGAGCGGCGCGCACAGGAGCGCGCAGCGGCATGCGTCGAGCAACACGACGCCAGGCTCGAGCACGATGCGCACGTTCGGCGGCACGCAGTTCAGGCGCTGCGCGCGCGTCCATACACTTTCGACGAGCGCCGCGTCGTGATTGCCTGGCAGCATGATCCACGGACCGGCGAACGCCTGCAGCGCGGCGAACAGACGCCGGATCACCGTGTCGGACACGGTTTGCAGATCGAATACGTCGCCGGCCACGAGCACGGCATCGACCTTGCGCGCGGTGGCTTCGTCCGCGATGCGGCGCACCGTGTCGAAGCGCGCCTGCGCGAGATGCGCGGCCTCGTCCGGCTCGAACTGGCCGAACTGCGTGCCGATCTGCCAGTCCGCGGTGTGCAGAAACCTGATCACTGTGCCTCCATTTGCATTCGATTGCGTTGCCGCATGGCGCGCGCGATTCGACTCGGCGCATCGCCGCGGCGGTTCAACCGTGCATGTTACCGCGCCGACGCGTCGAAAGAGCCGTATGTGCTTCCCATATCGCTTGGGCTTCGTCACCTCACATCGCCTCGCATGGCCCCGCCCCGCCCCTCACGGCGCTAAACTCGCGTTTCCAGACCCGGGCTCTCTCGCCGATGAACAAAGCACTCGAACTGAAGAAAGCCAAACGCACGCCGTTGCTGCTGCTCGCGGCCGCGGCCTGCGTCTTCGTCGCGACCGCGTTGATGCCGCGCGGCTTGTGGATCGACGGTATCAAGGCGGTGGCCGAGGCCGCGATGGTCGGCGCACTCGCGGACTGGTTCGCGGTCGCCGCGCTGTTCCGGCGCGTGCCGATTCCGCTCGTGTCGGCGCATACGGCGATCATTCCGCGCAACAAGCACAAGATCGCCGACAACCTCGCCGTCTTCGTGCAGGACAAATTTCTCGACGTGCCGTCGCTCGTCGGTCTGATCAGGAAGCACGACCCGGCGCAGAGCATCGCGCGCTGGCTCGCCGAGCCCGCCAACAGCGCGCGCCTCGGCGATTACGTGGTGAAGCTGACGAGCGGCATGCTCGATCTCACCGACGACGTGCGCATCCAGGTCTTCATCAAGGACGCGCTGCGCGACGTGCTCGCGAAGGTCGACCTCTCGCAGTCGATGGGCTCGATTCTCGATACGCTCACGAAGGACGGCCGTCACCAGGAACTGCTCGACGCCGGCATCGAACAGGTCGTCGCGCTGCTGCGCGAACCGCAGGCGCGCGAGTTTATCGCGGAACGTATCGTCGATTGGGTGAAGAGCGAATATCCGAAGATGGAGAAGATCCTGCCGTCTGCATGGCTCGGCGAAAAAGGCGCCGAGGCGCTGGCCAACGCGGTGAACCGCATGCTCGAACAGATCAGCGAGAACCCGACGCACGAACTGCGGCAGAAGTTCGACGGCGCCGCGCACAAGCTGATCGTCAAGCTCAAGAGCGACCCCGCGTTCCTGCAAAAAGGCGAGGAACTGAAGCGCTATCTCGTGGAAGGCGAAGCGCTCGCTTCGTATGTGAAGGACATGTGGGGCGAATTGCGCGCGTGGCTCAAGCGCGATCTGCATAGCAGCGACTCGGCGCTGCATGCGCGAGTCGTCGCGTCCGGTCAATGGGTGGGCCGCGAACTCGCGAACGATCCGGCGTTGCGCCAGTCGCTGAACGATCACCTCGAAGAAGCCGCGCGCGCGATGGCGCCCGAGTTCGCGCGATTCCTCACACGGCATATCAGCGATACCGTGAAAAACTGGAACGCGCCGGAGATGTCGCGGCAAATCGAGTTGAACATCGGCCGGGATCTGCAATACATCCGCATCAACGGAACGGTGGTCGGCGGCTTTATCGGTTTGCTGCTTTATGTGAGCACGCAACTGTTCGGCTTGCTGCGCGTGCACATCGGCTGAGCGCGCGATATAGCGTCGCGCGACGCAAAGCGCCTACAATCCGGGCATAAGGTTTGCTCTCCCGCATGGGCCGCACACGGCCTATGCCGCCGCCGCGTCCATCGCGCCGGACCAGAAGCGACCGCGCCACACAATCGGACAGTGTGCTCATGAAAATATCGTTGCCGCCGCCTGGGCGGCCCAATCGCGTTTATCCGCCTGGCGCACCAGGCCTGCACGGCCTTGCCTCGGTGATCACGGGCGTCGTGGTGGTGTGCGCGCTTTACTTCGGCCGCGCGGTGCTGATCCCGATCACGCTCTCCGTGCTGCTCAGCTTTCTGCTCGCGCCGCTCGTGCAGATGCTGCGGCGTTTGCGCATGGGACAGTTGCCGTCCATCTTCATTGCGGTGCTGTTCGCGCTCGCCGCGCTGCTCGCTATCGGCGCGCTGATCGGCGCGCAGCTCGTGCAATTGGCCGGCGACTTGCCGCAGTATCAGGTGGCGATCGAGCAGAAGATCGAAACCGTGCAGGAGAAAACGATCGGCCGCGCCGATTCGCTGATGAGCCGCGCCGCGGCCACGCTGCAACGCGTCGCGCCCTCGAAGCCGCCGCCGCCGCGTCCCACCGGCCGCGCGGCGCGCAATGCGCCCGCGGTGCCTACACCGGTCGAAGTACACGAGCCGTCGCCTACGCCGATGCAGCTCGCGCAGCGCGCGTTGTCGCCGGCCATCGCGCCAATCGAAACGACCTTCATCGTGCTGGTGGTGACGATTTTTATTCTGCTGCAACGCGAGGATTTGCGTGACCGTTTGATCAGTCTGTTCGGCTCGCGCGACCTGCATCGCACGACGACCGCGATCAACGACGCCGCCGTGCGCCTGAGCCGCTACTTCGTCGCGCAACTCGGCGTGAACCTGAGCGCGGGCGGCGTGATTGCAATCGGTCTCGCGATTATCGGCGTGCCGGGCGCGCTGCTATTCGGCGTGATCGCGGCGCTGCTGCGCTTCGTGCCGTATATCGGCATCTGGATCGCGGCGATTCTCGCGGTGTTTCTCGCCGCCGCGATTCAGCCGCAATGGACGATGGCGGTGTACACGCTGATACTGTTCATCGTCGTGGATGTGGTCGCCGGGCAGATCGCGGAGCCGCTGCTGTATGGGCACCGTTCGGGGCTCTCGCCGCTCGCGGTCGTGGTCGCGGCGATTTTCTGGAGCTGGCTATGGGGGCCGATCGGCCTCGTGCTGTCCACGCCGCTCACGCTGTGCGTGGTCACGCTCGGGCGTTACGCCGACCGTCTGAACTTTCTCACGGTGCTGCTCGGCGATCAGCCGGCGCTCACGCCCGCGCAGAACTTCTATCAGCGGCTGCTCGCCGACGATCCGCACGAGGCGATCGTGCAGGCGGAGCGTCTGTTGCGCGAAATGTCGCTGATCGACTACTACGACAAGGTCGCGCTCGAAGGGCTCAAGCTCGCGCGCAACGACGCGATGCGCGGCGTGTTGATGCCCGACCAGTTGGCGAGCGTCAACGAAGCGCTGGTGGACATCGTGGAAAACCTCGAGATCGCGGACGGCTTGCCGGACCGCCTCGCGCGTCCCGAGCCGGGCGACGCGGCCGCGCTGCACGCGGCGTCATCGGCGGATCTGTCGGAGCGGCACGAGCAGACCCGCGAGCATTCGTCCGAACATCACGACGACGAAAAGACCGCCGTGCTATGCGTGCCGGGACGCGGCGCGTTCGACGAGGTCACGACCGCCATCGCCGTGCAACTGCTCGGGCGCGTCGGCTTCGCGCCGATCATGGCGACGCACTCGGGCTATCGCAGCGCGCGCGCCGACGAACCGAGCTATAAAAATGCGCCGATCATCTGCATCGTCACGCTCGACGCGCCCGATTCGCCGCCGTATCTGCGCAACATGCTGCGGCGCACGCGCGAATGGCGGCCGCGCGCGACGCTCGTGGTCGGCGTGGGCGGCAGCGCGGAAAACGGGCACGACATCGGCATGGGCTCGACTGCCGCGGCGCACTCGGCGCCCACCTTCCGCGCGATGATCGAAGAATGCCAGGTCGCCGCGTGGGCGTTGCAGGCGGGCCGGCATTCGCATGTCGCCGGTGGGGCGGATTGATCGTGGTCGATCCAACCCCCGCATAAAAGCACCCCGCGCCTGTACCCAAAATGAGGACAGGCGCGCACAAGCTCTCCTTCATACTTCGCTCATCGCTTTTCATTTCGCGCCGCTTCTAAAAGAACCGAACACGGGCGGCGGCCGCGAATGCAGCGAACATCGAGGAGACCCGCATGAGCCGCAGCTTCAAACCCTATCCATTTTCGCCGCGCCGTTACGGGGGCGCCGTGCCTCCACTCGTCGACGGACGCGATCCCGTGCGACGGTCCGTTGCGATTGTCGGCGGCGGGCCGGTCGGCATGACGCTCGCGCTGGCGCTCGCCCGCCAGGGCGTGCGCTCCGTTCTGATCGAAGCCGACGACAGCGTATGCACCGGCAGCCGCGCCATTTGCATCTCGCGGCGCAGCCTCGAAATACTCAAGCGCCTGGGCGCCGTTGAAGGCTTCTTGCAAAAAGGTCTGCCGTGGACGGGCGGCCGCAGCTTCTATCGCGATGCCGAGGTGTTCCGCTTTTCGATGCATCAGGACGACGAGCAATCGCTGCCGCCGATGATCAACATCGCGCAGTATCAGATCGAACAGTTCCTGCTCGACGAACTGAAGCGGCACGCGGACCTGATCGAGATTCGCTGGCAAACGCGTGTGACCGCAATCGGGCAACGCGCTGCGTCGGACGCCTCGCGCGGCGCCACGCTCGATCTGCAGACCGGCGACACGGCGTGGCAAATGGAAGCCGACTGGGTCGTCGCGTGCGATGGCGGACGCAGCACGATACGCGAGGCGCTCGGACTCAAACTGACCGGCACGACGTACGAAGGCCGCTACGTGATCGTCGATATCGAACTGCACAGCGATCGCGCGACCGAGCGGCTCGCCTATTTCGATCCGCCGTCCAATCCCGGCTCGACCGTTCTCGTGCACAAGCAGCCGGACAACGTGTGGCGCATCGACTACCAGCTACGCGACGACGAAGACCCGCAGGCCGCCGTCGAACCCGGCAACGTGATGCCGCGCGTGCAAAGCGTGCTGGACGCGATGGGCGAAACAGGCGAATGGTCGCCGATCTGGATCACCGTCTATAAGGCCAACGCGCTGACGCTCGAACGTTATCGCCACGGCTCGGTGCTGTTCGCGGGCGACGCGGCGCATCTGGTGCCGATCTTCGGCGTGCGCGGCGCGAACTCGGGTATCGACGACGCCGACAATCTCGGCTGGAAACTCGGCTGCGTGGTGAACGGCATCGCGTCGCCCGACCTGCTCGACAGCTATAGCGACGAGCGCGTGTTCGCCGCGCGCGAAAATTTAAGCTACGGCATGAAGAGCACCGAATTCATGGCGCCGCCGACCTTCGCGTTCGAGCTGATGAGAAGCGCCGTGTTGGGCCTCGCCGAACGTCATGCCGCCGTGCGTCCGCTGATCAATCCGCGGCAGACGCATCCGATTGCTTATGTGCAATCGCCGCTCAATCGCGCGGCGGCTGAAGCAACGGAGAACCCGTTCACCAATGGCGCGGCGCCAGGCAGTGTGCTGCCGGAGTGCCGCCTCAAGTCCATTCGCGATGGCAAGCTGCTCGACATGCACCTCACCGATCTGCTTGCGCCCTGCTTCACCGCGCTGCGCTTTTCCGCCGATGCATCGCAAGAGAGCGCGTGGCGGGACATGCAAGAGGACCTGGCGAGCCGCGCGATTCCGTTCAACGTAATCACCGTGGTTCATGCAAGCGACGAGGCCAACGCTAACGGCATAACCGCAATCGATCACACCGGCCGTCTGCATCAAATGCTCGATGCGGCAAAGGGCACCGTCTACCTGATCCGCCCCGACGGCCATGTGCTCGCGCGCTGGCGCGAAGGCAGCGCGGCCACCACGCAGCGCGCGCTGATGGCCGCACTGAACATCGAAAACAAGGAGAGCCAGTCATGACCGATAGCGATCTCGACCGCGTCTATACGGCGCTTTGTCATACGCTCACCGCCGAAGGCGAAGCCGATGCTCCGCTGTATCTCGCTCGCCTTGCGCTGCTGTGCATCACCGGACTCGACGACGCGCAACGGGCTTTGTCCTTGATCGAAGCGGCGCGTTTGCCAAGGTCAGAAGCCGTCACGGCGACGGCTGTTTAGTTGGAATAGCCCTATAAAACAGGCATAAAAAAAGCCGCCGCGAGAAAAACACGCGGCGGCTTTCTGCTTCAACGTGGCACTGCGCTGCGTTCAATACAGACCCAGCGTGCTGGCATGCAAGCGCGCGAGACCGAGCAGCGCATCCGTATAAGGCGTCTTCACGCCGGTCAATTGCCCGAGTTCGCGGACCGCGCTCACGAGTGCGTCCAGTTCGACCGCCTTGCGCGCCTGCACGTCTTGCAGCATCGACGTTTTCATCGCGCCGAGTTTCAGCGTGACCGCGTGCCGGTCCTCGGGCGCCTGATCGATCGGGATGCCGAAACGCGCGCCGATTTCCTTCGCCTCGAGCATGATGCTCGTGACGAAGTTGCGCGCCAGTTCATCGCCGAGAATGCGGTCGGTGGTGGCGCCCGTGATCGCGCTGATCGGGTTCATCGTCATGTTGCCCCACAGCTTGTACCAGACGTCGCGCTGAATCTGCTCCGACACCGACGCATTGAAACCCGCCGCGGCCAGCGTCTCGGCGAGTGCCTTCACGCGTTCGCTCGGACGCCCGAGAGCCTCGCCGATAATCAGCCCATTGCCTTGATGATGCCGGATCACGCCCGGCGCCTCGACGAGGCAACTCGCGTGCACCACGCAGCCCACTGTTTGCGCGCTTGGAATCGCGGCGGCGATTGCGCCGTCGGGATCGATTGACTTGAGCCGCTTGCCCACGAAGTCGCCATGCAGACCGTCGCAGAACCACCACGGCACACCGTTCATTGCGGTCAGCACGACGGTTTGCGCGCCGAGCAGCGGCGCGATGTGCGCGGCCACCGAGGCCATTGCCGGCCCTTTGACCGCGACCACGACGAGATCCTGTACGCCGAGCGCGACAGGATCTTCCGCGGCTTGCACGTTGACTGTTTGCGTGCTGCCGCCTTCGATCATCCGCAAGCCCTGCTCGCGCAACGCGGCCCGCGTCGCGCCACGCGCCACCACGCCGACCTCGTGACCCGCCTGCGCGAGCTTCACGCCGATCCATCCGCCGATGGCGCCCGCGCCGTAAATCGCTACTTTCATCGCTTCATTCCTTGTAACTCGCATCGATGCGCTCGACGCGCCGCACGAGCGCATCGAACACGTCCTGTCCCGCGCCGTGACGGGGATCGAATTGCAACGCGTCGCGCGAGCAGCGCATCGCGACGTCTTCGGGAACCGGCCGCGCCTTGCCCATCGAAAACGTCGCCATCTGAATCTCGCAGGCGCGGTTGAGCGTCCATAGAACCGCGAAAGTTTGCGGCAACGTGCGGCCCCATGCAAGCAACCCGTGATTGCGCAGAATCACAGCCTGCCTGTCGCCGATATGTTCGACGAGCCGCGGCCCTTCCTCCGCATGCACGGTGATGCCCTCGAAGTCGTGATACGCGATGCGCTCGTGCAATTGCGCGGTGTAGAAGTTGGTCTGCTGCAAACCGTCTTCGAGACACGCGACGGCGACGCCCGCCGTGGTATGCGTGTGCATCACGCAATGCGCGCCGGGCACGCCTTCGTGAATCGCCGCATGCACGACGAAACCAGCGGGATTCACCGGATAACGCGAGCCGTCGAGCACGCGCCCTTGCGCGTCGATCTTCACCAGGTTGCTCGCCGTGACTTCGCTGTAGTGCAAGCCGAACGGATTGATGAGGAACTGGCGCTCGCCGCCGCTCACGCTTTCCGGCACACGCAACGTGATGTGGTTGTAGATCATCTCGGTCCAGCCGAGCATGTCGAAGATGCGGTAGCACGCGGCCAGTTCAACGCGTGCCTGCCATTCGTCCGCATGCATGCCGGCTTTTTGCGGCGCGCTTGCCGGTGGCATATCAAGTGTCGTCATCGACGTCTCCAGGGTTATCTGTTGGCTGTGCGCGTTGCGTGCTCGTTCGCGTTGGCTGCGCTGCCGCGGTCGCTATGCGCCCGCGACCACCGCGGCAATCGACGACGCCACGTACTCCGCGTTGCGCGCATTCAAACCCGCCACGCACATGCGGCCCGAGCGCAGCACATACACCGCGTGTTCGCTGCGCAGGCGCTCGACCTGGCGCTCGCTCAGGCCCGTATAGGTAAACATGCCGCGCTGCGCGACGTAACGCGCGCGCATCACTTCATCGACACGGCCGGCGAGTCCCGCGTGAATCGTGCCGCGCATCGCGAGAATGCGCTCGCGCATGGTGGCGAGTTCCGCTTCCCACGAAGCGCGCAACGACGCATCGGACAGTACGTTCGCGACGAGACGCGCGCCATGCGTCGGCGGATTGCTGTAGTTCGCGCGCACCGTGGACATCAACTGGCCGAGCACGCGGCCCGCTTCATCGGCGCTCTTGCAGACCACGCTCAATGCGCCGCAACGCTCGCCGTACAGCGAGAAATTCTTCGAAAACGAATTGGCTGCGATCAGCGGTATGTCGGCTTCCGCGAGCATACGCACGCAAGCGGCGTCTTCTTCGAGGCCCGCGCCGAAGCCCTGATAAGCCATATCGACGAACGCAATCAGCTTGCGACGCTGCAATACCGGCACGAGCTCAGCCCATTGCTCGTTGCTCAGATCGACGCCCGTCGGATTGTGGCAGCACGCATGCAGCAGCACGATGCTGCGCTCGGGCAATTGGCCGATCGTCTCGATCATATCGGCGAAACGCAGGCCGCCTGTCGCTTCGTCGTAATACGGATAGGTGTTGACGGTTTGGCCCGCGCCCTCGAACACGACGCGATGATTTTCCCAACTCGGGTCGCTGATCCAGATTTGTGAAGCGGGAAAATAGCGCCGCAGGAAATCGGCGCCGACCTTCAGCGCGCCGGAGCCGCCAATGGTTTGCAGTGTCGCGATGCGGCCCGCCGCGCGCGCTTCGCTGCTCGCGCCGAAAACCAGCGTCTGCGCGGCTTCCCGGTAGAGCGGCAAGCCTGCCATCGGCAGATAGGAACGCGGGCCGATTGCGTCGAGCAACGCGGTTTCGGCGCGGCGCACGGCATCCATGACGGGCAGCTTGCCGGCGTCGTCGAAATAAATGCCGATGCTCAGATTGACTTTGTTCGGGCGCGGATCGAGCTGGAAATCTTCGTTCAGGCTGAGAATCGGGTCGCCGGGATAGGCGGGAATATGGTCGAACATGGCATTTCCTTGAAGGGAGCCTGGCGTGGCGCACGCATACGTCCACAGAGGCGAGGCGGAAAGTCTAAGCGCCTTTGTGTGCTTCCGTCGATTGGGACAAGTGTCGATGAACGCGCGGCAATCTACAATCAACCGATTTTGCACGATTCGTAAGTTTTTCTTTAGAATCGCAGCATGGCACTTACTCGCGTCACCATCCGTCAATACGAGGCGTTTCTCGCCATTGTCGATCTTCACAGCATCGGCGCGGCGGCCGAACGGCTGGGGCTGACTTCGTCCGCGGTGAGCCAATTGCTCGCGGAACTCGAAGCGGAACTCGGCTTTCGTCTTTTCGACAGGACCACGCGGCGCGTGAATCTCTCGAGCGCGGGTCAGGATTTCCTCGCATCGGCGGAATCGGTGCTGCGCCACGTGCGCGCCGCCGCCCAATCCGCCGACGATATTCGCAACCGCGCGGCCGGCATCGTGCGGATCGGCGCGCCGCTCGTGCTGGCGTCCACCGCGTTGCCCGCGGCGATTGCCGATTACGCGCGCGACAAACCGAAGGTCGTCGTGCGCATTTGCGATACCGTGGTGGAGCAACTGGTCGAGCGCGTGGAAAGCGCGGACGTCGATCTGGCAATCGGGCCGGACAGGCCAAGCGGTGCGCGTGTGCGCCGGGACGCGGCGTTCGCAAGTCCGTGGGTGATGTGGTGCTCGCCGTCGCATCCGCTCTCCGCGCGCAGACGTGTGCAATGGCAGCAGTTGCGCGACGTCCCTATCGTCGCGACCGGCCGCGATCACGAACGGGCGGTCGACCAGATGCTCGCCGATCTCCCCGTCGAGGCGCGCATCGTTCCCGCGGACGTGGTGGACAACGTGACCACCGCTTTCGGTATCGCATCGCGCGGCCTCGCGGTGACGCTCGCGCCGGCTTACGTGGCGCCGCTCGCACGCACCTTCGGTCTGGTGATGAAGCGGATTGTCGAACCGGAGACGATCCGCGAGGTCTGTTTGTACCGCTCGACCGAACGCGCGTTGTCGCCGCCCGCAGCGGGCTTCGCGGATTTTTTGCTGCCGTGGCTCAAGCGCTGGGATCGTGAGACGCAGGCGGATACGCGGGTGAAGCGCGGGTGAAACGCGGTTGGGGCGTGGTTGAAGCGTGGTTCAAGCGGGAAATCAGCCGCGCTGCGGCGTCACGCATAGCGCAAACAGTTGCCGCTGCCCCGAAATGCCGAGCCGCGCGTAAGCGCGCTTCTGATAGGTGACGACGCTCGCGGGCTTCACGCCCATTCGTTCCGCGATCTCAACGGCGCTTGCGCCTTCGAGCGTGCCGCGCAGCACGTCGAGTTCGCGCGGGGTGAGCGCCGGGCAGATTCGTCTGACGCGTGCGAGCATGGTTGCCGCCGGACTCTCTTCATGCTGCGTATGCAGCGCGTAATGCGTTTTTGCCGCCTGCGCGAAGAGCTGCGCGAGGCTTTCGACCCGCTGCAACTCGCTCGTCTCGAAGACGCCGTAAGCGCGATCGCGATACAGGTTGATCGACAGCCACACGCTTTCCATCGGTTGCACGAGCAACGACAGGCGATCCGACACATTGGGCTGCGCGTAACACGCCGCACGATACGCTTCGTTCCCGATCTCGTCGCTTTGCTGCTGATGCAAGACGAGCGCGTCGCGGGAGTGCGGGTTATCGACAATCGCGCGGTTGCCGTCGAGTGCATAAAAATGCGCGGCATAGCGATTCGCGACGTCGCGGAGAAAACGCCCGCCGCGATGGTCGGCGGCGGAAATGGTGCGCGGCCGTGCGTCGAATTCATACGCGAATACGGTGCACTGCGAAACCGGCATCATGTCGCCGACCGTTCTCAGCATGCTGGCGGCGAGCGCGTCGGCGTCGCCGTGCGAAATCGACATGACCAGATCGGCCGCGCGCGCGGTGCTGATCTGTTCGTTTCGGTGAGGCGGGGAAATGCGCCAGGAACGCATGATGGCTTCGGGCTCGCGCGGCATGGATGGGGTGCGTCAAGCGTAGCACAGCGCGTCGCGGCGTGCGTCGGCAGCGGTGTTCATAGCGCATGCCGTCGCGGCAAAAGCACTGCGCGGTTCGTCGCGCGCAGTTCGTCGCGCGCAGTTCGTCCCGATCACCTCCCCGAAAACGACCCGCGTTGCAGCGTGACCATTCGCGGCAACTCGATCGTGAACACCGTGCCGCCGCTTTCGTCCGATTTCACGTCGACCGTACCGCCGTGCATCCGCGCGATTTCATGGACGATATGCAAGCCGAGACCCAGTCCCTCGCGCGAACGCGAGCCGTTGTTGTTGGGCCCGAACGCCTTGAAGAGATGCGGAAAAACCTCGGGTGGAATCACGCCGCGATTCGCCACTTTCAGACGCACGAAATCCGCCGCTTCGCCGTCCACCTCCACGTTCACGTCGCCTGCCGCGCCGTGGTGCAGCGCATTGCTGACGAGATTGGACACCGCCTGCCACACGAGATCCGTATCCCACGCGCCCGCCGTATTGCCGCGGCTCGTGAACAGGATGCGCTTGCCGTTCTCGCGCGAAGCGAATTCGTCGATCACCGACCGGCATAGCGTTGCCAGTTCGATCGAACGAGGCTGCAACGGCAGACGTCCGCCTTGCAGACGCGCGAGGTTGAGCAACTGATCGACCATCCGCGCCATGCGCAGCGAACTGTTTTTAACGCGCGCCGCGACCGTTGCGGATTGCTGATCGGCTGCGGTTCGCATCAGATATTCCGCCGATGCAAGCACTGCCCCAAGCGGCGTGCGCAGATCGTGACTGAGCACCGCCATCAGCATCTCGTTGGCTTCGAGCATCTGACGCGTGGTGACGAGCTGCGCGGCAAGCTGGCGCTTTTGCTGCTCGAGCTGAACGAATACATCCACCTTCGATTGCAGAATGCGCGGATCGAACGGCTTGTAGAGAAAGTCCACAGCGCCCGCTTCGTAGCCGCGAAACGTGCGCGACGCATCCTGCGCGGTGGCCGTCAGGAAGATGATCGGCACATGCGATGTTCGCGGACTGCCGCGCATCAGCGCCGCCAGTTCGAAGCCGTTCATGCCGGGCATGTTGACGTCGAGAATCGCGAGCGCCACCTCGTGCTTGAGCAGCAGATCGAGCGCGGCCGTGCCCGAGTCGGCCACCAGCACGGCCACATCGGGACGCGTCAGCAACGCCTTGAGCGCGGTGATGTTATGGGCGATGTCGTCGACGATAAGAATATTGACGGGTGAGTTCGACATGGCATCGGGTCAGAGAGAGGCCGGCCATGCTGCGAGCCGCCGGGCCATGGTTTCGGGAGAATAGATGTAGTCGGCCGCGCCGCGTTCAATCGCGGTGCGCGGCATCTCGGACGACATGGCGGTGGCCGGGTCCTGCACCCACGCGACGCCGCCCAACGCACGCACGCGCTGCAAGCCATTCACGCCGTCGTCGTTCGCACCGGAGAGCAGCAGCGCCAGCAAATGCTCGCGATACACGTCGGCCGCGGACTCGAACAGCACGTCGATGGAAGGCCGCGAGAAACGCACGGCCGCATCGGTTGAAAGCGCAACGGTCCGGTCCACTTCGACCAGCATGTGATAGCCGGGCGGCGCGACATGCACGCGGCCCGGCATGATCTGCTCGCCCGCGTCCGGTTCGATCACGGGCAACCCGCAACGGTGCGCCAACGCATGCACGAGATAGCTCGGCGGGTCGGGCGGCAGATGCATGACGATCATCACAGCGGGTGCAAAGCTCGCCGGCAGCGCGGCGAGCAGCAAGTTGATGACCTCCATGCCGCCAGCCGAACCGCCGATCACGACGAGTTCGCACGCGCGCGCATCTTGTGCGTCACGCGCTGCGTCGACGTCAGGTTGAGTGATTGAGCGCGGCATCACGTTGGTCTCAGCGCTTCTGGTAAATACGCTCGCCTGGACGGAATTCGTCGAAGGCTTCGTAATGACGGGAAAACCGCAACGTCTCCTTGCTGCCGAGGCCGAGAAAACCGCGCCGTACCAGCGCGTTTTCGAATAGCCCCAACGCGCGGTCCTGCAAGCCGCGATCGAAATAGATCAGCACGTTTCGGCACGAGACGAGGTGTGCTTCGAGAAAGACTTCGTCGGTGGACAGACTGTGGTCGGCGAACACCACGCGGCCTTTGAGCGAGCCGGCGAAACGCGCGCCGCTATACGCCGCGTGGTAGTAGTCCGACAGCGAGCGCGTGCCGCCCGCCGCGAGATAGTTCTGCGTGAAGCCTTGAATGCGGTCCAGCGCGTAAATGCCGGCTTCGGCGCGCGCGAGCGCGTCGGGATTGATGTCGGTCGCGTAGAACAGCGTGCGTTCGGTCAAGCCCTCTTCGTCGAAGAGAATCTTCAGCGACCATAACTCTTCGCCCGTGCTGCAGCCGGCGACCCATACCTTGATCGACGGATACGTGCGAAGACGCGGCAACACATGTTCACGCAGCGCGAGAAAATAGGCAGGATCGCGAAACATATCGCTGACCTGCACGGTGAGATACTGGAACAGCCGCGAAAACTGCTCACTGTCGCGCATGATGCGGTCCTGCAATTGCGACAGCGTGCCGAGCCCGAACTCATCGAGTGCCTGCGACAGGCGGCGGCGCAGCGACGACATCGCGTAGTGGCGAAAATCGTGCTGGTACTTCAGGTAAATAGCCTCCAGCAGCAATTTCAACTCGATGTCGAAATCGCTCATGCGTTGCCGTGCGTCGAATTCTGGCTGGCTCATTCGTTCTTTCCGTGTCGCTATGCTGATCCGTTTGCGGCTAGCGCTGGCGCAGCCACACGCGGCACAGCGCGACGAGCTTGTCCACGTCGATCGGCTTGGACACGTAGTCGTCCGCGCCGGCTTCGAGGCAACGCAGACGATCGTTCGCCATGGCCTTCGCCGTCAGCGCAATGATCGGCAGATGCGCGAAACGCGGATTGCGCCGTATCTCGCCCATCGCGGTCAAGCCGTCCATCTCGGGCATCATGATGTCCATCAGGATCAGGTCTGCTTCAGGGCCGTTTTCCAACGCTTCGAGTGCTTCGCGGCCATTGCGCGCGATTTGCAGCTTCGCGCCGAGCGGCTCGATCACATGCGAAAGCGCAAAGATATTCCGCACGTCGTCTTCGGCAAGCAGGATCGTGCGCCCTTCGAATGCATTGTCGCGCTGCCGCACCGTGCGCAGCATGCGCTGCTGCTCGGGCGCAAGCGACGACTCCACGCTGTGCAGGAACAGCGTGACTTCGTCGAGCAGGCGCTCGGGCGACTTCGCACCCTTGATGATGATGGATTTCGAGTAGCGGCGCAGACGGTGCTCTTCTTCGTCCGACAGCATGCGCCCCGTGTAGACGATCACCGGCAGCGCGGCATGTTCGGCGTTTGCCGCGAGGCGTTCCAGCAAATCGTAGCCGGTGCCGTCCGGCAGCGCGAGGTCGGTCACCACGCAGTCGAACGACGACTTCTCGAGATACTGCAGCGCCTCGGACAACGTTGCAGCGGCAACGATCTCGGTGTTCTCGCTTTGCAGCAGCGCGCGGATGCTTTCGCGCATCGGCGCATCGTCTTCGATCACCAGTACGCGTTTCAGTTGCTGCTGCAAGCGTGCTTCGAGGCGGCGAATCGCGGCTTCCATCGTCGAGCGCGCGGTCGGCTTGAGCGTATAGCCGATTGCGCCGAGATGCAGCGCCTTGTCCGCGTGGTCGGTCGCGGACACGATATGAATCGGAATATGGCGCGTCAGCGGATCGTTCTTCAGCCATTCGAGCACGGTCAGTCCCGAACGGTCCGGCAAGCCCACGTCGAGCAGCACCGCGGCGGGGCGCATGTCGCGCACGAGCGCGAGGCCGCTTGCCGCGTTGCTCGCATGCACGAAGTCGAAGTCGAGTTCGTGCACGAGATCGCGCAGGATTTCAGCAAACGCGAGATCGTCTTCGATCGCGACGATCAGACGGCCCGTGCGCGTGCGGTTGTCGCGGTCGTCGGCGATGGAAGCGATGGACGCCACGCCGCCTTCTGGTGCGCTGACGTGCGCGGCGCTGGCGCCTGCACCATTGGCCCCATTCGCAGACATTGCCGGCATCAATCCGTTAGCGGGCGAGATCACCGCGGGCGCTGCGTCGCTCCACGCTGCACGCGCGAGCAGCGCGTCTTGCGCGTTGCCGTTCGTGGTGGGCACACTCGCGAGCGTTGGCACCGACGAGTCCGCGAGCGCGCTCTCGTTGCCCGCAGTGAGCGCCGCGCGGCCATCGAGCGGCAGCCACAACGTGAACACGCTGCCCTTGCCCACTTCGCTTGCAACGGTGATGCGGCCGCCCAGCAAGCGCGCGAATTCACGCGAAATAGACAGGCCGAGGCCGCTGCCGCCGTACTGGCGACTCGTCGATCCATCGGCCTGCTGGAACGCTTCGAAAATCATCTCGAGCTTGTCGGCGGGAATGCCGATGCCGGAATCGCGCACGTCGATACGCAGCATGTCGTCGTCCGCCGGCGCGACCGACAGCGCGACCTCGCCATGCGCCGTGAACTTGACCGCATTCGACAGCAGATTGCGCAGGATCTGCGTGACACGCTGGCCGTCGCTGACCATCGTATCCGGCACGCCCGGCAAGCGGTCGAATACGAGACTCAGGTGCTTCGCGCCCGCCAATGGCTTGAAGAGTTCTTCGAGCGATTGCAGCGTTGCGTCTATGGAAACCGTCTCCAGTTCGACGTTCACCTGTCCGGCCTCCACTTTCGAAAGATCGAGGATGTCGTTGATCAACACCAGCAAGTCGCTATTCGATGCGTGGATCGTTTCCGCGTAACGCACCTGCTCTTCGGTCAGATTACCGGTGCGGTTCTGTTGCAGCAGCTTGGCAAGAATCAGCGAACTGTTTAGCGGCGTGCGCAGTTCATGCGACATGTTCGCGAGGAACTCGGACTTGTAGCGGCTCGACTGTTCGAGACGCTCCGCGTTTGCCGCAAGATCGTCCTGTGCGCGTAGCAGGTCCGCTTTCTGCCGCTCGAGCCGGTTCGCGTATTCCTCGAGTTGCACGTTGGTCTGTTCGAGTTCCGCTTGTTGCGCTTCGAGACGCGTTTGCGATTCGAGCAGCGCGCGGCCGCGCTCTTCAAGGCCTTCATTCGATACGCGCAGTTCTTCCTGCTGAACCTGCAACTCTTCGTTCAACTGTTGCGTTTCGATTAGCGCATCCTGCAAGCGCTCGCGATAAAGCGCGGCCTCGATGAAGTCGCCCATGCTGTTGCTGACGACTTCGATAAACTCCTGGTCACGCGGCGCGAGTGGCCGAATAAAGCCCAATTCGACCACGCCGTTGACCTCGCCCTCGCTCGCAACCGGCGCGATGATGAGATTCTTCGGCGCGCTTTTTCCGGTTCCCGAGACGACCTGTATGTAGTTCTCGGGCACCTCATGCAACACGACGATGCGACGCGAGAGCGCTGCCTCGCCGATCAGCGTGTCGGCTTCGCCCAGGTCGCGCGCGCTCGCCTGCTCGCTTTCGCGGCTAAAGCCGTAAGTTGCGATGCGGCGCAGCGTGCCTTGCCGCTTGTCGCGCACGTAGAGCGCGCCGACCGCCGCATCCAGGTATTGCGCGAGGCAATCGAGCATCGCGCGGCCGACGAGTTGCGGCGTGGCCTGGCCCACTACTCGCTCGGCAAGCAGGCGCTGCCCCGAGCGCAACCACACCTGTTTTTCCAGTACTTCCGTCTGCTCCTCCTGCTGGCGCAAAGCCTTGTCGTAGATGCCGGCGAGGTTCAGCAGTTCACGGCGGCCCAGCCACGCAAGCAGACCGTTCACGCCGATGCTGAAGAGCAGGAAGACGCTCACCAGTATTCCAGTGACGCGCCGCGACGCTTCGCTGCGCTCCTGGCGCAGGCGCAATTCGACGGCGAGAAAGTCGTCGAACTCTTTACGTATCTCGTCGAATTCCATCTTGCCGCGGCCGCTCGCCACAATGCTCGCGACGTCGCGCATTCTGCGCCGTGCATCGATCATGTCTTCGGCCACGCGGTTCCAGCGCTCCTGAATCGCGGCGACCTGTTTGAGCTTTTCGACTTGCGGCGGGTTGTCGGCGACGAGTGCCTGCAATTCGTCCATTTGCGCCTTGAACTGCGGTCCGCCGTTTTCGTATTGCGCGAGAAAATGCTCGTCGCCGGTGATGAGAAAACCGCGCATCGACGATTCGCGGTCTACTGCGAGACGCAGCATCTGGTTCGCCTTGCCAATCACGCGCTCCGAATGCTCGGCCAGACTCGTGGTGGAAACAAGGTACGCAATGAGCCCGACGAACACGGCTATCGTGATCAGTCCGACTAGCAAGGGCAACGCGATGTTGCGGCGAATGATGCCGCGAAAGTAGTGTTCGTCGACAGCCTGGGATGCGGTCATTTTTTCTATATTCGGCAAGGCGGATCATTGCGATCCGGAATATTTTTCAGGGCTCCGGCGAGATTCATGCGTGGCTATGCAAACGCTTAATCATACAGGACGGGTCTCGTTTTTTGCGTGCGTGAGCGCGCTCTGACTTACTTCGTGAAGACCGCAAGAAGCACGCAACTTTGCTGGACCGGCCGCGGTCAATGATGCGAACAATGCCCGCTTATTCATTCATGCGTTCCTTCTCCTGGCTCAGCCGATGACCGATAAAGCCTTCGCTTCCAACCGCCTTCGTTTGCGCAGCGCGCTCGTTGCGGCGTTCGTGCTGCATGCGTCTTTCGCGACTGCTGCTTTTGCTGCTTCTACTGCCGACGTTGCCCACACGGCGAACGGCATCACGCGCGTCGCGCTGCACGTCGAGCCGCCGTCGCAGGCATCGCCGGTTGTGCCCGTCCCGCCTTCCGGGCAATATCCCGAGCTTTATCGCGACGTCCAGCTCGCTCACCTCTTTCCGGACAGCAAGACGTTCGCCGATATGGTGCCGCTCGCGCCCCCAGAGCAGATCGCCGCCGACTACGCGAGCACGCGGCAGCAGCCCGGCTTCAATCTCGGCGACTTCGTGAAGCGCAATTTCACGCTGCCTGCAAGAGCATCGAAAAGCTACGTGTCCAATCCGAACGAGGACGTGGTGAGCCACATCGATACGCTCTGGCCGGTATTACGCCGCGAGCCGGACTCGACTGCAAGCCGCTGGTCGTCGCTGCTGCCGCTGCCCGATGCGTACATCGTGCCGGGCGACCGCTTCGACGAAATCTATTACTGGGACTCGTACTTCATCATGCTCGGTCTTGAGGCAAGCGGCCGGCATGCGTGGGTCGTCGACGAACTGAAAAATTTCGCAACCCTGATCAATCGATACGGCCATATTCCAAACGGCAACCGCACTTACTATCTGAGCCGCTCGCAACCGCCTTTCTTCGCGCAGATGGTGCGGCTCGTGGCCGAGAAGGACGGCGACGCTGTCTACGCCCAATACCTGCCCGAGCTGCAACGCGAATACGCCTACTGGATGAACGGCAGCGAGGGCCTCGCCGCCGGCCATGCGAACCGCCATGTCGTGCGCCTCGCGGACGGCACGCTGCTCAACCGTTACTGGGACGAGCGCGCAGCGCCACGCGACGAGTCGTATCGCGAAGACGTCGCCACGTCGCAGCAAACGCCGCAACGCAACGCGGAGGACCTGTGGCGCAATCTGCGCGCGGGCGGCGAAACGGGCTGGGACTTCAGCTCGCGCTGGTTCGCCGACGGCAAGACGCTCGCTACCGTCGATGTCACTTCGCTTGTGCCCGTCGATCTGAACTGCCTGCTGGTCGATCTCGAACGCGCGCTTGCGAAGGCGTACCGGATGCGCGGCGACGTCACGCATGCGGAGAACATGGCGCAGCGCGCCGCGAGCCGCGCCGACACCATTCGACGCGTGCTGTGGGACCCGCAATTGCAGGCGTTCGGCGACTACGACTTCGTGCATCGCACGCTCACGCACAGGCTGACCGCGGCCACGGTGTATCCGCTTTATGCGGGCGTCGCGAGCCGGCAGCAGGCGAAGGCCGTCGCAGCGACCGTGCAGCGCCAGTTGCTGCGCCCCGGCGGCCTCGCTACTACACTGGTCGCGAGCGGTCAGCAATGGGATGCGCCAAACGGCTGGGCGCCTCTGCAATATCTCGCGGTGATCGGCCTGCGCCGTTACAGCGAACCCGCGCTCGCGCAAACCGTCGCGACGCGCTGGATCAAGACCAACGTCTCTTACTTTCAGCACACTGGAAAACTCGTCGAAAAATACGATGTGGAAGCGGCCTCGCCCGGCGTGTCCGCGGGTGGCGGCGAATATCCGTTGCAGGATGGATTCGGCTGGACCAACGGCGTATTGCGCGCGTTGCTCGCGCTCTATCCGCAGGCGGTCGGCAGTTCGCGTCCGAGCGATATTGCAGCCGGTCCCGCAGGCGTATCGGAAGCGGCGGCATCCGCCGCTGCAGCGTCGAAAAACACGCATCGGCTGCAAGCGGCGCCGCACGTGAATCCGTAACCGCGCTGGTTGCGTAACCGGTCCGGTTACGCTTCCTGTCGCTTGCACGTTTGTGCGTCACTCAAAACCGGTAGTTGATCGATATGTCCGCAACGCCATTGCCCTTGCGATGCGTGACCGGACTATTCCCCGCACTGCCGACGAGTTGCTGGAACGCGCCGTCGGCGGTAGCGAACCAGTGCTTGTCGAACAGCCACACAGCGCTGATACCGAAGCCCACCGACTTGAAGCCCGCACTCGCGTGATACTGCCGAAACTGCGAATGCGCCGCCTGTTGCTGATTCACGCCGAACCAGCTATTCATATAAGTCGAGTCCGCGAGCGTGACGTTCGGGCCGGCGAACCAGAAGAATTTCTTCGTGCTGCCGGGCATCGGCATATATGCGCCGAGATCGCCGATCCATCCATTCGATCCGCCGAAATAGCGGCGCACGTCCGCGCGCAAGACCAGCGGAAAGTCTTTGGATATGACGTATTCGCCGGACAGCTTGAGCCCCGGCGCGGCATTGATATTGCCCAGACCGTTCAGTTCCTGCGGATCGTCGTGTGCGCGGCGGCCCAGGTCGTAGACCGCTGCGAGGCTCGCGCGCCAGTTCGGGCCTTGCGCGAAGTTGACCCCGAAACCTTCGCCGCTCGATAAGAAGAACAGGTCTTTATAGCGCACGTCGATGCTCGGGCCGGCCATCAGGTGATAGCGGTCCGAGCCTTCGTAGCGCGGCTGAAACGACGCTGCAGCGCCAACGCGCAATTGCCAGTCGGGGATCGTCGGCTGCCACATCTTTTGCAGCGGAATGCCCACCGAGTACTGCCATTCGCCCAATGGCGAAGGCGTTTGCGCGAACGCCGTCCCCGGAAGAGCAGCAACGCCG
Source organism: Paraburkholderia sp. GV068 (assembly GCF_003058125.1). Taxonomy (NCBI): domain Bacteria; kingdom Pseudomonadati; phylum Pseudomonadota; class Betaproteobacteria; order Burkholderiales; family Burkholderiaceae; genus Paraburkholderia; species Paraburkholderia sp. GV068. The sequence continues at coordinate 218,166 of NZ_QBUB01000011.1, forward strand.
CCGATGGCGACGGCTACCCAGCAAATTGCCGCGATGCCTGTTTGTTTATTGCGGACCTCGTTGATCCGCTTTCTACGGCTGTTCAACACCAATGCCTCCAATCTCGCGTATCGCGAAGAGGGTTACGTTTGCTCGCTCCAAGCCCAGCGCGTCGGGCGATGAACTCGGGCGACCGCCGCGTTGCTACTCGCGAACATGTAAGTTTTTCAGCAACAGGATGCGTTGCACGGCAAAACCGGTTACTGCGCCAGGTCCGTCTACCGCAATGCACAAGGCTTACTGCTGCGGTATTCGTCGGAACAGACAGAGCGAAAGTTTTGCCGACGGACCTGCTAGTGCAAGATGCGGGCCTACGACGTGGAGGCGCGCCTCCAGCCGCCTCTCTTCACCGCGAGAGAAGCCAATAAAAAAGCGCTGCACGGGCAGCGCTTTTTTCTAAAGCCGATTCAAGGCTCGTTAGGCCCATGACCGGACGACGCCGCGCGCCTCATTGCGCAGCCTGAACAAGCACGGGTTTGTCACTGTACAGATTGGGGAAAAGACGCTTCAAACTGGCGACCTTCGGCAAATCGTAAAGCGCAATGTACCCCGAGTTCGGATGTTGCGTCAGGTAGTTCTGGTGATAGAACTCGGCTGGATAAAAGCCCTTGAACGGTTCCACCTTTGTCACGATGGGTGCCGTGAATGTGTGCGCTTTCTCGAGTTGCGCGATATAGCTCTGCGCGACTCGCCGCTGCGTATCGTTCAATGGGAACACCGCCGACCGGTATTGCGTGCCGCTGTCCGGGCCCTGGCGATTCAATTGCGTCGGGTCGTGAATCACCGAGAAGTACACCTGCAATAACTGGCCGTAGGTGACTTGCGCGGGATCGAACGCGACTTGCACCGATTCAGCGTGGCCGGTCGCGCCGCCGCTCACCGTTTCGTAATGCGCCGTGTCGCGCTGGCCGCCCGAATAGCCGGACACCGCCTGCTTCACGCCGTGCACATGCTGGAATACGCCCTGCACACCCCAGAAGCAGCCGCCCGCGAAGACGGCGGTTTCTTCATGCGCCGACGCGGCGGAGACGGGCTCGTCAAGCGCAGGCGGCGCGATCGGCACCGCGTTTTCCGACGAAAGCGCCATGCGTTGCGCGAGCAACAACGCGAGCGCGCCGAAGCCGATGCCAACGGAAATTCTTGCCACGCGCGAGCGGGAGCGCTTGGTGTCGATACGTTTGTCGATGTTCATGATGTCTGTCCTGTCTGTCCTCATTGCACCTGCATAACGGCGATACCTTTCGGTTCACGCGCGGTTCACGCGGCCCGGCGCGTTTCGCGTGGCTCGAATGGCCCCGAGTATTAGTCGCGCGAGCGCCGCATTAATGACAACCTCCAATAGCATGCGCGTGTTTTTCGCTTCACGCCGGCGAACGCGAACCGTTACAGACGACGTCAAAGCGGAAAACGGGTGGTCGACAGAATCTCCTTGAGCACCATGAACGAGCGGATCTGCCGCACGCCGGGCAAATAGAGCAACTGCTCGGCATGCAGGCGATTGAAGCTGTCGCTGTCGCGCGTGCGGATGGTCATGAAGTAATCGAATTCGCCGGTCACGACATGGCACTCCATGCAGCCCGGCACTTTCTGCGCGGCCTTCTCGAAGTTGGCAAACGATTCGGGCGTGGAGCGATCGAGCACCACGCCGATGATCACGAGCATGCCCGCGCCCGCGGACTTCGGGTCGATCAACGCGACCACGCCGCGAATCAGGCCAGATTCCTTTAGACGTTCGACGCGCCGCAAGCAGGCCGGCGCGCTCAGCTTTACTTTTGCCGCCAGCGCGACGTTCGAGATGGACGCATCCGTTTGCAACTGGCGCAAGATCGCCCGGTCGATGCGGTCAAGCGATTGCAGCGAGTCGCCGGCGGCGGGCGCGGCTGAAGCAGCGCGAACTTTCGTTTTGTTCATTGGCTTTACGGCGAAATAAAATTAAACGGAAGCGGCATCGTCGGTCCCAAAGTTACGCCTGACGCATTTTCTTCGCAAGCTCATTTCCCGGCATTTTTCCTACCATGTGCTGAACGCGGCAACCGCTTGCCCGCGCCGGACCCATCGATCACGGAGATGCCATGAACCTGCAACGCTTCCCCCGCTACCCGCTCACTTTCGGGCCGACGCCCATCCAGCCGCTCAAGCGCCTGAGCGATCATCTGGGCGGCAAAGTGCATCTCTATGCGAAGCGCGAGGACTGCAACAGCGGCTTTGCGTTTGGCGGCAACAAGACGCGCAAGCTCGAGTACCTGATTCCCGAGGCGCTTGCGCAAGGCTGCGACACGCTCGTGTCGATCGGCGGCATTCAGTCGAATCAGACACGCCAGGTCGCCGCGGTTGCCGCGCATCTCGGCATGAAGTGCGTGCTGGTGCAAGAGAACTGGGTCAACTATTCGGATGCGGTGTACGACCGTGTCGGCAATATCCAGATGTCGCGCATACTCGGCGCCGACGTGCGTCTCGTGCCCGACGGCTTCGACATAGGCTTTCGCAAAAGCTGGGAAGATGCGCTCGAAAGCGTGCGCGCCGCCGGTGGCAAGCCGTATGCGATTCCGGCCGGCTGCTCGGACCATCCGCTCGGCGGTCTCGGCTTTGTCGGGTTCGCGGAAGAAGTTCGTGAGCAGGAAGCGGAGCTTGGTTTTCGGTTCGACTATATCGTCGTTTGTTCGGTGACGGGCAGCACGCAGGCCGGCATGGTGGTGGGCTTCGCCGCCGACGGCCGCGCCGAGCGCGTCATCGGCATCGACGCATCGGCCAAGCCCACGCAGACGCGCGAGCAGATCACGAGAATCGCTCGTCAAACAGCGGAGAAAGTGGGCCTCGCGCGTGACATCACCGCTCAGGACGTGGTGCTCGACGAGCGCTTCGGCGGCCCGGAATACGGCTTGCCGAACGCCGGCACGCTGGAGGCAATCCGTTTGTGCGCGCGCCTCGAAGGTGTGCTGACCGATCCTGTGTATGAGGGCAAGTCGATGCACGGCATGATCGACATGGTGCGCAACGGCGAGTTTCCGGAAGGCTCGCGCGTGCTGTATGCGCACCTTGGCGGCGTGCCCGCGTTGAATGGCTACAGCTTTATTTTCCGCGACGGCTGAGTGACGCCTGAGTGTCGATTGAATATTGAGTAATGCCGCGCCTGGCGTTCACGCCGTCAGGCGCTTCTTCAAATGCTTGCGCAGAAAGTCGACGAAAGCGCGAATCGTCAACGAACTCTGCCGATGTTGCGGATAGACCGCATACACGCCCGTCGGGCTCGGCAGAAATTCGTCGAGCACGGTGACGAGCTCACCGCTTCGCAATGCGTCGGCGACGATGAAATCAGGAAGCCGAACTATTCCGAGGCCGGCCACGGCCGCATCGCGAATCAGATCGCCGTTGTTCGCGCGCAGCGGCCCCTGCACTTCGAAGCTTTTCAACGCGCCATCCAGGGCGAACTCCCACGCCACGACACCGCCGTGCCCGTATAGCAGGCATGAATGGCGCGCGAGGTCGGCGGGCGCGGCCGGTGTCCCGCGACGGCGCAGATAGCGCGGACTGCAACACGCGACGAGATTCACATCGAATAATTTCTGCGCAATCAGCGTCGAGTCCGGCAACACGCCGATCCGCACCGCCATGTCGAAGCCCTCGCCGACCACATCGACGGTACGGTCGCTCAACTCCATATCGAAACGCACGTCGCGATGCTCGCGCAGAAAGTCGGCGACGAGCGGCGACAAATGCATCATGCCGAACGACATCGGCGCACTCACCCGCAGCAGGCCGCGCGGCCCCGCGCGCCGCAGCGACATGGCCTGCTCGGCGTCCTCGACCTCGCCGAGAATGCGTTTGGCCCGCTCATAAAATTCCTGGCCCAACTCGGTGACAGCCAGTTTGCGCGTGTTGCGCACGAGCAGCGGCACGCCGAGCGCTTCTTCGAGCGCCATTACGCGGCGGCTGACAAACTGCTTCGACAGCGACAGGCGTTTCGCAGCGGCGGTGAAGTTATGCGCGTCGACAGTCGCGACGAAAATCCGCATGTCATCCAGTTGCATGGCTATTGTCCACTAGAACGAGACGGTGTTTCCGATTAACGGCCGATTATAGCCTCAAGAGTTGACCTACACTCCTGTTCATGGATCGCGGACAACACATCAGTCCCGATCGCCCGCAACGAAAGTTGCATGGACGACGATCACGACGCCAAAGCGTCGGCTCACAGGAGAAAGAGATGCTTGAAATCAGACATGCCAATCAACGCGGCCGCGCGGAGCACGGCTGGCTCAGTTCGCGTCACACCTTTTCGTTCGCGCACTATCACGATCCGAAGCAAAACGGCTTCTCCGACCTGCTCGTGATCAACGACGACCGCGTCGCGCCGGCCCAGGGTTTCGGCAAGCACCCGCATCGCGATATGGAGATTTTCTCGTACGTGCTCGAAGGCGCGCTCGAACATAAGGACACGATGGGCACCGGTTCGGTGATCGTGCCCGGCGACATCCAGTTGATGAGCGCGGGAACCGGCGTGGCGCACAGCGAATACAACCATTCGAAGACGGACCCGGTGCACTTCCTGCAAATCTGGATCGCACCGGCGCAAAAGGGCACCGCGCCGCGCTATCAGCAACAGCATTTCAGCGAGGACGACAAGCGCGGCGTGCTGCGCCTCGTTATGTCACCGGACGGTGCGGACGGTTCGCTGGTGTTGCAACAGGACGCTCGCGTGTATGCCGGCCTGTTCAACGGCGACGAAACGGCGCGGCTCGAACTCGCGAGCAACCGCTACGCCTATGTGCACGTCGCGCGCGGCAGCGTGACGGTGAACGGCGTGGAACTCGGCGAAGGCGACGGCGTGCGCGTGCGCGGCGAGGAAGCGCTGAGCTTCACGCAAGGCCGCGACGCCGAAGTGCTGGTGTTCGATCTGCGCGACATCGAGACGTCGGCGTTGTGGGCCTAAGCGGTCTGACGCGCGATACTCGCTTGCGTCGCTGAGAGCCGCCCGGTTTGCGCCGGGCGGCTTTTTTGCGCCTGTTTTCCCGCGTGTTTTTACGTGTTCAGCGCAGATGCAATAAAAACGGCGGCCCGCGGGCCGCCGTCATTCACTACTTGCTTGCCAGGCGCGATTATCAAACCGTCGCTTCGGCTTCCACCTCGCTAACCGCTTCCGTTTCCTCGCTGTTGCGGATCAGATGATCGAACGCGCTGAGCGATGCCTTCGCGCCCTCACCGACCGCAATCACGATCTGCTTGAACGGCACCGTGGTCACGTCGCCGGCTGCGAACACGCCCGGCACCGACGTCGCGCCGCGTGCATCGACGACGATCTCGCCGTGCTTCGACAACTCGACCGTGCCCTTCAGCCATTCGGTGTTCGGCACGAGACCGATCTGCACGAACACGCCTTCCAGCTCAACCTTCTTCACTTCGCCCGAACGCAGATCCTTGTAGACGAGACCATTGACCTTCTTGCCGTCGCCGGTGATTTCCGTGGTCTGCGCCTGGGTGACGATGGTCACGTTGGCGAGGCTGCGCAGCTTGCGTTGCAGCACTTCATCGGCACGCAAGGTTGCACCGAATTCGAACAGCGTCACTTCGCGCACGATGCCCGCGAGGTCGATGGCCGCTTCCACGCCCGAGTTGCCGCCGCCGATCACCGCGACACGCTTGCCCTTGAAGAGCGGGCCATCGCAGTGCGGGCAGTACGCGACGCCGTGATTGCGGTACTCGCGCTCGCCCGGCACGTTGATTTCGCGCCAGCGCGCGCCCGTCGCGAGAATGATCGTTCTGGCCTTCAGCACCGCGCCATTCGCGAGACGCACTTCGTTGATGCGGCCGGGAATCAGCGCGTCGGCGCGCTGCACGTCCATGATGTCGACTTCATACGTCTTGACGTGCTGCTCGAGCGCGGTGGCGAACTTCGGTCCTTCGGTCTCGGTGACGGACACGAAGTTTTCGATCGCGAGCGTATCGAGCACCTGGCCGCCGAAGCGTTCCGCGACGACGCCCGTCGCGATGCCCTTGCGCGCCGAATAGATCGCCGCAGCCGCGCCAGCCGGCCCGCCGCCGACGATCAGCGTGTCGAACACCGGCTTGTTTTCCAGTGCCTTCGCGGCACGCGCGCCGGCATTCGTGTCGAGCTTCGCGAGGATTTCCTTCACGCCGCTGCGGCCCTGGCCGAACACTTCGCCATTCAGGAACATGGTCGGCACAGCCATGATCTGGCGTGCTTCGACTTCGTTCTGGAACAGCGCGCCGTCGATCGCCACGTGGCGAATGCGCGGGTTGATCAACGCCATCACGTTCAGCGCCTGCACGACTTCCGGGCAGTTCTGGCATGACAGCGAGAAATACGTTTCGAATTGATAGTCGCCGTCGAGACTGCGGATCTGTTCGATCACCGCGTCGTCGAGCTTGACCGGATGGCCGCCGACCTGCAGCAACGCAAGCACGAGCGACGTGAATTCATGCCCCATCGGAATGCCCGCGAAACGGATGCCGATGTCCTTGCCCGGCTCGCCGATCGAGAACGACGGCTTGCGTTCGCTGTCGCCGCGGCGTTCGATGACGGTAACGCGTTCCGACAACGTCGCGATATCGTTCAGCAATGCCAGCAGCTCTTGCGATTTCGCGCTGTCGTCGAGCGACGCGACGATCTCGATAGGGTTACTAACCTTTTCGAGGTACGTTTTCAACTGAGTCTTGAGATTGGCATCAAGCATGGCTATTCGATTCCGTGACGGTGGGTGTTGGATTCCCGGCGCCGCACGCATTCGTGTAAAACGCGTGCGGCCCGGGGACGCGCGAACCGCTGCATGAAGCGATTCGCACGGTGATGCGCCGCGTGGGCGCGACTGCCTGAAGCTTTGAGGCTATGCGCAGCTTTGGAAGCTGCGAGACCTTAGATCTTGCCGATCAGGTCGAGCGACGGCGTGAGCGTTTCTGCGCCCGGCGTCCACTTGGCGGGGCAGACTTCACCCGGATGCGCCGCGATGTATTGCGCAGCCTGCACCTTGCGCAGCAGTTCGCCTGCGTCACGGCCGATGCCGTTGTCGTGCACTTCGCACAGCTTGATCTCGCCTTCCGGGTTGATCACGAAGGTGCCGCGCAGAGCCAGACCTTCTTCTTCGATCAGCACGTCGAAGTTGCGCGAAATTGCCAGGGTCGGGTCGGCGATCATCGGGTACTTGATCTTCTGGATCGTGTCCGACGTGTCGTGCCAGGCCTTGTGCGTGAAGTGCGTATCGGTCGACACGCTGTAGATTTCAACGCCGAGCTTCTGGAAATCGGCGTAGCGATCGGCCAGGTCACCCAGTTCGGTCGGGCAAACAAACGTGAAGTCGGCCGGATAGAAAACGAAAACCGACCACTTGCCCTTCAGGCTTTCTTCAGTGACGGTCACGAATTCGCCGTTGTGATAAGCCTGTGCCTTGAACGGTTTGACTTGACTATTGATGATCGGCATTTGCTGAGTCCTCTTTCTGAGTGGTTGGAAAGTGGAGTCAGTATGTCAGACCACGCTTAATAGGTAAAGTGGATTGTTTTAATTCTTCCGATAGATTGATTCTATCTACTCCGGGGCTTCGGGCTATCATGCGTCGTCGGCTTTGAGCAGCCGCCAGAGTGTGGTGCGGCCTATGCCCAAGGCCCGGCTTGCCGCCGCGCGATTGCCGCCGCACTGCTCGAGCGCCTTCGCGACGTCGTCGCGGGTCGGGGTGATCCGGGGCGCCGCTGGAGCGCTGGCGGCGTCGGCGGCGTGCGCGTTGGGAGCAATACGAAGCGCATCTTTGCCGTTTTCGCGCTGCATCCGGTCGAATTCCGGGAAAAGCGCCAGCAGATCGGGGCCGATGTCACGGTCGAGATCGCCGGCCGCGTCGCCGAGATAAATGGCCGCGCGCGTCAACAGATTTTCCAGTTCGCGCACATTGCCCGGCCACGCGTAGCGCTCGAACAGCGGCGCCAGAAACTGCAGCACCCGCCCGATCGACGCCTCCGACAACCCATATTGGCGCGCCCCGCGGCTTAACAAGTGCCGGGCGAGCGGAACGACATCGGCGCGCCGCTCGCGCAGCGGCGGCAATTCTATCTGAAGCAGATTCAGACGAAAATACAGGTCCGCGCGAAACGCGCCCCGCTCGACGAGCGCATGCAGATCGCGATGCGTGGCGGCGATCACCCGCACGTCGATGGGCGTCGCGCGGCCCGAGCCGAGCTTCATCACCTCGCGTTCCTGCAGCACGCGCAGCAGCCGGCTTTGCAGCGCGGCGGGCATCTCGCCGATTTCGTCGAGGAAAATGGTCCCCGTGTGGGCGATCTCGAACAGCCCCGGCTTGCCGCCGCGCCGCGCGCCGGTGAACGCCCCCTCCTCGTGGCCGAACAGTTCGCTTTCGATCAAGCCTTCCGGCAGCGCCGCGCAATTGAACGCGACGAACGGATTGCCGCGCCGCCGGCTCGCGTTGTGGATGCCCTGCGCGACCAGCTCCTTGCCGGTGCCGCTCTCGCCGGTCAGCAGGACGGTCGCGTCGTGCGCCGCGCCTGCGCGCGCGAGCCGCCGCACGCGTTCGAGCGCCGCGGATTCGCCGACCAGATCGTCCAGCCGATGCCGCGCGACCAGATGCTTCGGCCGCTGGCTCGTGCGCAGCGACCGGTCGATCCGCTGCGCGACGAGCGCGTCCTGCACCGTGACCACGGAGCCGGAACGCGCGCCCTGCTCGAGAATCGGGACGCAATTGACGATCAGCGAACGTTCGCCGATCTGCTCGATGCGCTCGTCGGCGGCGTCGCCGCGTTCCGCTGCTTCGCGCAGCCAGGGGCCGAGCGTGCGGGCGAGTTCGGCGGGCACATCGCGGCCGTGGTTGTTAGCGCGGTGGCGGTCGCCGGTCAGGCCGAGCAGATCGAGCATCGCGGGATTGACGGCCTCAAGCTGGCCGGCGTCGTCGAAAGCGGCCACGCCGTCGCGCAGATGCGCGACGATCGTGTTCAGGCGCACGCGTTTCGATTCCTTCTGCCGGCTCACGCGCGCGAGCTCGACCGAACGCTCGAAGGCTTCCTCGACCGCGCCGAGCGAGTACAGGAACACGCTGTCCAGACCCGCCTGCTGCGCCAGATCGCAAGCCATGCCGGGACCGATGATGACGCGGCAGCCCTCGGCGGCCAGATCGTTGACGGCGGTCCGCACCTCATCGACCGAACGGTAGGCGCGCTGCGTCAGACGAACGTTCAGCCAGCCGCCGAGATCGGCGAGTTCGTGCGAGATGGTTTCGTGCAGCACAAGGCCGATCGGCGCGCCCGGCCGCGCGGCGGTGGCGCGGGTGATCGCGCTCAGCACGTCGAAGCCGTTGACCTTGACCATGACCACCGGCACGCTGAGGTGCTCGCGCAGATAGGCGCCGTTCGAGCCGGCGGCGAGCACGACATCGACGGAACCGGCATCGACGTGCGCCTGGAGCGCTGTGACCGCGGCGCCATAGCCTTCGCGGATCGAGAAAAATCGGGCGCGGCCGGCGTAGCGCGGCGCGATAGTCTCGCAAAGCGACTGCAGGCGGCTAATACTGACGAGGGCGATGCCGGGCCGGCCCGGGTCGGCGTTGACGAAAGTCGGCGTGAACGTGGACAACGGGATGCTCCGATTGCTGCGGCCAAAAGGCGGGATTATGAGCGTTCCGCGAAACGTTTCATGAAACGCCCAGCCATTTTGCCATGAAACGCTGCGTGAGCTGGTCTCACGTGCAAGCGCTTGATTCTGCGTGGAAAACCTGTGGCCCGCCGTCAATGGCATGCATCCTGCATTTCCCGAGTCACCTCAACACACTTCAGACCTTTCCGGAGACACCTCTCATGACCACTTCCGCCACGCGCCGCGCCGCCTTCCGCGCCAAGGTCAACCAACGCCAAGGCCTGCTCGTGCCCGGCGCCTTCAATGCGATGAGCGCCCGCGTGATCGAGGACGCCGGCTTCGAGGCCATCTACATCACCGGCGCGGGCGTCACCAACATGTCGCTCGGCCTGCCCGATCTCGGCTTTATCGGACTCGCCGAAGTCGCCGAGCACACGGCGCGGATTCGCGACGCCGTCGCGCTGCCGCTGATCGTCGACGCGGACACCGGCTTCGGCAACGCGCTGAACGTGCGCCAGACCGTGCGCGTGCTCGAGCGCAGCGGCGCCGACGTGATCCAGTTCGAAGACCAGATCATGCCGAAGAAATGCGGGCACTTTGCGGGCAAGGAAGTGATCGGCGCGAGCGAAATGGCCGGCAAGATCCGCGCGGCCGTCGATGCCCGCGAGGACGGCAATCTGCAGATCATGGCGCGCACCGACGCGGCGGCCGTCCACGGTATCGAGGATGCGATCGAGCGCGGTCATCGCTTCATCGAGGCGGGCGCGGACATTCTCTTCATCGAGGCGACCGAATCGCTCGCGGACATCGAGCGGCTGCCGTCGCTGTTCGACGCGCCGCAGTTGATCAACATCGTGATCGGCGGCAAGACGCCGGTGCAGTCGCGCGAGGCGCTCGGCAAGCTCGGCTACGGCATCGTGCTGTACGCGAACGCGGCGCTGCAAGGCGCGGTGCTCGGCATGCAGCGCGCGCTCGGCAGCCTGCAAACGAATGGCCGCCTCGACGAGGACGCGACGCTGGTCGCGCCGTTCAGCGAGCGCCAGCGTCTCGTGAACAAGCCGTTGTATGACCGGCTGGATCGGGAGTATGCCGCGAAGGATTGAGCGGAGCGCGTCGAAACGTATTCACGTAGCGTGGAGGGCGGCACGCGGGCTGCTGGGTGCTCGCATGCTCGGCGTTCGGCGCTCCCCTCGCGCGCCATCGCCGCAAGCATGCGCATCGTGCTGATGCGCCAGGCTCGATTGCGCTACGATTCAGGGCCGGCGTGCAAAGCCGCGCGAAGCGACGTCAGCGGGACCGGCGAAATCGCGCCCGCCCTGCTGCACAACCGCCAGCCGAGCAACCCGAGGCGGCCGCCGCGAGTCCGCCTCGCACCGGACGGAGCAAACGCGCGCAAACGCCCGCAAAACACGTATTCGCCAGCGAAAGGTAGTCAGAAAAATGAAGCCCATCACATCGCGCATAGCGTCCCCGGCGCCCCCCATTCGCCGCACGCCTGACGAAGCATCCATGCCCACGCTGCCCGGAGCCTTCCAATGAGCGCAGCGAGCGCGCCGCACAAGCACGTCGGCTGGCTGCCGTACATCGTCGCAGCCACGTTTTTCATGGAGTACCTCGACACCACGGTCATCGCGACCGCGTTGCCGCAGATGGCGCACTCGTTCGGCGTCGGCCCTAACAGCGTCAGCCTCGGCATGACGGCCTACATGCTGGCGCTCGCCATCTTCATTCCGGCGAGCGGCTGGATTGCCGACCGCTGCGGCTCGCGCACCGTGTTCTTCAGCGCGATCGGCGTGTTCACCGTGGCCTCGGTGCTGTGCGGACTGTCGCAGAACGTCGCCGAATTCACCGCCGCGCGTCTGCTGCAAGGCATCGGCGGCGCGATGATGGTGCCGGTCGGCCGGCTCATCGTGGTTCGCAGCACCGAAAAAAGCCGCATGATGCAGGCCATTTCGACGATCACCTGGCCCGCTATCGCCGCGCCGGTCGTCGGTCCGCCGATAGGCGGTTTCATCACGACCTACGCGTCGTGGCGCTGGATTTTCCTGCTCAACGTACCGTTCGGTCTCGCGGCGATGGCCGTCGCGCTCGCGATGGTGCCGAACCTGCGCGGCAGCGAACGCAAACCACTCGACCTGGTCGGCCTGCTGCTGAGCGGCACCGCGCTCACGGCAATCCTGTACGGCGCGGAACTGGCGAGCCAGCCGGCCGAGAACCCGTGGATTGCCGGGGCGATCATCGTCGCCGGTTTGCTGGTCGGCGTCGTCGCGTTCCAGCATGCGAAGCGACATCCGCATCCGCTGATCGACGTGTCCACGCTGAAGATCCCGACCTTTTCCGTGACCGTCGTGACGGGCTCCTTCACGCGCATCGGCATTGGCGCCGTGCCTTATCTGATGCCGCTGCTGTTCCAGGTCGGCTTCGGCTTGTCGGCGTTCAAGTCGGGCCTGCTGCTGCTTGCGAGCGCGCTCGGCAATCTCGGCATGAAGGCGTTGACCACGCGCATTCTGCAGCGCTTCGGCTTTCGCATGGTGTCGATCGTCGACGTAACGGTGGCCGGCATCTTCATCATCGCGTGCGGATTGCTGACGCCCGAGGTGCCGCTCGCGCTCGTGCTGATCGTGGTGTTCGTGTATGGCGTCGCGCGCTCGATGCAGTTTTCGACGCTCGCAACGCTCGCCTACGCCGACGTCGCGCAGCCGCAAATGAGCGCGGCCAGCACGCTGTGGAGCGCGGCGGCGCAAATGACGATCGGGCTCGGCATCGCATTCGGCGCAGTGTCGCTGCGCGCAGCCGCGTTTTTCAATGGCGAGACCACGGGCCATGAGACCGCAGGCCTCGTCTTCACGCTCGACGATTTCCGCCTCGCGTTTCTACTCGCCGGCGTGTTGACGTTGCTGTCCGTGATCGGCTACATGGGTCTTGCGCGCGATGCCGGCCAGAGCATCGGCGGCGGTTCGCGTGGAACGGGAGATCCCGCGAAGGGCTGATAAATTTCTGGAGCGTTCAGGAGACTACATGAGCACCGTCACCGATCTGCGAATTTCAAGCGACAAGAACGAACTCGACGTCGAGATGATCTACGCGTTTCTGTCGCAGGAAACGCCGTGGGCGAAGGGCATGCCGCGCGACACGCTCGAACGCGCGATTGCAGGGTCGCTGTGTTTCGGCGGATATCTCGGCGACGATTCTGGCGACTCTCCGAGCAGTAAACAGGTGGCGTTCGCGCGCGTCGTCACGGATCACGCGACTTTTGCGTACCTGTGCGACGTTTTTGTGCTGCCGGAGTATCGCGGCAAAGGTTATGCGCATGCGTTGCTCACGCAACTGTTCGCGAGCGAGTCGTTGCAGGGCCTGCGAAGAATCATGCTCGCGACGACGGACGCGCATCACGTGTATCGGCCCCATGGGTTCAGCGCTTTGTCGAACCCCGAGCTTTTCATGGAAGTGCATAACCCGGACGTTTACCGCAGTGCCTGATCAAGCGAAGGCAACGTGCCTCGGTAACTCCCGAATCAATCACACATACGCCCGTTCGCGCATCCACTTCGTCATGATCCACTTGTCGCCGGCACGCACCGGCGCGCCGCCGTGCAAGGTCAGCGGATCGAGTTGACGTTGGCCGTTCATATAACGGAAATACACTGCACCGCCCTGCTTCGCGGCCACCGACAAACCCGCTTCCGGAAAGATCGTTTCGCCGCCGTCCGGCACATCGTTCAGATAGATGACGAGCGTGGCCACGCGTTGTCCGCCGCGTGCCGTATGCACGGTGCTGCCAGGCTGATCGGGCGGGAAATAGTCGAAATGCGGCCGGTATTCGCCGGTTGGGCCATAGTGGAGAATCTGCAAGCCCTCGCCGTTTTCGACCGGCCAGTTCATCAGGCTCGCGATGCGCTGATCGAGCCGCTCGATGAACGCGTCTTCCCCGCGCTGATACCAGATGCCCTCGCTGGTGCGGTTGCGGATCACGTCTTCCTGGCCGGTCGCCGGATCGACGATGGTCGAGCGTTTCAGCCGATGCCGCGAACGCTCGATCACTTCATTGCATTCTTCCGGCGACAGCACGTTCGCGAACACGATCACCTGCGGACGCTCGCAGCGCATCAACACCTGCACGTCGCGGTCGAACGCGCGGATTGTGTTGCCGCGCGCGACAGGCCCGTCGTCGTACGCATAGGGCGTACGCTGCCCGCCCGGCGCACTCGGCGCCGTTTGCGGCAGCGCGGCTTCAATCCCGCCCGCCGCTACCGGCGACGCCGCTGAACCCGACGCGGCCACGCCGAACGCGTCGAACGCGCCACGCACGGCTTGTGCGGCTGCGTCGGCGGCAAAACCCGTCTGGACCATCGCGTCGATCATCGAATCGATCGTGCAGCCGCGCGCTGCATTCGTGCGCAGCCATTCCTGCCACGCGGCATCCACTACCGGCATACGCGCCTCCGCTGTTGGATAGAACAAGAATAATGCATCGGCGGAAGCCGGCGGTCAGGCGCCATGATCCTGGCGCCGGTAAATCGCGAGCCCTTTTCTCGCTCGCGCGCGGATCGAGCGATGCACGAGCGGCGACCATCCGAGCAGCGCGCCGCGCGCGCCCAACGCCTGGCGCATCCACGCCCACAAGTCGAAACTGTCGCGATGCTCGACGATGAGTCCATCGCGAAACGCAAAGCGCGCTTCGACATGATTCACCACCGGACGCCCCGTCTGACTGAAGACATAGCCCGCGGTCCAATGCGCGCGGCCGCTATGTTCATCGGCTTCGATACTATCGAACGTCAGCGAAAAATCCTGCGCGCGCGTGACCAGCATGCGCCACATGTCGCGCACTTCGTCGCCGCGCAATTCGCCGAACGCCGGGTCGCTGAAGACGACGTCATCGGCATAGCAGGCAATCATGGTGGCGGCGTCGCGCCGCTGGAACGCCGTATAGAAGCGCTCGATCAGTTCGGTGTTGGGATGGCTCATTTGTTGTGTACTTGAGTTGCCGGATTAAAAGCCCGCATTGCAGCCGATATGGAAGCCGGTTTGATTGTGCGCGATGCAACCGGCAATCGAACCGCACGCGCCGCACACGATCAGCCGAACTTCGCGGGATTGTATCGAATGATCGCGCCCGCGCTCGCATCCGCGATGCGCTAGCCTTCGTGCGCGTGAGCGCGAGCCCGGATTTCGGACAACGATACGTCGACGAGCAGTTTGCCCGAATCGAACACCGTTTCCATCGCATCGTCCCAATCGGAGCCATCGGCGCGCGCGTCCCGATCCGGCGCGAGCGGCAGCGTCGCCGTGCGGTACTCGCCCGTTCGACGATTGACGAGCAGCGTGAGCCGTCCTTTCATCGAGCGTTTGGTGCTGTCCGTCACCGGGTCTTTCGATACGTCATGCCATGTATCGCCGAGGCGGATCGCCGAGCATTTCATCGCGAAGCGCTGCGTGTCGCGGTTGATCTGCTGCAACAGCGCGCCGCCCATGCCGAACACGATGTTGTCGGCCGCGAAACCCGCGCGGTCCATCGCCGCGAGTATGGCCTCGAGCGAGTCGGGATTCACGCCGTCGCCCTGAATCACGCGCACGTTGTTGAGCACGCGCCGGCCTTTGCTGTTCAGCACCGATCCAAACGACGCCTCGAGCGCGCGCAGCGTTTGCAACACGATGCTGCGCGGATCGCCGGAATCGGGGCGGATCACGAGCGTGGCGCCTGAGTCGAGCACCGCCTGCTTCAGCTCCGTGCCCCACACCTTCAGCGCAGCGAACAGATCGTAAGAGTCCGACACCACGGAAACGATTGCGCCCGGCCTCGCGAACTTCGCGATCATGTTGCGATACGCGTCGGTCTCGCGCTCGCGGCCCCACGCGGTGATTGTGCTGTGCTCGGCGGCCGGCACCGAAAACGCGGCCATGCTCTCGTTGTAGTAATGATTGGCGGCCACCACGCCGAGCACGGTATCCGAACCCATGAAGCTGACCAGATGCGCCGCGCCGCCAATCGCCGCCGATTCCGCGCTCGACACGCCGCGCGCGCCGAAGTCATGCAGCTTGGACGGCAGTTGCGTGACATCGTCGCTGGTCTTCAGCAGATACTCGCGAATCGTCTTGCGCAGATGCCAGCTTTGCGTCGCGACCGTGACCGGATACCACACGCGCAACAACATGGTTTCTATATACGACGCGAGCCAGAACACCTCGGGGTCGTCGCATTCGACGGTGACGAGCACGTTATGCGTGGGCACCACCGACCCTTCGGGCACCGCGCGAATGCGCACCGGCAGATAACCGTGATGACGTTCGACGATATGACGCCAGCCCGCTTCGTTGAACGGCTCGCCATGTGCGCTGAAAAACGCCTTGGCCTCGTCGATCATGGGTGCGGTAATGGGACTGCACAGATACTGCTTGATGAGCATCTGCAAGCCAAAGAAGAGCGTGCGGTCGTAGCGCCCGCCGCGCGATTCGATGTATGAAAACATCGCCGACGCTTCCGGCGGGTACTGGAGATAGTGCGACGCCTTGTATGAATCCGTGTTGAGGATCGGATTCGAGAAGATCGCGGAAGCGCCGCTAGGACCGCTGAATTCGTTCATCGTGGATGACGCCGCATTCGGCTCGCTGACGGTAGCTGGCTTTACATGATGCCACGGGCACGATGCGCGCGCGGGCTTCGGCTTCAGCTTCCGCGTTCATGCAACTTGCCCGTGCCGCCCGCTGTTGCGCAACGGTGTTCAGTCCAGATCGTCGTATTCGCGCCGGCGGATGTCCGCATCGCGGTCTGCGTTGCGCTCCTGCGAAACGGGCAATTCATAGGCATCGCGCAGTGCGGGGCGTTGAATCTCGGCCTGCTCGCGGCGCTTGATTGCGTCGGCGATCACGAGCGTCAGCAGATCGACCGGCGGCGCGGCGAACAACGCGCGCTGCATGCCGGCGCATGCCCGGTAACGAAGACGGACAACGCTGCCCGCAAATTGAGCAACTGAAGGAGTAACAGAGCAAGTACCCGGCGTGGCCGGCTGATCGTGGCGCGGCGCGCGGGCCGGCCCGGAAACAGGTGCTTTCATGACATCCCCCGTGAGAATGACACATTGAAATGCGCTGACGGCCGCGTTGCAGCCTTCCAGGTCCGCCGTGCCCACGCGAAAGCGCGAACACGGCGCCCGGTCCACCTCGCTATGTGCCTCTCTTATGGAGGCTGTGGCCTTCTCCCCGTTTCGTCGCGCCGGTTGGTCCAGACCGTACGCTGCCCCTTCCCTGTTATGCACGTCGGTCGCGCAAACGTTGCCGCGCGACGACCTGTCGTTATAGGCCCAACACTTGCACCTTCACAGACGAAAAAAACCGGCGAGGTCAGAGCGTTGCGTCGTCGGGTGACGAACGACCGCTTCGCATCGGTCGTTCGCCCCGTGTTGTTTGACGTCCGTCTGTCAGTGGCCCCGCCGCAGCCTCGTAGACGCAATGGCATTCCCCGGCCACGTCCACGAAGTCGTTTATTGCGCCGGTCGTTACCTCTACTGACCGGCACAACAGATTCGCTGCGATTCCCTTAATGCAATGGCTATGCCATGTGCGCCCAGGTGCCGTCGCGCGGAGCGTCGCCGACGATGCAACGCTACCGTCCGCCCGATCGCCCAACTGAAAAACCGCCGGTGATTCGTATTCGAGACGCGTCTGGGCGTTCACGCGGTCTGCAAGATGCGCATCTAACGCATCGAATACACGCTTCCGATAAGCGCCATTCGCTGCCACGCCCGCGCGGCTTCGCGGTTTGTGTGCGAGCCCGGTCATTAATGCCGACGCCGAAACACATAAAAGCGACACGAAAATGGCCGAAAAGGCTTATGCGATTTTTGTTGCATGCATGAAACATCGCAAATGGATGTATGCCGACGCGTAAAGCGCATTCGTTCACGCGCTGTGTACTCCAGCGCGCATAACACGCCTTGACGTATCGCCGTCCGAACAGTATCGGATTAGCCGCGCGGCGCCTTGCAAAATCAGGCGACTGCCGAATAAGCGCACGTCAAATCGGGAAACTTTCTCGATACTGATTTGTTTGTATAGCATTCCAAAGCGCTTTCGCTTATGTTTGAGTCATGCGCCAGTCAGAGCGCCATAAAAAAAACGAACGAGTTAAGAAACGGTATAAGTGATTCGGGGATGAACTACTCCGGCGGTTGCCACGAGGCACCTTCCGTCGCCTGCCGCGATAATGCGGCGCCTCGCGGCTTGCGCCGCGCCCTGCTCGCTCCGCCGCAAACGTTGACTGTAGGCCGCCACACCGGTCTTCAATATCTCGCACAGCAGTCTTTCGAGCAGTAGGAATCGGGGGTAATGGAAATGACTTTCGCATCTGCGGACACCGGACGCACCGTTCTTTATGTGTCGAGCTCGCCCGATCAGAAACTCGCCGACTTCCTCGCCGCATCGGGCTGGCATGCCGTGCACGCGAAAAACGCGGCGGGCGCGGAACGCATGATCGAGCGCGACAACGTCAAGGTTGGTCTGGTCGAACTGCCGGAAGACTGCACGACGCAGCAGTTGTCCGCGCTCGCTGCGTGCATGCGCCGCCCCGAAACCAACTGGGTCGCGCAGATCGCGCCGGGCCAGGCGGATAACGAACTGGTCAGCCGCTTTATCCTCGATTACTGCTTCGACTTCGTTACGCGGCCGTGGCTCAACGAGCGTCTCGTGTTCGCGCTCGGCCACGCGCATGGGCTGTCGTCGCTGAGGCATGGACATGTAGCGCCGGAACCGTCGCTCGGGCGGCATGGCATGGTCGGTCAATGCGAGGCGATGCAGCAGTTGTACCGGCGCATCGACAAATGCGGCGCGACCGAGGCGCCGGTGTTCATCGCCGGCGAATCGGGCACGGGCAAGGAGCTGACCGCGCTCGCAATTCACGAGCGCTCGCCGCGCACCGGCCGGCAGTTCGTCGCGATCAATTGCGCGGCGATTCCGCCGAGCCTGTTGCAGGCGGAACTGTTCGGTCACGAACGCGGCGCGTTCACCGGCGCGCTTCAGCGCAAGATCGGGCGGATCGAGAGCGCGCATGAAGGCACGCTCTTTCTGGATGAAATCGGCGACATGCCGCACGAATGCCAGGCGGTGCTGCTGCGCTTTCTGCAAGAAGGCACGATCGAGCGGCTCGGCGGCAACGGCCCGATTCACGTCGACGTCCGCGTTATTTCGGCGACGCACGTCGATCTCGACAAGGCAGTCGAAGACGGCCGCTTCCGCGCCGACCTGTATCACCGGCTATGCGTGCTGCGCCTCGTCGAGCCGCCGTTGCGCGAACGCGGCGGCGACATCAAGCTGCTCGCGAACTATGCGCTCAGCATGTACAAGCAGGACGGCGCGCGCAAACTGCGCGGGCTGTCGAGCGACGCGATCGTCGCGATGTCTAACTATGCATGGCCCGGCAACGTGCGCGAGCTGATCAACTGCGTGCGGCGCGCCGTTGTGATGAGCGAGGGCCGTTTCATCACCGCGAACGACCTCGGCTTGCCGGCCACGGACAACGGGCCCGCTGTCACGCTCGCGGAAATTCGCAGCAAGGCCGAGAAAGACGCGATCGAACATGCGTTGCAGCGGCACGGCTATAAGTTGTCGGAGGCGGCGGTCGAACTGGGCATCTCGCGCGCCACGCTGTACCGGCTGATGCACGCGGACCGGCTGCATCCGGAGCCTTCGGGCGGCAACGGATCGAACGGCGGCGCGGATGCGGATGGGGACAGCGAGGCTGAGCGGCGCGGGCATGGATTGGTGTCGGCGGCTTCGGTTTAGGTTTAGGTGGTTGTCGGTGTAGAGGGCGGGCGGGCAGTTTAGGGTTGGTGGTCCGCCCTTGGCGCGGGTTGTTTTGCGGTTGCGGCGCTGGGTGTAAGGCTTCGGGTGTCGAGCCTGGTTGTGCCTAGCGTTGTTCTTGGCGTTGTTCTTGGCGTTGTTCTTGGCGTTGTGCCTGCCGTTGTTGCGTGCCGTTGTGCCAGCCGTTGTTGCCTCGCGTTGCTGCCTCGGCGTTGCTGCCTCGGCGTTGCTGCCTCGGCGTTGCTGCCTCGGCGTTGCTGCCTCGGCGTTGCTGCCTCGCGTTGCTGCCTCGGCGTTGTTCTTGGCGTTGCTGCCTCGCGTTGCTGTCTTAGCGTTGTCCTTGGCGTTATATCGCCTACTATCCGTTCACGGTATCTCGCCCCGTTGGCCGCTGAGCCACACGCAACGGAGTCCTTCCCTCTCCTTGCGCGTCCCTCCAAAACCCACGGGCAAGCAACTTGCTACCGCATGTTGCCGGCGCGTCGCCGACGCGCGCGTCTTCGCGAGCCGGGACGCCGCGTCGCATTCCATAACGACGCAGCGGCCGCCGCCTCAGGAACTTGCGCGGCGAAACTCGTGTCGGTCAAGACCGGGGCCCAGGCCCAAAACAGCCAGACCGGCCGATGCGTCCTGCCGCCGTCCGCATTCCGCAGCCCGTCCCATACCTTATGCGCAAATTTCTACACGCCTGCTTCGTCGTTCTGCTCATTCTCGGCGCCCCGCCCGCTTTCGCCGCGGTGACGCCGGCCACTCCCGCCGCGGAGGCTTCCGGCACCGCCGTCACGCTGACGCCCGACCAGGCGCGCCAGGCGCTCTCGGTTCTCAACGACCCCAGGCGCCGCGCGCAGGTCGCCGATACCTTGCAGGCCATCGCCGCGGCCGGCGCGCTGAGTGCGCCGGCATCGGCACCGACGGCCGCCTCCGCGCCCGCTGCCGCGAGCGGCGCAGCGTCGCTCGTGCCCGCCGCGTTCAAATCGAACGGACTGGCCTCGCAGCTCGCCCGTCAGGGCGCGCATTGGGCGGTCCATCTCGGCGGATCGCTGCGCAACTCGGTGACGGCGCTGCTCGACGTCGCCTCGGTGCGCGCGTGGTGGAACTGGCAATCGACCAGTCCGCAAGCGCGCTCGATCCTCGCGCACGTCGCCTGGTCGCTGCTGGCCGCGTTGTTGCCGGCGCTGGTGCTCGAATGGCTCGCGCGGCGTGTGCTGCGCCGCGCGTATCGCACGCTGGCCGCGCGCCACGAGCATGGCGATCCCGCCGACGCGCCGCGCACCGACTTGCCCGTCGACGTCGAACCGCAGCCTGCCGACGCCGCGCATGCCGCGCCGCCGTTGCCCGCACCGCCGGTCGCCGAGGCGCAGGCCGAAGCACGGGCCCAAGCGGAATCGAAAGCCGAATCCACAACAACAGCCCGCGCACAAGCCGCCGCAGCGGCCAGTGCTGCAACGACGCCCGCAACGGGCCAACCTTCCGCGACGCCAACACTCACACCAACGCCCACGCCGTCCACCGCCAGCGGCAAAGCGGCCGAAGCCAAAGGCAAGCAAAACGCCACGCATCACTGGACGCTCCTGCAACGCCTGCCCCGCGCGCTGCTGATCACAGTGCTGCGCCTGCTGCCGCTAGCGGTGTTCGTGGGCGCGGCGAGCGCCCTCATGTCGATCTTCACCGACGACGGCACGCCGCCAGACCGCGCGCTCGATTCGCTCGTCGACATTTATGTGCTGTGCCGCCTGATCGTGATCGTGAGCGGCTTCTTCCTGCAGCCGGCCGCGCCGCGTCTGCGCCTGTTGCGCATGAGCGATGCGTGGGCCGTGTTCGTGCATCGCTGGGTGATCCGCATTGTCAGCGTGGTCGGCGTCGGCTCGGCGATTGCGGAAATCGGGCAATCGCTCGGCCTGAACGAAGCCGCGCATCTCGCGTTGATGAAGGTCGTCGCGCTCGCCGGCCACGTGATGCTCTCGATCCTGATCCTGCAATGCGCGAAGCCGGTCGGCGAACTGATCCGGCAGCGCGCCGCTTCGCGGCCATCGCTCGAAATGTTCGGCAATGCGCTCGCCGATGCATGGGCGTGGCTCTCGGTGTTCGTCGTGATGGCGCTGTGGTTCGTCTGGGCGCTCGACGTGCGCAACGGCTATCACGCGCTGCTGCACCTCGGCGGCGCGTCGCTCGCGGTGCTGGTGGGCGCGCGCGTGCTCGCCATCGTGATCTTCGGCGCACTGGCGCGGCTCTTCAACGGACGCGAAGACGCGGACCGCTCGCTCGTGAACCGGCATGCGTACCGCTACTATCCGCTCGCGCGACGCGTGGTGGCGTGGATCATCGGCATCGTGACCGCGCTTGCGTTGCTCGCGGTATGGGGCGTCGATGTCGGCGAACTGTTCCGCGACGGCAGCGTCGGCCACCGGCTCGCGTCGGCCATCGTCACGATCGGCGTGGCGGCCGTGATCGCGCTGCTCGTGTGGGAAAGCGTGAACGTATCGGTCGAACGGCGGCTCGATCGCTGGACCACGACCGGCGACCTCGTGCGCGCCGCGCGCCTGCGCACGCTGCTGCCGATGCTGCGCACCGGCCTCTTCTGCGTGATCGCTCTCGTCGTCGTGCTGACCGGACTGAGCCAGCTCGGCGTGAACATCGGGCCGCTTCTTGCGGGCGCGAGCATCTTCGGCGTGGCGCTCGGCTTCGGCTCGCAAAAACTCGTGCAGGACTTCATCACAGGCATTTTTCTGTTGATGGAAAACGCGATGCAGGTCGGCGACTGGGTCACGCTCGCGGGCGTGTCCGGCACCGTCGAATATCTGTCGATCCGCACGGTGCGCCTGCGCGGCAGCGACGGTTCTCTATATACCGTGCCGTTCAGTTCGGTATCGACGGTCAACAACACCAATCGCGGCATCGGCAATGCGGCTGTCCGCGTCAACATCGTATTCGGCCAGGACGTGGATCTCGCGATCGACACGCTCAAGGAAATCGGCGCCGGCCTGCGCGAGGAGGAGAAGTTCAAGGACGGCATTCTGTCCGACTTCAGCTTCTGGGGCGTCGACGCGGTGGACGGCTCGGCCGTCACACTGGCCGGCCAGATGCAATGCCGCGACTCGGCTCGCTGGGGCGTGCAGCGCGAATTCAACCGGCGCATTCTCGACCGCTTCCGCGAACGCGGCATCGAGATCGCCAATCCGCAGCGCAACCTGCTGACGTGGGACCCGGAGAGCGTCGCGCCGCGCGTCGAAGCGGGCGAGCCGCCGAAGCAGGAACCGCAGCAGGAACCTTCGACGCATGCTTCCGGCGATGGTGCTTCGTCCGATGGCGCATCAAAGGGCGACGCGCCCGTCGAAGACCAGATCCCCGTCGACTCGAAGCCCGCGGGCGGACCGGGCACGTCCGCGAATCCGGGACCGACCTCGCCGCACGAGTGACGTACTGACTGACAGGGCGCCGGGCGCGCGCTATCTATTGAACCTGCCACCAGCGAGGCAACAGGCGGCGCACTTCGGGCCGCCTGTACCGGTCGTCGATCAGATGCACGACGCCCTCGTCGTGCTCCGTGCGAATTACGCGCCCCGCCGCCTGCACCACCTTCTGCAAACCGGGGTACAGGTACATGTATTCGTAGCCGCTGCCGAAGCGCGCCTCCATCGTGCGGCGCATCTGTTCGTTCACTTCGTTCATTTGCGGCAAGCCGAGCGTCGCGATGAATGCGCCGATCAACTGCTGTCCGACCAGATCAACGCCCTCGGAAAACGCACCGCCCAGCACCGCGAAGCCGACGCCCTGGTCGGTGCCGCGAAAGCGCGCGAGAAATGCGTCGCGGGCGGCTTCGTCCATGCCCGGCTCCTGCGCCCAGACAGGCACGTCAGGATTGCGTTCGCGCATCAGCGCGACGACGCGTTTCAAATACTCGAAACTACTCAGGAACCCCAGGTAATTGCCGGGCTGCGCCGTGTACTGCCTCGCAATCAACTCGACGATAGGTTCCAGCGAACGGTCGCGATCGCGCCAGCGCGTCGACACGTTGCCCGCAACCCGCACTTGCAATTGCTCCGCGCGAAACGGCCCTTCGACGTCGAGCCATGACGTGTCCTCGGCAAGCCCCAACGTATCGCGGTAAAAATGATGCGGGCTGAGCGTGCCGGAGAACATGACCGTGGTGCGCGCGGCGGCGTAGCGCGGCGCGAGAAACGGCGCGGGAATCACATTGCGCACGCACAGCACGCAACTGGTTTTATCGCGCGGCGCGTGGCGGTCTGTCGTCAGCGTGATGTCGAAAATCGAATGCTCGCCGAACTGCTCGGCGAGCGCGACGAAATGCATCGCGTCGAAGAAGAAACGCAGCGACGTTTGATCGATGGAAAGCGGTGCTTCGGCAAGCTGATCCGTCACCGCGCCGATCAGATTCTGCGCGGCCGATAACAGCTTGCCCGGTACGTCGGCGTAGACCTCGTATGAAGCGGTCTGCGCGCGCTTGAGCGCATTCCATTCGCGTTGCAAGCGTTCGAGCGGCTTGCGCAACGTGGGCGGCGCCGTGTTGCGCGCAAGCCGCAACGCCGCCTGATCCAACGACGCCGTGTACATGCGGCGCGCGCGATCGAGCAGATTGTGCGCCTCGTCGACGAGCACGCCGACGCGCCACTGGTTGATCTGCGTGAGCGCGTAAAGCATCGCGCTGCTGTCGTAGTAATAGTTGTAGTCGCCGACTACGACGTCGGCCCAGCGCGCGAGTTCCTGCGCGAGGTAGTACGGACAGACGTCATGTGCGAGCGCCGCTGCGCGCACCGCGGCGCGATCGAGACTCGGCCCGGCAAGCGCCGCGCTGCGCGCCGCGTCGAGCCGGTCATAAAAGCCGCGCGCGAGCGGACACGACTCGCCGTTGCACGCCTTGTCCGGATGCTCGCAGGCTTTGTCGCGCGCGACGAGTTCAAGCGTTCGCAGCGGCAACGGCGCAGCGCTCTGGCGCAGCGTTTCGATTGCATCGAGCGCGAGCGCACGGCCCGGCGTCTTCGCGGTCAGAAAGAACACGCGATCGATCTGCTCCGCCGCGCAGGCCTTCAGCAACGGAAAGATCGTAGCGAGCGTCTTGCCGATGCCCGTCGGCGCCTGTGCCATCAGCGGCTTGCCGCCGCGCGCCGCACGATAGACGGACACCGCCAGTTCGCGCTGGCCGCTGCGAAACTGCGCGTGCGGAAACTGCAATGCGCCGAGCGCGGCATTGCGTGCCGCACGATGCGCTTCCTCCTGCACGGCCCAGTCGAGAAAGCGCTCGCATTGTTCGACGAAAAAAACCTCGAGCTCGCGCGCCGTATGCGTTTGCGTCAGCAACGTTTCCTTCTGACTGCCGACGTCGAAATAAACCAGCGCGACGGTCAATTGGCCAAGTCCGCGCGCGCGGCACAGCATATGTCCGTACACCAGCGCCTGCGCCCAATGCAGAGTGCGGTGATTCGCGGGCATGCGTTCGAGATCGCCGCGATGCGTCTTGATCTCTTCGAGACGATTGGCCGCCGGATCGTAGCCGTCGGCGCGGCCTCGCACGGTCAGATTGCGATGCGTGGCGATCAGCGTCATTTCGCTTTCGTAGCCGCTCGCGCGACGCCCCGCGACGGTCACGTGCCCCGCCATGCCTTCGAGCGAAGTCGGCGCGGGCGTGAACCGCAGATCGAGGTCGCCGCGTCTTGCGGTGAACTCGCACATCGCTCGCACGGCGACGATGTAGCTCATGCCGTGCGCTCCGCTGTGAATGTGGCGGGCGTGGCATTGCACTCGGCTTCGTCCGCCCAACGCACGTCGAGCACCCGCACCGGCATGCCGTGCTGTACACAATACGCGAGCCAGCGGATCTGGTTGTCCTGCAAGCGGTCGCCGGGTCCCTTCACTTCGATCAACTCGTAACGGCGCTCGGCGGGCCAGAAGCGGATCAGGTCGGGCAACCCCGAGCGATTGCCGCGCACGTCGCGCAGCAGACGTTCGAACCACAACTTCAGATGCGCGGCGGGCAGACAGTCGAGCGCAGTCGTCACGAGTTCGGGCGTGAGCAATCCCCAGAACACGAACGGCGATTGCACGCCGTCCTTCTCATGCAGATGCCGCAGAATCGTCTGGCGATACGCGCCGTTATCGAGTTGAGCCAGGCACGCGGCGAACTGCACGGCACGGCGCGCATGAAAATCCGGCGCGTGAAGATCGGCGGGACCGCGTTGAAACGGATGGAAAAACGCACCGGGCAACGCGGCGAATACTGGCTCCCAGCAGAGCAGGCCGAATAGCGAATTGATCAGCGCATTCTCGACGTAATGCACCGGCGCGGCGTCGCAAGTCAGATGATCGCGCACGACGTATTCGACGGCCTGCGGCGCTTGCGGCCTCGGCAACGTCAACGTGCTGCGCTCGGCCGCGCGCGCCGCCTGCACGCGAACCGCCGGCTCGCCGAGCTTGCGCTGCAAACGCGGCAACATGCGTGCGATACGTTGCGCCTCTTCCTCGCTTTCCGGCGATGCCGCGGCCTGCGACGCGAGCGCGAGCGCCGCATCGAAACGTTCGCCGCGCTCGAGCACACGCATGCGCCGATGACGCGCGCCAGGCCACGCGCAACTCTCGTACACGGCGAGCGCCGATGGCCACATCTGCCGCCGTTCGCAATACTGGCCGATGCGAAACAGCAGCTTCGCGCGGCGCGTTTCGAGCCACGAGTTAGACGTTTCGACTGCACGAACGCGCGCGACAAGGGCGTTGATCGCGTCACTTGTCGCTTCCGAATTAATCAGCGATCCGAACGATTCTATCGATTCAAGCTCATCGCGACATGCCTGTAACGCGAGATACACGTCGACGTCCGCGCGCTGCTGAAATGCACGCGACGCCGGCCCGAACGCGACTTTCTCATACTGGAACACGCCAAGATCGGCGAGCACGAACTCGGACCAGTCCTGCTGCAGATTGCCGAAGAACATCAGCCGAAAACGCTCGCAGAGCGGCGCAATGTCGACACGAAACACGCAATCGCTCGAATGCGCATGCCATGCGGACAACGGACGCGCGGCGCCGCCGCCATTCTCACGCTCATCTTCTTCCGCATAGAACGGACGCAATGCGTCCAGCAACTCGGGCTTGCGCAGGCTGCGCGCGCCGGGAATCATGGCGAGCGCGTCCGCGAAAATATTCAGCAATTCGGCGCGCGTGGTGAGTGCAAAGAGATCGTCGAGCGTTAGATGCGGCGCCGCGTCCAGCCAGCCGAGCGCAGTAACAGGCGCGGCGGCGCGTAACGGGCAGCCGATTTCGTCGTAAGCCAGGCGGCTCGCGCGAAACAGCGTGCCCTTGCGCATCAGCATGCGGACCAGCAATGCGCGCGACGCTTGCGGCAATGACGCAAACGCGCCGAGAAAAGCGCGCTCGCCTGCATCGAGCAGATCGTCGTAACGTTGCGCGAGCCATGCAAGCGCACGCTCGAAGTTCAGCAGATAGTAAGGAGCGCCGGCGAGGGAATCCGGCGGAGCATCGGTTGCCACGGAGTTTGCAGGACCTGTACGTTTATACAGTGATGATAGCAAACTCCACTGCCGCTACGGCTTTGCCGCGAGCCACACCACCGTCAGCGAACGCACGCCCTGCGCGCCGCGAATCAGCACGCCTTCAATGTCCGCGGTCGCGGACGGCCCCGTGACAAGCGCGGCATAACGCGCATCGCGGAAGTCGTCGCGCCGATACACGTCCTGCAAACCGTCCACCAGTTGCGCCGGATCGAGCAGCACCACGAGATGCTGCACGATGTAACCCAACGCGTTGACCACGTACTCGCGTTCGCTGAACCACACCGAGCCCGTCTCCGCGACGCCGAAACGCGCGCGCACCACGCCGACGTCGATGTCCTGCAGCGATGCCGGTTCGGTGTCGGCGGTCAGCATGCGCGTGCCGGGCACTTCGGCTGTAGCCGATGTGATCGACACCGCCGCGCCGAACCGCTCGCGGATCAACGCGGCGACATCGGACGCGGCTTGCGCTTGCACGCATGTGCCGCCCATCATTTGCAATGCAGCCGCGAAGCGCTCGCGCAGATCGCCGCCCATCGCGGGAAAGAGCGGCACATCGGGACGCGGACGCGCGGCCGGTTGCGCCTGCCGCACCTTCGCGAGAAAAGCCTCACGCGTTGCCATCGTCACCTCCGCGGTTTTTCTTGTACCAGGCGTGGAAGGTCTGCTTCGGCGCCTCGGGCAACTCGCGTTGCCTGCCCCAGATATTCAGCGGGTTATACAGCACGAAATTCGGCAGCCGCCGCAATGCGCCGCTCATCGACGCGACGGTCGCGCGATACAAGGTCGGACTCGCCAGCAGGCGCCCCGCCATCTTCAACACTTCCTGCTTCACGAACGGCACTTCATGACGCTCGGCGATTACCGTGCGCCATTTGTAGATCTGCTCGTGAATATTGATCTTCACCGGACATACGTTCGTGCAACTGCCGTTGAGCGTCGACGCAAACGGCAACGCGCTATAGCGCTTCAGATCGAAGGTCGGGTTGATGATCGCGCCGATCGGCCCGGAGTAAGTGCCGCCATACGACAGCCCGCCGCTGCGCCGGTAGACCGGGCACGTATTCATGCACGCGCCGCAGCGGATGCATTTGAGCGAGTACCAGAAGTCCTCCATCGCGAGCCGCTCCGAGCGGCCATGATCGACGAGGATGTAATGCATCTCCGTGCCCGGACGCGGCGCGCGGAAATGCGACGTGTATTGCGTGATCGGCGAACCCAGCGCGCTGCGCGACAGCATGCGGATAAACACGCCGAGATCCGCGACCTTGGGAATCAGCTTCTCGATACCGATCGACGCGATATGCAACGGCGGCACATTCGCCGAAAGATCCGCGTTGCCTTCGTTCGTGCACACCACGACCGTGCCCGTCTCCGCGACGGCGAAATTGCAGCCTGTCATGCCGGCCGTTTTTTCGCGCACGAAATAAGGCCGCGTATTCATGCGCTGGCTTTCGGCGAGATAGTGGATATCGCTATTGTTTGGGTCGGTGCCGATGGTTCGGCCGAACAGTTGCGCGACGTCGGCGCGCAACTTGTGGACCGCGGGCACGACCATATGGCTCGGGTCCTGATGGTCGAGTTGCTGGATGCGCTCGCCGAGATCGGTTTCCATCACCGTAATGCCGCGCGGTTCGAGATACTCGCGCATCTTGCATTCGTCGGTGAGCATCGACTTGCTTTTGACCAGCGTGGTCATGCCGCGCGCGGACATGATCTGATAGACGAGCGCGTTGTGCTCTTCCGCCGTGGACGCCCAATGCACGACGACCCCGTTCGCCTCCGCTGCCGCGGCAAACTGTTCGAGGTACTCGGACAAATTCGACAGCGTATGTTCCTTGATGCCCGAGGCGAGTTCGCGCAGCGTCTCCCATTCGGCAATGCCGTGCGCCTGCGCGTCGCGCTTCTCACGCAAATCCCACAGACGCTTGTCGTGAAACGCAACGTGTTCAGTCTTCCTGATGAACTCGCCGGCCGCCTTCGCGTGGTCGATGCGGCTCATGCGCGTGCCCCGTTCAGCACCTGAGCGATGTGGATGAAGCGCGCGTCGGCTTTCATGCGTTCGGCGCAGCCTTGCTGATGCATCAGACACGACATGTCGCCCGATACGATGTATTGCGCGCCTGCGTTCAGATGATCGCGCACCTTGTCCTGCCCCATGCGCACGGAGACGGGCTCTTCCGTGACAGAGAAAGTGCCGCCAAAACCGCAGCATTCATCCGGTCTGGACGGCTTGACGAACTCGATGCCCTTCACGCCTTCGAGCAACGTGCGTGGTTTCGAAAACGGCTGCCCCGCGACTTCCGACACCGACGCCTCCTTAAGATGCCGCAACGCGCTGCAACTGTTATGCAAGCCGACGCGATACGGAAACTCAGCCCACGGAAATTCGCGCGCGCCGACCACGTCATGCAGAAACTCGACGAGTTCATAAGCACCTGCGCGCACGTTTCTGACTTCATCCGTCTGCTCGATCGCGGTCAGATGCTCGCGCACGTGATGGATACAGCTCGCCGAAGGTCCGACGATGTAGTCATAGCCCGCGAAGTTGCGCGCAAACACGCGCTCGGCGCCGGCCGCGTCCGCGTGCGCGCCGCTATTGGCCATCGGCTGGCCGCAACAGGTTTGCTCCTGCGGATAGTCGACCTCGATGCCGAAGCGCTCCAGCAATTCGAGTGTGGCGATGCCGACCTCGGGGTAAAACGCGTCGATAAAGCACGGAATAAAGAGGGCGACTTTCATGAGTTCATTGGACGGAACGCGGCACGAGACACCGCCGGCGGTCATGTTGGCAAGGTTGGTCAGCTTGGTCTGACCAAAAATATAAGGAAGTCCCCCGTTCGTGTCAATCGGAAGATCGCGACGGGCGCTGAGCGACAGGCGCCCGCGACCGCCCATAAACGTCTACAGCTTCGCCGCGTCTTCCTGATAAATCTCGCGCACGAAGGCGAGATGCCGCTCCGCGGCCTTGCGCGCTTTTTGCGCGTCACGCGCCATGACCGCGTCGTAGATGGCCTGATGCTGGCTCATCAACTGCTTTTCCATCGCCTCGTCGTAATCGATCAGCCGATGGTACTGGCGCATGCCTTCGCGAATCAGCGTATGGATGCCGTGCATCACATGCGCAAGCGCGATGTTGTGCGTGGAGTCGGCAATCGCGAGGTGAAACGCGGCGTCCAGTTCCGCGAGATTGTCACGATCCTGCGATCGCGACGCCGCCTTCAACGCTTCAAACGCGGCCCTGATCTTGCGAAGATCGGCGGCTGTCGCGCGCTCGGCGGCATACACCGTCGAAATGGATTCGAGCCCCTGGCGCAATTCGAGAATATCGGCACTGGTACGCGGATTCTGCAAAAGCAGTTCGGCGAGCGGCCCCGAAATGAGCGGCGCGGTGAGCTCCACCACCGTAAAACCGCCGCGCCCCGACGTGGCGATATAACCGTCCGACTCGAGCCGGATCAGCGCCTCACGCAGCGAGGGCCGCGACACCGCCAGTTGCGTGGCGAGATCGCGTTCCGCCGGCAAGCGGTCGCCCGGCATCAGCACGCCGTCCGAGATCAATTGCTTGATCTGATCGGCGACCACGTCGGAAAGCCGCTTGCGCGTGAAGGACTGAATCGGGCGAAAGTGCATAGGCGGCGGCTCATAAAGCCGAATGGTTCAAGGTTCGTTGGCGAGCCCAAGACACGTGCGGGCGCTTGCAGGCATTCGCGGAATCGCGAATGAATTATACCGTCGCCACAAACGCCGCAATCCGCTTGCATGCCTCGGCAAGACGCGCTTCATCCACCACGAAGCCCAGGCGCACGAAGCCGTTAGCGGTCTCGCCGAACGCGCTTGCATCAAGCACCGACACGCCTTGCGCGCGAAACAGCCGCCACGTGAAATCCATCGTATCGAGACCTGTGCCGCTGACGTCGACCATCATGAACATGCCGGCTTCGGGAAGCAGGCAGCGCAAGCGCGGAATGCGGCTCAAGTGCTCGAACACGACGTCGCGGCGGCGCCGGTAAATCTCGCGCATTTCATCGACGATTCGCGCCTTCTCTTGCAGCGCCGTCAGCGCGGCCTGCTGGATGAAACCCGGCAAGCCGTACAGCATCGCGAGCGCGAGCCGCCCCATGTGTTCGATCAACTGCGTCGGGCCGATTGCCCAACCGACACGCCAGCCGGCCATCGCATGCGATTTCGACAGACTGCCTAGCGTCACCGTGCGCTCCGCCATGCCGGGCAGCGACATGATGCTTACATGTTCGCGCTCGAACGTGAGGTCGGCATAGACTTCGTCGGACAGCACCCACAGATCGTGCTCGCAGGCGACGCGCGCAATCCGCTCGAGATCCGCGCGCGGCATGACGACGCCCGTCGGATTGCAGGGCGTCGCGAAGAAGATCGCCTTGGTGCGCGAGGTGACCGCTCTTTCGAGCGCGTCGCAATCGAGGTGGAACGCACGCGCGGGGTCCACCGGCACCGGCACGAGCGTCGCGCCCGCCGCACGCACGCAGGCTTCGTACGTGAGGTACATCGGCTCTGGAACGATGACTTCGTCGCCTGCTTCGAGCAGACACAGCGACGTGGCGAACACGCCGTTTTGCGCGCCCGCTGTGAGGATCACGTTGGCCGGCGCGACGGCGACGCCGCTCATGCGCGAGTGTTCGCTGGCAATCGCCGCACGCAACGGATCGCGGCCGGAGACCGCGCTGTAGTGCGTATCGCCGCCGCGCAACGCGTCGATGGCGCGCTCGACGATCGGCGCGGGCGTCGCGAAGTCGGGGTCTCCGACGCTGAGCACGATCACGTCCTCGCCCTTCGCGGCCGCCTGCTGCGCGACCCGATGAATTTCCCACGCCGACGTGCGCCTGCCTTGCAGACCTTCTACCCGACTCGAATACTTCATCGCGCTCACCCGTTTCCGATTTGACCCGCCAATGTAATGGGGCGTGCGCGAAACGTCCAGATACGAAAAAGCGCCACGCGGGCGGACAGTCTCGCGTGGCGCTTCAGTTTCGATCGAATCACCGCATGCAACAAACGTCGAGCCGACTCAATTCGCGACTCAAACTCGCGGCTCAAACCTGGCGGCGCAACTCCGCCGGCGGCACTTTCATCAGATGCCGATACTTCGCGACGGTGCGGCGCGCAACGAGCACGCCCTGATCGGCGAGCATCTTCGCAAGCGTCACATCGGACAGCGGATCGCGCGTGTTTTCCGCGGCGATCATCTCCTTGAGCAGCGCGCGCACCGCGGCCGCGGAACAGGTGCCGCCGCTTTCCGTGCCGAGTTCACGCGGGAAGAAATGCTTGAATTCGAAAATGCCGCGGGGCGTGGCCATATATTTGTTGCCGGTCGCGCGCGAGATGGTCGATTCGTGAAGACCGAGTTCGTCGGCGACATCGCGCAGCACCATCGGCTTCAGCGCGATTTCGCCGTACTGGAAGAACGCCTTCTGATGCGCGACGATGCATTCGGCCACGCGTTGAATCGTATCGAAGCGTTGTTGCGCATTCCTGATCAACCAGCGGGCTTCCTGAAGCTGCTGCGCGAGCGGCGAACGGCTCGCGCCCGCGGACTGCGCGAACAGCTCGGCATACATGCGGTGAATCCGCGCGCGCGGCTGCACCGCGGGGTTGATCGTCACGACCCACTTGTTGCGCACCTGACGCACGATCACATCGGGCACGACGTAGTTGTCCTCGGTGCGGCCATAGCAGTTGCCCGGCTTCGGGTCGAGCTTGCGCACGAGCGCGCAGGCCACGCGTAGTTCTTCTGCGCTGCAGCCAATCTGCTTCTGCAATTCGGCCTGCTCGCGACGCGCAAGCCGTTCGAGATGATGCTCGACGATCTGCCGCGCCACGTCGCGCCCCGGCGTCTCCGCGGGCAACGCGTTGACCTGCAGCAGCAGGCATTCCGACAGCGAACGTGCGCCGAGACCCGGACGGTCGAGCGATTGCACGAGGCGCAGCGCCACCAGCAATTCTTCTTCGGTCAACTCGGGCTCGAGATCGACGCTGTCCGCGAGATCCGCGAGGTCCTGGCGTAGATAACCGTCGTCGTCGAGCGCCTCGATGATGAAGCGCGCCACGGCGCGATCGCGGTCGTCCAGCCGGTAAAGACGCAGCGCGTCATGCAACTGCTCGCGCAAGGTCGGCTGCGAGCGCGCCCATTCGGCGGGATCGCTGCCGTCGGAATCGCCGTTCTGGCGTGCCGAACTGCGGCTGCTGTAGTCGCCCGAGAAGTCTCCCGGCATGTCGTCCGGGCCGCCGCTGTCGAGCGTCTCGCTCGTCACCGCTTCGGCGGGCAACGCGTCGGGCTCGGCGGCCGCGACCGCATCGGTGGCGGGCAGCGCGCCGGCTTCGTCGGGGGTCGGCGTTGCGAGCGCGACGTCTTCCGTTTCCGACGAATCGTATTCGAGGAAGGGGTTCGTATCGAGCGCGGTTCGCAACTCCTGCTGGAACTCCAGAGACGATAGCTGCAACAGACGCACGGACTGCTGCAAGCGCGGCGTGAGTGCAAGAGACTGCCTTGTGCGAAGTTCAATTGAAGGCATCGTGTTGAGGTCCCATGAATAGCTGAAGTAAAGAGCAACCTGAACAGAGCAACTGCCGTACCAGCTTTTGCAACACGCTGTTTTTTCTAGCCTTTGCTTTTTCGGGCTTGCGAATTGCGGCCCCGCGCGGCGCCTTTTTTACAAGCGAGGCGGCAAATTCCGGGTTCACTTCTTATCTTTTGCTCCGCCCTTTCGTGGCGTGCTGAGCGCTTATTCATCAGCGGAAAAGCGCCGCTGCAATCGGGGCTCGACCGGCTTTGCACTGCGCGGACTGATCCGCGGGCACAGACTTTGCGACCCGGCTCTATGTGGACGGACGTGTGTCCTCGCATCCGGCGCTAATCGTTTAACGACTGAGGCGCAACGACTGCGAAGACCCGGCCGGTGTCGATAACGGGCCCTGACGGAACCGTAGCGGCAACGATCCCACGCGAGTCATCGGCGGCGCAGGCCGCGATCGACCGCAGGCAACAAGACCGCCATTTCATCAACACCCGAAGGAGGAACCATGAAGACCATCCATCTGTTGAAGACCGCAGGCAGCATCGCGTGTGTCGCATTCGCACTGAACGCTACCGCGCAAACCAGCGCCTCGGCGCCGCCCGCATCGTCGGAAAGCATTGGTCAGCATATCGACGACGGCACGATCACCACCAAGGTCAAGGCAGAACTGCTGGGCGCGAAGAACGTGAAGTCCACGCATATCCATGTGAAGACGCGCAAGGGCGTCGTGTGGCTCACGGGCACCGTGCCTTCCGCCGACGATAAACTCGCCGCCCAGGACGTCGTGGAAGGCGTGAAGGGTGTGACGAGCGTCAAGAACCGCCTGAAAATCGCAGCCGAGTAAATGCGGTTGCAGGGAGCCCGGCGCGTTTCATGAATTCCGCGCCGGGCAAAGAGAAAGCCGTCCGCATGCGGACGGCTTTTTTGCGTGAACGCGAGGCTTAGCCGTTAGCTCTTCGCCGCATACTGATCGCGCAGATCACGCACGCGGTCGTGGTTCTGCAGCACGCCCTGATATTGACGCTCAACGATCGCGCGCACATCCGCGGGCAATTCTTTTTCGAGCGCGTCGTGATAGCTCTTCTTCGCGACGTCCTCGCCCTTCTCGACCTCGACGAGTATCTGATGATCGCTGCGGTCCGTCACCGCCGACTTCATGTCGACCCAACCGCGATGCAGCGCGCCGCTCACGCTGCCGCCCGTTTCCGGCTTGCCGCCCAAACGCTGAACCACATCCTGCAGTTCGCGTGCGCCGCGGGCGCAGTCTTCGGCACGCGTGAGGAAGAGCGTCTTCAACTGCGTGTCGCGCGCATCTTCGGCTGCCTTGCGAAAGCCCTTTTCTCCATCCTTCGATGTTTCGACGAGATCGTTCAGCACGGAAACAACGTTCGTAGCCATTCAATACCTCCAAGGGGTTTCGTTAATCGCGGAATCCGTCGCGAGGGTTAGCGCGTGTGTTGCCATGCGCGTGCCCCTGCTTTGTCGTGAGTTGCTCATGAACTGCTCATGAATGCATACGCGACGGAGTTCACTCAACTACTCGCACGGCGCGTGCCTGGCGTGTCGAACGACGCATGCACAGCAAGCTGTTGGGATTGGCATGTGCGTTGCTCCCTTCATCTCGCCCGCGCGATGTCATGCAGTGCACAAGAGTTGAAAAGAATCGCGGGCAGCAACGACAGGGAGAGCAACATCATGAAGATCAGCAGCGCAGAGCTTCTGGCCACCGTCGCGATCGTCACGTCGGCGGGCGTGTTTCAGATTCGTCAGCATATGGAGCCGCCTACAGGCGTTACGGCAAGCACGCCCGAAAGCGTACGAACGGCGCCTTCGTCGTGCGGCACGTCGCGCAACGGCATCATTCCGGCTTCATGCGAGCCGGCGCGCGAGCAACCGCCGGCGGAGCATGCGCTGCCTTTGCCGCAGCGCGGCGCCGCACGCGTCTGGGTATAAACCGCAAGGGTCCAAGGCAAGCTGTACGCGTGTTCCGCGGTTTGCGGTCCGCAAAAGAAAAGGCCCGACATTAAGTTGTCGGGCCTACTCGCTGTTACACAGCGCTCGTACGAGCGTCCATCAAGCGCGCTTCTCGCTGTACTCATTGAGCGGCACCGGCTGCTTCAACGGATCGAAGTCGGCCCAGCGCCCCTGCTGCCAACGGCCCGTTGCACGCTCGATCGACACACCGCCCGCTTCACGCAGCACGCGCGCCGCCTCGAGCTGATTGTCGGGCGATACGTGCACGGCGACGAGCACGCCCGAATCGCGCGCCTCCTGGTGAAACACCGCACCGTTTCCTGCGTCGCCGTCCTTGCGTGTGCGCCACATCGCGCCGGCAAGCGAGCCGATATAGGCGCCGACGCCCGCCGCGATCACAGAGACAAGCAGCGGCGCCGAGAACGCCGCAAAGATGCCGACGCCGATGATCGCGCCCGCCACCGCGCCGACCGTCACGCCAAGACCGGCGCCCTTCGGCGCGCCTTTCGCACCGGCGTCGGTATGCACGTCGCCGCCGATCGGAAAACGCGCATGCTGACCGCGCGGATTGACGAAGAAAAGCGTGACGTCTTCTTCGACGAAGCCTGCATTGAAGAGTTTTTGCGCCGCTTCCTCAGCGGCGGGAAAAGTCGTAAAGCGTGCTGCGACGATGAGTGACATAAGGCCTCCTTGCATCGTGATGCGTTTTTACAGACGACGCTCGCGAACCGCGGTGCGCCTTGTGGCGAGGAGTTGACGAAGACCGGCGGCGAGCAGCGGAGCAGCGGCGCGATGGACTCAGGCAGCGTTGCCGCGATCGGGTTCCATGCCTTCCACCCGGAACAGTCCGCTATGCAAGATTACGCCTTCGCCGTTGTTCTGGTCGAGCGCTTCGGCGCATACCGAACGGATCCGGTTGCGGCCCTTGTCGAAGGCCTCCATCAAGGCGCTTTCGAGCGGCGACGGCGCGCCGAAGTGATCCTCGAGCGCCTCGACGGTAATCGCGCAGACAACCGGTTCGCCGTCCACGCGCGCCATGAAGCGAACCGTCAGGTTCGCGCCGTCGAAGGTCGGCTTGTCGTCGGGGAAAGTGATCTGCATAAGGGAGTCCTCATAGGCAGGCCGCGGCAGGATAGCGTTCATGATGAAGAACCCTTCATGGTGCCGGCGAGCTGCTTCGCCATCTCGAGATGATGCTTGATGACGGGCAGCGCGCGCGCCGCCGCAGCCTTCAGTTGCGAGTCGGTGCCGCTCTGGCTTTGCTGCTGGAACAGATCGACCGCTCGCTGATGCGCCTCGACCCCGACCTGCTCGACGTACGCTTCATCGAACTGCTGGCCCTTGAGCGTTTGCAGTTTGCCGACGAGTGCCGAATCGGCCGCACCCGCCGCCGGCAGCCGCTTCTTCGCGGCGAGCGCGGCCATGCTTTGCGAGAGCTTTGTATGATCGGTGATCATCTGCTGCGCGAACTTCTTCACACGCGGATCACGCGAATTCTTCAACGCGATCTTGCTCGCGGCGATTTCGGTGGCGTCGGATTGCGAAGCGTCCTGGATGAACTGCTGATCCGCGGGCGAGAGCTGCGTGCCGCCCGCGGGCGCATCGCTTGCAGGGGCGTCGCTTGCCTGCGCGTGGACCGCGCCGGCCGACGCCACGCCAAGACCGAGCGCGACAGTCATCACTTGTAGGGAATACCGTAGTTTCATGCTTTTTCTCCCTTGCTTACGGAGTCACCGGCGCTGCTCGCTCGCCGCATGCGCGAATCGCGTTGCACCGCTCATGCCGCCTTGCGTTTCGACAGTTGCCCGATCAGCGCCTTGTTGAATGCGGGAATGTCATCGGGCTTGCGGCTCGAAATCAGGTTGTTGTCTTCCACCACTTCCTGATCGACCCATGTGCCGCCCGCGTTGCGAATGTCGTCCTGCAGACTCGGCCAACTCGTCACCGTTCGACCCTTGATGATTCCCGCCGATACGGGCAGCCACGTGCCGTGGCAAATCACCGCGATCGGCTTCTTCGCGCTGTCGGCGGCTTTGACGAAGGCCTGCGCCTGCGGCAGCAGACGAATCGCATCGCCGTTCACCACGCCGCCTGGCAACACGACTGCGTCGTAGTCGTCGGCGGTGGCTTTGTCGAACGTCGAATCGACGTCGACCGTGTCGCCTTTATCGACGTGCTTGAAGCCCTGGATCTTGCCCGGCTTCTGTGAAATCACATGCACGGTCGCGCCCGCTTCGGCAAGCGCGCGTTTCGGCTCGACCAGTTCCGCCTGTTCGAAACCGTCCACTGCGAGTACCGCTATCTTCAGACCGTCGAGGCTGTTAGCCATTGCGTTTTCTCCTTCAATTCCAGTGCGGGGCTGCGCGCGTTCGACGCGGCCGCCTCCGTGATTCGCTACTCATTGACTATGCGGCAGCAAGGCATGTGCCTGCCGCCCGCGCCTGCCCGTCGATCTGGCTGCGCCGCCCGCTGGGCCGGCGTTGCGGCGCGTTGGGTGTGAACCGGACAGGTCGATTAAAGACCGGTGGGGTCCTCGTCGAGACCGTCGTCGCCGTCATCGGCTGCCGATGGCCGCACGATGTGATCGGGCTCGATGTCGCGATCGGGATCGAGCGTCGAATCGCCGTCGGCTGCGGCGCGCTCGCCCGTGCCGGCGCGATCGGTGTCGCTGGCGAGTTCGGCTTCCCCGGTTTCGAGCGCGTGATTGTCCAGTTCAGTTTCGACGTCGAACTCGTGACGCTTCTCGCCGGCGACATCGCTGCCGCTATCGGACGAATCGCTCGGTCCCAACGTGCCCGTCGTGCCGGAGGTCTGCTTCACCACCTGTTGCGGCTCTTCATCGGGATTCAGCGTGCTGCTCATGGCGCTCTCCTTTTCGGTTGGCTTTGCGTTTGCGTTGCGCTTGCGCTTGCGTTGATACGTATGACGTTGTTCGCAAGGACCGTTCCGCCCGCACACTCGCAGCGTATGCGCCAGGCACCGGCCTTGCTCCGGGCCATCACTGGCGCAACGCGCTTCACGCTTGAAAGTTCTACCTGCGAAGATGGCTATGACGAACAGCACAACTCAAAACGGTCATGCATCGACCGACGACAGCGCGAAGCAGGCCGCGCCCGCCGCGATGCCGCCTGGTTTGCGCCACGCCGACGACAGCAAGCCTGGCTACACACGCAAGCGCGAGAAAGAAGGCTTCGCGTATTTCGACGTCGAAGGAAAACGCATTGAGGACGAAGCGGAAATCCAGCGCATCAACTCGCTTGCGATTCCGCCCGCCTATGAGGACGTATGGATTTGCCCCGATCCGCGCGGCCACATTCAGGCGACCGGACGCGACGTGCGCGGCCGCAAGCAATACCGTTATCACCCGCGTTGGCGCGAAACGCGCGACGCGGACAAGTACGAACGCATGGCGGAATTCGGCCGCGCGTTGCCAAGGATTCGCGCCCGCGTCGCGCGCGATCTCGAACTGCCGGGCATGCCTGCCGACAAGGTGTTCGCGGCCGTCGTGCGGCTGCTCGATACGACGCTTGTGCGCGTCGGCAGCGTCGAATATGCGCGCGAAAACCAGTCATACGGTTTGACGACGCTGCGCAAGAAACATGTGAAGGTCGAAGCGGGACAGTTGCGTTTCAGGTTTCGCGGCAAGAGCGGCATCGAGCACGACGTCACGGTCGACGACCCACGCGTGAAGCGCATCGTGCGGCGCTGTGCGGAACTGCCGGGGCACGACCTGTTCCAGTATCTCGACGACGACGGCACGCGCCGCACCGTCGGCTCCGCCGACATCAACGACTATCTGCGCCGTGCAAGCGGCGCCGACTTCACCGCGAAAGACTATCGGACGTGGGCCGGCAGCGTGTATGCGCTCGCAACGCTGCGGCGGCTCGTGTGCGAGAGCGCCACGGAAGCGCGGCGCCATATCGTCGCGACCGTGAAGGAAGTCGCGGGCCTGCTGCGCAATACGCCCGCTGTCTGCCGGCGCTGCTATATCCATCCGGCCGTCATCAGCGCATTCGAAGCCGACGAATTGCAGACCTTGCCGCCGGGCCAGTCGAGGCGCGGTCTGAAAGTGGATGAAGTGGCGTTTGCCGCGTTGCTCGCACATGCGGAAAAACGCGCGGCGAAACTCGCGCGTCAGGCGGGCGCGAAGGGCCGCAAGCTGCGCGAAGCACAAGCCGCCGACAGCATCAACGGCTCGATTTCGACGCTGCTTCAGAAGTCGCGTGTGATTCGCAAGGAAGCGAACAAGGCAGCAGCGAAAGCCGGCGCAAATACCGGCCGGGCTGCCCGCGCTAAGGTCAACGAGGAAGTCACGGGAAAGGCCAGCCGGAAAGCCGGCGCGCGAAGCGCCCGGCGAGCTGCGGGGGAGCGCGTCGGCTCGCCGCAGTCCGCGGACAAACCCGCAGCGAGTTGAATCGGCTCACTTCGGATCAGCGCTGCGCTGCATGATTGCACCGCGTACACCGCGCAATTAGTTCGGGCAACGAATCACATTTTCTCCTCGAACGCGGCCATCACGAGCCACACGTCGCGCTCGCCGTCGCGGATTTCCGCGGCCAACGCATAAGGATCGCGCGGATCGCAAATCTGCGCGAGCGCTTCATGCGCGATCTCGCCGTTGGGGAACACGCGCTCCGTCAAGGGCCGGACTTCCTGCTTGCCTTCGAACATGCGCTGATCCCTGCGATACACGAGCGTCTGCGATTTCCAGTCGCGAAAGCATTCGAGTACATGCGCGAAATCGCCGCCGCAGATGTTGGACTGATAGTGAATTCGGTTGTTCATGATGAGGTCTCCCACAGATGCGTGGATTCATGATGCTCACCATGAATCGAGCAATCGACATGCCGAGCGCGTTCTTTACAACGCGTTCGAAAGCACGGCAGCGGCGCAGGAATTTCAATGGGGTGCGCATCATTTACGCGGACCGCGCGAGCGCGTGGCAAACGCTTGGCGAAAGCGGACGAGGAACGCGCGTTGCTGCACTCGTCATCACCCCCAAACCTGCGAAGGAGACAGATCATGGTCATGCAAAGTCAGACGCAAGGCACGCAAGGCGCACGCATCGTCGGTAAAGGCAGCGCGACGGCGGAAGGCCCGGGCCCGGACGTAATGGCGGCAGACACACTCGACGACAACAGAGTGCTCAGCAGCGACGGCGAGGACATCGGCAAGATCAAGGACATCATGCTCGACGTGCGCTCAGGGCGTATCGCGTATGCAGTGCTTTCGAGCGGCGGCTTCCTCGGCATCGGCGACAAGCTGCTCGCCATTCCGTGGCACGCGCTCACGCTCGACACCGAGCAGAAATGCTTCGTGCTGAACATGCCGGCGGAGCGCGTGAAAAACGCGCCGGGATTCGACAAGGACCATTGGCCGTCGATGGCGGACGCGACATGGGCCACGTCCGTGCACCAGTACTACGGCAGCGAGCCGTACTGGAGCCGCGACCGTTTCGATATGCGCGATGACGCCGGCGTCGGCGATATTCCGGCAGGCTCGTCGGACGCGCCGGAAGCCGGTGGCGTGAAGCTGTAATCGGCGAGGCACGCGAAACCGCGCGGTTCGCTGCGCGGTTTATAGACTACGCGCCGGCATGCCGCCGTTGCGGCGGCCGGCGCTTTTAATTTCGAACGAGAGAACGGCGTCGCGAATAGCGCATCACGAATCGCGCATCACGCATGCAAAGCGAGTACGACCCGCAAACAGCACCAGACATCTGGCAAAGGAGGCGGCTCCGATGGCCACCAGCAAGACCACACGCAAGACGAAGCGCCCGAAGGCGCGAAGCCGGTCCGGACGTCCGCCGCGGCAACGTCACGCGCAGGCTCATGCGGCGCAGCACAAGAAGGCGTCGCGCGCGAACGGCGGCAAGAGCCCGCACAAGTGGTCGCATCACGTGATGGAAACGAGCGACGCGATGGACCTCCAGCGGGACATCTTCAAGAACGGCAACGCGGAGGAAATCGCGCAGTCGCTCAAACAGTCGTCGACGAAAAGCCGCCGCCGCAAAGGCACACCGTTTCAATCGGCGATGTCGATGCTCAACTTCTACATCAACCGCGCGGGCCGAAACCTGCCAAAAACTCGCCGCGCAACGCTGGAGCAAGCCAAGCGCAAGTTGCGCGAAGCGTTTGGACGCGCGCCCTGAAGCCGCTTTCGTCCGCATCCATTCGCCTTTCACCGCATTCATGCGCGCTCTGACGCATCACATGCGCTCCCATGCCCTCATGTGCGCGTGACGCATCAAGGCTTGCGCCCTTCCACCCCGGCCGGCACGCGCCGTTTGCATGCCGGCCTTGACTGGATGCTCATGCACGAAACTTTGTGGTTTCTCATCGTCGGCTCCGTGCTCGTTTTCATGGGCGTGGCCGCGACGACGCTGCGCCGCCTGCCCGTCAGCGCGGCGATGGTGTATGTCGCGATCGGCTACGCGCTCGGGCCGCCGGGCGTCGGACTGCTGCATCTCGACATGGCCGCCGACGCGCACTTGCTGCGCATGCTCACCGAAGTCGCGCTGCTGGTGTCGCTCTTCGCGATCGGATTGCGCCTGCGCGTCGGCGTGCTCGACAAACTGTGGATGGTGCCGCTGCGTCTCGGCTTTCTTGCGATGCTCGCGACCGTGCCGCTGCTCGCCCTCTTCTGCGCGTACGTGCTTCATCTCGGCTGGGGGCCCGCGATTCTGCTGGCCGCGATTCTCGCGCCGACGGACCCGGTGCTTGCCCACGACGTTCAGGTGCATGACCCCGGCGATCACGATCTGTTGCGCTTCGCGCTCTCCGGCGAAGGCGGTCTGAACGACGGCATTGCGTTGCCTTTCGCGATGATCGGCCTCGCGTTTTGCGCGATGCACGGCGCGGGCGCGGGCGACGTGCTCAACCTTAAACTCGCCGCGTCCGCCGTGTGGGGCGTGCTCGGCGCCATCGCGATCGGCGCGCTGCTCGGCTGGGTGACGACGCATGCGGTCGCCTGGCTGCGCACGCGCTTTGCGCATGCGCTCGGCCTCGAAGGTTTCTTCGCGCTCGGGTTGATCGGCCTGTCGTTCGGCGCGGCGCAGCTCGCGCACACCTACGGTTTTCTCGCGGTGTTCGCGGCGGGCGTGTCGATGCGCCGCGTCGAATATCGCGCGAGCGGCGGCACGTCGCCGCGCGAAACGATCGGCACCGTCGATTCCGCCGACGTCGAAGCGACCGCGTCCGATCCCGACAAGGCGCACGCGTTCATGACCGAGTCGGTGCTCGGCTTCACGATCGAACTGGAACGTATCGCCGAAGTGATCATCATGGCGATGGTCGGCAACGTGCTCGCCACGCTCGCCGCGCCGCTCTTCACGTGGCAGGCGCTCGCGCTCGTCATTGCGCTCTTCATGTTCGTGCGGCCGGCGTCGGTCGCGTTGTCGTTGATCGGCTCGGCCGCTTCGCCGACGCAGCGCCGCCTGATGAGCTGGTTCGGGATTCGCGGCGTGGGCTCGTTCTACTACCTCGCGTATTCGCTCGAACACGGGCCAGCCGCCGACATCAAGCCGCTCGTGCCGCTCGCGCTCGCGGTGGTGACTGCGTCGGTGGTGATTCACGGCGTGTCGGCGACGCCGCTGATGAACCGCTACCGCCGGCTGCGTCGTAGCGAAAGCTAGAATACGGGCGGCCTTTCGCCGCACGCGTACCTTTCGTTTTCACCAGCCTTTGCTACCTCGCCCGCCGATGACTCCTTCCGATCACCCAGCACGAACGAAACGCGCAAGCGCCGGCGAGTCGCTGTTCGCCTTCCTCAAATCGCTGCCGTTCGGCGAGCGGCTCGTCGAAGGCAGTTTGATGGCATTGCAGGCGGTGACGGGCGCGAGCCTCGCGTTCGGCATCGGCCAGGCGC
The DNA here is from genome assembly GCF_003058125.1 of Paraburkholderia sp. GV068. Lineage (NCBI taxonomy): Bacteria > Pseudomonadati > Pseudomonadota > Betaproteobacteria > Burkholderiales > Burkholderiaceae > Paraburkholderia > Paraburkholderia sp. GV068. Next base: position 261,497 of record NZ_QBUB01000011.1, read on the forward strand.
TCCACACCGAGCAGGCGTTCTGGGCCGCGATCACCGCCATTGCCGTGAGCCAGCACAGCTATATCGACACGCGCAAGCTGTCGCGCGATCAGTTCATCGGCGCGATGGTCGGCGGGCTGTGCGGGCTCGCGGGCGCGACGCTCGGCGACGGCTATTTCGCGGCCTACGCGGCGACGGTGGCGGCGGCCATCGTGATCTGCTGGATCGTCAACGTGGGCAGCGCGGCGCGGCTCGGCGGCATCACCGCGACCATCATGCTGCTGGTGCCTGGCATCGGCCCCGCGTGGGACAGGGCGATCCTGCGCCTCGGCGAAGTGACGCTGGGCACCGTGTGCGCGTTGCTGGTCGCATGGTTGATGTCGGTTGTCGAAAAACGCGTGTTCGGCGCGGGCGACGATGGGCGCTGAGGGCCAGGGTTCGCCGTTCGGGCCAGGCAGTTGCAGCCGGCGCGTTGTCGTGCGGTGGACGTCGGTAGCGGCGCGGCGTCACGTCGACGTTCTGCTGAAACGCCTTGCCAAGCGCCGCTTGCGATTGATAGCGCATCGTTTCGCCGATTTTCGCGGCGCTGCGCTGCGGTCCGGCGCTGCGGATCGCAGGCGATCGTCGATCGTCATACGGATCCGCATGAGGAAAGCCGTGCAACGGATCGCGCAGCGCGTTCAGCAGCAAGGCCGACGAACCCGGCGTATCAACCAAGCGGCCGCACTTTACGCAAAGCGTCACACCAGACGGCGCGCCTCCTCTAGCTGCTTGCGGCGCGCCTCGCCCTGGCGCGCGAGCATCCAGCCCGGATACTCGGCGGGCAGCGCGCTCACCTGATCGAGCTTCGCCAGGTCGTCAGCGGTGAGCGCGACGCCGGTGGCCGCGATGTTGTCGTCGAGTTGCTCGACTTTCTTCGCGCCGACGATCACCGACGTCACCACCCGCTGATGCAGCAGCCACGCCAGCGCGATCTGCGCGACCGACACGCGCTTAGCTTCGGCGATCTCGCGCATCGCGTCGATACAGCCGTACGCGCGTTCGCGATCGACCGGCGGGAAGTCGAACGTGGTGCGCCGGCTGCCCGCTTCGCCCTGCTGCTCGCGGCCGTATTTGCCGCTCAGCAGCCCGCCCGCGAGCGGACTCCATACCATCAGTCCGAGGCCTTCGCTTTGCAGCATCGGCACCAGTTCGCGCTCGAGGTCGCGGCCCGCGACGGTGTAATAAGCCTGAAGGGTTTCGAAGCGCGCGAGCCCCAGACGCTCGGCGATGCCAAGCGCCTTCACGATCTGCCAGGCCGCCCAGTTCGACACGCCGACATAGCGCACGTGGCCGTGCTGCACGAGCGTATCGAGCGCGCGCACGGTTTCCTCGATCGGCGTGGCCGGATCGAAACCGTGAATCTGATACAGATCGACGTGATCGAGTTGCAGGCGCTTCAAACTGGCCTTCACTCCGTCGATGATGTGATACCGAGACGCGCCCCGCGCATTCGGAAACTCTCCGGTCGGGCCGAACACCTTGGTGGCCACCACGACCTTGTCGCGCGGCACCTTGAGATTTTTCAGCGCCTGGCCTGTGATCTGCTCGGACAGGCCTTCGGCATAGACGTCGGCGGTGTCGATGAAATTGATGCCCGCGTCGAGCGCCCGGCCGACCAGCCGCTCGGCGTCCGCCTGCTGCAGATCGCCGATCTGCTTCCACATGCCTTCGCCGCCGCCGAAGGTCATCGTGCCGAGACACAGTTCTGAAACGAAGACGCCGGTACGGCCAAGCTGGTTGTATCGCATTGTCGGAACTCCGTTGTGGATGAGTGGACAGGTTAGCTGTAAAGGGTACTGCAATTGGGTGAGGTCGGTTGGGTGGCGGGCATGAGTGGGAAGCAGGATGAGACGCGGGTGAGGGTAAGACGGAACCCGCCTGGAAAAATGACCACGACAATCCTCGCCAATCCGCAAGCCCGACATTTGTGCGACTCTCTGCGCTTTTCCATGTCGTTTCTGTTCGGCGATCAAACACGCCGCCACCTTCCCTTGCTATGCGCATGGCGGCGCGCGCCACGCCCTCGACTGATCCCCCCTGCATGACCGCAGAAATGTGCGTCGCGAATAGTTTGCCGTGCACTTCTGTCAAGATTTGTTGCTCCCCGCCTATCCCGAATTAAATTCGTTGACCTTATTGAACTTAAATGGTCAGTTAACGGGTTTGGCAGCTGAACGCTGCGTCGCTGGTCTTTTCAG
>NZ_QBUB01000012.1:0-263108 GCF_003058125.1 Paraburkholderia sp. GV068
GCCGTTGCACCCATTTTCTTTCGGTCGGAGTCGGTAAAGAAGAAGTCCTGACTGCGACGTGTTTTACGCAAATTGGCGATGCGGCCACGCAGCAATGTTGCGGGCGCCGGCGATGTTGTTTCGATAGTCATTCCGAGCCCTCGCTTGCCGTCAACCCAACGCCTTTGAGTGCCTTTTCAAATTCTTCATGCTGCTTGCCCGCTTCCCATGGAGGACTATTCGGCGACTTGCCAAACGTACATTTTTCAAACCAGCTCTGCAAATCGTTATCCGAGAAATACCAGATCAGAACTTGTATCACGGTGATTACCACAGCGACCTCCCAGCCAGCCAGGAAGAGTGCCGCCCGTCCTATCATGAGCAACGCACCGCGCTCGCCGACGGCAACAACCACCTCGCCCGCTGCCACACCGACTGCTTCCCGGCCCGCTGCGTTCGCTGCGGCAGCCCGTGCAGCTGCGGTCGTACCTCCTTCGGCGGCTGTTGCGAGGCTGGCAGTTCTTGCGGTCGCTCCGGCAATACCAGCACTTGCCTTTCCTAGCCAAACGACACCGCGTCCACCGGTAATTCTGGCTATCATTGGCGCGCTTGATGTTAGAGCCGTCAAAAGGTTAGCGGTGGTCGCGGCGAATCCCAAGCCGCTCTTGATGAAATAGAGTGACGCCAGACAAATCTTGCTGTCCTTTACTTGATCCACACCTTTTCTCGCGTCGAAGAACGCGCCAATTGCGGCCGATGCGCCGCCAAAATAACCCGTGATGGCCTTCAGATTAGCCGCAGTCTGAGCGGCGTCTTTTGCCATCGCCGCCATTGCTTTGCTCGATGCTTGCAAGCAAGCAGATGAAGCAGAAAATCCGCTCGCCACCAGCATCGCATAATCTTCTCCGCTCTTATCGACTTTCGCCAGACTCGCACCAAAGCCAAACAGCTCGATGATCGCCAACGTCCCGCCGATTCGAATCCCCGCAGCCGCCTCGGCGCCCTCACTCGTCAGCTTGACAGCGTTCCACTTCGCCCGAAGCACGAGCCCCCTTTCATCCGATGCGAGAGTCTCTAGCGCTTGCGCATATGCTTCCGCAGCTTTTACGCCCCTTGCCCGCAACGCACGGTAACCGCTTTCCAGCTTGGCGCGCAACTTCGGCTCGACGTTCGCCGATTCCTTCACCAGGCCAAGAGTGTCAGTCTGGCTAATGCCGACCCGCATCATCAGCGCACCGCGTATCAGGAACGCTCCCGCGCAGTCGCTTACTTTCCCCATCCCCGTCCACTTGAAAAGCGCATTGGCGATCGTGATGCTCAACCGGTCGACTTGAAGTTTCTTTACCGCACGCTCCGTAGCCGAGATCGCGTACTGGTGCTCCTTGACTTCGCCCATTTTTTCGCGGAATTCGACGAACGTTTTCAACTTCTCCAATGGCTTGACGATCTTTTCGAGAATTTCCGCGATATCTTCCGCGCGCGTCGCCTTATACGCTGTCGCCTTTGCGAGCAATTCCTTAATTTCCACCTTCGGTGCTTTCTGGTTGAACGCGAAGGCCCGCCACACCAGACTTGTCGGTTGTGTCGGATCCATGTCGTTCACCAGATCGACTACAACCTGAGCTCCCTTCTCTTCTGAAGGTAGCCCATTGATCGCCTCGTTCACCACGCCCTCGAACGCAGTGCCATTAGGTACGTCGTTTTCATGGTAATCATGAAGCGTAGCAAGCAGCAGCGGTGCTTTCAGCCATGCGGCAACGTCTGCCGTTCGGTCAGCCTGTAACTGGTTCACTGCGGTTTGCATAGATTGGAATGCACCGCGAAATTGCTGGAACCGGGCTTTATTAAGCTTATCCAGGTATTTCGGCCACTCCGCCTCGCCGATCTCTTTCGCTTCCGACGGGCTGATCTTTCCCGCGTCCTCTATGTTCTTTTGTGAGGCAGCTTCCTGTTCGGGCGAAAGCATCGTCGGTATGCCGTCCATTGCGCCCGGCGAATTGATCATCGCCTCCCAGCCCGCTTGGCGGGCCGAACGCCAACGGCTTTTGGAGGCAACTGCACCGTTCTTTACGGCAACCTCCGCCGCTTCGATCGATTGCAGCGCATCGATTTCTTTGGGTAATTCCTGTATGTAGCGTGTCATCATAACGGCAGCGTCGTTGCGATAGCCGTTCAGTTCGTGCACGTTGCCGATGCCGTCCCAAAGTGCCAACAGCATCGGGGGATGATGCTTGCCGCCTTTGATTTCACCAACGCCATTCATAAGTTTCACAAGCGCAACGCTCGCCGAGGCCGGTGTAGCCTGGCGGATATGCAATGGATAGCGCGTCGCTTCGTGCTTCAATATATTCGCGTTGACGCTACCGTTCGAATTGCTGACTTTTTGCTTTGGCAATTGCAGCAACCTGGGGTCGAAGCCCGGCATGTACTCCACGACGGTATCGACGCTCTGCTCGGTCGCAACCGCAGCGTGCTCATTGTGTGCGCCCGCAATCCATTTCGCCGGTTGGATGCGCTGCATGCGCTGCGCACGAAGTGCCGCGTCGCCCGCATACAGTTCGAAGATGTCCTTGTGCCATGGGTACTCGGAGAAGGCGATATAAACATCACCACATTTTTCCGGGCGTTCGATCGCAATAATGTCCATCTGCACAGCGATGCTCTTTTGCGCGCACGCAGGATGGATCGTCGGTGCAGTGGCAAGGGGCAGCGGCTGCTTCCACAAGCGTCCATCCTCCGTTACGGTGTACGCTTCCCAGTAGTTGTTGCCGCGCGCGCCCTTTGCATAGAAAAGGTAGAGCCACCCTTCGCGCAATGTGCGCAGACCGTAGTGATGCGCCGTCAGGGGGACATCTGTCACGCCTTTACCGCTAATGCCGGCCGGCAGTTTCGCCCCCACAGTCTGCGGCAGTACGGTATACCGCACCGGGAGGATCGGTAAACCGGTCTTTTCGCAGTTAGCGCATTTTGGGTCGGTCGTTGCCATGATGATTTTTCGTGTTCGATTATTGGACGCAATGGTCGGAGTCTTTCACGCCGTCGCTACTCAATGATTAGTCTGTGCTTCAGGGGATCACGGACTCGTCATATTCAAACGAGGCTCGATATCAGCCTGCATCCACAGGTTGCCTGATTGCCATGACGCGCTATAGGCATACCGTTGTCCATCATCGATTCGTCCCCCTCGATGATGACATTGGGTTTGACGTCCTCATGCTTTGGACAGGAGACTTCGTCACCCTTGCGTGCAACAAATCGGCCGTCAAAAGACATGGTCCGTGATGCTGTGATCACTTTGCCGCCGTGATCAGTGTCGTCATCGAGACGAATGAGATTCATCATGGAGTCGCCTCCTTCCCTACCGTGAAACATTGCCAACCCTATTGGTGTCCATCGCGTCGTCTACGAACGATTTACTTGTAACGGAAGTAATAGCGGCCGTAATTCGCGAGGGTATTGGTTCCGCGGTGCTCGCGTGAAGTCTTGCGAAGGTTGATGTTTTCCACGTCCGGCCAGCCATAGGTCCTAAAAACTGTCTCAGCCAGGCGGACGAAGCCCATCAGCCTCAGGGAAACCCGATAAAAGATGATGCCAAATGCGACAAATCCGCCAACACCGATCGTGGCCATGGAAACTGCATAGGCATACAGATCGCTTGAAATTCCACCCTTAAGATAGGTCCCGATTACCAGGATTGCATAAAGGATGAAGAAGGTCCACAGCATGATCTTCGTCATGCTTCGGTAATGCGCCCGTCTTCCTGCCGTGGCGTGTGGATACATCGCTACTATGTCGTCGCCATCGCGTTTGACCGAATAGACGATGTATCGATCGTCTGCCAGCTTCTCTGCGACTACTTCGACTTCGTCGCCATTGCGCATTGGCAATAGCCATAGCCAACCCTGCATTCTCTTGCCGTCGAGTTCGAACTCCACCCATTCAGCTTCTTCGTCCGAGTTGGACGCCATACTGACGAGTCCGATGCCTGCCGCACCCATACCCATCGCTGCAGCACCGACGGCGGTCGCACCAAGCTGTCGTTGCTGCACCTGCGTCAATACGAAGTCGTGACTGCGTCGCGAACGCTCAAGCTTCGCGATGGTGCCGCGTAGCAGGACGGTGGAGACGGGTTTTTCCTTGGTTTTTTTCATGAGACCTGGGCCATGGCATCCGTAAAATCTTTGTCTTGTTCCGAGTTCTTCGTGTAGACGGGGACGCTGTGATCCGTCACACGATAGATCGTTTCCCGTCCGGTCCCGAAAGCGCATCGCGAACACCACGCCTCTAGGGCATCGGGTGTCAGCCAGTCAGCTAGCAGCTGTAGCAGGACCAAACCGATCGTTGCTTCCCAACCCGCTAACATACCGATCGCGCGCAACCCCGCAATTACGGCGATTCGTTCGGATACCGCCTCAACTGCCGCAATCACTGCTTCCGTACCATAACGAGACGCGATCTTCTTAAGCAACGGAGCTGATGTACTGATGGCGTCCAGAAGAACTGCAGTACCGGATAGGCCGCCTGCAAGCGTCTTGATACCCAAAGCCCCGACTACATCAAACTGGTGTTTCACAATTGCCGTGTCTACATGTTCCCAATCTGTCCATGCTGAGACAAATGTACCAAAGCTGCTCAGGCTTGCCCCCAACAGCTTCCAGCTCAGGGAACGCGTCGAATTTTTCAACACCGCGTAGTAAGGCGTCATGCTGATCGTGATAAGCGACGAGCACAGAGACGCGCCAGATTGAATCAGCTTGAGCTTGGTATCTTTGTCCTGTGCCCCGGCTAAAAGATGGACGAAGTTCACCGTTTCCAGCAGTGCACTTACAACTGCAATACGTCCCATGAGAAGCGGTTTTTTGCCCTCGTCAGCTAACTTTACCTTGTCCCATGTTTCGTACAATTCTTTGGTTGCTTTAGATGCTCCCTCAGGCGCAGCGCTGCGCAAAGCCGCACGCGCCACCAGCAAACGTTTGATTGTATCGAGGCGGCTTATCTTCTCGAGCTCAGCCTGTTTGCGAACCAGTGCGATAGCGTCCTCGTAGGGCACGCCGGCGCGCTGCAACAGAATCGATTGAATAAATTTTTCACCGACAAGATCACCAAGCTGGTTAACTCTGAACTTGGCGAAGATCGCATCGCCGACGCTCATACCGAATTGATCCGCGCCGAGGCGTTGCATTAGCCCTGCGAGCGGCGTGATTTTCTTGGGGTCGGTTTCCAGCGCTGTTTGAGCGAGGCTTTTATAGTAGCCAACCAGTTTTTTGGTGGAAGCCGCAATCGACACGAATTCCTCGAAGGCTGTTTCTAGCGGCGTAGCCTTATGGGCTTGTGCGGCCTTCAGCGCCTGGCCAAGTTCCTGGCGGGCATCCATCTGATTCATGGCCACGACACGCCAAATCAGGCTGCCCGGCTGCGTCGGATCCCATTGGGTGAGCAAACCATCCACAACCGCTTTACCCTTTGGAGTGGACGCCAGACCGGCAACGGCGTCGGACACGATGGTTTCGAAGAGCAACGCATCGTGCATGTCGCCGGCGTGGCAGTCTTCGAGCGCCGTTAGCAGCAGCGGCGCATTAATCCATTTCCCCACGTCGTCGCTGCGCGTTTCCTGCAACTGATAAACCGTCGACTGCAAGTCTTCGTACTTTTTTCGGAACGCCTCAATGTCATCCCGTTTCAGTCGTGCTTCGTACACCGACCACGCACGCTTCGTACTGTCCTTGACGTTGCGATCGTGGAATCCGGGGCGCGCCTGCGCATAAGCGCGCGCCTTATTCATGACATCATCGCGGTATGCGCCGATATAAGGCGCAGTCGAGCCGGCACTGCCCGCGCTGCTCATCCGTCCCATCTGAATCAACTGCATTTGATAACTGCCCGGAATGTCGTTGGCAGCCATCCAGTCCATGTCGTCGTAATAAGCGTTGATCTGGTTGGCTCGCGCCGCGTCAGCACCGGCTAGCGCTCGGGCGCGTTGCGCCGCCAGCGCCGTCCGCGCCTCCGGTCGGCCAAGCGGTGTCATTTCATGCGCTTGCCTCGCCATACTCTCCTGGTTATTGAGCGCTTGCTCCATGCGAGACTGAACGATCTTGTGCGCGGCATCGATGTTATGCATCGCGGTAACCTGCAGCGCGCGCTCGGCGACGTACTGATCAAACCACGACGCGGGATCGTTGCGGAATCCGTTCAATTCGTGCACGTTACCGATGCCGTCCCACAAGGCCAGCAGCATTGGCGGGTGATGCTTGCGGTCTTCCGTCTCGCCAACGTTGTTCATCAATTCAACGAGCGAACCACTCGCCGACGCAGGGGTGGCTTGACGGACGTACAGCGGGTACCGCGTCGCTTCTTTCCTCACCCAGTCTTCTTTGTAATTGCCGCTCTCGTCGCTTAGCGCAGCATTTTTTGGGTCGAGCAACCGCTGCGGTTCCAACAGTTTCGGATCCAGGCCAGGCATGTACTCGACCACATCGTCGATACTTGCTTCGGTGGCAACGACAGCATGACCGTTTTCGTCTTTGCTGCCCTTAATCCATCTCGCAGGCTCGATCCACTGCATCCTCTTGTTTCGCAATGTCTCGTTGTCTGCGTACTGTTTGAAGATATCGCTATGCCAGGTGATCTCGGAAAACGCAATGTACACGCGGCCTGTGCATTTTTCCGGTTGCTCAATCGCAATGAGGTCCATTGGCACGGCAATGCTCTTTTGCGCGCAGGCGGGATGTGTAGTTGGCGCATTCGTGAGAGGTAGCGTTTGCTTCCACAAACGACCATCTTGTGTGACCTTGTACGCCTCCCAGTAGTTACTACCGCGCGCGCCCTTGACGTAAAACAGGTATAGCCAGCCTTCACGCAATGTGCGCAAGCCGTAGTGATGCTCATGCAGCTCGATGTTCGTGACACCTGTACCGCTCATACCGCCCGGCAGCTTCGCAGTAACGGTTTTCGGGAGTACGGTATAGCGCACAGGCAAGATGGGCAACCCGGATTTTTTGCAATTAACGCAGTGTTGTTCGGTCGGATCCATACGTACTCTGACGGCTTGAAAATGGTTTGACGTCGATTACCGCGCCGCGGACGAAAGCGACTTGTCGTCCACCCAGTTACCGCGCCGGATTTCTTCTATTTCGTCCGGAGACAGTTCGCTCACAGCCGCCGTATAAAAGTCGTCCGGTTCTCTCTGTCGCAGTGCCCGTGTCACTTTTGGATGTCGATCGAATACAGGGTGCCAGGCCAGCGCATGGCCGATGAACGCGATGATGTCATCGCGGTCGCTTAATCCGTATTGCTCCGCACGAGCGGCGCTAGCGACTGCCGCCTCGACCTCTTGCGGATCGGGCTGCCGCCCCGTTGCCTGCATATGCAGGCCCAGTGCGCGGTTGACCAGTCCGTGGCGATGAGTTGCCTGCCACTGTGCATCGGTTAGAGTCAGATCGGCTAGTGATGTATCCGTACTCGTGTAAATGCATGGCTTGCCGCACGCATCTAATGCGTGCCAAGCGCTCACCGGTCCTAGTAGTGCTTGCTGCTGACCGGGTGACAACATCGGCCAAAGCAGGCTGAGCGCGCGCGAGTCGTAAAAGCGCAATGCGCACTGGCGCCCGCGGTTATCCGCCTGCAATACTTGTTGTGACCAATGTGCGGCGACGACGTCAGCCGAGCCGTTGCTGGCCAGCCAGCCGCCGACACGTTGTCCAAGGCCTTGCGCTATGGAGTCCGGATGCCGATCATCGAACGCAAGGCGCACGCTTTCCGCCAGCAAGTCCACGCCGTCCGGCGTTGAGAGATCGAGTTCGACGAGGTAAGGACGGTGTTCGTCAGGAAATGCTTCGTGCGCGATTGTTACGATCGCGTGAAGTTGTTCGGAGATGGGTATCTTTTGTTCCAGACTCTCCGGGAAACCGAGTCGACTCGGATCGATCGCAAGGAGACAATGCATATCAGGACGTTGGCTGAAATACGCCCTCAGCACGCGGACTGTCTGCTCAACGGCCGAAACTTCAGCCGCTTGCTCTTTCGTATGCGCTGCAACGCGCGGCGCACTCGCATCGCGATAGTTCAACGATTCCATGGCCGCCTCAGTCCAGTATGACGCTAGACGCACTGTCCGCCGATGCCGCCGCGGTCTTCCACGAACAACCCTTCACTACGCTAGTGAGGGGGGAGGGAATACGCATCGACGCGGGCCCGGATTTGTCCCATGCCGCGCATTTTTCGAGGATCTTGCCCGCTGTCCCGTTCTCGATCCCGTCGGGTGTGATCTTGATATACGATCCGCCTGCGCCGATCCAGACTTCCTTGTCGGCCGATAGCACGAGTTTGCCTTCGCTGCTGGTGATCGTGAAATCCTTGAGCGCGGCGAGCGTCATCTCGTCGCTTAGTGCTTTCATTTCTACTTTGCCCTTGGCCGCGAACAGCTTCATTCCCGCGTTCTGCACGAAGAGACTGATTTTTTCCGAAACGCTTGCGAGCAAAGACTTACCCGTTGCGATGTGAGTACTTTGCCCACTTACGATATTGACGTGCTGATTGGCCGTGATTTGCGTCGAGTCCTGCGTCGACAGGCCCAAGCCGGAAGGACTCGCCACCAGCATGATCGGTGTCGAGAAACCGTTGGCGTTCCCTGTGCCACCGCCGGCAGTATGGCCACCTGAGCCGCTGCTGCCGGACGTGCTGTGTTGGGTGGCATCAGTGAACTTTTTCAGTGCATTCTGACCGTCCTCGAGACTCTCCGCCTGGTTTGCGCTACTTGCTTCCGACAGCATCTCGACCACGCTTTCCGCGCTGACCAGTTGTTTGTTCGCCTCACTTACGTCGAGCGGCTGGTTGGCCGTGGCCGAATACGTGGATACGTACAAACCTCGCCCTGCACGAATTGCGCCGTAGGCATCCGATTTCAGATCGAAGCCGTTGCCGAGAAACGCACCGCGGTTGTTATTCGTGTGCTGCACGAGATAGCCGAGGTGCAAATGCGAATTCGCGCTGCTGCTGTAGAGTTGCACGCGGTTCTGGCCCGTGGAATCGTCCATCACCATCTGGTTATAACCGGTGCCTCCGTACTCTTTCGAGCTGTAGCCGGACAGCAAACCGTTGGAATGCCATTGCGGCTTGGTGTCGCCGTTATAGAGCCGCGATATGACAACCGGCCTGTCGCAATCACCGCCGACATAATCGATCAACACTTCTTCACCGACTCGGGGCATGTGAACGCCGCCGTAGCCGTTCCCGGTATCCGCTTGTGCCGCGCGCACCCAACACGAAGCCTGTTCGTCGCCGCTGTTCAGGCGGTCCCAAATGAACTGCACCTTGATGCGGTTCAGTTCGTCTGTATAAACCTCTTCACCGCTCGGTCCGACGACGATCGCCGACTCGAGATGCGTCTGCGGCTTCCTGTGTTCGAATGGGCTGCGATATGGAACCGTCGTGCGCTGAGCTTCTATCTCTACGCGATAAAACCCTTCCGAGCCATCCGCGTGCGGCACTTTGAATGTGCCCACTCCCGTGTGGCTGTCGCGCACTTGCAGCAATGTCGCTTCCAGGCTGTTCGGGAAACCCGCCGCCGGTCCGCCGATCGGCAAGTTGTTTTCGATTACCCACGCGGCCTCGATCACGGCGAACTCTCTCTGATCAGCCGCGTCCCGATCGTGATCGGGATGGCCGCTCAGTGTAAAGCGCAGTCCGGCGTCGATCCCTCGCAAACCACCTTCGCCATGGAAACGCTTCGCGCGCGATTCCCATTCTTCCATCCGGAATTTGGACAACTGGTCTCCGCGTTCCTGTTTCGGATAGGTGTACGCTCCGGTGTACTCGTAAACCTCGGCTTGATCCGGTAGCGAGCCCTGATTGGGCATGGTCGGCACGTTGGTGCCTTTCGGGTTGAATTGGGTGGAGGGACTTTTGTAGTCGAAGGTGCGTGTGGTGAGCGTCGTGCTCTGCAACGTGCGCGTACCCGACCACTGCGTCAGCGCGTCAGTCTCGCTGCTGATCCCCGCCCGGTAGAACTTGACCGTTTCAGGAGACATGGCCTTCGCAGTTGCCAATCGATCTGTGATCACCAGCGTATGCGATTTGCCGTCCTGCGCCTGTTGCCAGAGACCGAACAAACCTTCCGACTCCAGCAAGCGATGCACAAAGTTCCAGTCGTCTTCATCTTGCCGGCAGTATGAACGGGACGGCAATGGCTGCGACAAGGCGAACTGAAACATCCCATGCGCCTGAGGATGGGCATTGAATACGTCCGTCACGATTTCATCAGCGGTCTTGTCCTGCCAGATGCGCTGGTCGCGGCGAAACTTCAGAAAGTACATCCACGACGCGAAGCCCAATTGATAGCTCGTGAGCCCACTGTCCGAACCGAGACGTCGTGCGGTGTGCACATAGCCGTTGTGCGGCAGATATGATTTGTCGGCCTGCTGGATCCACAGCGTAACTGGCTGCGCGATCAGGGTCTTGAGCTCGACGCTGCTCGACGCGGATACCACGTCGATGGTGAATTCGAAGTGGCGGCCAATACGCGAGCGGCCTACCGCACGCTGGGGTACCAGCGCGTTCGCCCCCAACGGCGTATCGAGTTTAAGCAGGCGGTCTTGCTGAATTAATCCGCCCGTGATGGCGTTTATCCCGTCTTGCGTGCTCATCGCGAATCCTTTCGTTTTTCGCTTTCTTATGGATGAAAGCCCACCCGGTTATTGCCGTCGGTCATCACATAAGACCGACCTCACTGTTAAAAGCAACCGGGCGCAATTCCAATCTGTTAATGCATCAATCGCAGCGCGTCAAACTCGTGCCAAACGCTGACCCGCATTGGTGTCGAATGGAATATGCGAATGGCACCGCGCGACGCCACGGGCGAAGCTCGCAGCATTATCCGCGATAATACAAAAGGTAAGACGAAAGCAGCAATCTAAACGGGAAATCAATTGTTAAACCGGTAGTTATTGCGGAGGGGCCCCGGCACGCGCGTTGCTGGCGAACTTTTTACTTGCATCTTGGCGACGGACCGCCGGCCACCCAATTGTTTGCTGTTAATACTGCGCCGGAAAGCACCCTACGGTCAGGCGAAAACACATCTCCGTTAGTCGCTCACTGTAGGGCGCAGATGCGGCCGACGCCATTTGACCGCTAGGTTGCGCTCGCACAATCGAGTAATGTGCATAGATCTACTTTGAACGCCCTTTCAAATCGAGCAAAAATACTGATCTCCGACGCATTGAACCAAGGAATATGGTCCTTTTCTGTATCGGTCGATGGTGCAGCTCACTAGAAAACGTCTTCCGGAGGGCTTCACATATCTCACGTTATACGATCAGTGCGCGTTGCACCTTCGTATAACTCAAAACCGGGTTCTAACTGATCTGCGATTTATGGCAAAGTGGTAGCGGACGACCCACCTGACATACCGAAAGCACTAAGCGCGTGGCGCACGGGCGACGAGAGCGAACCGCCCGACAAATGCTTGCCACCCCTTGGTGGCTACACCGAGTGAATTGCCCGACTCGGCGCGAGCGGCGAGCCCAGCTCAAGGAGCTCGTAAACAGTGGCGACAATCCGTTGCCTGCGTGTTGGAAAACCGGCTTTCCAGCGCCAGCGCAGCGTAAGAAGCGGTATAGCGACGGCAGACCAGACAGCGAGTACTCCACAAAAGAAGAACGCGACAAATGACGGATCTTTCCGCTGCAGCACGGCTAGCGCCAGGAACAGCGCGAGCATTAACGCGGCAAGCGCGAGCAGGTAGCGGTGTTCGCTCCCCGGCGGAATGCGCGTTGCGGCAATCCGTGCATCGTCCCCTTGCCACCGATAGTGGGCCACATAGGCGCAATCGTCTTCAGCGTTCTGCAGCGCGTACACGCGCCTTGCTCCGCCCGGCACAGTAACTTCGTCGAGCACGGCGACGATCGCCCGATCACCTTCGGCTAGAAACGGCTCGGAGTCCCATTGCCAGTGGCTGGTGAAGAACACCATCTTTTCGCCGGCGATCTCAAATCTGTAGGTTGCGATCTCAAGGAGTGACGTAGTAGCGAATGGGGTAGATGTGTCCAGCGCCACGTTCTTTAGACGTCCCTCAATGCGCTTGATGTTGGGCAATTCAGCTGACATGAGATTCACCGTCTGATTCGACTGCTGCACGCGCGGACGATCGGGCAAGATAGCGCGCCATCACCGTTTCCATCAGGTCGAGGACGCGGCGACGCCGAAAGCAGTTCCACAGCTTGCCGATAGACCCAAGGCCCATCACCAGGGCGAATGTGGCGACGGAACCGGCCAGTGCGCCTGCGACTCCAAACAGTAGAGCCCACCCGTATGGGACATGGAGCATCAGGAAAAACATCAGGCCCGCGATTGCCGAGCCCATGCCCAGAAACTTCAACGTCGTGGGCATCTCTCGCCATGTTTGCTGTGTCAGCGCTTGCCTCGAATCCCGCGCGACGATTGCATGGCCCTGATAGATCAGCCAGTCAAGTTCATGTGTGCCATCGATCTTTTCGTAGACGCCGGCCATCACCGATGCACGATCGCCGGCGATTTCCCGCAGCGATTGCGAGTTAGCATGAAGCCAACGTAGTTCGCCATCGATTCTGGTTCCATTCAGAACGAAACGCACGCGGCCGCGGTCAGGCGGACGCGTGACGGCTACGCGGTAGTGTTCAATTGTCCCTTCCAGTACTTTGATCGCCAACGCATAGCGGTCGCATTCGAGTGGAATAGTTTCTTTCATTGCGGTGTGATCGCGATGTACCGTTCGAATAGTACCGGCGAACGGCTCGCTGTAGTGACACCGTGACGGACACTCACACCGAATATGCAAAATGCTTTAATCGCATTAATCGAATGCCTGCAGAGATCCGCCGGGGGTATTTTTTGGCAAACTGACGCGCTGATTACACGATATTTCTCAGGAATAGTCTTGGACTAACCTTCTTGTTCTTCCGCTTATTAGGCTGCTAATAGTCATGGGTATCATTGTGATGCCGTTCATGTCCAGCAGTTTCAAAGACAGTCCGCGCCAATTGGCGCGGATCGCTTAAGCCGAATCGTCGACGCAACGATATCCATCGGACTGCCCCACCATCAACTGCTGCTAGCTTCGCCTCTTTCTGACGTCGCGCGAAAGCGCTCAAACATCAATATTCCCCGCCCTCAACGCATTCGACTCAATGAAAGCCCGCCGCGGCTCCACATCATCCCCCATCAGCGTCGTGAAAATGCCATCAGCCGCGATAGCATCCTCAATCTGCACACGAAGAAGACGACGCACGGTCGGGTCCATCGTAGTCTCCCAAAGCTGCCCAGGGTTCATCTCACCGAGGCCCTTATAGCGTTGCTTTGAGATATTCCGCTCAGCATCAGCCAGCAACCACTTCATCGCAGACTTGAAGTCAGTAACAGCCATACTCCGCTCACCGCGCTTGATAACGGCGCCAGCGCCAATCAACCCCTTAAACGTATTCGCGGTATTCACCAACTGCTGATAGTCGGCAGTCAATTGAAACTCTTCATCGAACACGGAGATTTTCTGATTGCCGTGATGCGTCCGCGCGACCTTCAGCGAGCGCAATTCACGCACCGGGTCATACATGGTCGTAACCCTAACCTCGGGCTTCAGAGCATCATCGCGAAGCTTAGCCTCAAGCGCTTTAGCCGATGTCTCAGCGGCCGCCTCGCTGGAAAGGTCAATAACGACCCCGTCCATCACAGCCTCTAGCGCGCCCGCGTCATACAAGCGGCTCAACCGGTTCACCACCGCCTGCGCCAGCAAATAAGCCCGAGCCAATTCGCCCAACGCATCGCCGGTAATCGGCGTAGCATTCTCAGAAGCCAACAGTTCCGAACCCTGCAACGCGAGCTTGAGGATGTGAGCATTAACCTCGCTCTCGTCCTTCAGATACCGCTCGTCCTTGCCCGCCTTGATCTTGAACAACGGCGGCTGCGCGATGTAGATATACCCACGCTCGATCATCTCCGGCATCTGCCGATAGAAGAACGTCAGCAGCAGCGTGCGGATGTGCGCGCCGTCCACGTCAGCATCGGTCATGATGATGATGCGGTGATAACGCAGCTTATCGAGGTTGTAGTCTTCCTTGCCGATACCGCAACCAAGCGCCGTGATCAGCGTCACGATCTGCTCCGAAGAAAGCAGCTTGTCATAACGCGCCTTCTCCACGTTCAGCACCTTGCCGCGCAGCGGCAAGATCGCCTGGAACTTGCGGTCGCGTCCCTGCTTCGCCGAGCCGCCTGCCGAGTCGCCCTCGACGATATAAATCTCCGACTTCGCCGGGTCCTTCTCCTGGCAATCCGCGAGCTTGCCCGGCAGACCGACGCCATCGAGCACGCCCTTGCGGCGCGTCATCTCACGCGCCTTGCGAGCGGCGTCACGAGCGCGCGCGGCGTCGACGATCTTGCCGCAAATGATCTTCGCGTCATTCGGCGTTTCCAGCAGGAATTCCTCGAGCGCCTTCGCCACCACGTCTTCCACGGGCGCGCGCACTTCCGACGACACCAGCTTGTCCTTCGTCTGCGCGCTGAACTTAGGCTCCGGCACCTTCACCGACAACACGCACGAAAGCCCTTCGCGCATGTCGTCGCCGGACGTCTCGACCTTCGCCTTCTTCGCGACTTCGTGATCGGCAATGTACTTGTTCAGCACACGCGTCATGGCCGCGCGCAAGCCGGTCAAGTGCGTGCCGCCGTCGCGCTGCGGAATGTTGTTCGTGAAGCACAGCACGTTTTCGTTGTAGCTGTCGTTCCACTGCATTGCCACTTCCACGCCCACGCCGTCTTTCTCGCCGCTCACGTGGAAAATGGTCGGATGCAAGACGCTCTTGGTCTTGTTGATGTACTCGACAAAACCCTTCACGCCGCCGACAAACGCGAAATCGTCCTCTTTGCCCGTGCGCTGATCGGTCAAACGAATCCGCACGCCGTTATTCAGGAACGACAGTTCGCGGATGCGCTTGGCCAGAATGTCGTAGTGATATTCGACGTTGCCGAAGATCGTCTCGTCGGCCATGAAATGCACTTCGGTGCCGCGGTTTTCGGTATCGCCCACCACTTGAATCGGCGACACAGCCACGCCGTCGATCTCTTCGATCACGCGATTCTGCGGCACGCCACGGTGGAATTCCATGAAGTGCTTTTTGCCGTCGCGGCGAATCGTCAAACGCAGCCACGCCGACAGCGCGTTCACGCACGACACGCCCACGCCGTGCAAGCCGCCCGACACCTTGTAGCTGTTCTGGTCGAACTTGCCGCCCGCGTGCAACTCGGTCATCACGATTTCGGCGGCGCTGCGCTTCGGCTCGTGCTTGTCGTCCATCTTGAGACCGGTCGGCACGCCGCGGCCGTTGTCGGTGATCGAGATGGAGTTGTCCGCGTGAATGATCACCTGGATGTCGTTGCAATAGCCGGCCAACGCTTCGTCGATCGAGTTGTCGAGCACTTCGAACACGAGGTGGTGCAAACCGGTGCCATCCGATGTATCCCCGATGTACATCCCCGGCCGCTTGCGCACCGCCTCCAGACCTTCGAGGATCTGAATGGACGAGGCGCCGTAGCTGTTGTCGGGTTGCGTATTGTTCGTTTCAGTCATGGATTTTTTCCGGTTCTGCATTACTGCTGGGTTGCTGCTCGGGACTTTTCAAAACACCATAAAAACGCCAAAGGGGCGCTGCGCCCCTTGGTGTGTTCTTGGTGTTGGACGCGTTAGATGCGCATCGGCATCACGACGTATTTGAATTCGTCGTTCTCGGGAATCGTGATCAGCGCACTCGAGCTGGCGTCGCCAAGGCTCACTTGCAGCGTGTCGACCTTCAGGTTCGCGAGCACGTCGAGCAGATACGTGACGTTGAACCCGATGTCGACGCTGTCGCCGTCGTACGCGATTTCCAGTTCTTCCTGCGCCTCTTCCTGGTCGGCGTTGGTCGACATGATCTTCAACTGGCCCGGCTCGATGATGCAGCGCACGCCCTTGAATTTGTCCGACGTCAGAATCGCGGCGCGTTGCAGCGAACGCTGCAGTTCTTCACGGCCGATCACGAACTGATTCTTGTGCGACTTCGGAATCACGCGCTGGAAGTCGGGGAATTTGCCTTCCACCAGCTTCGACACGAGTTCGACCTGGCCAAACGTGAACTTCACCTGCGTTTGCGCGATGTCGATCTTCAGCGTGTCGTCGATATCTTCCAGCAGACGCTGCAACTCCAGAATCGTCTTACGCGGAATGATCACTTCCTGGCGCGCAAACGAGCCTTCAATCTTCATCGACGAAAACGCGAGGCGGTGGCCGTCTGTCGCGACCGCCATCAACTGGTCGCCGTCCACCACCAGCAGCATGCCGTTCAGGTAGTAGCGAATGTCCTGCTGGGCCATCGAAAAATGGACCATGCCGAGCAACTGGCGGAACGTCTTTTGGGGAACCACAAGGTTCGCGCCGTAGTCTTTAGCTTGCGCGACGGTCGGGAACTCGTCCGCGGCGAGCGTTTGCAGCGCGAAGCGGCTCTTGCCGGATTGCACCGTCAGACGCTTGTCGTTCAGCGTGAGCGTGACCTGGCCGTCGGGCATGGCGCGCAGGATGTCGAGGAGCTTTCGCGCTGCCACCGTGGTCGCCACGGTATCGCCGCCCACGCCGAAATCGGCGCGCGTGGTGATCTGCAACTCCAGGTCGGTTGACAGGAACGACACGTCGGGGCCGTTCTTGGTAATCAGCAAATTGGCGAGGATCGGCAACGTATGGCGGCGTTCGACAATGCCACTCACGGTTTGCAGCGGCCTGAGGAGGTTATCGCGTTCGGTCTTGACCAGTTGCATAGAGTTCCTTCGTTGATATAACGGCCTGCGCGCCTTCGAGCCGTTCAAGGCATTTCCGGCATGCTGCCGTGGCTCCCCGCCGGCGCCACGCAGCGCCCGTCACGGCGTGAAATCCGCCCGCGGCCGCGCCGGGCGGTTAAACCTGTATTGTGCCTGAAAAAGGAACCGCCTCACTAAATTGGGGGCGACTTTGGAAATAAACAGGTCGATTTTCCCGCCCACCACCTAGCCCTTGCCTAGCCCTTCAGCGTCTGCTCCAGCACGTGCAATTCGTGATTCAGCTGCGCGTCCTTGCTGCGCTCGTCGGCGATTTTGCGCACCGCGTGCAGCACCGTGGTGTGGTCGCGTCCCCCGAAAAGCTCGCCGATTTCCGGCAGACTTTTCTGCGTGAGCTCCTTCGCCAGATACATCGCGATCTGCCGCGGCCGCGCGATGTTCGCCGGACGCTTCTTCGAATACATGTCCGCGACCTTGATGCTGTAGAAGTCAGCGACGGTCTTCTGAATGTTCTCCACCGAAATCTGCCGGTTCTGTACCGTCAGCAGATCTTTCAGCGCTTCTTTCGTTAGTTCGATCGTGATCTCGCGGCCGTGGAACTTCGAGTACGCGAGAATTTTCCGCAGCGCGCCTTCCAGTTCCCGCACGTTCGAGCGCAAATGTTTCGCGACGAAAAACGCCACATCTTCATTCAGGCTCACGAATTCCGACTGCGCCTTGCGCATCAGAATCGCGACGCGCATTTCCAGCTCGGGCGGCTCGATGGCGACCGTCAGGCCGGAGTCGAAGCGCGAGATCAGACGGTCGTCGATACCCGAAATTTCCTTCGGATACGTGTCGCTGGTGATGATGACCTGCGCCTTGTTCGCGACGAGCGCCTCGAACGCGTAGAAGAACTCCTCCTGCGTGCGCGATTTGCCCGAAAAGAACTGAATATCGTCGATCAGCAGCAGATCCAGCGAATGGTAGTAGCGCTTGAAGTCGTCGAACGCCTTACGCTGGTAAGCCTTCACGACGTCCGACACGTACTGTTCCGCGTGGATGTAGCGGATGCGCGCGCCGGCCTTGTCCATCAGCAACTGGTTGCCGATTGCGTGGATCAGGTGAGTCTTGCCGAGGCCCACGCCGCCATACAGGAACAGCGGGTTGTACGAGATGCCGGGATTGTCCGCGACCTGGATTGCCGCGGCGCGCGCCAGCTGGTTCGCCTTACCGGTCACGAAGTTGTCGAAGGTCAGAACCGGGTTCAGCTTGGAACGCTCGTACATGGAGTCGTTCTCGCCGTTGCCATTCGAACTCGCGCTCTGGCCCGGACGCCATGTGCGGCGCGCCGCTGCGGCTTCGTTCGCGTCGAGGCTCGGCAGATCGAGGTCGGCGGCATCTTCGGCCGCCGCGCGTGCGTTGGCGTTGTGCTCGGCTGCCGCACGGGCATTCGCGTTGAGGTTGGCCATTGCGCTGTTAGCGCTGTTCGGGCCGTTCGCGCGCGTGGCCTGCGCCGCTTGCACGGCGCCAACGGCCGCGTCCACGGCAGCGGCATTGCCCGCGCTGCCGCCCATGGAATTCGGCGCGGAAGCCGGACGCGCCGCAGCCGGCGCGGCTGCCGCAGGGGCGCGCATGCCGGCTTTCGGGTCCAGTACGAATTGCACGTCGACAGGCGCCTGCCAGAAATCGCGGGCCATATCAGCGATGCGACCGGAGAACTGGCTCTTGACCCAGTCGAGCTTGAAGCGGTTCGGCGCGGCAATGCTGAGCGTGTTCGCAGCGGCGTCGAAGGCGACCGGGGCCAACGGTTTGATCCACGTCACGTACTGCTGGGGCGTGAGCTCACGCTCCAGCAATGCGGAACAGTGTTGCCAGAATTCGTTCATCGAGTGCTGTCGTTATGGTGTGCACGCGGTTCGCCGCAGCCCCCGTCGCGCGCACGCAACAAGGCCCGGAGCAGCCAGGCGTAACAGCTCCAGGCGCTTGCGCCACAAGGGTTTGCGGGACAAGCGAGCCGGAGCGGCGTGCAATATTTTTGGGAAGTAAGGCGAGATTCTAACGCCAAATCGGAGGCGGAAGGGAGTTATCCACAGGGACGGATCATCCGCCGAAGCGGGCCGCGCGCTCGCGCCGCACCGGCTAAACTATTGACGGTCAACGAAAAACGGGTTTAAATAGCGGGTTCCGCGAAAACCAATTCAGTAAACCTCCGGCCATTGCGCTTTCAGCGATGATCGCGCGGTTTTTTTTCGATCAAGTGAGAGCAACATGAAACGTACTTACCAACCTTCCGTTACCCGTCGCAAGCGCACCCACGGCTTTCGCGTTCGCATGAAGACCGCTGGCGGCCGCAAGGTCATCAACGCACGTCGCGCGAAGGGCCGCAAGCGCCTCGCCATCTAAGGCAGGCGAGCGGATTGCGCGCTCTGTCCGTGCCAGGCGACAACCGCGGCGAAGCGGAATCGGCAGAGGCGCCGCAGCAGGGTTCCGTACCGTTGCGAGCGCAAGCCGCCTTTCCCAAAGCCGCAAGGCTACTGAAAACGGATGAATTTTCATCCGTTTTTCGTTTGCGCCCCTGGCGCCGCACCGCGCACTTCGTCGTGTACGGCCGGCCCACCGGCAATGACGCTCGCCTCGGCCTCGTGATCGGCAAGAAGTATGCGCCGCGCGCGGCCACGCGTAATCTGGTGCGCCGGATCGCGCGCGAAGCCTTCCGGTTGCGTCGCGCGGAATTCGGCGGTTGGGATGTGCTGCTGCGTTTGCACACGCGCTTTGACAAGAAGGCTTTGCCGAGCGCCGCGTCGCCGCCGTTGAAGGCGCTGTGCCGCAGCGAAATCGAGGCGCTGCTCGACAAGGCAGCGCGCGAAATCACCCGTCGTCAGGCGCCGCCCGCGGAAGCGCCCAGGACGGAATGACGTTCAGATGACCGCCCGCCTTTTCGCTCGTGCCGCCACAGCTTCGGCAGCCACGGCCAGCGGGCGTCGTCCGGTATTTCACGTTGCGCGGCGCCGTCCGGCCGCATGAGCCATGCAAACGGTACTCATCGCTTTATTGCGCTTTTACAAGCTTGCCGTCAGCCCCATGCTCGGCAACCGGTGCCGTTTTTACCCTTCCTGCTCTGATTACGCGCGCGAAGCAATCCAGTATCATGGCGCCGCGCGCGGGACTTATCTCGCCGCCAGGCGTATTTGCCGCTGCCATCCGTTTTCCGCGGGCGGCATCGATCTCGTCCCGCCTCCCACTTCTGAAAAGCGCTGACGCGCCGTTCCATCGACACTGAGACAACGCATGGATATTAAACGCACCGTCCTATGGGTCATCTTCTTCATGTCAGCGGTCATGCTGTTCGACAACTGGCAACGCGACCACGGACGCCCGTCGATGTTCTTCCCGAGCGCCACGCCGACCAAGACGGCCGGCAGCGCCGCACCGGGAACCACGACGCCGGGAACCCAGCCCGCCGATTTGCCGGCCACCAACGCAGCCGCGCCGGCCAACACGCCGGCCGCCACGCAATCGCAGCTCGTCAAGTTCAGCACCGACGTCTATAGCGGCGAAATCGACACGCGGGGCGGCACGCTGTCGAAGCTGTCGCTCGTCAAGCAAGGCGACGGCAAGCAGCCGGATCTCGTCATCACGCTGTTCGACCGCGCGGGCAATCACACGTACCTCGCGCGCACGGGCCTGCTTGGCGGCGATTTCCCGAATCACAACGACATCTACACGCTGATGCCGAATCAGCAGACCGAGCTGAAGGGCGATCAGAAATCGTTCAGCCTGAGCTTCGAGTCGCCGGTCAAGGGTGGGCTGAAGGTCATCAAGACCTACACGTTCACGCGCGGCAGCTACGTGATCGGCGTCGACACGAAGATTCAGAACGTCGGCACCGCGCCGGTCAGCCCGTCGGTGTACATGGAACTGGTGCGCGACGACCAGCCGGTCGAAACGCCGCGCTTCTCGCACACGTTCATCGGCCCGGCTGTCTACACCGAACAGAATCACTTCCAGAAGATGACGTTCGGCGACATCGACAAGAACAAGGAAGACTACGCAAAGCAGGCCGACAACGGCTGGATCGCGATGGTGCAGCATTACTTCGCGTCGGCGTGGATTCCGCAGCAGGGCGTTAAGCGCGACATCTACGTCGAGAAGATCGATCCGGCGCTGTACCGCGTCGGCGTGAAGCAGCCGGTTGCGGCCATCGCGCCGGGCCAGACCGTGGACGTCTCCGCGCGTCTTTTCGCCGGTCCCGAAGAAGAGCGCATGCTCGAAGGCATCGCGCCGGGCCTCGAACTGGTGAAGGACTACGGCTGGGTGACGATCATCGCGAAGCCGCTGTTCTGGCTGCTCGAAAAGATCCACAGCTATGTTGGCAACTGGGGCTGGGCAATCGTGTTGCTCACGCTGCTGATCAAGGCGGTGTTTTTCCCGCTGTCGGCCGCGAGCTACAAGTCGATGGCGCGCATGAAGGCGATCACGCCGCGCATGCAGGCGCTGCGCGAACGCTTCAAGGGCGATCCGCAGAAGATGAACGCCGCGCTCATGGAACTGTACAAGACCGAGAAGGTGAATCCGTTCGGCGGCTGTCTGCCGGTCGTGATCCAGATTCCGGTGTTCATTTCGCTGTACTGGGTGCTGCTGTCGTCGGTGGAAATGCGCGGCGCGCCGTGGGTTCTGTGGATTCACGATCTGTCGCAACAAGACCCGTACTTCATCCTGCCGGTGCTGATGGCCGTCTCGATGTTCCTGCAGACGAAGCTGAACCCGACGCCGCCCGATCCGGTTCAAGCCAAGATGATGATGTTCATGCCGATCGCGTTCTCGGTCATGTTCTTCTTCTTCCCGGCGGGTCTCGTGCTGTACTACGTGGTGAACAACGTGCTGTCGATCGCGCAGCAGTACTACATCACGCGCATGATGGGTCAGTCGAAGGCAAAGCCGGCCTGACGCCAGTCTGAAAAGACGCAGCAAACGTAGCCGCAAAAACGAAGCCGCCCGGTTCAACGAACCGGGCGGCTTTTTTCATGGACGCATGCGTGCGCATGAGACGTGTCCGCTACTCTTCTTCGTTATCCTCACCGTAGAAGCGCACAATCATTTCCTCGACGAGAAAGCGGTCCTTCGGCGTCAGCGACTGAATCTTGGAAGCGAGTTCAATGGTCTCCGGCGACGGCGGATACTTCTCGCCGCGCGCCATGGGTCTGGCGCTCGCACCGGGCGAAGGTCCATAGTGGAGCCAATGCTCTTTCACGTTCAACCACTCGGCCAGCGTGCGTAACTTGTCCGGCTTCGGAATCGTCGTGCCCGTCAGCCACTTGTGCGCGGTTTGCGGCGTGACCGGACGATCGCCGCGATAGCGAAGGTTAAATTGCTCGGCGAGTTTGGTCCCGCCGCGAATTTTCAGCGGCTCCAGGCTGTCCTTCAGCCTCTTGGCGAAGGCGGCTTTTTCTTTTGGGGTTGGCATGGGCCAGATTGTGCAATTCAGCGTCCTCCCCGTTGACAACCAAACAAGTTCATGTTTAGCGTATTTGAGATGCTTTTAGCTTGACGCGCCCAAGGCATCGGCAGTTCGGCGCGATGTCAAAATTTGCGAATTTTCCATGCTCGGCTTGAGTTCGTGCGATTCGCGTATCGCGTCGAATGTGTGGATTTGTCCTAATGTCGCAGTAACAATCCTAGCTTGATTAAGATCAATCTTACGCGGGGCAAAAAAAGCGCGCGCGGCGACCGGTAGGCGGCTCATCAGCAGGCTTGCCGCAGGCCCCGCGTTACAATGCCCAGCGCCGCGCGGCTGTGCGCGCCGCCCTCCCCGTTCTCCGATTTCGCCGCCCTTCTCTCATGCTGACCACCGACTCCGATCCCATCGTTGCCATTGCCACCGCGCCCGGCCGTGGAGGCATCGGCGTCGTGCGAATCTCGTTCGGGCGCGCGGGCGAGGCTGCCGCGCAGCCGCTGATGCAGGCGCTCACCGGCCAGGCGCTTGCGCCCCGCCACGCGAGCTACGTGCCTTTTCTCGACGACAACGGCGACCCGCTCGATCGCGGCATCGCGCTGTACTTTCCCGCGCCGCATTCGTACACCGGCGAGCACGTGCTCGAGTTGCAGGGTCACGGCGGCCCGGTCGTGCTGCAACTGGTGCTGCAACGCTGCATCGACGCCGGGCGCGCGTTCGGTCTGCGGCTCGCCGAACCCGGCGAATTCACGCGCCGCGCGTTCCTTAATGACAAGCTCGATCTCGCGCAGGCCGAGGCCGTCGCCGACCTGATCGAGGCGAGTACAGAGGCCGCCGCGCGCTCGGCGGGCCGTTCGCTCGACGGCGCGTTCTCGCGCGACATCCACGCTCTGGTCGAAGAAGTGATCACGCTGCGCATGCTGGTCGAGGCCACGCTCGACTTCCCCGAAGAAGAGATCGACTTCCTCGAGGCCGCCGACGCCCGCGGCAAGCTCGCTCGCATTCGCGAGCGCCTCGCGAGTGTGCTCGCCGAGGCGCGGCAAGGTGCGCTGCTGCGTGAGGGGCTTTCCGTGGTGCTTGCGGGGCAACCGAATGTCGGCAAATCGTCGCTATTGAATGCGCTCGCGGGCGCCGAGCTCGCCATCGTCACGCCGATTGCGGGCACCACGCGCGACAAGGTCGCGCAGACCATCCAGATCGAAGGCATTCCGCTTCATGTGATCGACACCGCCGGCCTGCGCGATACCGAAGACGAAGTCGAGAAGATCGGCATTGCGCGCACCTGGAGCGAGATCGAGCGCGCGGACGTGGTGCTTCATCTGCTCGATGCACGCACCGGCATGACCGCCGAGGATGAAACCATCGCAAAGCGCTTTCCCTCGGGCGTGCCAGTCGTGCGCGTGCTGAACAAGACGGATCTGGTTGGCTTGCCGCCGCACACGCGCGCGCTCGACGCCGACCTTGAACTCAGCGAAGTCCGGCTGTCGGCGAAACAGGGCGACGGCGTGAGCCTTTTGCGTGATGAGTTGCTGCGCATCGCCGGCTGGCAGGCGGGCGCCGAGAGCGTCTACCTTGCGCGCGAGCGTCACCTGATCGCGTTGCGCGCGGCGCAGGAACACCTGGCGACGGCCGCCGCCCATGCCGATCAGAACTCGCAGGCACTGGATCTGTTCGCCGAGGAACTGCGGCTCGCGCAGGATCAGCTCAACTCGATTACCGGCGAGTTCAGTTCGGATGATCTGCTGGGAGTGATTTTTAGCAGGTTCTGTATTGGCAAGTGAAGCCGAAGTCGAATGCACCTATAGAGGCACTGTAAACGGTGGCGCACGAGGGAACTCCGCCATTGCGAGCCAAGCGCGCCAGCCGCGTTTGTAGACCATCAGTGCCGCGATTACTTGGTACACAGCACCAAACAGTTTAAACTCGCGCTGTCGCCTCTCAGCCCTCCGAGCATGCCCCGCCGAGCCGTTCCCCTCACCGAATCCCAAGTGCGCGCGCTCGAACCGCGCGCCGCCCGCTACAGCCTCGCCGACGGCAACGGCCTCGTGATCGAAGTGATGACCACAGGCACCAAAGTCTGGCGCTTTCGCTATTCGCTGAACGGCAAGCGCCAGCCGCTCGCCACCATCGGCGATTACCGGATGATTTCGCTGCGCGTCGCGCGAGCCAAGGCGCAAAAGTATGCGGAACTGGTCGCGCAAGGCATTTCGCCGGTCGCCACTGCGCGCCGCGATCGCGGCGCCGAAGCGAAAGCGGAGCTCTTGCGCGAAGCCGCGGAGCTCTACATGGCGACCGAAATGGCGGGCAAGTCGGACGAATATCGCCGCACCACGCGTCGCGCGCTCGACAAGGACGTGTTACCCGCAATCGGCGGCCTGCCGGTGAAGGCCGTCACCGCGGAGCACGTCGTCGCCATCTGCGACAGGATCAAAAGCCGCGGTTCGCCGAAGATGGCGCTGCATACCCGCAACGTCATCAAGCGCCTGTACGAGTATCTGATCGCGCGTCAGCTCGCGACGGCCAACCCGGCGGAAGTCGTGCCGGCGCGCTCCATCGCGACTTTCGAGAGCCGCACGCGCGTGCTGTCCGGCGACGAAATCGGCGCCATGCTGCATTCGATCGAAACATCGAGCATCCGCCGGCCGCTCAAAATCGCGCTGCATCTGCTCGTGCTGACGATGGTCCGCAAATCCGACCTGGTGGAATCGACGTGGGACGAGTTCGACCTCGATAAAGCGCTGTGGCGCATCGGCGCCGCGCGCCTGAAGAAGGACGCCGATCAGCTCGTCTACCTGCCGCAGCAAGCGGTGACGATGCTGCGCGAACTGCATCGCACGCGGGCGAGCGCCACGTTCGTCTTTCCGAGCGTGAGGGGCGACGACCGGCCGATCGCGAAGAGCACGCTCAACCAGGCCGTGAAGGCGCTCGGCCTCGACGTCGAGCATTTCGTTCTGCACGACTTCCGGCGAACGGCGGCCGCACATCTGTGGGAGATGACGGAGCACGCGCAAACGGACAAAAGTTCAGCGAAAACGCGACAAAGGGCGTCGCGCGAGGACAGCTCACGCGATGCCGCGGAACAGCGGCAAATCGCGCAGCGTTGGGCAGACTTTGTCGACGCCCAGCTTGACGCAGCGCGGCAAAGCGCGAGCCGCGCGGGATAAAAAGCGCCGCAGCGCGAGGCGCGGACATGCAGTGGTCGCAAGCTCTCATTTTAAGTACACAGCGCCACCACGCCACGCGGTAACGCGTTGTCTGCAAGGAGAAACCGCTTGCGTTCATCAGGTTACTAAAACACTGACTCGAGACGCGAAGCACCCTGGTGGCCATAGCGTCACGCGGCACTTTTCTCCTGCAATTGATCGCCTACACTGGAGCAACGATGCAACCTTTCCAAGGAGGCTGCCATGTCCGAATCGTTGATCGCTTACCTGCTTGGGCCTACCGTGATGCTGCTGGTCGGCGCGGCAATCTGGGCGACGTCCCGCTATTTCCACAAGGCGGAGCCACCCAGGCTTGAGCGCTGGCTCGATACGCATTACGCGGAGTGGCTGCATCACAGGCACTGACTCGTAACGCCACGTAGCGCCACGCGGCGCTCAAAATGAAAAAGGCCGTCGCAGTCTGGCGACGGCCTTTCTGTCTGCGGCGCGCCGTCATGGCGCGCTGGGAGCTACCACCTAGGGTCCGCATACTCGTATTGCCGCGGCTGCGCCCCGCATGCCACGTACGCACGCTGATACTGGTCGTAGCAATAGCCCGGCGGCGGGCCGTCATAGGCCGGCGTCGGCTGATACACCGGCTGCGCGTAAACCGGCTGCGCATAGACGGGCTGCTGATAAGCCACCGCCGGCGCCGGATTCAATACCGACGTCACCACCGCGCCGAGCACGGCGCCGCCGATCAGCGCGCCGACCAGATCGCCGCCGTCATGGCCATGAGCCGACGCTTGTCCCGCGACGCTCAGGCTGCCCGCCATCATCAAAGCCACTGCTAACTTTTTCATTTTTCGCTCCCGCCGTTGAGGCATGGAACGAATTGTCGGCGAGCCGCACGGAAATAGATGCTGCAAGTGGTAACGACACATTACCTGTGTAACTTCGAACGGTGCCTGTCGGTACGCGCCAAGCAGCGCGGGGAATGTCGCGAACGCGGTCGAAAATCGAACTGACGCCGATCTGGCGGACAATAGGCGCGAATGCCCTGCCCGCACCCAATCTGCAATGATCGATATGGAGAAAAATGCGATGACCTACGACGACAGCAACCCGTTCGCGAAAATTCTGCGTGGCGAACTACCGTGCATCAAGGTCGCGGAAACGGATGCGGCGCTCGCCTTCATGGACCTGATGCCGCAAGCGGACGGCCATCTGCTCGTCGTGCCGAAGGAAGCGGTCGCGGAAATCTTCGATCTCTCGGACGCGGCGACGGTCGCGTGCATCCGCATGACGCAAAAGCTGGCCATCGCCGTGCGTGCGGCGTTGCGTCCGGATGGCGTATTCATCGGCCAGTTCAACGGCGCGGCAGCCGGTCAGACGGTGCCGCATGTGCACTTCCACGTGATTCCGCGTTGGGAAGGACAGCCGTTACGCATGCATGCTCGCGATATGGCCGACGCCGACACGCTCGAAGCGCTCGCCAAACGCATTCGCGCGCATTGGCGCGCCGACTGACGAACTGCGCTTGCGCATCGGAGTACGACGCCGCTGCGCACGCGTCGCCGTGGACGAACACCGCTTATAGCCGATGCCGCGAACGACGCAGCGGATGACGCCAGTCGAGCCGCCGCGGCTTCGCGTGCATGGGTCGCATGTCGTGCAGATGCCGGTGTTCTTGCCACAATTCGTCGGAGAAAAGAAACGCGACGATGAGGAGCGGAAGGACGAGGAAAACGCCCAGTATCAGGTTCTCGATCACGGTGGCCTCCGTTTGCACGAGCATCGAATTCATTTTAGAGCAGCACACGTACCTGCGCTGCCGGCCACCGCGCATTAACTCTGGCGCATAACGCGCGACGTCGCCTGGCATCGTTTATCTTCTGCACGTGCACCGTTATTTCCCAATTTCGACGCGAGTAAACAAATGACTTTGTGTGCAATGCACCAAGCGCATTCCCGCTTGTAGTAATTCGCTTAAATCGAATATCGCGTTTACGCTAATGCCGCATCGCAAAGCTTTACTGGTTAAAGCGCTGCACGATATAAGTCGCTTAGGTATCCGTCGTATTTCGACTGGTTTGCCGCGCTGCCTAAGGCTTAAGCACATGCGGCGCGCGGTGCGACAATTCGCCACTGTTGCAACCGCACACAAGATGTGCTTGTTGTTCTGCACAGTTCTCCTAAAGTGCAAGGTGCGGGTTAGACGATGGAGTTAAACACATAGCTAACCTGAGCATTTGGCCCGCACCGGAGGAACCTATGAAAGCTCGACTCGCCCTTGTTTTCGCCATTGCAAGTCTGGCTGCCGCAACCGTTCAGGCGCAAGACGCCGTGATCAAGCCGCAGCAAACCATTCAGTTCAAGGCCAACGCGTACGGTTGTCTGTCGAAAGACAAGCTCGACGCCGTCAGTCAGCACGCGCAAGCCGGCGAACAGCAGAAAATGCAGGAGTTCTTCTCCGGATATCAATGCGTTTCCACGCCGGAGAATTCGAGCTTCCGCGTGGTGCGTGTTGTCGGCCACGATTTCGAATTCGTGAATGCAGGCAATAGCGACACGCAAGGCCTTTGGGCGAACGATCGATTCATCAAGCAATAATCTGCAGCACGCCAGTATGCGCACGTTCCGGTAAAACGCCGGAACGCAATTGGCTTAAGCAAATTCTCTGGCTTTAAACGCCGGAGACGCTGGGCTTGCGATTAAAAAAAACCGGTTGGACATTTCGAGTGTCCAACCGGTTTTTATTTTTTGCGCGGAACGATTTACGCAGAGCGCGAAAAAAAGCCGATGCGGCATGTCGATCCGCATCGGCAGTACGCCTTCTCGCAAAGCGCAGGAACAACCGTTTATCTCGTCGGAATCGCTCGCGACGTTCAGTGAGAATCGCGCGGCACCGGCGCGCCGCTCGAGCCGACGAGGAAGTCGAGATCCGCGCCCTGATCCGCTTGCAGCACATGCTCGACGTAGAGCTTGTAGTAGCCGCGCTTGGGCGACTCAGGCGCCTGCCATGCAGCGCGCCGGCGCTCGAGTTCCTCGTCGCTGACTTCGAGGTGCAGGCGCCGCGCTTCGACATCGAGTTCGATCATGTCGCCGGTCTGCACGAGAGCCAGAGGGCCGCCCGCGGCCGCTTCCGGCGAGACGTGCAGCACGACCGCGCCATACGCGGTGCCGCTCATGCGTCCATCGGAAATGCGCACCATGTCCGTGATGCCTTTTTGCAGCACCTTCTTCGGCAACGGCATATTGCCCACTTCCGCAAAGCCAGGATAGCCCTTCGGCCCTGCGCCCTTCAGCACCATGATGCAGTTTTCGTCGATGTCGAGGGCTTCGTCGTCGATCTTCGCGTGCAGTTCCTCGATGTTCTCGAACACCACCGCGCGGCCGCGATGCTTGAGCAGCTCGGCAGTCGCCGCCGACGGCTTGATCACCGCGCCATTCGGCGCGAGATTGCCCTTCAGCACCGCGATGCCCGCCTTCGCCTTGAACGGCTCGGCGAATGTCGTGATGACTTTCTCGTCGTAATTCGACGCGTTGCGCACGTTGTCCCAGATCGTCTTGCCGTTCACGGTCAGGGCTTCGCGATGCAGCAGACCTTGTTCGCCGAGTTGCTTCAGAACAGCGGGCAAACCGCCGGCGTAATAAAAATCTTCCATCAGGTATTCGCCCGACGGCTGCAGGTTGACGAGGCACGGCACGTTGGAACCGAGCTCCCAGTCTTCCAGCGAAAGCTCCACGCCGATGCGCTTCGCAAGCGCGATCAGGTGCACCACCGCATTGGTCGAGCCGCCAATCGCGGCGTTCGTGCGGATCGCGTTTTCGAACGCCTGGCGCGTGAGAATCTTGTCCATCGTCAGATCTTCGCGAACCATGTCGACGATGCGCCGACCGGCCAGATGCGCAAGCACCTGACGGCGTGCGTCGACGGCCGGAATCGCCGCGTTCTGCGGCAAGCCCATGCCGAGCGATTCGACCATCGAAGCCATCGTCGAAGCCGTGCCCATCGTCATGCAATGGCCGCGCGAGCGGTTCATGCACGACTCGGCTTCGGTGAATTCTTCCTGCGTCATCGTGCCGGCGCGCACTTCCTCGGACATCTGCCAGACACCCGTGCCCGAGCCGATATGCTTGCCGCGAAAGCGCCCGTTCAGCATCGGTCCGCCCGACACCGCGAGCGACGGCAGATTGCACGACGCCGCGCCCATCAGCAGCGCGGGCGTGGTCTTGTCGCAGCCGACGAGCAGAATCACGCCGTCCATCGGATTGCCGCGAATCGATTCCTCCACGTCCATCGAAGCGAGGTTGCGAAACAGCATCGCCGTCGGCCGCAGATTCGTTTCGCCGAGCGACATCACCGGAAACTCGAGCGGCAGGCCGCCGGCCTCATGCACGCCTTTTTTTACGTACTCGGCGAGCTCGCGAAAATGCGCGTTGCAAGGCGTCAGTTCCGACCACGTATTGCAGATGCCGATGACCGGGCGGCCGTCGAATTCGTCGTGCGGAATGCCCTGGTTTTTCATCCACGAACGATGCAGAAAACCGTCGCGGTCCTTGAGGCCGAACCACGCCTGGCTGCGCAGCGGCTTTTTAGTCTGGTTGGAATCAGCCATGAAATCTCCTGTTGGCAAACGTGTAGAGCGGGGCGCCTGTCAGTGCACGCGCTTGCTGCGGCGGAACTGGTCGAACAGCACCGCGAGCAGCAGAATCCCGCCGCGAATCAGGTATTGATAGAAAGTCGGCACGTTCATCAGGCTCATTGCGTCCTGCACCGAGCCCATGATCAGCACGCCGACCAGCACGCCGGAAATCGTCGCGACGCCGCCCGTCAGCGACACGCCGCCGAGCACGCACGCGGAAATCACGCCGAGTTCCAGGCCGACCGATGTTTTCGGATCGCCGAGACTCATACGCGACGCAAGCATCACGCCCGCAAAGCCCGTCACGAGACCTTGCAGCACGAACACCGTGATCTTGATGCGCGTGACGGGCAGACCGGCAAGCAACGCGGCCTCGCTATTGCCGCCGACAGCCAGCACGTTCTTGCCGAACACCGTCTTCTTCAGCAGAAAACCGAACAGCACGAAGCCGACGATGTTGCTCCAGATCGGAAACGAAATGCCGAGGAACGAGCCGCCGCCAAGATCGAAGAAGCGTTCTTCCGAAATCATCACCGCGTCGCCGCTCGACGTGATGTAGGCGAGACCGCGGACGACTTCCATCATCGCGAGCGTGACGATCAGCGAGTTGATCTTGTAGCGCGCGACCAGCACGCCGTTGACAAGCCCGACCGCGCCGCCCGCGAGCACGCCCGCGGCCACGCCGAGCATCACGCTATGCGTCGCCGTGATGAGCGTGGACGCCACCACGCCCGCAAAGGCCACGATCGACGCCACCGACAGATCGACTTCGCCGAGCGCGAGCACGAACATCATCGTCACCGAGATCGAGCCGATCAGCGTGACGGAAAGCAGCAAGCCCTGAATGTTTCGCGAGCTCAGAAAGTCTGGCACGGTGAACGACAGCACCGCGAACAGAATGATGAACACCATCACGATGCCGGACTTGTTGATCAGATCCCACGTGCGCGCCGCGCGCGCGCTCAGGCCCGCGGAAGCGACGGCCGGCGTGGAGGATTCGGTTGAAGGTGTGTTCATGATGTGTGTTCCGTTTCAATGCCGCGGTTTCGATTCAGCGGCGCGACTCAGTTTGCGTTCGGTTGCGTTCGGTTGCGTTCGTTCGGTTGTATGCGGCTAGCGGGGCAGGGCGAGCTTGATGAGCACATCGGGCGTGGCCTGCGCCTTGGGCAGATCGCCGACGAGGCGTCCTTCCTTCATCACGATCACGCGGTCGGCCACGCCGATCACTTCCGCGAGATCGCTCGACACCACGATCACCGTGCGGCCCGCTTCGGCGAGCCCATACAGCAGCCCATAAATTTCGCTGCGCGCGCCGACGTCGATGCCGCGCGTGGGCTCGTCCATCAGAAACACGTCGATCTCTTCGGCCAGCCAGCGCGACAAAATCACCTTCTGCTGATTGCCGCCGGAGAGCGTGCCGATCGGCGTCTCTCCGTTGCGCGTCTTGATCGCGAGCTTGCCGATGAACTCCTTCGCGGTCTGCGCTTCCTTGCGGCCGTTGAGCACGTTAAAGCGGCTGAAATGGCGGCGGCAACTGATGTTGAGGTTGTCCGATACCGAAGCGATCGAGACGATGCCTTCCTGTTTGCGGTCTTCCGGACACAGCGCGACGCCTGCGCGCACCGCGTCGCGCGGCGTGGCGAAACGCGCCGGCTTGCCTTTGAGCGTGATGTCGCCGGCGGTCGGCTTGACCGCGCCGTAGATGAGCTTCATCAACTCCGAACGCCCCGCGCCGACGAGCCCGAAGAAGCCGACTATCTCGCCTTTGCGCGCGGAGAAAGTGGCCGGCTCGCGCAGCCCCTTACCCATGAGTCCCTTGACGTCGAGCTGCACGTCGCCGAGTTCGCGAGTGCGATAGCCGTACACGTCGGCGATCGAGCGGCCCACCATGCAACTGATCAGACGATCGCGGTCGAGCCCGGCGCCTGCATCGAACGTATCGATGCGGCGGCCGTCGCGGAACACGGTCACGCGATCGCACAGTTCGTAGACCTCGTCCATCCGATGCGTGACGTAGATGATCGCGCGGCCTTCGGCCCGCAACGCCCGGATGATCCGAAACAGTTGCGTGGTTTCGCGCGACGACAGCGAACTCGTCGGTTCGTCGAATGCGATCACGCGCGCGTCGCGCATCAGCGCCTTGCCGATCTCGATCATCTGCCGCTGACCGATCGACAGATTCTTTACCTGCTGCGACGGGTCGATTTTTTCGCCGAGCCGTTCGAGTTCGCGCAGCGCGCGCGCAACCAGCGCCTTTTCGTCAAGGATGCCGAAGCGATTCGGCAGCGCGCCGAGCATGAGGTTTTCCGCAACCGTCAGCTCGGGCACCAGATGCAATTCCTGATAGATGATCGCGACGCCCGCGGCAATCGCGGCCTTCGTCGTAGTGAACTGCTGCTCGACGCCGCCGAGCGACAACGTCCCCGCCGCCGGCTGATTCACGCCGGACAGCACCTTGAGCAGCGTCGATTTGCCCGCGCCGTTTTCGCCCATCAGGCCATGCACTTCGCCGCGCCGCACTTCCAGCGACACCTGGTCGAGCGCGAGCACGCCGGGAAAGCGCACGGTGATGCCGTCGAGTTGCAGATACGGCTCGCTCGACGCAAGCGCCGCGGCAGGCGAGGGCGCTTGCACCGGCACAGAAGCATCGCCGGTGGAAGGCGCAGTGTGTGTGGACGTCATCGAAAAAAACCTCGGTAGTGATCAGGCTGGGCGGGCCGCGCGCGCTTCAACGCACATGAGAGACGCGGCCCGCCGCGTGCAAGGTCGAACGCGGCTTAAATGCCGAGTTCCTTGCGCACGTCCTGCCAGTTGCCGCGCACCATCAGCTTGCCGGTGGTTTGCGTATCGGCGGGCGGCTGCTTGCCGTCCTTGATCCACTGCACGAGGTTCTCGGTGCTTTCGCGGCCATGCATCGTCGAGCTCACGGCGATCGTGCCGTAGAAGCCCGTCGGCTCCTTCTTCTGGAATTCGGCAAAGGCTTCGCCCGCGCCGTTGATGCCGACGCCGATCACGTCCGCCGCCGGAATGTGCAGTTGCTCGGTGGCGCGCACGCCGCCCAGCACGCTTTCCTCGTTCAGCGCGAAGATCACCCACTTCTTGATGTTCGGATGCTGCGCGAGCACCGGCGACGAAGCGTTGAAGCCGCCCTCGTCGTCGGTCGTCTTTTGCGGGGCGTCGAAGATATTTTCTTTCTTGAAGCCGCCGGCGAGCAGCGATTGCGTCGCGCCGTCGGTGCGCAGCTTCGCGGTCGGCAGCTCGTAGTTCGTGATGCGCAGCGCGCCGACTTCTTCCGGCTTCCAGCCGCGGCGCTTCATTTCCTCGGCGATGGCCGTGCCGACCTGATTGCCGATCTTGAACGCGGACATGCCCAGATGCGGCACGTTCGGCAGCGGCTTGCCGCTCGAGTCGACCAACTGATCGTCGACGGTGACGAACTTCATGTTGTAGCGCTTCGCGCGCGCCTGAATCGCCGGTCCGAGACGCACGTCGGGCGCGCAGATCACGAAGCCCTTCGCGCCTTGAGCGCCGAGATTGTCGATGGCGGACAGCACTTTTTCACCGTCCGGCGTGCCGATGTTCACCACCGAAAAGCCGTCCTTCTGGCCGAGCGCCGTCGCGGCTTTCTGTTCGTTGATGAACCATGCCTGTTCCGGCATCTTCACGAGGAAGCCGACTTTGAGCGGCTGATCCGCATGCGCGGAAAGTTGCATCGCGAAGGGCGCGGCGAGGGTGGCCGCGGCGATCGCGGTGAGCGTCAAACGACGAAGCTTGCTGGTCATGTCTGTCTCCTGAGGTTGAAAAGCTGCATTGATTTCGTTTATGTGCAGCGAGGCGATACACGGCGTTAGCCGGAACTTGAAAACTGAGCCAGGAAATCCGATGCGGAATCGATGCGGGCGGCGACGTGCATATGAGTCACCGGGATCAGCTCGCGACGTAGGCCGTTTTCACGGCCGTCCAGAACGCCGCGTCGGTCGAGCCATACGCGGACGCCTTGCGCCCGCCGCCAGGCGCGTGATGCTCGACTGCCGTCGTCG
Source organism: Paraburkholderia sp. GV068 (assembly GCF_003058125.1). NCBI lineage: Bacteria > Pseudomonadati > Pseudomonadota > Betaproteobacteria > Burkholderiales > Burkholderiaceae > Paraburkholderia > Paraburkholderia sp. GV068. The sequence continues at coordinate 34,049 of NZ_QBUB01000012.1, forward strand.
GCAGATTGATCGTGACGAGGCCGCTATGCACATGGCGGCGAAAATGCCGGGCGCGGCTCAACGAACGCGTGCAGATGCCGGCGCACAGACCATAGGCGGTGTCGTTCGCGAGAGTCAGCGCGTGCTCGTAATCGTCAGCGCGCAAGACGACCGCAAGCGGTCCGAAGATTTCTTCGCGCGCAATCCGATGCTCGGCTTCGCCCGCGAACAGCGCCGGTTCGAAGAAGTAGCCGCGCGTCGCGCGTTCGAGTTGCCGGCCGCCGTGCAGCAGTCGCGCGCCTTCCTGCGCCGCGATTCGCACGTAGTCGAGATTGCGCTCCAGTTGCGCGGCGTTCGCGACGGGGCCCACGTCGGTGCCGTGCTTCAGCGCATGGTCGACGGTGAGTTTCGCGAGCCTTGCCTGCAACGCGTCGACGAACGGCTCGTAGATCGCGCGTTCGACGATCAGACGCGCCGCCGCCGTGCTGCGCTGGCCGGTCGAGCCGTAGGCGCCGGTCAACGCGGCATCGACGGCGATGTCGAGATCGGCATCGGCCAGCACGACGAACGGGTTCTTGCCGCCCATCTCCAGTTGCACGCGCGCCTGACGCGCCGCCGCGGCTTGCAGCACACGCGTGCCGGTTTCCGCCGATCCGCTGAAGCTGATGCCCGCGACGAGCGGATGCGCGACGATCCGCGCGCCGACCTGCCGGCCGCTGCCCATCACCAGATTGAACACGCCCGCCGGCAAACCCGCGCGGCTCACGATGGAAGCCAACGCCGCCGCGCAAGCCGGCGTCGATTCCGCCGGCTTGAAGACGACGCAATTGCCGTGCGCCAGCGCGGCGCCGATCTTGGCCGCGGCAGTCGCGAGCGGCGCGCTCCACGGCGCGATGATGCCGACCACGCCGAGCGGCTCGCGCGTCATGTCGATTTCGACGCCGGCACGCGCCGACGCCACCGGCTCCGAGTACGCGCGCTGTGCATCGGCGGCGAGCAGCTTGAAGGTCTGCCCGGCGCGCGTGGCTTCGCTCAGCGCTTCGGGCAAAGTTTTGCCCACTTCGCGCGCTAGCAGACGGCCGAGTTCGTCGCGGCGTGCGAGCATTTCGCTGCCGATTGCGTCGAGCGCGTCCGCGCGGCGCTGGCCCGAACTCAGCGACCATTCGCCGAAAGCCGCATTGGCCGCTTCAATCGCGCTGTCGGTCTGCCGCACGTCGGCGCGAACATATTCGCCGACCGGGTCGTCGAGATCCGACGGATTCAGCGAAACGCCCGTGGTCGCGCCCGTCTCCCAGCCGCCATTGATGTAATGGCGCAGCGGGCTGGCAACGAGCGGGACGAGCGGATCGCGGTTCATCGACGGAATGGCGCCATAGGAGAAGCCTGGAAAGTCCACGAATGGTATGAGCGGGCGCAATAACTTTCCAATCCCTTTTTAGGCTATCCCGATAACAATTCCGGTATGGCATCATGGCGCCAACGATAATGATGTTGGAGACAGGCCATGACGCGTAGCTACTCGAACTGGTTCGTGCGTGCGCGGCTGAAGACGCGGCAGTTGCTGCTGCTGGCCGCGATGGAGGAAGAAGGCAACGTGCGGCGCGCCGCCGACGTCCTGGGCATGACGCAGCCGGCGGCTTCGCGGCTCCTCAAGGAACTGGAGGACATGCTGGGCGTGAGCCTCTTCGACCGCACGCCGCACGGCATGCACGCGACGCTGTACGGCGAGGTGATGATCCGTCATGCGCGCATGGTGCTCTCGAATCTGAGCCACGCACACGACGAAATCTCGGCGCTGCGCGCGGGGCTCGCCGGGCAGGTGCGCATCGGCGTGATCGCGGCGGCGGCGGCCACGATGGTGCCGCGCGCGATCGCGAGCGTGAAGGAGCGTTATCCGCAATTGCAGATCTGGGCGGAAGTCGAAACGTCGGACGTGATGCTGCCGCGGCTCGCCGAAGGCGAACTCGACATCATGATCGGCCGGGTGCTCGAGCGGCAAAATCAGTTCAAGACCGAAGTCCGCTACGAACCGCTCGCCGACGAACCGCTGTGCGTGGTCGCGCGGCCGGGCCATCCGCTGGAAAACGAGAGCGGGCTGACGCTGCGGGGAATCGTCAACGCGAGCTGGGTGCTGCATCCGCCGGGCAGCGTGTTGCGGCATCGTTTCGATCTGATGTTTTCGCAGATCGGCCTGAATCCGCCGCAGAACGTGGTCAACACCAACAACTTTCTGGCGATTTCGAGCCTGCTGCTTCAGAGCGACATGTTGGCGGTTTTGCCGAACGAAGTGGCGGGCCAGTACCAACAGTACGGCGTGCTGAAGCGCCTGCCGATCGATTTGCCATGCAGGATGGACACTTTCGGTATCATCACGCGCCAGTCGCACCTGCTTTCGCCGGCCGCGTCGGTCGTGCTGGAAGCGCTGCGCGAGGCCGCGGGCGAGGTGTACGGCGCGCCGTCGGAGGCGGCCATGGTTCGATAAATGCTTCCTCCCTTCATGAGATGGCCGGCTGACGGCAGGGAGGGACGCAAAATGTACAACAAACACGGAAGACGGCAACGCGCCGTCGACGATTCATTTTCCGTTCGCTCCGGTGGGGCGAGCGTCTGGTTTAGCAACGGCATGGCTCTCAAATCGACGATTTACAAGGCGGAACTGCAGATCGCCAACATGGACCGGCACTATTACGCCGACCATTCGCTCACCATCGCGCGTCATCCGTCCGAAACCGACGAGCGCATGATGGTCCGCGTCGCCGCGTTCGCGCTCTTCGCGCAGGAACGGCTCGAATTCTGCAAGGGTTTATCGGATGTCGACGAACCGGATCTCTGGCAAAAGGACCTGACCGGCGCGATCGAAACGTGGATCGAAGTCGGCCAGCCCGACGAGCGGCGCATCGCCAAGGCGAGCGGCCGTTCGAACGAGGTGATTGTGATCGCCTACGGCGGGCGAACTTCGGACATCTGGTGGCAGGGCGTGCGGAACAAGGTCGAGCGCATGCGCAATGTGACGGTGTGGTCGCTCGGCGAAAACATCGCGGCCGAACTCGGCTCGCTCGCGGAGCGCACGATGCGGCTGCAATGCACCGTGCAGGACGGCGAAGCGTGGCTCGGTAGTGCTGAAGCCGACGCGGTGAAAATCGAGTGGACGGTGTTGAAGGCGCCCGCGAACGCCTGACTTTGCCGCGAGCCGCCCGCCCGCGCCGCGCGAGCTTCAGAGCGACGTCACGCGCGCCGCTTCGGGCGGTCCTTTGAGTTCGACCATGTTGCCCTCGGGGTCGAACAGATACAGCGACGGCCCGTAGCCGTCCGCGCCATAACGCACGCCTTCTTCGCCGAGCCGCGCGCCTTGGGCGGCAAGGTGCGCCTTGAGCGCCTCGGCGTCGAACGGCTCGACGCGCAAACAGAGATGATCCATATTGCGTCCCGCGCCGGGCGTGCCGTTTTCCGGGCGATCGATCTTCGCGCCCACCTGCAGCAGGTCGATCAGCGAGCGCCCCGCCCGCAACTGTGTGAGCCCCAGTTCGCGCTGCTCTTTTTCGACGCTACAACCGAGCACGTCGCAGTAAAAGCGCGCCATCGACGCAACGTCGGTCGCCCGAATCACAACATGGTCGATCTCGCGAATATGAATCTTCATATTGAGCGCCTCCCGTGGCTGATTTATCAAACGGAGAACAGCCAGTTTATGGGAAAGCGGGGCGGGTGTTGACGGGCCAGATGCCGAGCAGCGCCGGCCGGCACGCAAAACGTATAGACGAAAAAAAGCCCGCTCTATGTGGAGCGGGCTGAATCCATATCAGGAGGAGACATGGAGGAGACAGGTACTAATATACACATGCGCTTGGTGCGACGCAATAACTTTTTAGGGGAAAACCCGACATCGTGCAAAATTGTCGCACCTTGCGGCAAAACGAGCCGTCAGATGACGCCGAGCGGCGCCCGCCGGGCGTCTGCCGGCTACGAGGAAGCGCAATGACAGAGCAAGAACCGGAGCGTAGTGTGTCGGGATGCGGCCTACATTGGTGAGCATCGACAGCACCCATCCGGGACCATCATGAACCGCACCCATTATCCCGCCGAGACCGACACGACCGCCCGCACCGCCGCCTGGCATTCCGACGACGAACGGTGGGAAGCCGTCGCCCGTCGCGATCCGCTCGCGGACGGCGCTTTCTTCTACGGCGTGAAGACGACGGGCGTGTTCTGCCGTCCGTCGTGCGCGTCGCGCCAGCCGCGCCGCGAGAACGTCGCGTTTTTCGCCGATGCCGCCGCGGCCCGCGCCGCCGGCTTTCGCGATTGCAAGCGCTGTCAGCCGGGCGGCTTGCCGCGCGAACTCGACATCGTGAACCGCGCGTGCGCCGCGCTCGACGCCGATCCTCAGCAACGTCTCACGCTCGCGCAATTGAGCGACGCCGTGCACCTGAGCCCGTTCCACCTTCAGCGCCTGTTCAAGCGGGTCGTCGGCGTGTCGCCGCGCCAGTATCAGGCTGCGCGGCGCGGCGCCGCGTTGCGCGACGCGCTCAAGCGCGGCGCCGACGTCACGCGCGCCACGCTCGACGCCGGCTTCAATTCGCCTTCGCGGATGTACGAGAGCGCGTCGGCGGAACTGGGCATGGCACCGTCCGAATATCGCCGCAAGGGCGCCGGGCTGACCGTGCGCTACGCCAGCGCGCCAACCTCGCTCGGCTTCGTGCTGGTGGCCGCGACAGCCAAGGGCATCTGCAAGATTGGTTTCGGCGACGACGCCGCCTTGCTCGTCGACGAACTGCGCGGCGAATTCGCCAATGCCGATCTGCTGGAGGACGCCGAGCGGCTCGAGCCGTTCGTCGCGCAGATCGACGCCTATTTGCGCGGCACGCGTCAGCATTTCGACCTGCCGCTCGACATCGCGGCGACGGCCTTCCGCCAGCGCGTGTGGGACGCGCTGCGGCACATTCCCTACGGCGAGACGCGCAGCTACACGGAGATCGCCGAAGCCGTCGGCGCGCCGCGCGCCGTGCGCGCCGTCGCGAGCGCCTGCGCGACGAATCCGGTTGCGCTTGCCATTCCGTGTCATCGCGTCGTGCAAAAGGGCGGAGCGCTTGCCGGCTATCGTTGGGGCTTGCCGCGCAAAGCCGCGCTGCTCGACAACGAGGCGCAGCACGCGCACCGCGTTTCCGCCGACGAAACCGCCCGCCCCGAAACGACGCCTGTTCAACCCCTCGCCACCAAACTGGACCACGCCGCGTGAGCACGCTCGACGACGTTGCAACTCTTGAACTCCCGTACAAAGCGCCGTTCGACTGGCGGCGCCTGCTGCGCTTTTTCAGCGGACGCGCGACGCCCGGCGTCGAGACCGTCGAAGACGGCGCGTATCGCCGCGCGATCGAATGGGCCGGCGACAGCGGCACGCTCAGCGTGCGCGAGCATCCGCGCAAGCGTTGTCTGGTCGCGAGCATCGAAGGCCCGGTGAGCCGTCACGCCGACGCGCTCGCCGCGCCGATTGCGAAGATGTTCGATCTGCACGCCGATCCGAAGAAGATCGGCGCCGCGCTCGCCGCGGACCCCTGGCTTGCGCCGCTGATCGACGCGGCGCCCGGCTTGCGCGTGCCCGGTGCGTGGTCGGGCTTCGAACTGGTGGTGCGCGCGATTGTCGGCCAGCAAATCAGCGTGAAGGGGGCGACCACTATCATCGGACGATTGGTGCAGCGGGCGGGCGAGCGTATCGAAGGGCATCCGCATGACAACACGGCGTGGCGTTTTCCGACGCCCCAAGCGCTGGCAGCCGTCGACCTCGCGCAAATCGGCATGCCGGGCAAGCGCGTGGCCGCGCTGCAAGGCTTCGCGCACGCGGTCGCGACGGGCGATGTGCCGCTCGACAGCGCCACGGCGGACGCAAGCGAACTGCGCGCGGCCTTGCTCGCGCTGCCGGGCATCGGCCCCTGGACGGTCGAGTATGTGGCGATGCGCGCGTGGCGCGACCCCGACGCCTGGCCCGCGTGGGATCTCGTGCTGATGCAGTCGATCTGCGCGCGCGACCCGTCGCTCGTGCGGCCCACGCAGCAGCGCACACGCACCGACGCTTGGCGCCCGTGGCGCGCTTATGCGGCGATGCATCTGTGGAACGAGGTGGCGGATCGGGCCGGGGCCGCGCGCGGCGGTTAGTGCTGCGCGAGCTAGCCGTCTAAGGCGAAGGTGGCGACACGTCATGCCGTGTCGCCACGCTCACTAAAAAACGCGGCTGCAATGGCCGCAATAACCTGGAATCCGTGTGGCCAAATCCGCGAATCCGGCGTGAAAACAGACCGGCCAACAGACGCCCCGGCGGCCTGCAATCGCCCGCCGAAGCGGCCTCAAGCAGGCGCGGTGGCGAGATGTTAAAGTGCCCGCTACTGAAAATTCCGCCGAACGTTGTCAACCGCAACATGCTGCCCGCGAGCAGCCAGGCGGCACATGGCGGCCGACAACGCCCGACTCGCATCAATGCCAAACACGACCTCATCCCGCACGACCGACGCGTTCCTGCACCGCCTGTCCGTGCTGACTTCAGGGCCGCAGCGCGACGCGCTGCTACGCGGCCTGCGCGGCATCGAAAGAGAAAGCCTGCGCGTGACGCACGAGGGCCAGCTCGCGTTGACGCCGCATCCGCGCGCGCTCGGTTCGGCGCTCACGCATCCTTCGCTGACCACCGACTATTCCGAAGCGCTAATCGAACTGATCACGCCCGCTGAGCACGACGTCGTGCTCACGCTCGAGAAGCTCGACACGCTGCATCGTTTCGTCTACGCGAACCTCGGCGACGAGATTCTGTGGAACAACTCGATGCCGGGCCTATTGCCCGACACCGATGAAGGCATTCCGATCGCGGATTACGGCTCGTCGAACATCGGCAAGCTGAAGTACGTGTATCGCATCGGCCTCGCGCTGCGTTACGGGCGCACGATGCAATGCATTGCGGGCATTCACTACAACTATTCGCTGAACGAAGAAGTGTGGCGGCTCCTGCACGCCGAGCAGCAATCCACCGCGAACGCGGTCGATTTTCAGTCCGACCGTTACCTCGCGCTGATCCGCAATTTCCGCCGCACGAACTGGCTGCTGATGTACCTGTTCGGCGCGTCGCCCGCGCTCGACCGCCGCTTCTTGCGCGAGCGCAAACATACGCTCGAAACCTTCGACGCCGACACGTTGTATCGCCCGTATGCGACGAGCCTGCGCATGAGCGATCTCGGCTACTCGAACACCACCGCGCAAGCCGCGCTGCACGCCGACTACGACACGCTGCCCGGTTATCTCGACGCGCTCGCGAAGGCGGTTAGCCAGCCGTATCCCGCGTACGAGGCCATCGGCACGCAGCGCGACGGCGAGTGGGTGCAGATCAACACGAACGTATTGCAGATCGAAAACGAGTTTTATTCGACGATCCGTCCGAAGCGCGTCACGTATCCCGGCGAACGGCCGCTGCATGCGCTCGCCGCGCGCGGCGTGCAATACGTCGAAGTGCGCTGCATGGACATCGATCCTTTCGAGCCCGTCGGTATTTCGCTGGAAACGTCGCGCTTTCTCGATGCGTATCTGCTCGTGTGTGCGCTCGACGACAGCGCGCCGCTGCCGCCGCCCGCGTATTGCGAGGCGAACCAGAACTTCGCGCGCGTGACGACCGAAGGGCGCAAGCCTGGCCTGGAACTCACGCGCGACGGGCAGACCATCGCGATGACCGAATGGGCCGACGAACTGTTCGTCAAGATCGAAGCGGCCGCCGCCGCGCTCGACGCGCTGAAGGGCGGCGACGCGCATGCGCGCTCGGTTGCGGTTCAGCGCGCGAAGCTGGCGGATGCGTCGCTGACGCCGTCCGCACGCGTATTGCAGACCATGCGCGAGAAGCAGCAAAGCTTCCTCGAATTCGGTCTTGAACAGAGCGAAGCGCATGCGGCGCACTTCCGCGCGCGTCCCCTGCCTGCGGACGTGGCAAAGGAGTTTGAGGAGCTGGCCGCGCAATCGCTGGAGGAACAGGCGAAACTCGAACGCGAAGAAGTGGGCTCGTTCGATGCGTTCGTCGCCGCTTATCGGGCTTATACGTTGAACCGCTTCAGCGTGTGAACGAAGCGGCTGCCGCATCGGCACGCATCGGTAAATTGTCCACGCATCTGCACGTTTCTCTGATCTGAAGGAAACACCCTCTACACGACGCGGTCCAAACTGATAGGACACGCTAACAAGAGGGAGGATCAACGTGATGAAGCAACGTCTGTTGTCCGTACTGTGCGTTACCGCGGCTGCCGTTGCCGCGACCGCATGCTCTACGCAGGGACAAGTCGATCCCGACGTCATGCAGATCGCCACCACGCCGCTGACCTGTTCGAGCAAGGCCGAGTGCGACCTCTGGTGGCAGCGCGCGCAAACGTGGGTCGCGAATAACTCGAAGTACAAGATCGAAGCCGCGACCAGCACGCTAATCCAGACCGCCGGCCCCGACGGCGGCAAGCGCGCGCTCGCCTACCAGATCACCCGCACGCAGAATCCGGACGGCACCGCGACGATCGGCTTCGCCGCGCATTGTGACGGCTCGCTCGGCTGCAAGCCGAACCCGTGGGAAGCGGGCGCGGACTTCAAGCAATATGTGCGCGGCGCGCCGGCAGGCACACAGGGAACCGATGCCAAGCCGGCGCAGCCCGCGTCCGCCGCGGTGCATCCCGCCCTGCATCCCGATATGCAGCAAGGACAGTCGGTCACGCCATCCACTGGCGAAGCCGTGAGTCAGTGAGCGACGCGTTGCGCGCCGCTCAATGTCCCATCGACGGACCGACGCCTTTGCGCGGCTTCGTGATCCACACGAGTACGGCAAGCACGAGGAAGCCCGCGCACGAAATGCGGAAGAAGTCGTTGGTGGCCAGCATATAAGCCTGCGCGGTCACCACCTGGTTCAGCTGCGCCGTGATGCTGTCGCCGGAAAGGCCGGCGCCGGCCAGCGCACTGGTGTACGCGTTCGTGTTCGCCGTGTAGACGTTGACGTTATCGACCAGCATCGCGTGATGGCGGATCGTGTCGTTCTCCCAATACGTCGTGCTGATGGCGGTGCCGATTGCGCCGGACAAGGTCCGGAAAAAGTTCGATAAGCCCGACGCGCTCGCGAGCCGATCGTCCGACACGCTCGAGAGCGTGATGGTCGTCATCGGCACGAAGAAACAGGCCACGCCGATGCCTTGCACGAGGCGCGGCCAGATCACGTGATTGAACGGCACGTCGAGCGTGAAGGTCGAGTTCCAGAACGACACGAACGCAAACACGATGAACGCGAAGCTCGCGATCACCCGCAGATTCAGCCGGTGCATGTTCTTGCCGATCATCGGCGAGAGGAACAGCGCGAGGATGCCGACCGGCGCGGTGGCGAGGCCGGCGAGGCCCGCCGTGTAACCCATCACCGTTTGCAACCACAGCGGAAAAATCACCACCGAGCCGAAGAACGCCATGAAGCCGAACGAGATGATCAGCACGCCGAGCGCGAAATTGCGGTCCTTGAAGAGCGATAAATCGACGACCGGCTCTTTCTCGGTCATCTCCCACACGAGCATGAACGCAATCGAAATCACCGCGATCACCGCGAGCGTCACGATGAACGTGGAGTTGAACCAGTCGCGATCCTTGCCGAGGTCGAGCACCATCTGGAGACACGCCACGCCGATCACGAGCAGCGAGAGGCCGATCGCGTCGATACGCTGCTGCGTGGTCTTGGTTTCGCGCCCGCGCAACAGCACGAACGCGCACGCCGCGGAGAAAAGGCCGATCGGCACGTTGATGTAGAAGATCCACGGCCATGTGTAGTTGTCCGTGATGTAGCCGCCCATCACCGGGCCGAAGATCGGCGCGCAGATCACGGTCATCGCCCATAGTCCCAACGCGAGCCCGCGTTTCTCGGGCGGATACGAGCGCATCAGAATGGTTTGCGACAGCGGGACCATCGGGCCGGACACAAGCCCTTGCACGAGCCGGAACAGGATCAGCGACTCGAAGTTATGCGCGAAGCCGCACAGCGCCGACGCGATCGTGAAGAGCAGAACGGACAGCGTGAAGAGCCGCACTTCGCCGACGCGCCGCGCGAGCCAGCCCGTCAACGGAACGGCAATCGCCGAAGCCACCGAATACGACGAGATCACCCATGTGCCCTGACTCGTCGCCACGCCGAGGCTGCCGGAGATGGTCGGCACGGCGACGTTGGCAATCGACGTGTCCAGCACTTCCATGAACGTGCCGAGCGCGAGCCCGACGGTCAGGAGCGCGAGCGCGCCGCCTTTGAGCGGCGCCGGCTCGGCCGCGGGTGGTCTCGCGGGCTGGTGTGCAGGTTGAGCTGCGGGTTCGTCAGCGTTGGAAGCCGTAGCGGCCATGTGTTGTTCTCCTCAGCGCGGAAGTGTGTCGTGCCTGGCTTGTCGCGTTTCTCCGGGCATTTGCATGCTGCATCACACTCTGCCCAGACAGATATTGTTTTACAACTGCGCCCCTAGGAGGCGCTCTGCGGTTAATGCTCGCCCTTCTCCGGCGATGAATCGTCGGCCGTTGCGTCGCCGGGCGGCTCAGCCTCCGCACACAAGCCGCAGCCTGCGCTCGTCCCCGGGTCGATACCGTTGGCGATGAAACGGCTGAGCAGCGCGATCAGCGTCGCGAGGTCCGCGTCCGAGAAGCCGCGCAACTGCTCGTTCAGCACGGCCGCGCCGATGCCGGGCAACTGCTGCGCCGCTTCATGCCCTTGCGGCGTCAACTCCAGCTTGACCATCCGACGATCGGCGTCGCTACGCGTGCGCTGCAAAAAGCCTTTCTTTTCAAGGCGGTCCAGCAGACGGGTCATCGAGCCGCTGTCATAGGACATCACGCGCGACAACTCGAACGGCGTGTTCGCGCGCCCGGCAGCGAGCAACAGGATCACGCCGATCTGCTGCGCCGTCAGCCCCAGCGGCTTGACCGCGCGGTCGGTGCGCTCGACCAGCACGTTGCGCGCTTTCGACAGGTAATAGCCGAGACTCGTATCGAGCCGGATCTCGTCCGCTTTGTAGGGGCCGTCAGTCATTTGGGTACAGGGACATTGCAGCAGACGCACATTCTGGACGCGCGCGACACCGAAAAACAACAACGCGGCCACGCATCGCGCACAGTATCTTGAAATTTACTTGCATAGTCAATATTATATTAAGCAACGAGTTACGCGATCCGCGCCACCCGAGACTATGTTCTGACCGCTTTTTTTGTCCGCCGCCAGGCCGGCGTGACCCAAGGATGTCCCTCCTATGCTGTACCTGAAAAATACCCTCGGCGGCCTCAGCCGCTCTCTGACCGATTCCGCTTTGCACAGCTTCCAGGGCCCGCATCGCTGGTGGAAGCTCGCGTTGTTCGCCGTGCTGTTCGTGCTGCCCGGCGGATCGGTGGGAGTCGCGGTGTTGGCGTGGTTCGAGCATCGTCGGGCGCGCAAGAGTTTGAAGGGCATCGCGGACATCAAAGGTGCGAAGGGCGGGTTGGTGGACAGCGCTGCGGCGCTCGCGAACGCGGCAAGCGTGTCAGGCGTTAAGAGCGCGGCACCTGTCATCGCCCACGGCGCGGCAAGCGCCTGCCAGTCGCGCGGCGAAGCACCGTGCCGGGCCGCAGCCGGCAAGCTCGCGCGCAAGACGACATCGACGGAATCGCGGATCGATTCGCGCACCGACGCCCGCGTCTGAACGGCAGCCAGTAACGGCGCGTAACCTTCGCGACACCGTCAGTAACACACCTTCGTCGCTGCCCGCATTAACCTTTCTGTTTCCCGCGCCCAGCGGGCTCATACGCTAACATGCCGGCACATCGTAGGCCGGCGCCGTCCGTCATTGGCGGCGTCGTGGCGTCCAGAAGGAAAAATGCATGCAGTCTGACCGAATCTCGTCCGCGCGGACCTATGCGCCTCGCGTCCTGACCCTCGCCGTCGCGCTAGCCGCCGCGGGCCTCGTCGCAGCCTGCGCGGTCGGCCCCGACTACCAGCGCCCCGCCGCCGAGATTCCGGCTTCATACAAGGAAGCCGCGCCCGGCTGGAAAGTCGCGCAACCGGCGGATCAGCAGGACCGCGGCGCATGGTGGACGATCTATCAGGACCCGCAACTCGATGCGCTCGAAGACAAGCTGAACGCCGCCAATCAGACCATCGCGCAATTTGCGGCCGCCTATCGGCAGGCCCGCGCGCTGGTCGGCGAGGCGCGCGCGGCGTACTTCCCGACCCTCGGTTTGTCGGCGGGCGCGACGCGCTCGGGCAGCGGTGCTTCGTCGAGTACGCGATCGACGAGCGTCAGCCGCTCAGGCGTCAGCAACAGCTATGACCTGCAACTCGACGCTAGCTGGGAGCCCGACCTGTGGGGCTCCGTGGGCCGCTCGGTGAATGCGCAGAAGGCCGGCCAGCAAGGCGCCGCCGCCGATCTGGCGAACGCGCGGCTGTCCGCGCAGGCCACGCTCGCGCAGACGTATTTCGCGCTGCGCGCGCTCGACGCGAATCAGAAACTGCTGGACGAAACCGTCGCCGCCTATCAGCGCTCGCTGCAACTCACGCAGAACCAGTACGCCGCGGGCGTGGCCGCGCGTTCGGACGTGATCCAGGCGCAAACGCAACTGCAATCGGCGCAGGCATCCGCGATCGACAACGGCGTGCAGCGCGCGCAGGACGAACACGCGATCGCGGTGCTCGTCGGCGAACCGGCCTCCACCTTCTCGATTCCGCCGATGCCGCTCACCGCCACGCCGCCCGCCGTGCCCGCGCAAATGCCGTCCGCGCTGCTGGAGCGGCGGCCGGACATCGCTTCCGCCGAGCGCAAGGCTGCGGCGGCCAACGAGCAGATCGGCATCGCCATCGCCGCGTTCTTTCCGTCGCTGACGCTGTCGGCGAGCGGCGGTTTCGAAAGCTCGGTGTTCTCGCAATTGCTGACGGCGCCGTCGCGCTTCTGGACGGTCGGCCCGCAACTCGCGGCGACGCTCTTCGACGCGGGCCTGCGCCGCGCGCAAACCGAAGCGGCGCGCGCCGCCTATGACCAGAACGTCGCCACGTATCGTCAGACGGTGCTGACGGCGTTTCAGGACGTCGAAGACAATCTCGCGTCGCAACGCATCCTGGAGCGCGAAATCGTGGTGCAGCAGCAGGCGGTGGAGTCGGCGCGCCAGGCGCTTGCCATCGTGACGAACGAATACAAGGCGGGCACGGTCGGCTATGTCAACGTGCTGACCGCGCAGACCACGGCGTTCACGGCCGAGCAGAAGCTGCAAACCATCGCGGGGCAGCGGATGGTGTCGTCGGTCGGGCTGGTGAAGGCGCTGGGCGGCGGCTGGGATGTATCGCAAATGAACCGGGAAACTGGTGGGGTGGCGGCGCCGGAGCCGGCGTCCGCGTCGGCGGCGGCATCGGCGGCGACGCCTGTCGCGCAGGGCGGAATTGCGCCGACGTCGACGTCTGCGCAGATGCAAGCGCAAAGCAAATAGGCGGGCGAGCGGGGCGCACCGCGCCGTGCAGCGTTCAGATGCGAAGGAGGCATGACGGGCCAACGAAACCCGTCATGCCTTTTCTGCATCTAGCGCTGTACGACCCGCCGCGGGTCCGACTGGACATGCGAGCGGCAACGACGTCCGTGTGCCGTTCGCTGCTAATTCGAAGTGCCGCACGGCGGCTTTGTCAGCGCTCGCGCCGAGCATCCGCGGCTCTAGCCCGAGTTGCGAGCGACAACCTTGACCGGTCTCCTTTTGCCGCTAGCTCGAAGGCGCCGCTCCGCGCGTTGCAGCATCCACGCGACGCATCTGCGGGTCCAGCTCGACGTCCGAGCGACGACGTTGTCTGCCGTCGAACTCGACGTGCGAGCGACAACCTTGACCAGTTTAGTTTTGCCGCTAGCTCGAAGGCGCCGCTCCGCGCGTTGCAGCATCCACGCGACGCATCTGCGGGTCCAGCTCGAGGTGTGAGAGACATCCTCGACAATCTCGTTTTGCCACTAGCTCAAAACGCGCCGCGCGCTGTCAGCCCGCGCTGCGCGTCCGCGCGTCAAACTAACGCGCGAGCGGCAGCAACGCGACGACCGCGTCCCCTTTTGCCGCGACTTCAAAAGCACCGAACGGCGCGGTCTATCACCACCCCCGCCCCCACCCACCTCAATGCACGAACGACAACGCAACCGTGTCCGGTCCGCTCGGTCGTCCGAGCAGGTTCAACAGCCCCGCGAGATTGTCGCGTGCCTCGGGCGCCGATGTCGCCGTGCCATGAAACGATGTCGAAGCCGGCGACACGACGCCACGTCCGTTCAGCATCAGCGGCCCCTTGACGGTTCGCAGCTCGAGCGTCGACGACGCCCCTTCCGCCTGAAACACCAGTTGATACGAGCCGAGCGGCTTCACCGGCGAGACACGCGAGCTGACGTCGTTCAGCGCGACCGTCAACTGGCCGAACGCCTGACGGTTGAAACTGCGCCAGTCGGACCACGAGAGCCGCACGTCGCCCTGTAGATCCAGCGTATTGAACGGCGCGCCGAGACCGCTCAGCAGCGAAGCCGGCACCGCGATCGCGCCGGGCGTCACATTCGCGCTGCGCGGCGTGGCGTCGACGGTGATCGGCTCCGGCATCGCCTCGCTCTGCCGCATGGTCATGCGCACGCGGCCCGTGAAGAGTGGCCAGAAAGCCGTGCGCCATTCGATGCGTCCAGGCAGCAGCGTCGCGGCGCTCATATCGGAGCCCGCGGCGAGCATCAGCGTGGCGGAGCCGTGCCACAGCGAACCGGCCGGGTCGACGAGGTTCACGTGCCCGCCGCTCTGACGGGCGAATTGCGGCGTGATCCAGGCGGCCGGCAACATCGCGAGCATCACTGCCGCGCTGGAAAACACCGCGACCACGAGCCAGGGCAGCGCGGCGCGCAGGCGCCGCATCCAGTAAGTCATGCGAGATCCCGTGGCAGCGCGCTCATTTCGCCGTCGATGGCTGCAGCGACGCCGTCACGTCCACCTGGCCGTCTTCCTTGAGCGCCGTCACGTGCGCTTCGGCGACCTGCACCTTGAACTGGCGGCGCACATCGTCGACCCAGCCGGTCCACACGGGAAACGACGCGTTCTTCATCTGCACCTGCACCGCATTGCCGATCACCTGAACCTGCGTGGCCGCGAGGCCATGATCGGCAAGCGACGCGGACAGCGCGTCCTTCAGCGCGCCGCCGGTCGGCGCCACGCCCTGAGCGGCGCCGGAGAGCTGACGCGCTTCGTTGGCTTGCGCCGTCATCTGCGCGAGTTGGCGCTGCAAGGTGGGCAGCGATTGACGCAGACGCGCGCGCCCCTCCTGCGCCGGCGCCCACAGCACCGACCACGCGATCACCACCGCGAGCACGCCGCCGCCCCACGTCAGCAGACCCTTTTCGCGGTCGGTCCGCTGCTCCCAGAAGCCTGCCCAAGTTTGCGCGAGTTGAGCTTTCATTGTCCGTTCCTGATGGTCCACTTGCCGGTATTGCTGTCGATCGCGCCATTCAGTCCGTTGCGCGCGAGGCGCGCGGCGAAATCGGGATCGAGCTTCACCTCCGGCTTAAAAGTCACGTCGAGCCGCCGGTCGTGATAATCGAGCGCGGCAATGCCGTTGACGGGCACGGGCGGCAGAGCGCGCGCGAGACGATCGGCGATGGAGAGGAAATCGTCCGGAGAAAGCTCGCCCGCCGCCACACGCAACTGCTGCAACTGACGCGACATCTGATCGGGCGCATCGAGCACGACCGTCGTCTTCGGGAACGCGTTGAGCAGCAGTTCGGTCATCTGCGTGTTGATCGCGTCGCGCTGGCGCGACAGCATCAGCCACTGCACATTGGCGCCGATGATCGCGACCAGCAGCGCGCCGACCGCGAGCAGCACCGGCAGGCGCAGGCGGCGTAGCGTCGCGCGGTCGAGCCGCCACGGCTGCGACGCGAATTCGAACTGGCACAGATCGAAGCGGCACGCGAGCGCGCGCCGCGCGAGTTGCTCGAACGGCAGCGGACTCGCGCCGTGCACATGCGCGGCAAGCCGCGCCGGGCTGCTCGCGCCGAGACTCGGCTCGTTGCCAGGCACTTCGGTGAGCATATAGAGCGACACGGGCATCGCGCCGGCGAGCGCGGCGAGCGTCGCGTTGACCGCGTTCGCCGGCACCGCGAGCCCTTCGCCTTGCGCGCCGCGCGCAATCGCCAGTTCGACGCGCGGCGTGCCGGTTTCCACCGCGCCTTCCAGCAGCAGTGCCGGCGCGGTTTGAACGACTGCGCCGAGCACCGCCGCGACCATCGGCATGGCTCCAGTTGCAGCGTCGGACAATGCATCAGCCGCGCTTGCCACCGGCGCGGCATCGCGGCGTGGCGAAGCGTCGGCGCCCGCCAATGCTGGCTCGGCCGCGCTCACCGTTTCGGCAACGTCGACCGGCGCCGCGGATAACCGCGCCTCCGGCAGACAGCGTGTAACCGGCACCGCGCGCAAACTGCGGTGCCCGGCAGCGGAAAACGCTTCGTAGATAAAGCGGAACCACCCTCGGTCGATGATCGCCAGCACTTGCCGTCCGCCCGCCGCCGGTTGCGGGTCCACGGCGATATGGCAGGTTTGCGGATCCTGGATCAGCTGATCCTCGACGATGTTCGGCAGCGCCTGGCGCAGCTTCGGACCGCGCAGCGGCGGCAGCGTGGCCGGCATCATCAGGAGGTCGCGCGCGGCGACCATCAGCACCGTCGACGTCGCGCGCGGCAACAGCGCAAGCGCCGAACGCCCGGCGCGCTGCGTGCGTCCCGACTTGTCGAGCAGCACGAACGGCAAGTCCGGCAACTGCCATTCCTGCGACGGCACCGCCGGATCACGCGGCGGCAATAAGACGATCAGCGTGCTCAAAGGCCACTCTCTCTGGGAAAGGCGTTGTTCATAGTTGGTCTTGCACCCGCACGATACGCGTAGTGTGAGTCAAAGCATCGCGATAGACGAGCGTCGTGCGGTCGACTTCGGCGCGCTCGTGCTGCACGCGGCCATGAATCAGAAAGTAGTTCGTGTTGACGTCGAACTGGTTTGGATCGATCGAAGTCTGCTGAACGCCCGCGCCGCGCAACGCGAGCGTCACGTCGCCGGCATTATGGAAAAACACGGTCTGCCGCCGAGCGACGAACGCCTGCGCGGAAGACAGATTCATGCCCGGCACAACGGCCGCAATCACTTCGGCGGGCGCCGTGTTCATGTTGATCGCCGACACGGTCGGCAGCACAGTCACGAAGGGCCGCAAGCGCGCGACCATCTCCGGCGTGTAGCCGGGAATGTCGAGCAGCGAATCGACGCTCGTCATTTGCAGCGGCGCGTGCGCGGCGCTGTCCTCGCCGTCTTCGATGCCCGGTTTGTCCGTGAAGCCGCCGCCTGTTGCGCCACCTGCGGCGCCGCCCTGGATCGCCGGCGTCGACGGCGTGCCGGACGTCGATGTGACGGTCTGAAAGCGCGTCGCCGATTGCATCAGGCTCGCGCGCACCTGGACCGCGGTGTTCTTCGCGAGCTGGCTGTTCACGCCGAGCGAAACCAGCAGCCGCTGATACGCGCCGATCTGCTCCACGTCGAGTTGCATGACGCCGGGCGCCGGGCTCGCGACCAGATTGCGCAGATTGAATTTGGCCTGAGCGTCTTCGATGGAACCCGACAGGTAGGTCGCGGCGCCTTGCTGCGCGCGCACCTCGCCGATCTGACCGAGGAAGTCGGAAAGCCGCGTCTTCGCGATGGGCACGCCCCACACGCCGCCGAGATACGTGATGCCCGCGGACGTATCGCCTTCGGAGCGAAGAATCAGACGCGTCCAGTCGAGCGCGCCGCGCGCAACCCATTGCGCCTGCGCGAGCAGACGCTGGTTCTCGATCCGGCGGATCTGGACTTGCTGACGCCACAACATGCCGGAGACGAGAATCGCCGAGAGCGCAACGACGAGCAACGCGCTGATGATGGCCGCGCCGCGCTGATGGGTGGAATGGGTGTGCCGTGCGTTACGCGAGCCGCGCGTTACACACAAAGAACCCGTCGAGCGTCCCGCGCTGAAGGAGAACAATCTCATCTCATTCCCCAATCAAAAAAACGCGCGTGATGGGCCGTGCGAGCGACTTCGCGCCCACGCTCACTTCGAGCCCCGTCACCGAGCGCGGCAGCGGAGCATTGCCAAGCTGCGGCACCTTGAGATTGTTGTCGGCCTCGGTGATCGCGCCTTGCACGTCCTTCATCTGCGTGGTCCAGCCGACGCGCGGCACATAGAGCCGCGCCGAAATTGCGCCGACGCCGCCCATCAACGGCACGGCCGACCAGCCTTCGCCTTCGCTGCCGCGCGACGCCGCGCGCAGATCGCCGACGCTGGCAAGCGGCGGAGACGCATAGCGGATCACGCGGCCTTCCGTGACGCGGTAACGCACGACCTGCAAGCGCGGCGCGGAGCCGGGCAAGCTCATCTGCCGCACGATCTGCAATGCGCCGCCGAGGAGCGACACCGCCGGCTGACCGGATTCGTCGTCGGAAGCGGCCTGACGCGCGTCGATGCGCATCTGGTCGAACAGTTGCGCGAACACGCGCTCGTCTTCCATCGCGTTCGTAATGGTCTGCCGGCCGCGGATGATCTGGTCGAGCCCGCGCCACGACAGCACCGCGATCACCGCCATGATCGCGATCGCGACGAGCAGTTCGATCAGCGTGAAGCCATGCACGCCCGCGCGAGAGCGGCGGCGGCCGGTGCGCTCGCGGCGGCGCTCAGAGCGAACGATTCGTTTCATTCGCGACCACCGTGACCATCTGGGCGAGATTGCCGGAACGTCCGGGCATCGTCACCATCACTTCCACCCGACGAAACACCGGATTCGGCGTCGCCGACACTTGCTCGGTACAGATCAACTGCAAATTTCCTTGCGAGCAATCGAAACTCGTCGAGCCGACATTCGGCCATGCATGCGTGAGGCGCAATTGCGCGAGCGTGTTATCCGCGCTCCAGCCGGCCAGCAAGCGCCGATGAAGATCGGCCTCGCCGGTCGCGAGTGAGCCGACCGCGCGCAGCGATGCGGCAAGCGCGACGGCGATGATCGCGAGCGCCACCAGCACTTCGATCATCGTGAAACCGCGCTCGCGGTGGACGGCCCGGCGAGCCGCGGTGCTGCTGCTTCTGCTGCTGCTTCTGCTGCGATGGCGCATGTCAGTGCACCTCGTAGCGGCCATTGCCGGTGCCGACGATCGTCGCGCTGCCCGCCGCGGAAAACAGCGTGACGCGCACTGGCACGTCGATCGCCTCGGTGCCGAACACGACGCGATTCGCCTTCGAATTCGAGCCCGGATAGTCGATCGTCACGCCGCTCACGCCGCCTTCCCACTGACGCGGCTTGAGCAGATCGTCGCGCAGCGGACGCCAGCCGTCCTCGGTGCGCAAGTCGAAACGAAAGCCGCCGTCGAACGGTTGCCACGCGATCGGGCGCGCGCGCACCTGCGCTTCGTCGCCGGCCGATTCGAACAGCAGCGCGAGACGCTGTGCTTCCTCGTTCAGGTCGGTGCGCGGATTGCGCGTCATCGTCAACGCGGTCAGTGAGACCAGCAAGCCTGCAATCACCAGCACCACCATCATTTCCAGCAGCGTGAAACCCGCCTGATGCCGGCGCAGGCCGCGCGCGCGCAACGCCGCGCCCGCCGCGCGGGGCGGCGGGTTCGTTGCGACACGTGCGTTGCTATCGTCTATTGCCACGAGCCCACGTCGGCGTCATTGCCTTCGCCGCCTGCCTTGCCGTCCGCGCCGTAGCTGAAGACGTCGATTTCACCGTGCACGCCGGGGTTCAGATATTGATAGCCGTTGCCCCAAGGATCGTTCGGCAAACGTTCCAGATAGCCGCCGTCTTTCCAGTTGTTCGGCACGGGGTCCGTCGCGGGCTTTTCGATCAGCGCGCGCAGACCTTGCTCCTGCGTCGGATAACGGCCGTTGTCCAAACGATAAAGCTTGAGCGCCTGCATCACCGTGCCGATGTCCTGCTTCGCGGCGACGCGCCGCGCTTCGTCGGGACGGCTCATGATTTTCGGCACGATCAACGCGGCCAGGATGCCGAGAATCGCGATCACGACCATGATTTCGATCAGCGTAAAACCGCGTTGACGACGGCTGCGCGAACCCGCAATTGCTGTGCGGCGAATGGTCGACAGTTGCATAGCTTGCTACCTCTTTTCAGGTGAATTATCGACTGGGCGGACTCGGTGCTCTGGCACTCGCGGTGCCATTGAACGTGCCCGGCCGGTCATTTTAATGTCATGCAGTTGAAGGGTTTCAACCCAACGCAATTTTCACAATAGTCCGTACAATGCGCGCATGAACGCACTCCAAATCCGCCTTCTGTCGCTCGCGCTCTTCGCCGTGTTTTGCGCGACGCTGACCTACTGGACCATCACACTGACCGCGATGTCCGGTGCGCCGGTGCCCGCAGCCGCCGCGCACGCGCAGGTCTCGACCGATCAGGCCGCCACGCTGTTCGGCGGACAGCTCACGCGCACGGTCAACCAGGACGTGCATCTGTTCGGCATTCTCGCGCTGACCCAAGGCGCCGCGGCCATCGTCAGCGTGGGCGGCGAGCCGCCGCGTGCGGTGTCGCTCGGCAGCACGCTGATGCAAGGCGCCAAACTCTCCGAAGTCCGCGCCCGCTCCATCGTGATCGACCGCAATGGCGCGCATTCCGAAGTGTTTCTGCCGGCCAACGCCGCGGGTCCTACTATCTACGTGCGTTAAGCCTGGTCGCCAGGTTCAGCAATCACGCCGCCGCGCAATCGCGCCGCGGCATTCCACGCCTCACTGCACCAGATTATTCAACTCGATGATCGGCAGCATCACCGCCAGTACGATCACCAGCACCACGCCGCCCATCGCCAGAATCAGCAGCGGCTCCAGCAGACTCGTCAGGAACATCGTGCGGCGCTCGAGCTCGCGCGCTTCGCCGTCGGCGGCACGGTCGAGCATCGTCGTGACGTCGCCGGTCGCTTCGCCGGAACGGATCAGGTGAACCAGCACCGGCGGGAACGTCTTCGTATTGCCGAGCGCGCGTGACAGCGACGTGCCTTCACGCACGCGCACGATCGCATCGTCAATGTTGCCGCGCATCGCCGTGTTGCTGAGCGTTTCAGCGGCGGCTTGCAGCGCACGCAGAATCGGCACGCCGGCCGCCGTCAGAATGCCGAGCGTGCTCGCGAAGCGCACGGTGTTGTAGCCGCGCACGAGTTTGCCGAGCAGCGGCGCGGTGAGCAGCCACCGGTCGAACGCGAAGCGCGGGCCCGCTTGCCTGAGCGTCGAACGCACCACATAGAACAGCACCGCGACCGCGATCAGCACGGCCCACCACCAGTTCCGCACGAAGCCGGAGAGCGCCATCATCATGATCGTGAGGAAGGGCAGTTGCTGCTTGGTGCTCGCGAACACGTTGACCACCTGCGGCACCACATAGCTCAGCAAAAACGTGACGATGCCGAACGCGATGATCGTGACGATCGTCGGGTAAGTGAACGCCAGCACGATCTTCTGCTTGAGCGCGTTGCGTTGCTCGATGTAGTCCGCAAGCCGCGACAGCACGAGGCCGAGCTTGCCGGTATGTTCGCCGGCCGCGACCAGCGCGCGATAGATCTCCGGAAAGTCTTTCGGATGCTGCGTGAGCGCATTCGCGAGCGAATGGCCGCCGAGCACTTCGGCGCGAATCGCCGCCATCAATTCGCGGATGTAGTCGCGCTCCGACTGCTCGGTCAAAACCGCAAGCGCTTCGTCGAGCGGCAAGCCGGCAATCAGCAGGCTCGCCAGTTGCCGCGTGAGAATGGCCTGCTCGCGCTGCGACAGCCGCCGTCCCAACGAAAGACGCTGATTGCGCTCGCCGCGCGTGCGCGTCGCGGCCGGTTCGACGACGAGCGGCGTGAGTCCTTGCGAACGCAGATTGGTGCGGGCGCCGCGCGCGCTGTCCGCGTCGAGCACGCCTTTTTGCGCCTTGCCCGCCGCGTCGATCGCTTCGAAACGAAATGCCGGCATGCGCTTAAGCTCCGCCCGTCACGCGAATCACTTCTTCAAGCGACGTCAGCCCGGAAGCGAGCCAGCGATCCGCGTCCTCGCGCAGTGTGCGCATGCCTTGCGCACGGCCGGCCGTGAGAATTTCGGCGTCCGATGCATTGCGGTGAATCAGCGCGCGGATTTCGTCGTCGATCAGCAGCAGTTCATACACGCCGCGCCGGCCCGCATAGCCCGATTGACCGCACTTGTCGCAGCCGACCGGATGCCAATGCACGCGCCCGTCTTCCTCGACACGCTTTTCGCGGCATACCGGACACAGCCGCCGCACGAGCCGCTGCGCCAGCACGCCGAGCAGCGACGACGCCAGCAGATACGGCTCGACGCCCATGTCGGTCAGACGCGTGACGGCGGAGGCGGCGTCGTTGGTATGCAACGTCGCGAGCACGAGGTGGCCGGTGAGCGAAGCCTGCACGGCGATCTGCGCGGTTTCGAGGTCGCGGATTTCACCGATCATGATGATGTCCGGGTCCTGCCGCAGAATCGAGCGCAGCGCGCGCGCGAAGGTCATGCCGATCCGCTCGTTCACCTGCGTCTGGCCGATGCCCGACAGGTCGTATTCGATCGGGTCTTCGACCGTCATGATGTTGGTGGTCGCGGTTTCAAGCCGCGACATCGACGCATACAGCGTGGTCGTCTTGCCCGAACCCGTCGGGCCGGTCACGAGCACGATGCCGTGCGGCCGGCCGATCAGCTTGTCGAACTTGACGAGCGTGTCCGCGCCCATGCCGAGCGCTTCGAGGTTCAGGCGCGACGCGTCTTTTTCCAGCAGACGCAGCACGGCGCGCTCGCCGTGACCTGTCGGCAGCGTGGACACCCGCACGTCGACCGGACGGCCGCCCACGCGCAGCGTGATGCGGCCATCTTGCGGCAGACGTTTCTCGGCAATGTCGAGCTGCGCCATGATCTTGATCCGCGAAATCAGCGCGCCATGCAGCGCTTTCTTCGGACGCACGACGTCGCGCAGCGTGCCGTCGACGCGAAAACGCACCACAGAAGAAGTCTCGAACGGCTCGATGTGAATATCCGACGCGTGCTCGCGCGCGGCCTGCGTGAGCAGCGCATTGATCATGCGGATGATCGGCGCGTCGTCTTCCGATTCCAGCAGGTCTTCCACTTCGGGAATGTCCTGCATCAGACGCGAGAGATCGACTTCGCCTTCCACTTCGCCGACCACCTGCGCCGCGCTGCCGTCCTGGCGCGCGTAAGCCTGGTTGATCGCCTGCGCGAGTTCGTCGGCGGGAAGACGCACCACCGACACCGCGCCGAAGTTGCGTGCGACTTCGGCGAGCGCGGCCTCGCTGGTGCGCTCGCTGATCCAGACTTCGAGGCTGTCGGCGTGCTGATGCGCGACCAGAATCTGGCCGCTGCGCGCGAAGCCGTAGGGCACGAGCCGCGCGGCAATCGCCGACGGCGCCGCGCGTTCGGCGTGGTCCGCTTGCTCTGTCATCGCCGCCGAGGCAATCTCGGCGGCTCGCGACGATGCCGGCGACGTTGAGGCTGACGGCGGCATGGACGGCGTACTCACGGCTTGGCTCCTGGCGATACGGTGGACGGTGCGACCGGCACCGGATTACTTTGCACAGCGCCGTTCGTGGCGGGCGGCGTTGTCGGCGCGGCCGAGCCCGGCTGAGTTTGCTGCTGCGGCGGCTGCATCTGCTGACGGCGCATCTGGTCGAGGTCGAACAGGTTCAACGTCGAACCGCCCTGGCTCGGGCCGACGGGCTTCGGCGGAACCACCGGATCGTCGTTGTCCTTCATCAGGTTGTTGTCCTGACGATACGCGCCCTGCACACCTTGAATATAGTCGTAGCGATTGGACGTGACAGCCTGCGCGGTATCGCGATCGCCGATGATGACCGGGCGCAGGAAGACCATCAGGTTCGTCTTGTTGCGGTTCTTCTGCTCGGAACGGAACAACTGACCGATCCACGGGATGTCGCCAAGCAGCGGCACCTTGCTGTTGCTGACCTGGTAGTTGTCCTGCATCAGGCCGCCGAGCACGATGATTTCGCCGTTGTCGGCGAGCACGGTCGACTGGATCGAGCGCTTGGTGAACTGCGGGCCGGCCGGGTTGGTCGTCGCGTTCGTCGTGCCGTTCACGATGGCGGAATCTTCAGTGTAAAGCTGAAGCTTGAGGATGCCGCCGTCGGTGATTTGCGGTTTGACGTGCAGCGTGAGGCCGACGTCCACGCGGTCGTATGTGTTGAACGCCGAGCTCGCGTTGCCGCTCGTCAGATTCGAATACGAACCGGTCTGAATCGGTATGTTCGTACCGACGACGATCTTCGCTTCCTCGTTGTCGAGCGTGATCAGGTTAGGCGTGGACAGCACGTTCGCGTCCGCGGTCTGCGAGAGCGCCTGAAGCAGTGCGCCGAGTCCCTGCACGCCGAACATGTTGTGAATCCAGCCGACGTTCAAGCCCTGCTGAACACCTGAGCCGAGCGCGTTGGCGAGACCGCCGGTCGCGCCCGCTGCGCCCGCCGCCGCAGCAGCCGCCGTCAGGTTGATGATGCTGTTGCTCGAACCCGTCGCGAGGTTCGTGCCGGCAAAAATCGAATTGTTCGCGACCTGCCATTGAATGCCGAGATTGCCGCTCGTGTTCGAGTTCAGCTCGACGATGAGCGCCTCGATGTAGACCTGCGCGCGGCGCGCGTCGAGCTGGTCGATCACCGCGCGCAGATTGCGGTAAACCGGCTCCGACGCAGTGATGATCAGCGAGTTCGTCGCCGAGTCCGCCTGGATCATGCCGCCCGGCTGATTGTCCTCGTTCTTGTCCTTGTCGCCGCCGAGCAGGCCGCCGGATTGACCGCCGCCGTTCGCGCCGTAGCCGCCCGCGCCGCCGCCGCCACCCATCGGCGAGGACAACGAACTGTTGTTCAGTCCGCCCGAGGGCAGCGGCGGCGTGCCCGAAGTGCCCGTCGAATTGTTGCCGCCAATTCCGCCGCCGCCGCCATTCTGGTTGAACGCGTTGGCCTCGTTGCCGCCGCCCGCCGAGCCGCCTTCGCCGCCCTTGCCGAGCATGCCGCGCAAGGTCTTCGCGAGCTTGGTTGCCTCGGCGTTGCGCAGCGGTACCACGTGCATGTTGCCCGGCATGCTGGTCGGCGCGTCGAGTTCGCGCGCGAGCGTTCTCGCGGCGGCCAGACGCGCGCCGTTCGACGCGCGGATCAGCAGCGAGTTCGTGCGCGGGTCCGCCGTGATCGACACTTTCAGCGTGGCGTCCGTGCTGCCGATCGCGCCCGGGTCGAGCATCTTGTTCAGTTGCGTGGCAATGTCGAGCGCGTTGGCATTCTTCAGTTGTACGACGGACACCGACTGGCCGGCCGCCGTATCCACACCGGCGATGATCTGCGCGATACGGCGCACGTTGTCCGCGTAATCGGTGACGACAATCGTGTTGTTGGCCGGATAAGCGGCCACGGTATTGTTCGGCGAGATCAGCGGACGCAGCACCGGCAACAGGTTATTCGCCGATTCGTTCTTCAGCACGAACACTTGCGTGACCACCTGGTCGCCGCGCGCGCTCGGCGAATTGCCGACGTAGGTCGGCACGCCTTGCAGCTTGGCGTCGGCCTCGGGCACGACCTTCAGTACGCCGTGATCCTGGACGAGCGCGAAGCCCTGCATGCGCAACGCGGATTGCAACGTCTTCAGCGCCTGATCCTCGGGCACCGCGTTTTCCGACACGAGATTCAACTGACCTTTGACTCGTGGGTCGACGATGATTGTCTTGCCGGTCGCCGCGCCGATCGCCTTCGCGACCTGGTCGATATCGGCGTTGACGAAGTTCAATGTCACCTGCGCCTGTGCGGTCTGCGCAGTGATCAAGCCAGCCAACAGCAACGCCGTTGCGACGCGACGCAAAGCCATACGATTTCTTCTCATGGAATGTAATGTCGATGCCGGCAGCGCAGGCCACCGGCGGTCATGCAGCGCGGACAGGGGAGCAAACCGCCGGTCGGTCGGTCTGCCGGCGGGCCAGGTGGGCGAAAGCCGCCCTAAAATGCTGGCCATCCGATGTCCGAAAAGAAGGAACAGTAACAGTTTTTCATGTCGGATTTGTCACAAAAGGAAAGCCTCAGTGAGTTTCCCTAAACGTTCGGGCCCGCTCGGCGGGCCTTGAAAGCGAAAGCACTGCGGACTGAAAGCGGCAAGAAAACCTAGTGTTTCCGCGCCCTTATGTCTGTTAGCCAACTTGACGGGTCGCGGCCTGCCGGTATCATACGAGCCGTTCAAGCCGTCGGATCGCCGTTGCGAACACGGGTTTTCCCGCATGTTCCGTCAATGCCCCGGCCAGATTGCGCCCACCGGCTAGTCCCGGCTGAACAATGGCTGATACGAGCCCTTACGATCCCTTACCCTTGCGGTTTGCCCCAGTCGTCTTGACCGATGAAACGAAGCTTCGTCACCTTTCTGGCAGGAATTACCATCTTGGCTTCGGCCGGGACGGCACGCGCCGATTGCTTCGACGAAGCCGCGAAATATCAGAAAGTGAACCCGCTGATTCTGCGTGCGATCGCCTGGCAGGAGTCGCATAACCGTCCGGACGCGCAGCACAAAAACGCAAACGGCTCGACCGACTACGGCGTAATGCAGATCAACTCGATTCATCTGCCCACGCTCGCGCAATACGGGATCTCGCAAGGCACGCTGATGGAGCCCTGCAAGAACGTGTACATCGCCGCGTGGCATCTGCGCCGGCAGATGAACAAGTACGGCAATACATGGCAAGCCATCGGCGCTTATCACTCCGAGACGCCCGCGCTGCGCGACAAGTACGCTCAACAGATCGCCGCGATTCTACGCAAGTGGAACCTGATGCCGGCGTCACGCTGATCGACCGCTCGCCGTTTCCGATTTGATGCACAATGCGGCTTCGTGCTGCCGTCGGCGCTCGAGCGTCCGCTGGACCGCGGCTAGACTCGCGCAGCAATGCGGCGCCCGGCACGCCTTCCAATCCTCCCGATTTTCCGTACTCCGATGAACCAGCCGCCACTGCCCGTCACCGTGCTCTCCGGTTTTCTGGGCGCCGGCAAGACCACGCTCCTGAATCACATCCTCGCGAATCGCGCCGGCTTGCGCGTCGCCGTGATCGTCGACGATCTCGCCGCCGTCAATATCGACGCGACGCTCGTGCGCGATCCGGCCGCGCTGTCGCTTACCGAAGAAAACGTGGTCGAGCTGTCGAACGGCTGTGTCTGCTGCACGCTGCACGACGATCTGCTCGCCCAGGTGAAACGGCTGGCCGCCGAAAAGCGCTTCGACGCGATACTGATCGAGTCGGCCGGTGTGGCGGAACCCATGCCGATCGCCGAGACCTTCGCCTTCGCCGACGATGACGATGACGGCGCGCCGCTCGCCGAGCTCGCGCGGCTCGATACGATGGTCACGGTGGTCGACGCGTCCAATTTTCTGCGCGACTACGGTTCCGCGGATGCGCTCGCCGAACGCGGCATCGCCGCGAGCGACGAAGACGACCGGACTCTCGTGGAACTGCTGATCGAGCAGGTCGAGTTCTGCGACGTGCTGGTCGTGAACAAGGTCGACCTCGTGACCGCCGACGAGCTGACGCGCCTGCAACGCATCCTCGCGCGCATCAACCCGCGCGCGGTGCAAGTGGTGAGCCGCTTCGGCGCCGTGCCGCTCGAACAGATCGTGAACACCGGCCGCTTCGATTTCGACGAGACGGCGAACGCTCCCGGCGCGATCGCGTTGCTCAACCAGGCCGAGAAGCACGTAGACGAACGCGGCCACGGCCATCACAGCGAAGCGGACGAGTTCGGCATCGGCAACTTCGTTTATCAGGCACGCCGTCCGTTCCATCCGGAGCGGCTGTGGGCGTTGCTGCACGAGGAGTGGAAGGGCGTCTTGCGCAGCAAGGGTTTCTTCTGGCTCGCGACGCGTAACGACATCGCCGGTTCGCTGTCGCAGGCGGGCGGCGCTTGCCGGCACGGTCCCGCAGGCATGTGGTGGGCGGCTCAGGACCGCAGCGAATGGCCCGATGCCGATGACGAGCTAGCCGCCGAAATCGCCGCCGACTGGTATGGCGCGCCGGATGACGTCAGCATTGGCGACCGTCGCCAGGAATTGGCGATGATCGGCGTGGGCATCGACGCGGCGCTGTGGTCGGGGAAGTTCGACGCGTGCCTGCTGACCAATGACGAGTACGCAGTGGGACCGCAAGGCTGGCAACAGTTCGCCGATCCGTTCCCGGCGTGGGACTTCGACGACGATCACGATCACGATCACGACGGACATGATCACGGTCATCATCATGATCATGATCACGGCCACGACGACCATGATCACGATGGCCACGGCCACGGCGGAACAGCACATCGCCACGACTAAGCGGCTCTTTCAACTGCGTCGACAGTAACAACCACGCGCGCCGCACACTCTTCCCGCCGCGGCGCGCCCCCTCCAAACGCAAAAGACAAAAAAAACCCGCCGTTGGCGGGTGTCAACTGCCTGGCAGTAATCTGCTTAGCGCTTGTTGACTGCGTCTTTGAACGCCTTGCCTGCCGTGAACTTGACGGTCTTTGCGGCCGGAATCTTGATGGTTTCGCCCGTCTTCGGGTTGCGACCTGTACGCGCTGCGCGCTTGCCCGAACCAAAGCTGCCGAAGCCGATCAACTGGACCGCGTCGCCCTTCGACACAGACTTCTTGATCACTTCAAGCAACGTGTCCAGCGTTTCACCGGTTTGAGCCTTGCTGGCGCCCGTCTGTCCTGCGACAGCGTCGATCAGTTCCTGTTTGTTCATTAAGGTTCCTTTCTGAGTTTAGGTTGACACGAACAGCGCGAACGCGCCGATTATACGTGCGCGCGCCGCGCCGTCGAGCAGCTACGGCTCCGGAGCCCCTCCAGATCAAAAGCGCCGGACAGCGAGTGTCCGTCGGCCGTGCTGCCGCTCCCTTCGCGGCGCTTGCTATGATAGCGCAGCGCAAACCCAATCAGGACAAGGGTTTCGAAGAATTACGCGGTTTTGGAACAGATACAGCAAGGAAACGGCACTTTTTGCTGATCCGGCCTCGCTGAGAAGCCTGAAACCCAGTGTGGACGGGGCTTTGACGTTGGTTTTTGCCAACGCTCGGCGCGTCTATTTCGCCGCCCGGCGAGCCGCGCGCGCTGGCGGTAACGTTGGACCCCGCTTGTTGGGGCCTCACTTTGCGTCGCGCATGACCGATCCGCTGATCCCAGCCGTCCTCTCGTTCCGGGACAACGGCACGCCTTTTTCGCCTCTCTACGACGACATCTATCACAGCGCCGTCGGCGGTCTCGAGCAGGCCGACCATGTTTTCTTGCGCGGCAACGCGCTGCCCGAGCGCTGGCAGGGCCGGCGCGTTTTCACGGTGCTGGAGACGGGCTTCGGCATGGGCATCAACTTCCTCACGACGTGGGCCGCCTGGCGCGCCGACCCGTCGCGTTGCGAGCGGCTCCATTTCGTCTCGACGGAAAAGCATCCGTTCGCGCTCGCCGATCTGCGCCGCGCGTACGCCGCGACGATTGCCGATCCGTCGATTGCGGCGCTCGCCGACACGCTCGCGAACGACTGGCCGATGCTCGTGCCGGGCACGCATCGGCTGGAATTCGAGGACGGGCGCGTGGTTCTCACGCTCGTTTTCGGCGACGCAGAGCAGAGCTTGCCCAATCTCAGGCTGCGCGCGGACGCGTTTTACCTCGACGGCTTCTCGCCCGCCAAAAATCCGGAGCTTTGGACGCTCGCCATCTTCAAGTCGCTTGCGCGGCTGGCCGACGACGGCGCGACCTTCGCCACTTACACGAGCGCCGGCGACATCAAGCGGGCGCTGACTCAATGCGGCTTCGAGTATCGCAAGGTCGAAGGTTTCGGCTGGAAGCGCGCGATGCTGGTCGGCCGCTTCGCGCCTCGCTGGCGCGTGCGTCGTCACGAGCCGCCGTCGCCACTCGGAGCGCTCGGAGCGCTCGGATCGCTCGGATCGCTCGGACCGCTCACGCCTCGCGAACGGCATGCGGTGGTGATCGGCGGCGGTCTCGCGGGATGCGCGATGGTCGAGCGGCTCGCCGCGCGCGGCTGGCGCGTGACTTTGCTGGAACGGCATGCGTCGGTCGCACAAGACGCGTCGGGCAATCCGGCCGGCGTATTCCACCCGATGATCTCGCGCGACGACAGTGTCGCGTCGCGCGTCACGCGCGCCGGCTTTTTATACGCGCTAAGACGCTGGACGGCGCTTGAACGGCTCGGCCACGCGCCGCTGCGCGGCGGCTCCGGTCTGCTGCAAATCGCCGAAAACGCCGACGAAGCCCGCGCGATGAGCGAAGCCATCGCCGCGCTGCGCTATCCGCCGGAATTCGTCACGCCGGTCTCCGCCGACGACGCGCAAAAACTCGCCGGTACACCGCTCGCGCGCGGCGGCTGGTTCTTCCCGCACGGCGGCTGGATCGACCCGGCCTCGCTTTGCGCCGCGCAATGTGCCGCCGCCGGTGATTTGCTCGACCGGCGCTTCGGCGTGGAAGCCGCGCGTCTCGAGCGCTCGGCAGATGAATGGCTAGTATTCGACGCGGCCGGCGACGTGCTCGCGCGTGCGCCGGTCGTGATCGTCGCCAACGCTCACGACGCGGCGCGCATTGCCGGTTTGCGTCACGCGCCGACTCGCAGCATCCGCGGCCAGCTCACTTTGCTGCCGCCGGGCGCGGCGCCGTCGCTCGAGTTGCCGGTGATCGGCGAAGGTTATGCGATACCGCTGCCCGGCGGCGTCACGCTGACGGGCGCGACATACGAACTCGACGACGCTCAAACGTCGCTTCGTCCTGCCGGTCATCTGGAAAACATCGAGCGCGTCGCGCAGATGCTGCCCGCGTTCGCGAGCGTTGTCGGGCGCGGCGATGCCGCGGCATCGGGTCATGCGCTGACCGGCCGCGTCGCATTCCGCTGCGTGACAAGCGACCGCATGCCGATGATCGGCAACCTCGCCGACGAAGCGCTCGCGGCGCGTGACGCGCAACGCCTGCGCGGTGCGTGGCCGCTCGATCTGCCGCGCGTCGACGGTCTCTACAGCGCCTTTGCCTACGGCTCGCGCGGTCTCGTGTGGGCGGCGCTTGGCGCGGAACTGATCGCGTCGCAGATCGAAGGCGAGCCGTTGCCGCTCGAACGCGATCTCGCCGAAGACATCGACCCTGCGCGCTTCCTGCTGCGGGCTTTGCGGCAAGGCGGCGTCATCAGTTAACTATTGGCGGTGCGCGGCGCGGTTATCCACCGCGAATTGTGGATAACCACGTTGTTTACTAGCGCAACTCGTGTGGAACCGTTGTGGACGTAAACGGGGTAACTCGAGCGCCGTCGAATTTCGCCAAAAGTTACCCGCGACTACCCGGCGTCGCCGCACATGCTGTGCATCCGGTTATGAAGTCTGCAATCCGCTGATTCGCTTCGGTAAACCGGGGTTATCCACAGAAACGCGGGCTGCTTGTTAACTGCTACTACGTATACATACAGTAAACACGTAAACAGCAAGGCCCGAGCTGGACCGTGCGCCACCGCACAGATCGGGCGACGCATTCAACCCGTGTGCTAGCGGCTGTCCTGAAAAGCACACGTAGATGGTGCAGACTCCATCGACGGGTACTGGAACAAGCCGGCAATCCAGGCGTCGCGAGTTTCAAAACGGTCGCTTTTTCCACATCTCGCGAAGATGAAGTACGTTTTTACCGTTTTGCCTGCATGTTCGTGTCTTTTCGGTCGAAGCTAAAAAAGCTATGGCACAATCGCCGTTCTTTTCCGCGTGGTGCCTGGCCTCCTGCGGTACCCGCTGCAATGGAACGGTCCCGTTCAATCAGAATCTGATTCAACGTCGACGGCGTTCTTTCACCGTGCCGAGCCGGTTGCTACGGCCGCACCCCTGAATGCGCCGAGCTCCCTGCGACTGCGGCGCGTTCGAATCATCCGATCGTTGAAAACCCGCAACGCGGATCACGCGAAGCGATTGCGACAGTGGCCCGCGTCTTGCGCCCACCCGCTCGCCGGTGTTCGCGCCGGCTCATGCTGGTTCATGTGATCTGCCGTTGCTGCAAAGGAGAACCCATAACGATGAATTCGGCGTTTTCATTTTTTCCAGCCTGGCCGCTTTCACCCGACGCCATTTTTTGGGCTGGTCTCGCCTTGCTCGCCGCGGGTTTGTGCGGCGAGTTGTGCTATCGCGCGTGGCGCTTGCCGCGTATTTCGGGCTATGCGGTCATCGGTCTGATTGCCGGCGCGGCCGGCTCGGGCGTGATCGACGCGGAATCGGCGAAAGCCGCGCGGCCCTTGCTCGACGTTGCGCTCGGCTTGCTGCTGTTCGAACTCGGCAGCCGGCTCGATCTGCGCTGGATCCGTCGTAATCCGTGGCTCGTGATGTCGAGCGTCGCGGAAGCCACTTTGACTTTCGCGCTCGTTTTGCCCGTGCTGCTGTTTCTGAACGTGCCGCTGATGGTTGCAACCGTGCTGGCCGCCATCGCGATGGCGACTTCGCCGGCCATGGTGATTCAGCTCAAGACCGAGCTTCGCGCCGAAGGCCAGGTCACGCAGCGTCTTTTGACACTGACCGCGTTGAACAGCATGTATGCGGTCGTGATCGAAAAGCTCGTGTCGAGTTGGCTGCATCAGGAAGCGTATGGCAATGTTTTCGCGACCATTCTGCAGCCGCTTTATCTGCTGGTCGGCTCGCTCGTGCTCGCCTATCTGCTCGCGCGCACCTGCACGTTCTTTTATCGCCGGCTGAACATGCAGGACGAGCATTCGTTCGTTGCGCTATTCGGCCTGATTCTGGTGGCCATCGCGGTCGCGCATCTGTTCAAGCTGTCGACCATTCTCGCGCTGCTCGCCGCCGGCATCATCGTGAAGAATCTGGAGGCTCGGCCGCAGTTGTGGCCGCGGCATTTCGGCACGGCCGGCTGGCTTCTCACTGTGATTCTGTTCGTGCTGACGCTCACTTCGTTTGAATGGAAAGACATTGCGCTCGGCGGCGTTGCGGCGCTGGGCCTGATTGTTGCGCGTCTCGTCGCGAAACTCGTCGGCGTGCTTGCGTTTGCAAAGCCGAGCGGTCTGGACTGGAAACAGGGCATGGCGCTCGGTTTGTCGCTCTCGCCGATGTCGGCGCTGGCTTATCTGCTCGTCGACGATACGTACAACCTGTATCCAAATTTCGATCCGCAATTGCGGGCGATCATGATGTGTTCGATTGTCGTGCTGCAGATTCTCGGGCCGTGGCTCGTTTATCGCAGCCTCGCGCTGGTCGCCGAGCGGCGCGAAGAGTAAGCGGTTAAGCGGTCGTAAGCGACCGTGAGCGCTCCGCGCTGCAAGCCACACGTTATTCAAATTTATTCGCTTCAAAAAACGGCCGGGCCTCCGACAACCGTCCGGCCGACCTCACTCAGGGGACGCCATGTCACTCGAACCCTTCATCGATTCGAAGCCGTTCACTTTCGGTGTCGAACTCGAGATGCAGATCGTCAATACGCACGACTATGATCTGACCAAAGCCGGCTCCGATCTGCTGCGCCTCGTCAAGGATCAAAAGATCCCCGGCAACATCACGCCGGAAATCACCGAGAGCATGATCGAGCTGTCCACCGGCATTTGCACGAACCATGAACAGGCGCTCGCCGATCTGCGCAAGATTCGCGACACGCTTGTTTCCGCAGCCGATCATCTGAACGTCGGCCTGTGCGGCGGCGGCACGCACGCTTTCCAGCAATGGAGCGAACGGCAGATCGTGGATACGCCGCGCTTTCAGTATCTTTCGGAGCTGTACGGCTATCTCGCGAAGCAGTTCACCGTATTCGGCCAGCATGTGCACATCGGCTGTCCGGATCCGGACAGCGCGCTGTTCCTGCTGCATTCCATGTCGCGCTTCATTCCGCATTTCATTGCGTTGTCCGCATCGTCGCCGTTCGTGCAGGGCGTGGACACCGGCTTTCATTCGGCACGCCTGAATTCCGTGTTCGCGTTTCCGCTATCGGGCCGCGCGCCGTTCGTGCTGACGTGGGACAGCTTCGAGGAATATTTCTCGAAGATGGTCCATACGGGCGTGGTCAACAGCATGAAGGATTTTTACTGGGACATCCGGCCGAAGCCGGGCTTCGGCACCATCGAAGTACGCGTGATGGATACGCCGCTTTCCGTCGATCGCGCCGCGGCGATTGCCTGCTACATCCAGACGCTTGCGCGCCATCTGCTGCTCGACAAGCCGATCACGCCGCACGAAGACGATTACCTCGTCTACACGTTCAACCGCTTCGAGGCATGCCGCTTCGGTCTGGCCGGAACCTGCATCAATCCGCAGACAGGCGAACGCAAGACGATTTCGGAAGACATTCTCGAGACGCTCGACCTCATCGCGCCGCACGGCGACGCGTTGGGCTCGGGCCATGCGCTTGCCGAGATCGGCGCGATTGCGCGTGGTCAGATCAACGATGCAACGTGGCTAAGAGGCGTCGTCGAACAGGAAAAGTCGCTGCATGAGGCTGTCCGGCAACAGTGTCTGAAGTGGCGAGCGTGATCGGCCGAACGGTGTCGCTTGTGTTCAACAGTAAGAAAACCCGCCTGCGCGGGTTTTTTTTCGTCGTTAAAATTTTCCAGTTCGGGGCCCTTAAGGTTTTTCCAATAAGTACGTATACAAACGTAGTAGTAGTTAACAAGCATCGCCGCCGACTGTGGACAACTGAATAATTCCCTGCAAAGTCAAGGCGCTGCGTAAACCATAAGTAGGCCGGTGAGCAGTGCGTGGCCGGCGGTAAACGAGGACAACTTAAGGACTCACAAGTGGACGCGGGTGCTTATCAAGAATCGGCGCACATGTCATCCCTGATGTTGTCCCACGGTTATCCACAGATTGCATTGGATAACTTAGCTGTACGATTCGCCGCTCTCGCATAGAATGTCGTCTTAACCGCTTCGGCTTGCAAGGCGGTGAATTTTTGAGATAGTTAGAGACCGTCTCGTCATGTTTTGGGCGGGGCTACCCCACACAGGCTACGGGCGTTCCCGGCAACAACGGCCGGCACCGCACAAAAGCTGTAAATAAACCAATCGAAGATTATGAGCGAAGGCGTATACGGAGAACAGGCAACCGGGCGAGTCACCCACAGCCTCTTGCGACTGAGCACGGCGATGCGAAGCCAGGCTTGGGAATGGGCGGAAGGCGCGGGCCTCACGCCCACGCAGGGCGAAATCCTGGTTTTGCTGATGCAACGAAAGGGGCCGATGCGGCTCGGGGAAATCGCGCGCGAAACGGCACTGACCGCCGCGACCACCAGCGACGCGGTCAGTACGCTCGAGACCAAGGGACTGGTCGAAAAGCGCCGCGCTCTCGATGACGGCCGCGCGCTCGCCGTTCGTCTGACCACTCGCGGCCGCACGGCTGCGAAGCGCGCCGCGCAATGGCCTGACTTTCTGGCCAAGGCCGTGGGCACGTTGCGCGACGACGAGCAGGCCCTGTTCTATCGCACGCTGCTCAAGACGGTTCATCAACTGGAAGCGCAGGGCAACATTCCGCCGCACCGCATGTGCCTGAGCTGCACGCATTTCGAGCCGAGCAAGAATCCGAAGAAAACGCCGCATCATTGCGCGCTGCTCGATCTGAACATGGCGGATACGGATCTGCGTCTGGATTGCGCCGTGCATGAAACCGCCGACGTCGCCACGCAGAAAAAGACCTGGAAGATCTTCGCCCAGTAAGGCGGCTGCTTCGCTGCCAATCCGCTACACTGCAACCGGCAACAGCAGGCGGCGTTTGCCGCCTGCCGGCTTTCGGTGCCGCGCAGCGGCAGTCCGCAGTCAATCTGAAGGTGACAGGCTGATGAATCAGGAAGTTCTGGCCATTCGCCACGTGCACTTCGAGGATCTGGGCAGTCTCGAACTCGTGCTCGGCGAACGCGGGCGGCCCGTGCGTTATCTCGATGTCGGCTTTGCCCGCATCGAGGCGCCGAACCCGGTCACGTCATCGTTGATGGTGGTGCTCGGCGGCCCCATCAGCGCCACCGACGACGCGCGCTATCCCACGCTCGTGCCGCTGCTTTCGATGATCGAAAAACGCATCGAAGCAGGGCTTCCCACACTCGGCATTTGTCTCGGCGCGCAACTGATCGCGCGTGCGCTCGGCGCGCGAGTGTATCCCGCGGGCCATACGGAGCTCGGCTGGGAGCCGCTCACGCTGACGGATGCCGGCCGCGCATCGCCGGTGCGTCATCTGGATGGCGCGCATACGTCCATGCTGCATTGGCATGGCGATACCTTCGACCTTCCCGCGAACGCGACGCGTCTTGCCTCCACGAGCGCGTGTGAAAACCAGGCGTTCACGTGGGGCAGCCATGTGCTCGCGTTGCAATGTCATCCCGAGATTCGCACCGATCGCTTCGAGCCCTGGCTGATCGGCAATGCGGGCGAACTTGTGGAGCACGGAATCGACGCGCGTCAATTGCGCGCCGAGACCGCGCAGTTCGGCCCGGCTCTCGAGGCGGCCGCTTGCCGTATGTTCGGCGAATGGCTCGATCAGGTACAGGCGCAGCCCTGAGCGAGCGCTTCAGCGGCGGCCGCAAGTGGCCTGCCTGCAGCAAATGACTCGCGGTGCTATCCTCGTTCGCTCTCGGTTTTCTACTGGGCGGTGATCCATGAGCGCGCTATTTTCTCCACTCACGCTGCGTAGCGTGACGCTTCCGAATCGCATCGTCGTGTCGCCGATGTGCCAGTATTCCGCCGAACGCGGCGAAGCCACCGCGTGGCACATGATTCACCTCGGCAGTCTCGCGTTGTCCGGCGCCGGCATGCTGTGCATCGAGGCGACGGCTGTCGAACCGGACGGCCGCATCACGCCCGGCGATCTGGGCTTGTGGGACGACGCGACCGAAGCCGCGCTCACGCCCGTGCTTGCCGCGATCCGCAAGCACTCGCACATCAACGTGACGATGCAGTTGTCGCATGCCGGGCGCAAGGCGTCGAGTCATGCGCCGTGGGAAGGCGGCCAGCTGATTCCGGTCTCGCAGGGCGGCTGGTTGCCGCATGCGCCGTCGGGGTTGCCGCACAAAGCGGGCGAAGAGCCGCCGCTCGCGCTCGACACGCCTGGGCTGAATCGCATCCGGGAAGCGTTCGCGGCGTCCGCGCGGCGCGCTGCGCGCCTCGGCATCGACGCACTCGAAGTGCATGCCGCACACGGCTATTTGCTGCATCAGTTTCTTTCGCCGCTCGCCAATCAACGGGATGACGACTACGGCGGTTCGCTCGAAAACCGCATGCGTTTTCCGCTCGAGATCTTCGACATCGTGCGCGCGTCTTTTCCCGCCGACAAACCGGTCGGCGTGCGTGTGTCCGCAACGGATTGGGTCGAAGGCGGCTGGTCGCTGGAAGACACCATCGCGTTCGCACACGAGTTGAAGAAGCGCGGCTGCGACTGGATCGACGTATCGTCCGGCGGCGTCTCGCCGTTGCAGAAGATTCCGCTCGAGCCGGGCTATCAGATTCCGTTCGCCAAGGCCGTCAAACAGGCGACGGGGCTCACGACCATCGGCGTCGGACTCATCACCGATCCGTTTCACGCCGAGCAACTGATCGAACAGGGCGACGCCGATCTGATCGCGCTGGCTCGTGCGCTGCTATACAACCCGCGCTGGCCGTGGCACGCCGCTGCGCAACTCGGCGCGACGGTCGAAGCGCCGCCGCAGTACTGGCGCTCGCAACCGCGCGATCAGAAGGCGCTGTTCGGCGAGATTTCATTCGGACAAAGATGAGGCGGCTCATGCGTGACGCACGATCGCATGAGGTCCACGTTTTTGACGGTTGAACGAAGCCATCTTCAGCGTGTAGGATGCCGGTTGTGGCGCGTGAGCGTCGCAGGTCGACGCGGCGCTCGCAGGGCGCCGCGTTTGCTATGAGCGCCAGAAAAAATCAGCGCGTCAGACGCGAGCTTTTCCGACGGCTGCCGGACTTCATCCCCAGTTCTTCACAAGGATTCATTCAATGAGTTCACGCAGGATCGCCGTGCGTCGTTCCGGTGTGCACGGCAAAGGCGTGTTTGCGCTCGAACCGATTGCGGCCGGCGAGCGGCTAATCGAATACAAGGGCGAGCGGATTTCCTGGAAAGAAGCGTTGCGCCGTCATCCGCATAATCCTGACGAACCGAATCACACGTTCTACTTTGCGCTCGATAGCGGCAAGGTGATCGACGGCAAGGTGAGCGGCAACAGCGCACGCTGGATCAACCACTCGTGCGCGCCGAACTGCGAAGCGGAAGAGATCGACGGTCACGTGTACGTGCATGCGTTGCGCGACATCGCCGAGGGCGAGGAGATCTTCTACGATTACGGTCTCGTGATCGACGCGCGTCAGACGAAGAAGCTCAAGAAGGAATACGAATGCCGCTGCGGCTCGCGCAAATGCCGCGGCACGATGCTCGCGCCGACCGAGAAGGACAAGGCCGCGGCTAAAGCGGCGAAGCCGGCCAAGGCTGCGAAAACCGCGAAGTCGGCTAAGTCCGCGAAGCCGGCCAGCTCGGCCAAGAAGGCCAAGAAAAAGTAACGCGCGAGCTGCGCGGTTCGTCGTGCGAATGACGCCCGCGCAGCGCGAAGACCTAAGTTACCGCTACAGATCGACCGGCGCCGAGTGCGCCGGTTTTTTTTCGTGGTCTTGCGCGTCGTCGTTAGCGTGTGCCGGCCGCGCCGTTTCCACGACCGGAATACGCACGATGAAACGCGCTCCGCCTTCGGGCGCGTCCTCGTAATGCACGCTGCCGTGATGCAGCGCCATGATGTCGTGAACGATCGCGAGACCGAGACCGGCGCCGCCGTCCACGCCGTCATCGCTCTGCCCGTCGCCGCGGAAAAACCGCTTGAACAGATCCGCTTGCTGCGTGTGAGGCACGCCCGCGCCATTGTCCTCGACGACGATCTCGGCCATGCGCACGTCGTCGATCACGGTTTGCGACACCGTGACCGTAATGCGCCCGCCGTCGAAGCGCGAAGGCGGCACGTACTTCAGCGCGTTATCCAGCAGATTCGCGATCACTTCGTGCAGCAGCACCGGATTGCCGCGCGCGATCAACGGATGATCGTTGGCCGGATCATCGAGCCGCTGAAAACCCAGGTCGATGTGCGAGGCCAACGCGCGCGGCACCCATTCCGCGCCGGTATCGAACGCGAGCGCGGCCATATCGACATTGACGAAGCGCGCGGCCTGCTCGGCCGGTTCCGCGCGCGCGAGAGACAGCAACTGATTCGACAGACGCACCGCGCGATCGGCGGCCGCACGCAACTCGCGCACCGCGGCGAGCGTCTGTTGCGGATCGCGCGCGACAGCCGCTTGCTCCGCGTGCAGCTTGACGGCCGTGAGCGGCGTGCGCAGTTGATGCGCGGCATCGGCGATGAATTTGCGCTGGCCGTCGAGCGCGGTCTTGAGACGGCCGAGCAGCGCATTGACGGCGCCGGTCAGCGGCCGGATTTCGACGGGCACATAGGTCTCGTCGACCGGTTCGAGCGACGTGTGCGTCTGCCGGTTGAGCGAGTCCGCGAGATCGGTCAGCGGATTGAGCTGCTGATTCACCACGCGCCACACGATCACCCAGCCCGCGAGCAGCAGCAGCAACAGCGGCATCATGATCGCCACGAGAAATTCCGCGGCGATGCGAAAGCGGTGATGCACCGGCTGCCCGACCTCGACGACGATCGGATTGCCCACCGGCTGATCGACCCTCACCTGCGCGACGCGCACCGTCACGCCCTGATGCTGCGTTTCGAACACATACGCGTAATGCATGCGCCGAACGCTGGTGCCTTGCAACGGCAGCGTTTCATCGCCGGCAATTTCGGTTTCGCCATCGCTGATCCGATAGACGAGATGCTCGACCGGATCGGAAAACATCGCTTGCGCGAGCGGCGGCACGGTAATGGGCGCTTCGGGGCCCGCAATCTGAATCTGCTTCGAGATGGCGGTCGCGAGGTCCGCAAGCGAGCGGTCGACCACGTGCTGCGTGTACTGCCACGCGAGCCAATAGGCGATCAGGCCGCTCATCAGCGCGAGCAGCGAAAGCGGAGCAGCTAGGCGCCGCAGCAGCGTGCGGCGCAGACTATTGGCGGCCGGCTGGGGCATGATCGAACGCGTGGGAAGAGGGCAGGCGCGAGGCGCCATGAAGTTTCACCGGATGCCGGCGACTCGCGCACGCAGTGCGCCGCGCCGGCCCGGCGCCGTCAGGCCGCGACAGAGTGGCGGCCTTCACGACGATTATGCGGCCTGACGGATTTCCTGCAACAGGTAACCGAAGCCGCGCACCGTAACGATTTCGACGCGGCAGCTCTCGAGCTTTTTGCGCACGCGGTGCACGTAGACTTCGATCGCGGTGTCGCCGAGATCGCCGCCGAAATGCGTGAGGTGGTCTTGCAGTTGCGCCTTGCTGACCACGCGGCCGTGGCGCAGCAGCAGCATTTCGAGCACGGCGAATTCGCGCGGCGACAGTTCGAGCGGCTTGTCGTCGTTGAAAATGCGCCGATCCACGCCCGACAGACGCACGCCGCCCAGCGACACTTCCGGACGCGGCATGTCGCCGTGCGGACCGCTGCGGCGCATCACCGCGCGAATGCGCGCTTCGAGCTCGGTCGGCTCGAACGGCTTGAGCATGTAGTCGTCCGCGCCGGAATTCAGGCCCTGGACGCGGTCGTTCAGTTCGTCGCGCGCGGTGAGGATGATCACCGGCGTATGGCGATTGCTCTGACGGAAACGCGCGAGCAGCGTCATGCCGTCGATGCCCGGCAAGCCGAGGTCGAGAATCACCAGTTCGTGACGGTTTTGGGTGAGAGCCTGTTCGGCGAAAATGCCGTCGTGGACCATGTCGACGGTGAAGCCGGCTTGTTCGAGGCTGCTTTGGATGCCGCGTGCGATGGGGCGGTCATCTTCGATCAGAAGGAGTCGCATGGATCTCGCTCAATTACAATGGGTTTAGGCGTTCGGGCAAGCGGTTCGCCGGGGCGCCTGCTTCACAGATCTGCTACGCAGACCGCGGTGTGTTCTCATGCCGGATCGGCCCAAGCCACCAAGCAGTCAACCACGCAGTCATCGAGCAGCGCGCTCGCGCCCTCCGGGTAATCGAAGCCATGTCCGAGATCAGCATTCAGGAACTCGAAGCCGCGATCAACTTCTGGCGCGCCCGCTCACCTTCGAGCGGAGACGAACTCGTTCTGTGCAAGGAGGCAAGCGCGCTCTCCAAGCCGTATGCGCTCCTGATTGTACAGCGTCGGAACACGCTATCGCGGGATCGTTTGGACGCCAATGCACGCCAGGCGTGGGATTCTTACGTGCGCCTTAAAAATAGCCTGTAGAACTGAAGGTTTTCGTCCGCGGTTGCCTGCAAAGGCCTTTCAGTACGACGAATTCTGCGTATTGGCCGCGTTGCGCGTGTGTGCCGTGATCGTCTCGATAAAGTGCGCCAGTTCGATATCGCGCTTCGTCAGTCCATTTGCTTCATGCGTCGACAGCGTGATCTGCACCTTGTTGTACACGTTGAACCATTCGGGATGGTGATCCATTTCCTGCGCTTTGATTGCGACACGCGTCATGA
The DNA here is from genome assembly GCF_003058125.1 of Paraburkholderia sp. GV068. Lineage (NCBI taxonomy): Bacteria > Pseudomonadati > Pseudomonadota > Betaproteobacteria > Burkholderiales > Burkholderiaceae > Paraburkholderia > Paraburkholderia sp. GV068. The sequence goes on from NZ_QBUB01000012.1 coordinate 75,610, forward strand.
AGCCGAAGGCTTCGTTGAAATCGGCGAACTCGAACTGCCGCTGGATCGCATCGCGGTCGGTCGCGGGTTGCCAGCCGTGCAAGCGGGCGAGTTCGGCGGTGCGTTCTTCGGAACTCAGTTTGTGGATCATCGGGTCACCTCGTGTGCTCGGTTTGCGTCGCCATGCCGACGCTTTCGTTTATTTTTCCACGGATGCGGCGGGCTCGCTGAGAGGTGGGGCGGCGGCATGCAGCGGCCCGTCGGATGAGCGGGCGTTGGGCGTATCGTCGGGATCACATGCAATAATCCCGCATTGAACGGCTATTTAATGCGGAATTGCACCATGCTAGACCTCGACCACTTCGACCTCGCGCTGCTGGACGTGCTTCAGCGCTTCGGCCGCGCGACTCATCAGCAGCTTGCCGAGCAAGTGCCGCTGTCGCCGTCGCAGATCGGGCGGCGCTTGCAGCGGCTGGAACAGATCGGCGTGGTGGACGGCTATCGCGTCGTGCTGCGGCCGGAAAAGCTCGGCCTGGGCGTGACGGCCTTTACGAGCCTCAAGCTCAAGCATCACGGCGATTCGATCATCGAGCAGTTCCAGCAGCAGATCGACGCGTTGCCCGAAGTGCTGGAATGTCACGCGGTGGTGGGCGACGCCGACTATCTGCTGCGCATCGTCGCGCCCGACCTGAATTACCTGTCCACGTTCGTGATGAAAAAGCTGATGCGCGTGCCCGGCGTGGACAGCGTGCGCTCGAACATCGTGCTCACGACGTTCAAGCGCAACGGGCCGTTGCCGCTTGCGCATCTGTCGCCGGGAACGGCTGCGGCGTGAGCCGCGCTCGAGCGGCGATACGCGCGTTTTATGCGGCCTGCTTCGGCTCGCCGCCGGGGCTCGTCAGCAGATCGACATAAGCCACCGCCACCAGATCCGATTCCGGCACGCCGAGACTCGCGAACATCGCATGCGCTTCGGCGTGACCGTCTTCCTCGTCGTCGTCTTGCGCGAGCACCACTTCAAGCTCGACGAAATCGCCGAGGCCATCGACGCGGTCCAGATGAATGCGCGTGCGCCCCGCCAGATACACGTGCCGTTCCTTGGTGACGATGCCGCGCGTGGTCAGCGCCGTGGCAAGCAGCGAGTGCATCGCTTCGGGGTTCGTCACGGGACTGCGTGTGTAGTACGACGCCTTGGGACCGTCGCGGTCGTCGCGCTGATAGAAGATCAGCTCGGCGGGCGTGCCGTCGTCGAACTGGCGCAGCTTCAGACGCCCGCGCGGCACGTCGTAGAAGAAATCCTGCTGGCGGAAGATCAGCGGCGCGTCCGGCGCAAGCTGCGCCGCGCGTTCGCGCAGCTGTTCGAAATGCTGGGCGCGGGCTTTGATTTCGATGTTGCGTGCCATGTCAGGCTCCTGTCGGGAATAGGGTGGTAAGCGGCTTCGTCGTGAGTGGGGCGAAGCTGCCGGGAAGACAGAGTCGGTCGGAACGGGAAAGCAGGGACAGCACGAAGGGCCGGCGCATGCGCGAACCGTCAATCTAACAAAAACTGCATGACGCCGCGGTTTCAGTCGGACTCGATTACTTTGCGCGAGTGCCCGCACGCTGTCATGAGAACCGCTCATATCGCGGCGGTCCAATACCAGGCCCAAGCTCAGGCGGCCTTCACGCGGTTTTCACGTCGTCCACTGCAGTTCGATCAGCTTCAACGCGGCGGCTATCGCAGGCTCGTCCTTGCGCTCGGCCAGCGTGATAAAGCTCAGTTGCGTCGGCACCGTAATGCCTTCGACGATGGTCAGCGCATGCGCGTGAGCCTCGGCGATCGCAATCGCGTCGCGCGCGAGCGTGAGGCCCACGCCCGATTTGACGAGATCGAGCATCGACGGCTCCTGGTCCACTTCGGCCACCTTCACCGGCTTGACGCCCGCCTCGCCGAATGCTCGGGACAGCAGCCGGTTATGCGCCGATGCGGGCGGCGTCCAGATCCACGGAAACGCGGCGAGCGAACGCCAGTCGCGCGCGCCTTTGACGCGGTCTTTCCAGCCGGCCGGCGCGAGCACGCGGTACTGGAAGTGCGTGAGCGTCAGCGTATGGAACGCGGAACCGTCGCGTGTATCGTCGTCAGACGGCACGCCGATGTAGTAGCCGACGTCCAGCTCGCCTGCGCGAACCTGGTCGAGCACCCAGCCCGACATGCCGTGCCGCAAAGCCGTCTCGATGTGCGGCCACGTCTCCACCAGTTGCTTCAGAAAGCCACCGAGCCGCAGGAACTCTGGATCGAGGATCGTGCCGATGCGCAAGCGCCCGCGCACTTCCTGACGCAGCGATTGCGCGGCGCGCTGCACGTCGCTGGCCGCGGCCAATGCACGTTCGGCATGTGGCAGCAGCGCCTGGCCGTCGCGCGTAAGCGAGAGCCCGTGCGAGGTCCGCGTGAACAGCGTGACGCCGAGCGTCTCCTGCAAATGCTTGATTTGCAGACTGACAGCCGGCTGCGTGAGATGCAGTTGCACGGCGGCACGCGTGAGATTGCCCTCGCGTGCCACAGTGACGAACGCGCGTAGCAGAGTGAGATCCATCCACTGATATTAACGCGGCTTATAGCGCAGTTGAGCATTACTCATTGGATTTCGCGCGACGAAGCGCCGTAACCTCGTATTTCAGTACGCCGTTTTGTGGCGGAAGATAGGCAGCAAACCATCGCGAACGATGGTCCCCAACCGAGAGGACAGAACATGAGCGAGACATATCAGGACGAAACCGTCCGCAGCGCCGCGGGCGTGCGGGCGCTGACGCATTTCATCAACGGCAAGGCCATTGACGGAACGAGCGGCCGTTTCGCCGACGTCTTCAATCCCGCGCTCGGCGAAGTGAGCGCGCGCGTGCCGCTCGGTAGCGTCGCCGAAGTCGATGCGGCCGTCGCCGCCGCCTACGCCGCGTTTCCCGCATGGAGCGAAACGGCGCCGATCAAACGTGCGCGCGTGCTGTTCAAGTTCAAGGAACTGCTCGACCGCCATCACGACGAACTCGCGGAACTCATCACGCGTGAGCACGGCAAGGTGTTTTCCGATGCGAAGGGCGAGGTGATGCGCGGCATCGAAGTGGTCGAGTTTGCCTGCGGCATTCCGAATCTGTTGAAGACGGACTTCACTGACCAGATCGGCGGCGGCATCGACAACTGGAATCTGCGCCAGCCGCTCGGCGTGGTCGCCGGCATCACGCCATTCAATTTTCCGATGATGGTGCCGTGCTGGATGTTTCCGGTCGCGATTGCCTGCGGCAATACGTTTGTGCTGAAACCGTCGGAGCGCGATCCGTCGGCATCGAACCGTATCGCCGAATTGCTCAAAGAGGCCGGTCTGCCCGATGGCGTGTTCAACGTCGTTCACGGCGACAAGGTCGCGGTCGACGCGCTGCTCGTGCATCCCGATGTGAGCGCGGTGTCGTTTGTCGGCTCGACGCCGATTGCCGAGTACATCCACAGCGAAGGCACGCGGCACGGCAAGCGCGTGCAGGCGTTGGGCGGTGCCAAGAATCACCTCGTCGTGATGCCGGACGCGGACCTCGATCAGGCCGTCGACGCGTTGATCGGCGCGGCCTACGGTTCGGCCGGCGAGCGCTGCATGGCGATCTCCGTGGCAGTGGCAGTCGGCCATATCGCCGATGAGCTGGTCGAACGGCTCACGCCTCGCGTGAAGAGCCTGAAGATTCTGAACGGCATGGAAGCGGCCGCCGAAATGGGACCGCTGGTGACGGCCGCGCATCGCGAGAAAGTGCTCGGCTATATCGAAGCGGGCGTCGCGGCAGGCGCGAAGCTCGTGGTCGATGGCCGCGGTCATCAGGTCGATGGTCACGAGAAAGGCTTCTTCCTCGGCGGCACGTTGTTCGACAATGTGTCGACCGATATGAAGATCTATCGCGAGGAAATTTTCGGGCCGGTGTTGTGCGTGGTGCGCGTGCCCGATTTCGCGTCGGCGGTGGAACTGATCAACGCGAACGAGTTTGCCAACGGCGTGTCGTTGTTCACGTCGGACGGCGGCATCGCGCGCGCGTTCTCGCGGCAGATCCAGATCGGCATGGTCGGCATCAACGTGCCGATTCCCGTGCCGATGGCGTGGCATTCGTTCGGCGGCTGGAAGAAGTCGCTGTTCGGCGATCATCACGCGTACGGCGAGGAAGGCGTGCGCTTTTACACGCGCTACAAGAGCATCATGCAGCGCTGGCCGGACAGCATTGCGAAGGGCGCGGAGTTCACCATGCCGGTCGCGAAGTAGTTCACTAAATAGTTGGAAGCGGTTCACGGTTGTGGCCTTCGGCGTGCGTCGCGCGTTGCTCGTGACGCGCGCCGAAGGTGTCGATAAAGCCGGGCGTGAAGCCGTCGGCAAAAAATGATTAGGAGACTGAACGATGAGCCACGCGCAAGCTGCGTCTTCGGGGCGGCGTCTCGAAGGCGAATTCGACTACATCATCGTTGGCGCCGGGACGGCGGGCTGCGTGCTCGCCAATCGCCTGACCGAAGATCCGGACGTGCAGGTACTGTTGCTCGAAGCGGGCGGCAAGGACGACTATCACTGGATCCATGTTCCGGTCGGCTATCTCTACTGCATCGGCAATCCTCGCACTGACTGGCTTTATAAAACGCAGGCCGAGCCGGGGCTAAACGGCCGCGCGCTCTCGTATCCGCGCGGCCGCGTGCTCGGCGGCAGTTCGTCGATCAACGGCATGATCTATATGCGCGGCCAGCGCGAGGATTACGACGAATGGGCGCGCGTGACCAACGACGCGTCGTGGTCGTGGGACGCCGTGCTGCCCGTCTTCAAACGCAGCGAGGACCACTACGCGGGTGCGAGCGAATCGCATGGCGCGGGCGGTCCGTGGCGCGTCGAGAAGCAACGCCTCAAATGGAAAATACTCGAGGAGTTCGCGAAGGCCGCGCAGGAAACCGGCATTCCCGCCACCGACGACTTCAATCGCGGCGACAACACGGGAGTCGGCTACTTCGACGTCAACCAGAAGCGCGGCATTCGCTGGAATGCTTCGAAAGCGTTCTTGCGCCCCGCGATGAGGCGGCCGAACCTCACGATCATCACCGGCGCGCATACGCAGCGCGTCGTATTCGAGGGACGCCGTTGCACGGGCGTCGAATATCGCGGCAACGAGATCGACTACGTGGCCAAAGCGCGTTGTGAGGTCATACTGAGTTCGGGCGCGGTGAACTCGCCGCAATTGCTCGAGCTATCCGGCATTGGTAACGGCGCGCGTCTGCACAACCTCGGTATCGAAGTCGTCAACGATCTGCGCGGTGTCGGCGAAAACTTGCAGGACCATTTGCAACTGCGCATGGCTTATCAGGTCGACGGCGTGCGCACGTTGAACACGGCGTCCGCCCATTGGTGGGGCAAGCTGATGATCGGCGTGCAGTACGCGCTGTTTCAAAGCGGCCCGATGTCGATGTCGCCGTCGCAACTGGGCGCGTTCGCGAAGTCCGATCCCGACGATCGCTCGCTTGCGCGGCCCGACCTCGAATATCACGTGCAGCCGCTTTCACTCGATCGCTTCGGCGAACCGCTGCACCGGTTCAATGCATTCACGGCGTCCGTGTGTCAGTTGCGGCCGACTTCGCGCGGCAGCATCCATATCGAATCGGCGGACGCGTCGGCGCCGCCGTTGATCGCGCCCAAATATCTGTCGACGGATTATGACCGCCATGTGGCGGCGAACGCGTTGCGTCTCACGCGCCGCATTGCTGCCGCGCCTGCCCTCGCGCGTTACCGGCCGCGGGAAATCTTGCCGGGTATCGAGTATCAGAGCGAGGAAGAACTGCAACGTGCGGCAGGGCTTGTGGGCACCACGATCTTCCATCCTGTCGGCACATGCCGCATGGGCACGACCGACGATCCCGCTGCGGTCGTCGACAACAGGCTACGAGTTATCGGGGTGGATGGACTGCGCGTGGTCGACGCATCGGTCATGCCCACCATCACATCGGGCAATACGAACTCGCCCACGTTGATGATCGCGGAGCGCGCAAGCGACATGATCCGCGAGGATCGCCGCGCGCGCGTGGCCGGCAGCGTGACCGCGCAGGCAGGCAAGGCAGTCTCGATGACCGCAGCCTGACACACATCTCGCATCGCGGCACGCGCCATGCGTGCCGCGCATTCCAAGCACAGTCGCGTGCATCGACACGCCGCCTGTCTCCAATGAGAGACTGCCGTGCGCGGTTGCACACGCATCATCCACTAAGTGCAAATCCCAATGAATGCGCTGCATCATTGGCGCGACAATGGCAGCCATGCTGCGTGTTGCCCCAGGGATTACCGTCCGGATTGGTGCAGCACGCCAACGAGCGTGCACGGGGTGCCGCCGTCCAAATTAAAAGTCGCGCAGGGCTTCGCGCGAAAGCTCGTAGTGCTTCGCCTAACTCCGTATGGAAGGGAACATGATTCTCGGCGATACGATTCTCGAAACGCGCGGCCTCACCCGTGAGTTCAAAGGCTTCATTGCCGTGAACGGCGTGAACCTGCGCGTGCGCCGTGGCTCGATCCATGCGCTGATCGGCCCCAATGGAGCAGGCAAGACCACCTGCTTCAACCTGCTCACCAAGTTCCTCGAACCGACAGCCGGCCAGATCGTCTTTAACGGCGTCGACATTACGAAAGAGCGGCCGGCGCAAATCGCCCGGCGCGGCATCATTCGTTCGTTCCAGATTTCCGCTGTGTTTCCGCATCTGACGGCATTGCAGAATGTGCGCATCGGTTTGCAGCGCTCGCTCGGCACGGCTTTTCATTTCTGGAAAAGCGAGCGCACGCTGCGCCAACTCGACGACCGTGCGATGGACCTGCTCACGCAAGTGGGCCTGACCGATTTCGCCGATGTACTGACCGTCGAACTCTCATACGGCCGCAAGCGCGCGCTGGAAATCGCCACCACGCTCGCGATGGAACCCGAACTCATGCTGCTCGACGAGCCGACGCAAGGCATGGGCCACGAGGACGTCGATCGGGTGACGGCATTAATCAAGAAAGTATCGAGCGGCCGCACGATTCTGATGGTCGAACACAACATGAACGTGATTGCCGGCATCTCCGACACGATCACCGTGCTGCAACGAGGCGAAGTGCTCGCCGAGGGCACGTATGCCGACGTGTCGAAGAATCCGCTCGTGATGCAAGCCTATATGGGCAGCGCCGATGCGGCGCTCGCCGGAGCCCACGCATGAACACAATTGCCGAGCGCGAAAGCCTCGAGGTGAGCGGCAAGACCGCTGGCGCGCCCGCGCTCGAAATCACGGGATTGCAGGCGTGGTACGGAGAGTCGCACATCCTGCATGGCGTCGATCTGACCGTGGACCGCGGCGAAGTTGTCACGCTGCTCGGCCGCAATGGGGCGGGGCGCACCACGACATTGCGCGCGATCATGGGACTCACGGGTCGGCGCACGGGCTCGATCCGCATCGGCGGACGTGAAACGATCAATCTGCCCACGCATCGCATCGCGCATTGCGGCATTGGCTATTGCCCCGAAGAGCGCGGCATTTTTTCGAGCCTCTCGTGCGAGGAAAATCTGTTGTTGCCGCCGCCTGTCGGCGACAAGGCGCACATGATGTCGCTCGAGGAAATCTATTCGATGTTCCCGAATCTGCAGGAACGCCGCATGAGCCAGGGCACGCGGCTCTCAGGCGGCGAACAGCAGATGCTCGCGGTTGCGCGCATACTGCGCACCGGCGCGAGCCTGCTGCTGCTCGACGAGATTTCCGAAGGGCTCGCACCTGTCATCGTGCAGGCGCTCGCGCGCATGATCGTCACGTTGAAGGCGCGCGGCTACACGATCGTGATGGTCGAACAGAATTTCCGCTTTGCCGCGCCACTTGCCGATCGCTTCTATGTGATGGAGCACGGTACGATCGTCGAACACTTCGGGGCAAGTGAACTCGAAAGCAAGATGCCGGTGCTGCACGATTTGCTGGGCGTGTAGAGAGCGCGCCCAACTGCCTCTGATAACCACAAGCGAAGAACCAGGAGACACGAATGAAAAAGAACCCACTCGCGCGGCTTGCCTCAGTTTGTTTCGCGGTCGCCGCCGGCGCCGCTATCACGATGAGTAGCGCGCAAGCGGCTGACGACGCAGTGAAGATCGGTTTTATCACCGACATGTCGGGGCTTTACGCGGACATCGACGGCCAGGGCGGCCTCGAGGCGATCCGCATGGCGGTTGCCGATTTCGGCGGCAAGGTCAACGGCAAGCCGATCACCGTGCTGTACGCGGATCACCAGAACAAGGCGGACATCGCGGCATCGCGCGCACGCGAATGGATGGATCGCGAGGGACTCGATCTGCTGATCGGCGGCACGAACTCGGCAACCGGTCTGTCGATGAACACCGTCGCCGGTGAAAAACACAAGGTGTACATCAGCATCGGCGCGGGCGCGGACACGCTGACCAACGAGCAATGCACGCCGTACACGATTCACTATGCGTACGACACGACGGCGCTCGCAAAAGGCACCGGCTCAGCGGTCGTGAAGCAGGGCGGCAAGTCGTGGTACTTCCTGACGGCCGACTATGCGTTCGGCAAAGCGCTTGAAAAGAACACGTCGGACGTGGTGAAGGCGACCGGCGGCCAGGTGCTGGGCGCGGTGCGTCATCCGTTGTCGGCGTCGGACTTCTCGTCGTTCCTGTTGCAGGCACAGTCGTCGAAGGCGCAGGTTCTCGGTCTCGCCAATGCGGGCGGCGACACGATCAACTCGATCAAGGCCGCGAAGGAATTCGGCATTACGAAGAGCATGAAGCTCGCCGCGCTGCTGATGTTCATCAACGACGTGCACAGTCTCGGTCTTGAAACAACACAAGGTCTCGTGCTGACCGATAGCTGGTACTGGAACAAGGACGCGAACACGCGCAAGTGGGCGCAGCGTTACTTCGACAAGATGCGCAAGATGCCGTCGAGCCTGCAGGCCGCCGACTATTCGGCGACGATGAATTACCTGAAAGCGGTGCAGGCAGTCGGCTCGACCGACTCCGAGAAAGTCATGGCGCAACTGAAGAAGACGAAGATCGACGACTTCTATGCGAAGGGCTACATCCGTCAGGACGGCAGCATGATCCACGACATGTACCTGATGCAGGTGAAGACGCCGGCTGAGTCGAAAGAGCCGTGGGACTACTACAAGATCACCGCGACGATTCCGGGCGAGCAGGCGTTCACGACGAAGTCGGAAACGCGCTGCGCGCTGTGGAAATAAGCGCGGATTGACGGCCTGACTGTGACGGCTGGCTGTCCGCGCGGGCAGTCAGCCGTTCGTTTCGCTTCGCTTCATATGCCGCGCGCGGCCGGCGTGATGCGCGCTTCGCGTGCCGGCCCGATCGTGCGCAACCGATCTCGCCTTGACGATAGGTGAAGGCTTCAATGGACATCTTTGGCATTCCGCTTCCCGCGATGCTGAGCCAGTTGCTGCTCGGACTCGTGAACGGCTCGTTCTACGCAATTCTGAGTCTGGGCCTTGCGGTGATCTTCGGCCTGCTGAACGTGATCAACTTCGCGCACGGCGCGTTGTTCATGCTCGGCGCGATGCTCGCGTGGATGGGTTTCTCGTACTTCGGCGTGCCGTACTGGCCGATGCTGATCATCGCGCCGCTGCTCGTCGGCCTGTTCGGCGTACTGATAGAACGCTCGATGCTGCGCTGGCTGTACAAGCTCGATCATCTGTACGGGCTGTTGCTCACGTTCGGGCTGACGCTCGTCGTGGAAGGCGTGTTCCGCTCCATCTACGGCTCGTCCGGTCAGCCTTACGACGTGCCATCGGCGTTGTCGGGCGCGACCAACCTCGGCTTCATGTTCCTGCCGAATTATCGCGCGTGGGTCGTCGTGGCGTCGCTCATCGTCTGCTTCGCGACGTGGTTCGTGATCGAGAAGACACGGCTTGGCGCCTATCTGCGCGCGGGCACGGAGAACCCCAAGCTCGTCGAGGCGTTCGGCATCAACGTGCCGCTGATGATCACGCTCACCTACGGCTTCGGCGTCGCGCTCGCCGCGTTTGCCGGCGTGCTCGCCGCGCCCGTCATCCAGGTGTCGCCGCTGATGGGCCAGCCGATGATCATCACCGTGTTCGCGGTCGTGGTGATCGGCGGAATGGGTTCGATCATGGGCTCGATTCTCACGGGCCTCATGCTCGGCGTGATCGAAGGACTGACGCGCGTGTTCTATCCGGAGGCGTCGGCGACCGTGGTGTTCGTCATCATGGCGCTCGTGTTGCTGGTGCGTCCGGCGGGTCTCTTCGGCAAGGAAAAATGATGCAGAGAAAACTGCTCTACGGTCTGCTGCTGCTCGCGCTCCTCGCGGTGCCCGTGCTCGGCATCTATCCGCTCTTCGTGATGAAGGTGATGTGCTTCGCGCTCTTCGCCGCCGCGTTCAATCTGCTGATCGGATACACGGGGCTGCTGTCGTTCGGCCACGCGATGTTTCTCGCGTCGGCAGGTTACGTCACCGGTTATGCGATGCAGACGCTCGGCTTTTCGCCCGAGCTCGGCGTGCTTGCGGGCACTGCTTGCGCGACGCTGCTGGGGTTTGTCGTCGGCATCTTCGCGATTCGCCGCCAGGGCATTTACTTTGCGATGGTGACGCTCGCGCTCGCACAAATGGTCTACTTCGTGTTCCTGCAAGCGCCGTTCACACATGGCGAGGACGGTCTGCAAGGCGTGCCGCGCGGCAAGCTTTTCGGCGTGCTGGATCTTTCGTCCGACGTCGCGCTGTACTTTGTCGTGCTGGCGATCATGGTGCTCGCGTTCCTGCTGATCGTGCGGATCGTGCATTCGCCGTTCGGTCAGGTGCTCGTCGCGATCAAGGAAAACGAGCCGCGCGCCGTGTCGCTCGGCTACGATACCGACCGCTTCAAGTTGCTGGCCTTCATTCTCTCGGCGGGGCTTGCGGGACTCGCAGGGTCGCTGAAGGTCGTGGTGCAAGGCTTCGAAACTTTGAGCGATGCGTATTGGACGATGTCGGGCCTCGTCGTGCTGATGACGCTCGTCGGCGGCATGGGCACGCTGTTCGGGCCGCTGCTCGGCGCGGCGCTGATCGTGGCTCTTGAAGATCGGCTGGGCGACATCGGCAGCGCGCTCGCTTCGACGACGGGCGTCGAATGGTTCCGCTCATTGGGCGAATCGGTGACGATCGTGACGGGCGTGATCTTTATCGCCTGCGTGCTCGCGTTCCGGCGCGGGATCGTGGGCGAGATCATCGCGCGCGTTCGTCCGTTGCGCGCCTGAGCGGTGCAGTCCGGTTGCAGTGCATCGAATTACTTCGGCGTCCGATCTAATTGCGCTGCTTTGCAGTATGACCGGTCGATACCGCTTGAGCCCTTATTCACGTATCCTGCGGCAACGGCGCTTAAACGCGCCCCAATTTAGTGCCGCACTGCACCACTAGGGTAATTGCTAGTTGTGGCATGGGGGGTGCTCGTTTAACCTTCATGCAGTTCTGATGCACCACGAATTTGCAGGTGGAGAACGAGGAGACATGAGGCACTAAGTGCCCACACGAAAGCGCTGTTGGATTGATATCCAACAGCGCTTTTTATTTTGTGTTTTCCAAATAGCGCCATTCAAATCTTTTGCTAACTCGGTGACCGTTTTATGTCGCCGACGATTCGCTCATTTGCCACGCCACAGCCCGTCAAAACGCTTGCGGCGTGCGGCTCGCCTCCGCTACACTCCTCATTCACCGACCGCTGGGTCGGGATTTAATTCACGAATTTAATTTGAATTGTTTTAACGGGGCACAGAGGAGCGGGATGAAGTCGGCATTGCGTTGGATCAGCGCGGCATTGGTCGCCACCGGAGTTTCGGCTGCATGGAGCGGCCCTGTATTCGCGGACGTGAAAATCGGCGTCACTGTCTCGGCAACCGGCCCGGCCGCATCGCTCGGCATCCCGGAGAAAAACACCATCGCGTTGCTGCCCAAGGAAGTGGCCGGGCAGAAGATCGATTACATCGTGCTCGACGACGCGACGGATTCGACGCAAGCCGTCAAGAACGCCCGCAAGCTCACCAGCGAAGATCACGTCGACGCGATGATCGGCTCGACCGTGGTGCCGAATTCGCTCGCCATGATGGACGTTGCCGCGGAAAACACCACGCCGGTTATCTCTCTGGCTGCTGCCGCAAGCATCGTCGAGCCAATGGACGCAAAGCGCGCGTGGGTCTTCAAGACACCGCAAAACGACATACTGATGGCCACCGCGATCGCGCAGCACATGTCCAACCAGGGCGTGAAGACGGTCGCGTTCATCGGCTTCTCGGACGGCTACGGCGAAAGCTGGTTCAAGGAATTCAGCAAGGCCGCCGACCTCGCGAAGATCAAGGTCGTGGCGAACGAACGCTTCGCGCGCAACGACGCGTCGGTCACGGGCCAGGTGCTGAAGATCATGTCGCAGAACCCGGACGCGGTGTTGATCGCGGGTGCGGGCACACCCGCAGCGCTGCCGCAGAAAACGCTCAAGGAGCGTGGTTACAAGGGCAAGTACTACCAGACGCATGGCGTCGCGAATAACGACTTCCTGCGCGTGTGCGGCAAGGACTGCGAGGGTACATATCTGCCGGCTGGCCCGCTGCTCGTCGCGGAGCAACTGCCCGATTCGAATCCGGTGAAGAAGAGCGCGCTCGCCTACAAGCGCGCGTACGAAGGCGCATATGGCGCGGGCTCGGTGTCGACTTTTGGCGGTCACGCATGGGACGCGGGTCTGCTGCTGCAACGCGCGATTCCTCTCGCGCTGAAGAAAGGGCAGCCCGGCACGCCGGCGTTCCGCGAAGCGCTGCGCGCCGCGCTCGAAGGCACGAAAGATCTGCCTGCATCGCATGGCATCTTCAACATGAGCGCGAACGACCATGCCGGTCTCGATCAGCGGGCGCGCGTGATGGTGCAGATTGTCGGCGGCAAGTGGAAGTTGTCCGGCGACTGAGCAAGGGCGAAGCAATAGTCGACCTCATACAAAAAGACGCGTGCAGTTGACGCGTCTTTTTTATTGCCTCGGTTGCTTTTTGCAGCGCTGTATCGACGCCGCGAGTGTGGTTGTGCGGCTTCAGGACAAACCCGCATTTGGGTTGCAGTCTATTGACCGTCGGCGCGACACGACGCAATACTACTAACATGTTAGTGTTTTGTGCACGCCAGTTCGGAAACGACATTTCAGGAATCGCAGCAGCAGGGAGTGACCTACAAGCGGCGAAGGCTATCTCGTTGAGCAGGGAAAACCATGCTTGGCACAGCCGGACCCTATAACTAGATTCAGACACCCGACCCACGAGTCGGATCACAGATACGCACTTCGGAGCGTTGGAGACTTGCAATGGCAATGACAAAGACAAAGACAAAGCAATGGGTACGGACTGGCATCGCGATGGCATTGATGTGCGGTGCAGGCGCGGCGTTCGCTCAGGTGAAGATCGGCGTGACGCTGTCGACCACGGGGCCGGCTGCATCGCTCGGGATTCCTGAGAAAAACACGATTGCGTTGCTGCCGAAGGAGATCGGCGGCAAGACGGTGCAGTACATCATCCTCGATGACGCGTCCGATACGGGCAAGGCCGTGCAGAACACGCGCAAGCTGATCGACGAAGATCACGTCGACGCGATCATCGGCTCAACCGTCACGCCGAATTCGCTGGCCATGCTCGATCCCGCATCCGAAGGCAAGACGCCGGTCATTTCGCTCGCGGCTTCCGCTGCGATCATCTCGCCGATGGACGCGAAGCGCGCATGGGCCTTCAAACCGCCGCAGAACGACAGCCTGATGGCCGACGCCATCGCCGAGTACATGGAGCATCACGGCGTGAAGACGGTCGGCTTCATCGGCTTCGCGGATGCCTACGGCGATAGCTGGAACAAGGTGTTCACAACCGCAGCCGCTGCGCACAACCTGAAGATCGTGACGAACGAGCGCTTCAACCGTACCGACGCGTCGGTGACGGGCCAGGTGCTCAAGACGATGGGTGCGAATCCCGACGCGGTCCTGATCGCCGGCTCCGGCACGCCGGCCGCGCTGCCGGCCAAGACGCTCAAGGAGCGCGGCTACAAGGGCAAGATTTACCAGACGCACGGCGTCGCGAATAACGACTTCCTACGCGTGTGCGCCAAGGACTGCGAAGGCGAAATTCTGCCGGCCGGTCCGATCCTCGTCGCCGATCAGTTGCCGGAGTCGAATCCGGTAAAGAAGTCGTCGCTGGCCTATAAGGCGGCGTACGAGAAAGCCTACGGCGCGGGTTCGGTCGCGACCTTCGGCGGCCATGCATGGGATGCCGGCCAGATGCTGCAACGTGCGATTCCTGAGGCGTTGAAGACGGCTCAACCGGGCACCGAAGCATTCCGCGTGGCACTGCGCGGCGCGCTGGAAAGCATCAAGGAACTGCCGGTCTCGCACGGCATCATGAACACGACCACGACCGACCACAACGGCCTCGACAAGCGCGCACGCGTGATCGTGGAGATCGTCGACGGCAAGTGGAAGCTGCAGAACGACTAGTACAAAGCGACTCATAGAAAGCGGTACGCGCCTCTCGTGACGTGCGGCATCTGACGCCGCACTGCCATTCTGTTCGATGACAATGGCACCGACCGCCGCGCCGTGCTCCGGCGCGGCGGTCGTCTTTTCCAGTTTCGATTTCGACGCTTCAGGACGAGGAAGTATGGATCTATCAATTGCGGCGATCCTCGCGCAGGACGGCATCACGACGGGCGCCATTTACGCGTTGCTCGCGCTCGCGCTGGTGCTGGTGTTCTCCGTGACGCGGGTGATCTTCATCCCGCAGGGCGAGTTTGTTTCGTATGGCGCGCTCACGCTCGCCGCGTTGCAAACTCAAAAGTTTCCGGCCACCTGCTGGCTGCTGATGGCGATGGGCGCGGCATGCTTCGTCGTCGAAGTAGTGGGGTTCGTGCGGCACGCGGAACGGCGCCGGCATGCGGCGCGCACGCTGGCCGTACTGGTCGGCAAGTATCTGCTGTTTCCGGTCGCGGTTTATGCGCTGACGCAAGGCGTTTTCCTTCACCCTCTGCCGATGATCGCGCAGAGCGCCTTGACGCTCCTGATCGTGATTCCGATGGGACCGTTTGTTTACCGGCTCGCGTATGAGCCGATCGCCGAGGCGACCACGCTGTTGCTGCTGATCGTGGCGGTGGCGGTGCACTTCGCGATGGTGGGCCTCGGTCTCGTGATGTTCGGCGCGGAAGGCTCGCGCACCACCGCGTTTTCGGACGCGACGTTCAACCTCGGCAGCCTGTCGATTTCAGGACAAAGCCTGTGGGTGGTCGGCACGGCGGTCGTGCTGATCGGCGCGCTCTATCTGTACTTTGACCGCTCGATCTCCGGCAAGGCACTGCGCGCGACATCCGTGAACCGGCTCGGCGCGCGGCTCGTCGGCATCGGCACGACGCAAGCAGGGCGGCTCGCGTTCACGCTGGCCGCGGGCCTTGGCGCGCTGTGCGGCATTCTCGTCGCGCCGTTGACCACCATCTACTACGACTCGGGCTTCCTGATCGGCCTGAAGGGCTTCGTGGGAGCGATTATCGGCGGGCTCGTCAGCTATCCGCTGGCGGCGGCCGGCTCGATCCTCGTCGGTCTGCTGGAGTCGTACTCGTCGTTCTGGGCGAGCGCCTACAAGGAAGTGATCGTGTTCACGCTGATCATCCCGGTGCTGCTCTGGCGCAGTCTCGCCAGCCCGCACACGGAAGAGGAAGAGGAGTGACGCGATGAAACGGATCATGAAAAACAAGTTCTTCTGGCTGTTCCTCGTCGTGCTGTTCGCGTTGCCGGTGTTGCCGCAGCCGATTCACGTCCCCGAATACTGGGTGACGCTGCTCAACTACATCGGCCTCTATTCGATCGTGGCGATCGGGCTCGTGCTGCTGACGGGCATCGGCGGTATGACGAGTTTTGGGCAGGCGGCGTTTGTCGGCATCGGCGCCTATGCGACGGCGTACCTGACCACGCGCTTCGGCGTCTCGCCGTGGCTCGCGCTAATTGCCGGCGTGTTGGTGACGGCGTTGATCGCGCTGATCCTGGGTCTCGTGACGATGCGCCTGTCCGGCCACTTTCTGCCGCTCGGCACGATCGCATGGGGACTCTCGCTGTTTTACCTGTTCGGCAATCTGGAGATGCTGGGCAAGTACGACGGTATCAACGGTATTCCGGTGCTGAACGTGTTCGGCATCGACCTCGAGTCTGGCCGCCATATCTATTACCTGATCTGGCTTGTTGTGCTCGGCGCGGTCGTTTCTGTTCAAAACCTGCTTAACAGCCGGCCTGGACGGGCGATCCGCGCCCTGCGCGGCGGCGGCATGATGGCCGAAGCAATGGGCGTGAATACGGCGTGGATGCGCGTCGTCATTTTCGTCTACGCGGCGGTGCTGGCTTCCGTGTCCGGTTTTCTGTACGCGCATTTGCAGCGGGCGGTGAATCCGACGCCGTTCGGACTGAATCACGGCATCGAATTCCTGTTCATGGCGGTGGTGGGCGGGGTGTCGCATGTGTGGGGCGCGGTGCTCGGCGCGGCCATCCTCACGGTATTGCAGGACTATTTGCAAACGCTGCTGCCGAAGTTGCTCGGCGAGAACGGCAACTTCGAGGTGATCGTCTTCGGCATTTTGATGGTGCTGTTGCTGCAATACGCGCGGCAGGGCGTCTGGCCTTTCGTCGCGCGTTTCTTCCCGCGTGGGCCGCGCGCGCATCTGCCGGATCACGCGGATCCGTTGCCGCAGCGCAGCAAGCCGACGGCCGGCGAAAGCCTGTTGACGGTGAACAAGGCGCGCAAGCAGTTCGGCGGTCTCGTCGCGGTGAACGACGTCAGCTTTGAAGTAAAAGCAGGGCAGATCATCGGCTTGATCGGCCCGAACGGCGCCGGCAAATCGACCACATTCAATCTGGTGACCGGCGTGCTTCAAGCGACGAGCGGCGAGATCACGTTCCGCGGCGAGCGGATCGACTCGCTCAGTTCACGTGAAATCGTCAAGCGGGGAATCGGCCGCACGTTCCAGCACGTCAAACTGCTGCCGGGCATGACCGTGCTAGAGAACGTAGCGATTGGCGCACATTTGCGCGGGCATGCGGGTGTCTGGCGAAGCGTCGTGCGCCTGAATGGCGTCGAAGAAGCGCGGTTGATGGCCGAGGCGGCTCGTCAGATCCGGCGCGTCGGACTCGAGCAGCACATGTACGACGAAGCCGGAAGTCTCGCGCTCGGGCAGCAACGGATTCTCGAAATCGCGCGCGCACTGTGCTGTGATCCGACATTGCTGCTGCTCGATGAGCCGGCGGCCGGCTTGCGGTATCAGGAGAAGTTGCAGTTGGCGGACCTGCTGCGCCGGCTGAAGGCGGAAGGGATGAGTGTGCTGCTGGTCGAGCACGACATGGACTTTGTGATGAATCTGACCGACCGGCTAGTCGTGATGGAATTCGGCACACGTATCGCCGAAGGTCTGCCGCAGGAAGTGCAGCAGGACCCGGCTGTGCTCGAGGCGTACCTCGGCGGGGTGGAGTAATGGAGAACGACATGAATGCAGCGGCACCGATTCTCGATGTGAACGGTCTTTCCGTGCGCTACGGCAAAGTCGAGGCACTGCACGGCGCGGCGATCAAGGTACGGGCCGGCCAGATCGTGTCGGTGATCGGGCCGAACGGCGCGGGCAAATCGACGTTGCTGAACGCGATCATGGGCGCCTTGCCGCCGACCGGGCACGCGAAGGGTGCGGTTGTCTACCAGGGCGAAGACGTCAGCGCGGTGCCTGTCGAGAAGCGCGTGGCTCGCGGCATGTGTCTGGTGCCGGAGAAGCGCGAGCTTTTCGCGTCGATGACCGTCGAGGACAACCTCGTTCTGGGCGCTTACCGGCGCAAGCGGGCGGGCGAGCGTAACTTCCTGGATCAAATCGAACCGGTCTTTGAACTCTTCCCGCGCCTGAAGGAGCGCCGCAAGCAGGCGGCAGGGACGTTGTCCGGCGGTGAGCGGCAGATGCTCGCCGTAGGGCGCGCGCTGATGGGCAAACCGGACTTGCTGATGCTGGATGAGCCGAGTCTGGGTCTTGCACCGTTGATCGTGAAGGAGATTTTTCACATCATCAGCGCGCTGCGCCAGACGGGAGTGGCGACGCTTCTGATCGAGCAGAACGCGCGCGCTGCGCTGCAAATTTCTGACTACGGCTATGTGCTCGAAACCGGCGAACTTGCGCTGGAAGGCGCGGCGGCCGAGTTGGCGCAGAATCCGCGGGTCATCGAGACTTATTTGGGGCTGGCCAAAAAGGCAGCCTGAGCGTTCTTTTCGGGGGTTCGGAAGCGGCGTGTTTCACGTGAAACACGCCGCTTTTTTTGTCTTAGGACATTCGGCCGAATTCGGGCCGAAACCGAACCCGTTATAATTCGCGCAATACTTTTCTTTTGAAGGCTCACGCGACGATCTGGCGTGAGATCCGCGATGCTTTTTCCCACAGAATTTGACGTAATCGTTGTCGGTGGAGGCCACGCCGGCACCGAGGCCGCTTTGGCCTCCGCGCGCATGGGCAATAAAACCCTGCTGCTCACGCACAACATCGAAACGCTTGGACAGATGAGCTGCAATCCGTCGATCGGCGGCATTGGCAAGGGCCATCTGGTCAAGGAAGTCGACGCGCTCGGCGGCGCCATGGCGGCCGCGACGGACGAAGGTGGAATCCAGTTCCGCATTCTCAACTCGTCCAAGGGGCCGGCTGTGCGTGCTACGCGCGCCCAAGCCGACCGACTGCTTTACAAGCAGGCGATCCGTCATCGGTTGGAAAATCAGCCGAACTTGTGGCTTTTCCAGCAGGCTGTCGACGATCTGATGGTCGAAGGGGATCGCGTCGTCGGTGCGGTTACGCAGGTGGGAATCCGCTTCCGCTCGCGCGCCGTCGTGCTCACGGCGGGGACTTTCCTCGACGGCAAAATCCACGTTGGGTTGAACAATTACACGGGCGGCCGGGCGGGCGATCCGGCGGCCGTCTCGCTGTCGGCGCGTTTGAAGGAGCTCAAGCTCCCGCAAGGACGTCTCAAAACGGGGACGCCGCCGCGCATTGACGGTCGCACGATAGATTTCTCGCAACTGGAAGAGCAACCGGGCGACCTCGATCCGGTGCCAGTATTTTCGTTTCTCGGTCGGGCCGAGCAGCATCCGCAGCAAGTGCCGTGCTGGGTGACGCATACCAACGAGCGTACGCACGACATCATCCGCGGTGGATTGGATCGCTCGCCGATGTACACGGGCGTGATCGAAGGAGTGGGGCCGCGGTACTGCCCGTCCATTGAGGACAAGATTCACCGCTTCGCATCCAAGGAATCGCATCAGATTTTCCTGGAACCGGAAGGGCTGACGACCAACGAGTTTTACCCGAACGGGATTTCCACCAGTCTGCCGTTCGATGTGCAGCTTGAGCTAGTGCGGTCGATGCGCGGGCTAGAGCACGCGCACATCCTGCGACCGGGTTACGCGATCGAGTACGATTATTTTGATCCGCGCGGCTTGAAGGCGTCGCTGGAGACTAAGGCAATTAGCGGGTTGTTCTTCGCGGGTCAGATCAACGGCACGACTGGCTATGAGGAAGCCGCGGCTCAAGGGCTGCTGGCTGGCATCAACGCTGGTCTGTTCGTCCAAGGGAAGGACGCGTGGTGCCCGCGTCGCGATCAGGCGTACCTCGGTGTGCTGGTCGACGATCTCGTCACGCGCGGCGTCTCCGAGCCGTATCGCATGTTCACGAGCCGCGCCGAGTATCGGTTGAGCTTGCGCGAGGACAACGCGGACATGCGGCTGACGGAAATCGGCCGCGAGTTGGGCGTGGTCGACGACGTCCGGTGGGACACGTTCAGCCGCAAGCGCGACGCTGTTTCACGTGAAACAGAGCGGCTACGGACAACGTGGGTGAACCCGAAGACGCTATCCGCCGACGAAGCCACGGCGTTACTCGGTAAGCCTATCGATCACGAATACAGTCTGGCAGATCTGCTGCGTCGGCCCGGCGTCAGCTATGACGGCGTTTGCGCGTTGCGAGCCGGCGCGTGCGCCGCGCCTGAGACCCTGGCGGAAGACGAGGTATTGCTCGCTCAGATCAAGGAACAGATCGAAATCGGCATCAAGTATCAGGGCTATATCGACCGTCAGGCCGATGAAATTGAACGGAACGAGGCGCACGAGAGCACGCGCTTGCCGGAAGGCTTGGACTACGCGGAAGTAAGAGGGCTGTCGTTCGAAGCGCGCCAGAAGCTGACGCAGTTCCGTCCCGAGACTATCGGTCAGGCATCGCGCATTTCGGGGATCACGCCCGCAGCCATTTCGTTGCTGATGGTGCACCTGAAGCGTGGGCTCGGCCGCCGTGCTGCGAAGCCCGCGGAGCCGGGCGCCGACAGCTCGCCGGTGGCGCAATGACGTCGAAGCAGAAGGGCAGCGACCGGCAAGCGTTGGCGCAGCTACTCACGGACGGCACACGTGAACTCGGTCTCGACCTGAATGACGCGCAACTTGGCAAGCTACTCGACTACGTCGCTTTGCTGGGTAAATGGAACGCCGTCTATAACCTGACGGCGATCCGCGATCCGCGACAGATGCTGATTCAGCACATTCTCGACTCGCTTTCCATCGTGCCGCATCTGGCGCTGCGCAATCCGCGCTCAGTGCTCGACGTTGGTTCCGGCGGTGGCTTGCCCGGGATCGTGCTGGCGATCGTCCTCCCGGATTGCGGCGTCACCGTGAACGACATCGTTCATAAGAAATCGGCTTTTCAGGCTCAGGCAAAGGCCGAGTTGGGGCTCACGAATCTGTCAGTGGTGACGGGGCGCGTCGAGACCTTGCAACCTGGCGCCGAAGTGCCGGCAAAGTTCGACGTAATCGTCTCGCGAGCATTCGCAGAACTCGCCGATTTCGTTACACTGGCCCGTCATCTCGTCGCGGAGCACGGCGTGATCCTCGCGATGAAGGGCGTGCGCCCGGACGGCGAGATCGAGCGCTTGCCGGCAGGCGCCCACGTGGAGCAAACGGTGCGGCTCCAGGTGCCGTTTCTCGACGCCGAGCGCCATCTGCTCACCGTTCTCGTCGACGAAGCCCGTCAGGCCTCGAAGTGACATTCGCCGCTCATCAGTTTGACCACGTAACTACATCTTCAGGCAGCAAAAGGGACATTCCAACGATGGCAAAAATCTTCTGCGTTGCGAACCAGAAAGGCGGCGTCGGCAAGACGACGACGACAGTCAATCTGGCGGCCAGCCTGGCAGCGCAGGGACAGCGAGTCCTTCTTATCGATCTGGACCCGCAGGGCAATGCCACGATGGGTAGCGGCATCGACAAGGCCGCGTGTGCGAACACCGTCTACGAAGTGCTGGTGGATGGCGTCTCGGTGGCTGATGCGCGCATGCGCCCGGAAGCCGTCGATTACGACGTGCTGCCCGCCAATCGTGAACTAGCCGGCGCCGAAGTCGAGTTGGTCAGCGTGCAGAATCGCGAGCGCCAATTGAAGGCCGCGCTTGCCGCAGTCGAAGGCGAGTACGACTTTATCCTGATCGACTGTCCGCCGGCCTTGTCGCTGCTGACACTCAATGGCCTGTGCGCCGCGCATGGCGTGGTGATTCCGATGCAGTGCGAGTACTTCGCGCTCGAAGGGCTGTCCGATCTGGTCAACACCATCAAACAGGTGCACGCGAATTTAAACCGGGACCTCAAGGTGATCGGTTTGTTGCGCGTCATGTTCGACCCGCGCATCACATTGCAGCAGCAAGTTTCCGATCAATTGAAAGAGCATTTCGGCGACAAGGTGTTCGACGCGGTGATCCCGCGCAACGTGCGTCTCGCCGAAGCGCCGAGTTATGGATTGCCGGGCGTGGTATTCGACAGGGCGTCGCGTGGCGCGCAAGCGTATGTGCAGTTCGGCGCGGAAATGATTGAACGGGTGCGCGCACTGAATGACGCGCCCCAGGCATCCTAAGCGGATCGAGGAAGCACGATGAACGCAGTAGCAAGAAAGAAGGGATTGGGCCGCGGCCTGGAAGCGTTGCTCGGCGGAAGCGCCGACATCACGGAGGCGGTGGCGATAGAAGGTGCGCCGAATGTGCTGCCTCTGTCGAAAATGCAGGCCGGCAAGTATCAGCCGCGCACGCGCATGGACGAGGGCGCGTTGCAGGAGCTGGCGGCCAGCATCCGCGTGCAGGGAGTGATGCAGCCGATCCTCGTGCGGCCGGTGTCGGCGGACAAGTATGAAATCATCGCGGGCGAGCGGCGTTTTCGCGCGGCGCGCCTCGCGGGCCTGGAAGAAGTGCCCGTGCTGGTGAAGGACGTGCCCGATCAGGCCGCGGCAGCGATGGCGCTGATCGAGAACATTCAGCGTGAAGATCTGAATCCGCTCGAAGAGGCGCAAGGCATTCAGCGCTTGCTCGACGAATTCGATTTCACGCACGAACAGGCGGCGGAATCGGTTGGCCGCTCGCGCAGCGCCGTATCCAACTTGCTGCGTCTGCTGAACCTTGCCACGCCGGTTCAGACGATGCTGCTTGCCGGCGACCTCGACATGGGGCACGCGCGCGCGTTGCTCGCGGTCGATGCCGCGACGCAGATCACGCTGGCGAATCAGGTCGTCAACAAGCGGATGTCGGTGCGCGAAACCGAGAAGCTGGTGGCGGCGACGACCAAGGCGGCGCCGGCGGTGAAGGCACGCGCGAACCCGGACGGCGGCCGGGATACGCGACGACTGGAAGAAGAACTGTCCGACTTGCTCGCCGCCACAGTGAAGATCAAGCTCGGTCGACGCGGCCGCGGCCAGGTTCTGGTCGACTTCGGCGATCTCGATGCGCTGGAAGGCATCCTGGTGCGCTTGCGCGGGAATGCTACGGCTTAGAGCAGAATCGTTTGCTATCAATCGTGGGCGGTGCAGAGAAATTAGCTGCACCGTCCAGATTTTCTTGGATTCCTAACTAATCCGGCATCGGCGACCAAAGATGGCGGCGCAAGACAAGAGCAGAACGCTTATCTCCGCCGCCAAGAAAAACGCATCGCGCCGCGCGGTCAAGTAAACCGCCCGTCATCGGTTGTTGCATTTTCGAGACGTCCCCTGCAACGTTTTTCGCGCCTATCTACAGTGAGAAAACTTGCCAGTTTGCGCATGCGTTTTGCCTCTGCCCGACAGCCTTACATTTAACGTGCTGCGCGTAGCCATGAAGGCTTTTCCACATCGCGAAGCGTCGTTTCGCACTGTTTATTGAACGGCCTAAAGTCTTGAATTGCCTGCAACTATCGCTTACAATCGCCCGGATTTAATTGCACGGCAACCCCGTAAGCGCAGCGAAAGCTCGCTGATCGGAACGAGACTTTCGGAACACTGCGATGGCGGTCAAAGCGTCGAATCGAGCGCCAAAAAATGGGCGCGGCAACGGGCGCGATGAACACCGCGAAGAGCGCACCGTGTCGAATGCCTCCACCGCTCAGCAAGTCGCGCGCGAAGAATCGTGGGACGCCGAGCAGGATAACAATATCGTTCCGCTCACGCGGGCCGAAGCAGAAAAGCTGTTTGGCCCGAATGTGAGTCGTCCATCGCGCGTTACGCCTTTCAAGGTCGTGGCAGCGCAAATGGTTTTGTCCCTGGTTGCAACGTTGGTGTGGTGGCTGTTCTATAAGCCGCCGGGCGCTGCTGCGCTGTCCGCGTTCCTGGGGGGAGCGATCTGCTGGGTGCCGGGCGCATTGTTCGCGGCGCGACTGAGAACACTGAGCGGCGCCGAAACAGTGATGAGCTGGGTGCTCGGCGAAGCGCTCAAGATGGGGGCGACGATCGCGATGTTTGTAGCCATCGCCTTCTGGTATCACGACGTGCGCTGGGTTCCGCTGCTCGTGACTTATCTCATCGCGCTCAAGACGTACTGGATTGCCTTGGCGTGGCGCTGAGGAAGCAACAGGCAACTGCAAAGATTTGAAGCCGGCGCGTGGCGCCGGCGAGAGCGTGCGGATATGACACCATCCGCACCCGGCGCGTTCCCGCAATAGAGCTTTGCGGCGGGAACGGCCCAAGACGATTTTCGACAATTTGGGTGGCTTTAACGATATGGCAGCTAGCGAAGGCACGCGCGCAATGGATCCGTCCGAGTACATCGCGCACCACTTGCAAAACTTTTCCACCGGGCACCAGACGTCGATTTTCGACATCCACGTGTGGAATCTGGACACCCTGTTCTGGTCGATCGTTTGCGGTCTGGCCACCATCATCATTCTGCATCTCGCTGCCCGCAAGGCAACGTCCGGCGTGCCGGGCCGTTTCCAGTGCGCGATCGAAATGCTGGTCGAAATGGTCGAGGACCAATCGAAGTCGATGATCCACGGCACGCGCACGTTCATCGCGCCGCTGGCTCTGACGGTGTTCGTATGGGTCGCGCTGATGAACTCGCTCGACTTCATCCCCGTCGACCTGCCGGGCCACGTGATCGGCTGGCTCGGTCTGTCGGAAGCCATCCCGCATCACCGCATCGTTCCGACGGCCGACCTGAACGGCACGATCGGCATCGCACTCGGCGTGTTCGCGCTGATGATTTACTACAACTTCAAGATCAAGGGCGCAGGCGGCTTCGTGCACGAACTGCTGTCCGCTCCGTTCGGCGCGCATCCGGTGTTGTGGATCCCGAACCTTGCACTGAACATCATCGAGTTCGTCGCGAAGACGGTCTCGCTCGGCATGCGGCTGTTCGGCAACATGTACGCGGGCGAACTGTTGTTCCTGCTGATTGCCCTGCTCGGCAGCATCTGGAGCTTCGGCGCGGACACGACGGTGCTTGGCTTCATCGGCCACGTGATCGCCGGCAGCGTGTGGGCAATCTTCCACATCCTGATCGTTCTGCTGCAGGCGTTCATTTTCATGATGCTGACGCTGGTGTACATCGGCCAGGCGCACGACACGCACTAACCTGCGCGTCGTTAAAAGAATCGTAGTTTTTCAAATCCCAGTTCCAACCAGTTCTAAAAGACTTTTCACAAAGGAGTGATCATGCAAGCTTTCATCGCCAACATCCAGGGTCTGACCGCCATCGGTATCGGCATCATCATCGGCCTGGGTGCAATCGGCGCCTGTATCGGTATCGGCCTGATGGGCGGCAAGTACATCGAAGCATGTGCTCGTCAGCCGGAACTGATGAACCCGCTGCAAACCAAGATGTTCCTGCTGGCTGGTCTGATCGATGCGGCGTTCCTGATTGGCGTTGGTGTGGCAATGCTGTTTGCGTTCGCGAACCCGCTGCTGGCCAAGCTGGCAGGCTGAGGTTCCTCGGAAGTTTGCGCCTGAGCTATAACTGAAGGCGCAGGGCGGAACGGGCACTTGGGCGCTGATCGAGCACAGAATCGATGAGCGCCTTGCCGTTTCACTTTCCGAACTAGCAACGTTTAAGGAAACACCGTGAATCTCAACGCAACCCTGTTTGCGCAAATGGTCGTGTTCCTGATCCTCGCGTGGTTCACGATGAAGTTCGTGTGGCCGCCGTTGATCAACGCCCTCGACGAGCGCTCGAAGAAGATTGCTGACGGTTTGTCTGCCGCTGAGAAGGGCAAGGCGGAACTCGAAGCCGCTCACAAGCGCGTCGACCAGGAACTCGCCCAGGCACGCAACGACGGTCAGCAGCGCATTGCTGACGCAGAAAAGCGCGCTGTGGCAGTCGCTGACGAAATCAAGGCTCAAGCACAAGCTGAAGCCGCTCGCATCATCGCGCAAGCGAAGGCCGACGCGGAGCAGCAAGTCGTGAAGGCGCGCGAAACGCTGCGCGGCGAAGTCGCCGCACTGGCAGTGAAGGGCGCTGAACAGATCCTGAAGCGCGAAGTCGACCAGGCAGCTCACGCTGACCTGTTGAATCAACTGAAAGCCGAGCTCTGATCATGGCCGAACTTGCAACCATCGCCCGTCCGTACGCAGAAGCGCTGTTTGGCGTGGCCGAAGCTGGTGACATCGCCGCCTGGTCCACGCTCGTGCAGGAGCTGGCACAGGTTGCGCGTCTGCCCGAAGTGCTGTCGATTGCCTCGAGCCCGAAAGTAAGCCGCGCCCAGGTCAGCGAACTGCTGCTGGCTGCGGTCAAGTCGCCGCTCAAGGACAACGCGCAAGCGAAGAATCTGGTGCAAATGCTGGTGGACAACCATCGTCTGCAATTGCTGCCGGAAATTGCTGTGCAGTTCGAAGAGTTGAAGAACGCCCGCGAAGGGGCGGCCGATGTGCTGATCGTCAGCGCATTTCCGCTCGAAGGCGCGCAGTTGAACGACCTCGTCGCAAGTCTCGAACGCAAGTTCAAACGCAAGCTGAAGCCGACGGTCGAGATCGACTCGTCGTTGATCGGCGGCGTTCGCGTGACGGTCGGCGATGAAGTGCTCGATACCTCGGTCCGCGCGCGGCTTGCCAGCATGCAAACGGCTCTGACGGCCTGAAGCGCCCACGGCGCTGAAGCGGCTGGCACGCAACAGAATTGACTATCAGGAGCGAATAATGCAACTCAATCCCTCTGAGATCAGCGAGCTGATCAAGAGCCGGATCCAGGGCCTTGAAGCGAGCGCAGACGTTCGCAACCAGGGCACTGTGATCTCCGTGACCGACGGTATCGTGCGTATTCACGGTCTGTCGGAAGTGATGCAGGGCGAAATGCTCGAATTCCCGGGCAACACCTTCGGTCTTGCGCTGAACCTCGAGCGTGACTCGGTCGGCGCCGTGATTCTGGGTGAGTACGAGCACATCTCCGAAGGCGACATCGTCAAGACGACGGGCCGCATTCTGGAAGTGCCGGTTGGTCCGGAACTGCTCGGCCGCGTGGTCGACGCACTGGGCAACCCGATCGACGGCAAAGGCCCGATCAACGCAAAGAAGACCGACGCAATCGAAAAGATCGCTCCGGGCGTGATCTGGCGTAAGTCGGTTTCGGAACCGGTCCAAACCGGTCTGAAGTCGATCGACGCGATGGTGCCGGTTGGCCGTGGCCAGCGCGAGCTGATCATTGGCGACCGCCAGTGCGGCAAGACCGCAGTCGCAGTCGACGCGATCATCAACCAGAAGGGCAAGAACCTCTTCTGTATCTACGTCGCGATCGGCCAGAAGGCTTCGTCGATCATGAACGTGGTGCGCAAGCTCGAAGAAACCGGCGCGCTGGAATACACGATCGTCGTCGCCGCTTCGGCTTCGGAATCGGCTGCCATGCAGTACCTGGCGCCGTACGCCGGCTGCACGATGGGCGAATACTTCCGCGACCGCGGCCAGGACGCGCTGATCGTTTATGACGACTTGACCAAGCAGGCTTGGGCATACCGTCAGATCTCGCTGCTGCTGCGCCGTCCGCCGGGCCGTGAAGCGTATCCGGGCGACGTGTTCTATCTGCACTCGCGTCTGCTGGAGCGTGCTGCTCGCGTGTCGGAAGACTACGTCGAGAAGTTCACCAACGGGGAAGTCAAGGGCAAGAGCGGTTCGCTGACGGCGCTGCCGGTCATTGAAACGCAAGCTGGCGACGTGACCGCATTCGTTCCGACGAACGTGATCTCGATTACCGACGGCCAGATCTTCCTGGAAACCGACCTCTTCAACGCAGGTATCCGCCCGGCAATTAACGCCGGCGTGTCGGTGTCGCGCGTCGGCGGTGCGGCTCAGACCAAGGTCGTGAAGAAGCTGTCGGGCGGTATCCGTACCGACCTCGCGCAGTATCGTGAGCTGGCAGCATTCGCACAGTTCGCATCGGACCTCGACGAAGCAACCCGCAAGCAGCTCGAGCGTGGTCGCCGTGTGACCGAACTGCTGAAGCAGCCGCAATATCAGCCGCTGCAAGTGTGGGAACTGGCTATCTCGCTGTTCGCCGCGAACAATGGCTACCTGGACGATCTGGAAGTGTCGCAAGTGCTGCCGTTCGAAAAGGGCCTGCGCGAATATCTGAAGTCGAGTCACGCTGACCTGGTCAAGCGCATTGAAGACAACAAGGAACTCTCGAAGGACGACGAAGGCCTGCTGCACACGGCCGTCAAAGACTTCAAGAAGTCCGGCGCTTATTGATCTGCGAGTGATCCGCAAGGCATAAAAGGACTTTGAAGCGGCGCGGGCCGCATGTGTACGCTCCCGCGCTGTTTCGATCGCTTTGCATGGGACCTGGGTCAGCGCTCAGGCGCTAACCCCGGCCGACAAGGAGCAAGCAATGGCTGGAATGAAGGAAATTCGCGGCAAGATCAAGAGCGTGCAAAACACGCGCAAGATCACGAAAGCGATGGAGATGGTGGCCGCATCGAAGATGCGTCGCGCTCAGGAGCGCATGCGCGCTGCTCGCCCGTACGCCGACAAGGTCCGCGATATTGCTGCACACATGAGCCGTGCGAACCCGGAGTATCGTCACCCGTTCATGGTGTCGAACGAAGGCGCGAAGACGGCGGGCATCATCCTCGTCACGACCGACAAAGGTCTGTGCGGCGGCATGAACACCAATGTGCTGCGCGCGGCGCTGCAGAAGTTCAAGGAACTCGAAGGTCAGGGCAAGACGATCGAAGCAACTGCGATCGGCACCAAGGGTCTGGGTTTTCTGAACCGTCTGCGCGCGAAGGTGGTATCGAATGTCGTGCATCTCGGCGACACGCCGCATCTGGAAAAGCTGATCGGCGCGGTGAAGGTGCAGCTCGATCTGTACTCGGAAGGCAAGGTTTCGGCGGTGTATCTCGCGTACACGCGCTTCGTCAATACGATGAAGCAGGAGCCGGTGATCGAGCAACTGCTGCCGCTGTCGGCAGATCAGTTCGAGCGCAAGGAAGAGCAGGGCGCGACGCCGACCACGCAGTGGGACTACATCTACGAGCCGGATGCGCAGGCAGTGGTCGATGAACTGCTGGTGCGTTATGTCGAGGCGCTGGTCTATCAGGCCGTCGCGGAAAACATGGCGTCGGAGCAGTCGGCCCGCATGGTCGCCATGAAGGCCGCTTCGGACAACGCGAAGACGGTCATCAACGAACTGCAGCTTGTGTACAACAAGAGCCGTCAGGCCGCGATCACGAAAGAACTGTCGGAAATCGTCGGTGGCGCGGCGGCGGTCTGACCTTCAGGTCAGGCAATCCGCTTCGTGTGCGCCCGTGTGGCGCACCGTCCGGGCAACGGTCTGGGCGATCCCATCGAAACAGCGCCTTTGCGCGAGTGAAGAATTGAGTATCTAAAGGAAAAGCGATGAGTACTACTGCTTTGGTAGAAGGCAAGATCGTACAGTGCATCGGCGCCGTTATCGACGTGGAATTTCCGCGTACGGACATGCCGAAGATTTACGACGCGCTCATTCTCGAAGGTTCGGAACTGACCCTCGAAGTCCAGCAACAGCTGGGCGACGGCGTTGTCCGTACCATCTGTCTGGGTGCATCCGACGGTCTGCGCCGCGGCACGGTCGTGAAGAACACCGGCCATCCGATCAGCGTGCCGGTCGGCAAGCCGACGCTCGGCCGGATCATGGACGTGCTGGGTCGTCCGATCGACGAAGCCGGTCCGATCAACTCGGACGTGGTTCGCGGTATTCACCAGAAGGCTCCGGCGTTCGACGAACTGTCGCCGTCGACCGAACTGCTCGAAACCGGCATCAAGGTTATCGACCTGATCTGCCCGTTCGCGAAGGGCGGTAAGGTTGGCCTGTTCGGTGGCGCCGGCGTGGGCAAGACCGTGAACATGATGGAACTCATCAACAACATCGCTAAGGAACACGGTGGTTACTCCGTGTTCGCCGGTGTTGGCGAGCGTACCCGCGAAGGGAACGACTTCTATCATGAAATGAAGGACTCGAACGTTCTGGACAAGGTCGCGCTGGTGTACGGCCAGATGAACGAGCCGCCGGGCAACCGTCTGCGCGTCGCGCTGACCGGCCTGACGATGGCTGAGCACTTCCGTGACGAAGGCCTCGACGTGCTGTTCTTCGTCGACAACATCTACCGTTTCACGCTGGCCGGTACTGAAGTGTCGGCACTGCTCGGCCGTATGCCGTCGGCAGTGGGCTATCAGCCGACGCTGGCTGAAGAAATGGGCAAGCTGCAAGAGCGTATTACGTCGACCAAGACCGGCTCGATCACGTCGGTTCAGGCCGTGTACGTCCCTGCGGATGACTTGACCGACCCGTCGCCGGCTACGACTTTCGGCCACCTGGACGCAACGGTCGTGCTGTCGCGTGACATCGCTTCGCTGGGTATCTACCCGGCCGTGGACCCGCTCGATTCGACCTCGCGTCAGATCGACCCGAACGTGATCGGCGAAGAGCATTACTCGATCACGCGCGGCGTGCAGCAAACGCTGCAGCGCTACAAGGAATTGCGCGACATTATCGCGATTCTGGGCATGGACGAACTGGCGCCGGAAGACAAGCTCGCCGTGGCGCGCGCTCGTAAGATCCAGCGTTTCCTGTCGCAGCCGTTCCACGTCGCTGAAGTGTTCACGGGCTCGCCGGGCAAGTACGTTCCGCTGAAGGAAACGATCCGCGGCTTCAAGATGATCGTTGAAGGCGAGTGCGACCACCTGCCGGAACAAGCCTTCTACATGGTCGGCACGATCGACGAAGCCTTCGAAAAGGCCAAGAAGATCCAGTAAAGGTCGGGTGTAACGAAGCGGGCGCCGGAGTCCGCGCTTATTGGATGCTCTGGGCATCCCACACGCGAAGCCGGTGCCTCTCACTACGCTCAACCCAGGAGTCGACATTTATGGCAACTATCAAGGTAGACGTCGTCAGCGCGGAAGAGCAGATCTTCTCGGGCCAGGCGAAGTTCGTCGCGCTGCCGGGCGAAGCAGGTGAACTCGGCATTCTGCCGGGCCACACGCCGCTCATCACGCGGATTCGTCCGGGTGCGGTGCGCATCGAAGCTGAAAACGGCGAAGAAGAGTTTGTGTTCGTCGCCGGCGGCATTCTCGAAATCCAGCCGGGCGCTGTGACGGTTCTCGCCGACACAGCAATCCGCGGCAAGGATCTCGACGAAGCCAAGGCCGAAGACGCGCGCAAGCGCGCGGAAGAAGCACTGCAGAACACGGGCTCGAACCTCGAGTATGCAACCGCGCAAGCGGAACTGGCGTACGCGACGGCTCAGCTTGCTGCGATCCAGCGTCTGCGCAAACTGCGCGGTCAAGGCTAAGCAGCACGTTTGAGAAAAAGTAGAGAAAAAGCAGCCCGCGTGGCTGCTTTTTTTTGACCTCGACTTGACGTTTACGGAAAGGTAATCGACATTATGTGTCCGTGACCGTCCGCGCGACTGCCGGCCACGAAGAGCCGTCGACACGAGCGGACCTGCTGCGGGTAAGACTTGATGCCGGACGACCGCGCGCCGGTGGCACAATCGGTTTCAAAATCATTTCAATAGGGCGAATTGCTCACGGAGACAGCACCATGGCAACGCAAGTGTCAGGCGAAGGCGCAATCATCCAGCCGAAAGACGGGCTCTCGTACGTCCGTGGATCGACAGACATTCCGTTGAGCGAAGCGACCATCGGCGAGTTTTTGCGCGAGACCGTCAGGCGCTTTCCGGACCGGCCCGCGGTGGTGTTTCGAGAGCAGCGAATTCGGTGGACATGGAAGGAATTCGCCGACGAAGTGGACATATTGGCCGCCGGATTGCTCGCGCTGGGCATTGCGAAGGGCGATCGCGTCGGCATCTGGTCGCCGAATCGCGTCGAATGGCTGCTGACGCAGTTTGCGACCGCGCGCATCGGCGCGGTGCTCGTCAACATCAATCCGGCTTACCGGCTTTCCGAACTCGAATACGCGCTGAACAAGGTCGGCTGCAAGGCGATAGTCGCGGCAGAGCGCTTCAAGACGTCGATGTATCTGGAGATGCTGCAGCAACTCGCGCCCGAGCTTGCGACGCATGCGCCCGGCGATCTGCATGCGGCTCGATTGCCGGAACTGCGCTACGTCATCCGCATGTGCGACACCGAAACGCCGGGCATGCTCAGCTTCTCCGACTTGATCGAGCAGGGGCGTGCGACCCTCGACGTCGCTCGGCTCGATGCAATCGGCGAGACGCTGTCGTGTCACGAGGCGATCAACATCCAGTTCACCAGCGGCACGACCGGCAATCCGAAGGGCGCGACGCTCACGCATAGCAACGTGGTCAACAACGCGCGTTATATCGCGATGGCCATGAATCTGAGCGAGCAGGACGCGCTGTGCATCCCGGTGCCGCTCTATCACTGCTTTGGAATGGTGCTGGCCGTGCTGGCGTGCGTGTCGGTGGGCGCGAACATGGTATTTCCGGGCGAGGCTTTCGACCCGGCGGCGACGCTCGCGGCCGTCACCGAAGAGCAGTGCACGGCTTTGCACGGCGTGCCGACCATGTTCATCGCGGAACTCGATCATCCGGATTTTGCCTCGTATGACCTCTCGCGCTTGCGCACGGGCATCATGGCGGGCTCGCCGTGCCCCATCGAGACGATGAAGAAGGTCGTCTCGAGGATGCATCTGAGCGAGATCACGATCGCCTATGGCATGACGGAGACGAGCCCTGTGTCGTTCCAGAGCTCGACCACCGATCCGCTCGACAAGCGCACGACCACCGTCGGCCGAATCCAGCCTCACCTGGAGGTGAAAATCATCGATCCGCTTGGCAACATCGTACCGGTCGGCGAAACGGGCGAGCTGTGCACGCGCGGCTATTCCGTGATGCAGGGCTACTGGGGCGACGAAGAAAAAACGCGCGAGAGCATCGTGGATGGCTGGATGCACACCGGCGACCTGGCGACGCTCGACGCCGAAGGCTATTGCAACATCGTCGGCCGTCTGAAGGACATGTTGATTCGCGGCGGCGAGAACGTCTATCCACGCGAGATCGAGGAGTTCCTGTTCCGCCATCCGAAGATCCAGAGCGTGCAGGTATTCGGCGTGCCGGACGCGAAGTACGGCGAGGAAGTGTGCGCCTGGGTCGTGCTGCGTTCAGGCGAACAGGCGACGGCAGAGGAAATCCAGCAGTTCTGTCATGGCCAGATCGCGCATTACAAGGTGCCCAAGTACATTCGTTTCGTCGACGAACTGCCGATGACCGTGACCGGCAAGGTGCAGAAGTTCGTCATGCGTGAGCGCATGATCGACGAACTGAAGCTGGAGCAAGGGAAGACCGCCTGAACGGCGCGAACGGAAAGCCATTGCAAAGAAGGCCGCCCTCGGGCGGCCTTCTTTATCGCCGCAATCATGCTGCACGCCGCGAATTTCACACATGGCCAAATCGTCGAAACAGCGCGAACTAGCAGGTAAAAGCTGCCATCTTGCACTGCGCAAACGTTTGGCGAGACGAAAAAAAAGCGGGCCTGGAGCCCGCTAAAAACCACACGCTACGGGGTTAGCGCGAGGAGACCAAAGTAGGAACCAACTGAGACGACGACCCTGCGTCGACTACGGCCCCAGCAGGGATGCCCCTTCGCAGGGCTTCGGCCTAAGCCGACCGGCAAGTGCATCGTATCCGCTCACACCACGCACCCCGCCACATCCGTGTTGAAACCGTTGAGGGCATTGTGGGCGAATTAATCCAGGAGCGCCGTAACAAAGTGTTTCAGGTTGTAACGCCCGCCAGATAAGGCGTTGCGGGATTTATTGCGGAAATGAAGTGTTAAAAAAGCAAGTTTTACCGATGACTGCAGCGCAATTTAATACGCTTGTTTCATGCTATTCGTGAAGCATGGCGCCGCATAAATCGTTAAGGCGATTCCGCATGAAATGGTTGCAGATTCATCTTTCCGATCATGAACCGCCGCTGTTACAACTCAATGGACGATGCCCAAAATCTTCGCAGCGACGCTTGCAACCATGAATGCGCCGCAGCAAAGGGAGCCGGCGTCAAAAGCGCACGAGGGTCTGTTCACCGGTCCAGCCAGGTTTCAGTCTCGTTCGACTCGCGCCAAGCTCACGCCGCCCGCGTTACATTAAGCCGCCCGCGTTTTGTGCAGGCATAACCACGCGGGCAGCCGTTGGAAACAGAAACTCGCGCGGCCGCGCGCCGTCCTCGAGCGCATCAAGAGGGCATCAAGAAACGCCACGGCCGCACCTTCACCTCACTTCAACCACTTATCCGACACCGCCTGATATTCGCCAGTAGCGCGCGCCAGGTGAAGCCATTGGTCGACGTACTGCTGGAAAGCCACGTCGCCGCGCGGCAACAGCCACGCCTTTTCGCCGTACTGGAACGGCTTGTCCGGATGCACCGAGCACAGGCCAGGATTGAGCTTTTGCTGTAACAGGGTCTCGGACGCGTCCGTCACCATCACATCGGCTTTGCCAGCGAGAATCTGCTTGAAGATCGTCACGTTGTCCGGATAGACGGTCATGTTCGCGTGAGAAAAGAACTGCTTTGCGAAACGTTCGTTCGTGCCGCCCGGATTCACGATCACGCGCGTTGCGGGCTGGTCGATCTGCGCCACGGTCTGATACTTGTTGACGTCGTCGCAACGGACAATCGGCGTTTTGCCGTCGACCATATAAGCCTGCGTGAAGAACGCGCGCTTTTGCCGCTCGAGCGTCGGCGAAACACCGCCCACGCCGATATCGCACTTGGCGACGAAGTCGTTCATCAGGTTCGACCACGAAGTCTTGACGTACTCCGCCTTGACGCCGAGCGACTTGGCAAGCGACTCCGTCATGTCGATGTCGATGCCTTCGAACTGGCCGTCCGTCTTATAGAACGAATACGGCTTGTAGTCGCCGGTCGTACAGGCCCGCAGCGTGCCGCGAGCGAGAATGTCATCAAGCCGCGAAGCTGTCGCGGGTGTGCCGGACGCTTGCGCCTGAACCGCGCCACTGTGGATTAGTACGCCCGCCACGACGCTGAGCAATGCGAGTGCAACCTTCTTCATTGAGTCTCCTTGGTTATGCGTTGTTATAAGGCTGTCGGATGATAGCCCGGCAATTTTGCCTTGAACATCGGCCGTTCGGCCAGGTTGCAGTAGGGCGACCTTCTGCGGAAAATGGCCTGAACTCGCGCACCGCAGTTATTGCCCGCATTGGACGGAATGCGGCGGCGTCGTCCGGTAAAATGCCCCTTTGCCCTCAGTCGCACGCAACGTGGCCCATAACCTCCTGAACGACACTTTCCTGCGCGCGCTGCTGCGCCAGCCCACCGACTACACGCCCGTCTGGTTGATGCGGCAGGCTGGCCGCTACCTGCCGGAATACAACGCCACGCGAGCTCGCGCAGGCAGCTTTCTCGGGCTCGCGAAAAACCCGGCCTTCGCAACGGAAGTCACGCTGCAGCCGCTCGAGCGCTATCCGCTCGACGCCGCCATTCTGTTCTCCGACATCCTGACGGTGCCGGACGCCATGGGCCTCGGCCTCGAGTTCGTCGCCGGCGAAGGGCCGACATTCGCGCGGCCGGTGCGCACCGAAGACGACGTCGCGCGCCTCGCCGTGCCGGACATCGACGCCACGCTGCGCTACGTGACCGACGCCGTGCGCGAGATTCGCCGTGCGCTGACGGACGCGCAAGGCCGTCAACGCGTGCCGCTCATCGGCTTTTCGGGCAGTCCGTGGACATTGGCGTGCTACATGGTCGAAGGCGGCGGCTCGGCGGACTTCCGCACCGTCAAGTCCATGCTCTACGCGCGCCCGGATCTCATGCATCGCATTCTCGAGATCAACGCCAGCTCGGTCGCGGCGTATCTGAACGCGCAGATCGAAGCCGGCGCGCAGGCCGTGATGATCTTCGATACGTGGGGCGGAGCGCTCGCGGACGGCGCGTATCAGCGCTTTTCGCTGCACTACATCCAGCAGGTCGTGAATCAGTTGAAGCGCGAGCATGACGGCCAGAAGGTGCCGGTCATCACGTTCACGAAGGGCGGCGGTCTGTGGCTCGACGAAATCGCCGAGACCGGTGTCGACGCGGTCGGCCTCGACTGGACGGTCAACCTGCGCAACGCGCGTGAGCGCGTCGGCGGCAAGGTGGCGTTGCAGGGCAATATCGACCCGTCAGTTTTGTTCGCGCCGCCTGCCGCCATCCGCATGGAAGCGCGGGCCGTGCTCGACAGCTTCGGCAATCATCCGGGGCATGTGTTCAACCTCGGCCACGGCATCTCGCAGTTCACGCCGCCGGAAAACGTCGCCGAACTCGTCGACGAAGTGCATCGCCACAGCCGCGCGATTCGCAGCGGCGCGCATGCACCCGCCTGACGTTGCAATTCCTACCGTTTTTTGCTGCGATGCAGCACGCTGGGCTCTGCAACTAAGGGAAAGTTCGCGGGTTGCGGGCCGTCAGCAGGCACTCTCGCAGTTGTCAAGACTTGACTTATACACATTGATCACGTTGCGGCGCGGTAGAAGCTTTAGTCGTGTCGGAACCCTTGCGCATTGCCCGCTTATTTGATCTCAGCCTTGTCTGGCAAGGGTTTCGCGGCTTCCGCGAGAAATGTGCGGAATCCCACAGAAGGCCGCTGCGGCGCGGTTTGCGGGCCGTTGGAGCGAAGTTCTCAACAAAGTTATCCACAGGCGTGCAGGGTCGACAGCAATTGTTCAGCCGAATCCAAAACTTAGCGCCGAAATTGAAGTTTTACTTTAAGTTCGGGCGGACAACTCATCGTCGGGCGATTCCGGGCGCGGACCGCGGTGCCGGGACGCGGCTCGCCGTCGCCAGAATCCACGCTGGCCGATGACTACTGCCGTGTTCGTTCGCGTCGCGCTGGATCACCCGCTGCCGACCCTCTTCGACTACCGCTGGAACATGTCCACGGCGGCCGTGCCGGGCACGCTGGTGAGCGTGCCGTTCGGCAAGCGCGACGCGGTGGGGCTCGTGTGCGAAGTGACCGCCCACAGCGAGGTGCCCGCCGACCGTCTGCGCGCGGTGAACGGTGTCTGCACCGCATGCCCGCCGCTGTCGGCAGAATGGCTCCGGCTTGCTGCCTTTGCCGCCGACTACTACCAGCGCGGTCTTGGCGAGGTGGCGCTGCCGGCGTTGCCGCAGGCGCTGCGCGACGCGTCGCGCTGGTCGCGGCTGCTCGCGCCGGAAGAGCGCTACAGCCTGACGCCGCAAGGCCGCCTGGCTTTGCCTGACGCTTTGCCGGCGCGCGCCACGGCGCTACGAAGTCTCGCGCAGGCGCTCGCGGCCAACGACTTTCTCTCTGCCGCCGACGCCCGCGCGCTGCACCCAAAAGCCATCGCGACGCTCGCCGCATGGCAGGCCGAAGGCTGGGTTGCACTTGAGCTTGTCGATGCCGCCACAGTCCTGCCGGCCCTAACATCCACAGCCACGCCGCCGCCGACGCTCCCCACGCTCACCGACGAGCAGGCCGCCGCCGTCGAAGCGATTCGCGACGCGCGCGGTTTTGCCCCGTTCCTGCTGCACGGCGTGACCGGCA
This sequence comes from Paraburkholderia sp. GV068, assembly GCF_003058125.1. Lineage (NCBI taxonomy): Bacteria > Pseudomonadati > Pseudomonadota > Betaproteobacteria > Burkholderiales > Burkholderiaceae > Paraburkholderia > Paraburkholderia sp. GV068. The sequence continues at coordinate 112,868 of NZ_QBUB01000012.1, forward strand.
GCGGCAAGACAGAAGTCTATTTGCGCGCGCTCGCGGAAATTCTCGCCGCCAACGCGGACGCGCAAGCGCTCGTCCTCGTGCCGGAAATCAATCTGACGCCGCAATTCGAGGCGGCTTTTCGCGCCCGCTTCGCGGCGCTGGCCGACACGGCGATCGTCACTTTGCACAGCGGCCTTGCCGAAGGCGAGCGAGCGCGTAACTGGTTCGCGGCGCACACCGGCCGCGCGCGCATCGTGCTGGGCACGCGGCTCGCGGTGCTCGCGTCGCTGCCGCGGCTCGCCGTGATCGTCGTCGATGAGGAGCACGATCCTGCTTACAAGCAGCAGGAAGGGCTGCGCTATTCGGCGCGCGACCTCGCCATTTATCGCGCGAAGCAGCTTGGCTTGCCGGTCGTGCTCGGGTCGGCCACGCCGTCGCTGGAAAGCTGGTGGCAGGCCGATCAGGGACGCTACAAGCGGCTCACGTTGTCGCGCCGCGCGGTCGCCGATGCGGTGCTGCCCACCGTGCGCCTGATCGATCTCGAAGAGGAACGCCGGCGCGGACGCGCTTCCGTCGAAGGATTGTCGGGTCCGCTGATCGCGGCGCTGAACGCGCGGCTCGAGCGCGGCGAGCAAAGTCTCGTATTCCTGAACCGGCGCGGCTACGCGCCGCAGCTCGCGTGCGACGCCTGCGGCTGGGTCGCCGGTTGTCCACGCTGCAGCGCCTATGTCGTTTTGCACAAGCCCGAGCGCGCGCTGCGCTGCCACCACTGCGGCTGGGAGTCGCGCATTCCGCGCTCGTGCCCGGAATGCGGCAATGTCGACATCGAGCCGATGGGCCGCGGCACCCAACGCGTCGAGGAAACGCTGGCGAGCGCGGTGCCGGGGGCGCGCGTGCTGCGCATCGACGCCGACAGCACGCGCCGCAAAGGCAGCGCGCAAGCGCTTTTTTCGGATGTGCACGCCGGCGAGGTCGACATCCTCGTCGGCACGCAGATGATCGCGAAGGGGCACGACTTTCAGCGCGTGTCGCTGGTCGGCGTGCTGAACGCCGATACCGCGCTTTTTTCGCACGACTTCCGCGCGAGCGAACGCCTGTTTGCGCAACTGATGCAGGTCAGCGGCCGAGCCGGCCGCGCCGGCTTGCCCGGCGAGGTGCTGGTGCAGACGCGTTATCCGCGGCACGCGCTTTATCACGCGCTTGGGCGCCACGATTACGTCGGCTTCGCCAATTCGACGCTGGCCGAGCGGCGCGACGCCCACTTGCCGCCGTTCGTCTATCAGGCGCTGCTGCGCGCCGAGGGCCGCACGCTCGAAGCCGCGCTTGCCTTTCTCCAGCAGGCCGCCGCCGAACTCGCCGGGATTCCGGCGGCCGAGCGCGTGACCGTCTATGACGCGGTGCCGCTCACCATCGTCAAGGTGATGCACGTGCATCGCGCGCAATTGCTTATCGAGAGCGCGTCGCGCGCCGCGCTGCAGGCCACGCTGCGCGCGTGGCAGCCGTTGCTGCGCGGTTTGAAGGGCGTGCTGCGCTGGAGCCTCGAAGTCGATCCGCTCGACATCTGAGCCCAAGGCGCGACGGACTCAACCGTCAGTGTCGACACCGGCTGCGCGCCGTGCGGGCGCGTGCTCGCACCGTATTCGAATAGCTCGCCGCGGGCGCCGGAGCCGCAGCGGCGACCCGCGTGGCTGTGCGCGTCCCCAATACCGCCGATGCCCGCGACGAAACCGGCGCGCCACGCGCCGCCAGTTGCCGATATCGCGCGGAAGATCTGTAGTCGCTGGAACAAAGCATGGTGACTCTCACGGTGTTCGCTTCTTCACGTTCGCCTTCCGGCTCCGGCCACTCACCGGCGCGTTGCGCTCGCGCCGCGCAGTGAGCGCTCGCTCAATCGTTCAACGCAGCCTGCGCGTCGCCGGCGGACGCGCGTCCTTCAGCAGGCTCGCGCTTGCCTGACGCGCCCGTGGCGCCGCGAATAAACAGCACAGCGCAGGTTGCGCACATCGCCCAGATGCCCAATACGACCAGCCACTTTTCCATTTCGCTGTCCTTAACCCCGTGCCGTTGTTGTTGGCGCGCCATCGCGTCGCGCCGGCTATGACTTCTTTAACGGCGCGCCGTCCGGTTTGATAAGGGCTGATGCAAAAGAAATGACGCCAGGGAAAATACCGATCCTTACCGCGCTCGCCGGCTGCGGCGCCACCGCCCGCAAACCCGCGTCGAATAAGGGTTTCGCTCGGGTGCAACCAATCCGGCGCAGCGGTTGCACCTTTTTATTGAGAGGGGTACGATTCGGCCAACTTTTAGTCTTTCACCAGCATTTCGTCTGGTCTCCGAAGAAGGAAACATGGCTAGCACCACCCTTGGCGTCAAGGTCGACGACCTCCTGCGTTCCCGGCTGAGAGATGCCGCTACGCGCCTCGAACGCACTCCGCACTGGCTGATCAAGCAGGCGATCTTCGCGTACCTCGAAAAGATCGAACAAGGCCAATTGCCGCCGGAACTGTCGGGCGCGGCCGGTTCGGCCGAGATGGGCGACGGCGCGGCGGTCGAGCATGACGAAGACGGCGCCGCGCATCCGTTCCTGGAGTTCGCGCAGAACGTGCAGCCGCAATCGGTGTTGCGCGCGGCGATCACCGCGGCTTACCGTCGGCCGGAGCCGGAATGCGTGCCGTTCCTGCTCGGCCAGGCGCGTCTGCCCGCCAAGCTCGCCGGCGACGTGCAGGCGCTCGCCGGCAAGCTCGTCGAAACGCTGCGCGGCAAGAGCAAGGGTGGCGGCGTCGAAGGACTGATCCACGAATTCTCGCTGTCGAGCCAGGAAGGCGTCGCGCTGATGTGCCTCGCCGAAGCACTGCTGCGCATTCCCGACCGCGCCACGCGCGACGCGCTGATTCGCGACAAGATCAGCAAGGGCGACTGGAAATCGCACGTCGGCCAGGCTCCGTCGATGTTCGTCAACGCCGCGACCTGGGGCTTGATGATTACCGGCAAGCTCGTGACGACCAACAGCGAGACGAGCTTGTCGTCGGCGCTCACGCGTCTGATCGGCAAGGGCGGCGAGCCGCTGATCCGCAAGGGCGTCGACATGGCGATGCGCCTGATGGGCGAGCAGTTCGTCACCGGCGAGAACATTTCCGAAGCACTGGCGAACAGCCGCAAGTACGAAGCGCGCGGTTTCCGCTACTCGTACGACATGCTCGGCGAAGCGGCCACGACCGAGGCCGACGCGCAGCGCTACTACGCGTCGTACGAGCAGGCGATTCACGCGATCGGCAAGGCGGCGGGCGGCCGCGGCATCTACGAAGGGCCGGGCATTTCGATCAAGCTGTCGGCGCTGCATCCGCGGTACTCGCGCTCGCAGCAGGAGCGCACGATGAGCGAGCTGCTGCCGCGTGTGCGTTCGCTCGCGATTCTCGCGCGCCGCTACGACATCGGCCTGAACATCGACGCGGAAGAAGCCGACCGTCTGGAGATCTCGCTCGATCTGCTCGAAGCGCTGTGCTTCGATCCCGAATTGGCCGGCTGGAACGGCATCGGCTTCGTGGTGCAGGCGTATCAGAAGCGCTGCCCGTTCGTGATCGAATACATTGTCGACCTCGCGCGCCGCAGCCGTCACCGGATCATGGTGCGCCTCGTGAAGGGCGCGTACTGGGACACCGAAATCAAGCGCGCACAAGTGGACGGCCTCGAAGGCTATCCGGTCTACACGCGCAAAATCTATACGGATGTGTCGTATCTCGCGTGCGCGAAGAAGCTGCTCGGCGCACCCGACGCGGTCTATCCGCAGTTCGCCACGCACAACGCGCACACGCTGTCGGCGATCTATCACCTCGCGGGCAACAACTACTATCCCGGCCAGTACGAGTTCCAGTGCCTGCACGGCATGGGCGAGCCGCTGTACGAGGAAGTGACGGGTCCGGTTTCGGCAGGCAAGCTGAATCGTCCGTGCCGCGTCTACGCGCCGGTCGGCACGCATGAAACGCTGCTCGCGTATCTTGTGCGCCGTCTGCTCGAGAACGGCGCGAACACGTCGTTCGTGAATCGTATCGCCGATGAAAACGTCGCGATTGATGACCTGATCGCCGATCCGGTCGAAGAAGCGTCGAAGATCGTCCCGCTCGGCGCGCCGCACGCGAAAATTCCGCTGCCGCGCAATCTGTATGGCGCCGAGCGTCTCAATTCGATGGGCCTTGATCTGTCGAATGAGCATCGTCTGGCGTCGCTGTCTTCGGCGCTGCTGGCGAGCGCGAATCATCCGTGGCGCGCCGCGCCGATGCTCGCCGACGATCAGATCGCGTTGGGCAACACACGCGACGTGCGCAATCCCGCGGATCATCGCGATCTGGTCGGCACGGTGGTCGAAGCGAGCGCGGAACACGTGAGCGCCGCGTTGGCGCACGCGGTCGCCGCCGCGCCGATCTGGCAGGCGACGCCCGTCGAAGCGCGCGCCGATTGCCTCGCGCGCGCCGCCGATCTGCTCGAAGCGCAGATGCATACGCTGATGGGTCTCGTCGTGCGCGAAGCAGGCAAGTCGCTCGCGAACGCGGTGTCGGAGATTCGCGAAGCCATTGACTTCCTGCGCTACTACTCGACGCAGATTCGCAGCGAGTTTTCGAACGACACGCATCGTCCGCTCGGGCCGGTTGTCTGTATCAGCCCGTGGAATTTTCCGCTGGCGATTTTCATGGGTCAGGTCGCCGCCGCGCTCGCAGCCGGCAACACGGTGCTCGCGAAGCCCGCTGAGCAAACGCCGCTGATCGCCGCGCAAGCCGTGCGGATTCTGCGGGAAGCAGGCGTGCCTGCGGGCGCCGTCCAGCTTCTTCCGGGCGACGGCGAAACGGTCGGCGCCGCACTCGTCGCCGATGCGCGCACGCGTGCCGTGATGTTCACCGGCTCGACGGAAGTCGCGCGTCTCATCAACAAGACGCTGTCGAGCCGCCTCGATCCCGAAGGCAAGCCGATTCCGCTGATCGCCGAAACGGGCGGTCAGAACGCGATGATCGTCGATTCGTCGGCGCTCGCGGAACAGGTGGTGGCGGACGTGATGCAGTCGTCGTTCGATTCGGCCGGCCAACGTTGCTCCGCGCTGCGCGTGCTGTGCTTGCAGGACGACGTCGCGGACCGCACGCTCGAAATGCTGACGGGCGCCATGCGTGAGCTGACGGTCGGCAATCCCGATCGGCTGTCGACCGACGTCGGCCCTGTGATCGACGTGGAAGCGAAGCGTGGCATCGACGCGCACATCGCCGCGATGCGCGAAAAAGGCCGCAAGGTCGAACAACTACCGTTGCCGGAAAATTGCGCGCAAGGCACGTTCGTCCCGCCGACGCTGATCGAGCTCGACAGCATCGACGAATTGAAGCGCGAAGTGTTCGGCCCGGTGCTGCATGTGGTGCGTTATCGCCGCAGCCAACTCGACGCCCTGCTCGAACAGATCCGCGCGACGGGTTACGGGCTGACGCTCGGCATCCATACGCGAATCGACGAAACCATCGCGCATGTGATCGGCCGCGCGCATGTCGGCAACATCTACGTGAACCGCAACGTGATCGGCGCGGTGGTCGGCGTGCAGCCGTTCGGCGGCGAAGGTTTGTCGGGCACGGGTCCGAAGGCCGGCGGCGCGCTGTATTTGCAGCGCTTGCTCGCGAAGCGCCCCGCTGGTTTGCCGAACTCGCTCGCGCAGGCGCTCGTCGCCGATGTACCGCAACGCCCGGAAAACAGCGACAATCCGTCGGCCGCGCTGACCGCGTTGACCGCGCTGCGCGACTGGCTGATCGCCGAACGCGAGCCGCAACTGGCGGCGCGCTGCGACGGTTATCTGTCGCATATGCCGGCCGGTGCAACGGCGGTGCTGACCGGGCCGACCGGCGAGCGCAACACGTACACGCTGGGCGCACGCGGCACGGTGCTGTGCATCGCGTCGACCGCAAGCGGCGCGCGCGTGCAGTTCGCGGCCGTGCTGGCTACGGGAAATCGTGCGCTGTTCGAAGGCGCCGCTGGTGAACAATTGGTCGCGCAACTGCCGGCGTCGCTGAAGTCTCATGCGAGCGTGCGCAAGAATGCCGACACGCCGTTCGACGCGGTCCTGTTCGAAGGCGATAGCGACGAACTGCTCACGCTCGTGAAGGAAGTGGCGAAGCGCCCGGGACCGATCGTATCGGTGCAAGGCGTCGCGTCACGCGCGCTCGAAAACGGCGACGAAGACTACGCGCTCGAACGTCTGTTGACGGAGCGCTCGGTCAGCGTGAATACGGCAGCCGCCGGCGGTAATGCGAATTTGATGACGATCGGTTGAGCGAACCTCATCGATCGCGCAGGAAAACGCCGGGCCGCCCCAAGTTTTCTTGCACCCCCTCGGGGGGCCTGGTGCGAAGCGCCAGGATTTGGGGGCGGTCATCAAAACGGAAGCGGTAACGGCGATCCCGGAAACCGCTCCATCCACACCTGGTACCAAGGAGAAGATATGCAACACAAGATGACACTGCTGGCAGGCGCAGCGCTGGCTGCGGCGATGTCGGTGGCGGGGACGGCCAACGCTCAATCGACGGAAGACGTGAAGGTCGGTTTCGCCGGCCCGATGACGGGCGCGCAGGCGCACTACGGCAAGGACTTCCAGAACGGCATCACGCTGGCTGTCGAAGACATGAACGCGACGAAGCCGGTGATCGGCGGCAAGCAGGTTCGCTTCGTGCTCGACGCCGCCGACGACCAGGCTGACCCGCGCACCGGCACGACCGTCGCGCAGAAGCTCGTGGACGACGGCATCAAGGGCATGCTCGGCCACTTCAACTCGGGCACGACGATCCCGGCATCGCGCATCTACGCGAACGCGGGCATCCCCGAAATCGCGATGGCGACGGCACCTGAGTACACGCAGCAAGGCTTCAAGACCACCTTCCGCATGATGACGTCCGACACGCAGCAAGGTTCGGTTGCCGGCGCGTTCGCGGTCAAGACGCTGGGCGTGAAGAAGATCGTGATCATCGACGACCGCACGGCCTACGGCCAGGGTCTCGCCGATCAGTTCGAGAAGGCGGCGAAGGCTGCGGGCGGCACGATCGTCGATCGCGAATTCACGAACGACAAGGCCGTGGACTTCAAGTCGATCCTGACCAAGGTGAAGTCGGTCAGCCCGGATCTGATCTATTACGGCGGCGCCGATTCGCAAGCAGCGCCGATGGTCAAGCAGATGAAGGCGCTCGGCATCAAGGCGCCGCTGATGGGCGGCGAAATGGTCCACACGCCGACGTTCATCAAGATCGCGGGCGACGCGGCGAACGGCACGGTGGCATCGCTCGCCGGCCTGCCGCTGGAAGAAATGCCGGGCGGCAAGGACTACGTCGCGAAGTACAAGAAGCGTTTCAACGAAGACGTGCAAACGTACTCGCCGTACGCATACGACGGCGCAATGGCGATGTTCGCCGCGATGAAGAAGGCGAATTCGACCGATCCGGCGAAGTACCTGCCGGTGCTGGCCCAGACGTCGATGCCGGCTGTGACGTCGTCGAACCTTTCGTACGATGCGAAGGGTGACCTGAAGAACGGCGGCATCACGCTGTACAAGGTTGTCGACGGCAAGTGGACGACGCTGCAAAGCGTGGGCGGCAAGTAAGCTACTTTTTGCAGCTTGCTGTGACGTTGTGAGAACCCCGCTTCGGCGGGGTTTTTTTATGGGTTACAGGCGGGGCCTTTCTCTATTCCCCGCGCAACTTCCTCCCCTGCTCCCGAATCTGCTCGAGCGTCGCGCCTGGCGTACTCGCTTCCTGCGGCATGCGAATCTCGATTACCGCCGCGCGCTTCGCTTCCAATGAACGCTGCAACGCCGGGAGAAAATCTTCGGTACGTTCCACCGTTTCGCCGTGTGCGCCGAACGATCGCGCGAATGCCGCGAAGTCGGGATTCGTGAGCCCGGTGCCATGCACGCGGTTCGGATAGTGCCGTTCCTGATGCATGCGGATCGTGCCGAAGTGCCCGTTGTTCACGACAATGAAAAGCACATGCAAGTCGTATTGCATCGCCGTCGCGAGTTCCTGCGCAGCCATCATGAAGCAGCCGTCGCCGGCCAGCGCGACCACCGCGCGTTGCGGATAGAGCGACTTCGCCGCGATCGCCGCAGGCACGCCGTAGCCCATCGCGCCGCTCGTCGGTGCAAGTTGCGAGCGGTAGTGCCGATACGAAAAGTGCCGATGCAGCCACGTCGCGTAATTGCCTGCGCCGTTGGTCAGGATCGCGTCGTCAGGAAGATGCGCGCGCAACTGTTGAATGACTTCGCCCATCTGCACATCGCCGGGAATCGGGCGAGGCTTGCGCCACTCCAGATACGCGCGATGCGCTTCGTCCGCCGCGCCGCTCCATGCGAGTGTTTCGGCCGACGGCTTCAAGGCCGCCAGCGCCGCCGTCAGTTCCGGCATGCCGGAGACGATCGGCAGATCGGCCGCATAAACGCGTCCCAACTCTTCCGCGCCCTGATGAACGTGAACCAGCGTCTGCTTGGTCTTCGGAATGTCGAGCAGCGTGTAGCCATTCGTCGTCGCCTCGCCGAGTCGCGGCCCGAGCACGAGCAGCAGATCGGCATCGCGGATACGCTGCGCGAGTGCCGGATTGATGCCGAGCCCGACATCGCCGGCATAGTTCGGATGCTCGTTATCGAGCGTGTCCTGGAAGCGGAACGCGAGGCCAACCGGCAACTGCCAGTTCTCGACAAAGCGTTGCAGGTCCGCGCATGCGCCGGGCGTCCAGCCGCTGCCGCCCGCAATGACCATCGGCCGTTGCGCGCGCTCGAGCAGTTCGCGAAGCCTGTCGATCTGTGCCGCCGACGGCGACGCCGCCACTCGCTGATAAGCCGGCGCGCCGGGCACGGCGTCGCATGCATCGCTCAGCACGTCTTCGGGCAAGGACAGCACGACAGGTCCAGGACGCCCGGATGTCGCCGTGTGAAACGCGTGACTCAGATACTCGGGAATGCGCTTCGGATCGTCGATCTGCGCGACCCATTTCGCCATCTGACCGAACATGCGCCGATAGTCGATCTCCTGAAACGCTTCGCGGTCGAGATGCTCGCGCGCGCATTGGCCGATCAGCAGAATCATCGGCGTCGAGTCCTGAAACGCGGTGTGTACGCCGATGGACGCATGCGTCGCGCCGGGTCCCCGCGTGACGAGCGCGACGCCTGGCCGGCCGGTCAGCTTGCCGACCGCTTCGGCCATGTTCGCGGCCGCCGCTTCATGGCGGCAGACAATCGTCTGAATGCGCGTGGTCTCGTCGTGCAGTGAGTCGAGCACCGCGAGAAAGCTCTCGCCGGGCACACAGAAAACGCGCTCGACACCGTGCGTGAGCAACGCATCGACGACGAGGCGCGCGCCGGTCGTTCGAGCGGCGGCAGAATCGGAAACGGGAGCATTCGGCAGCGACATTGCGATGGGGCCTCCAGGCAGTGAGTGCGGTGAGTGCAGTGAGTGCAAGTGAGCCCCGACAGCTTACGCCGACAGCGTGTGCAGTGTCACGGCGCAGCGCAATGCATGGTCACGCCGCGGACATGGCCCCGCGAATGCGCAAACAAAAACGCGGGCCGAAGAGCCCGCGTTTCGATACGCCGCGATCATCGAATCGCCCATCAACACTCGACGATATTCACCGCCAAACCGCCGCGCGAGGTTTCCTTGTACTTCGTCTTCATATCCGCGCCGGTCTCGCGCATGGTCTTGATGACCGAATCGAGCGACACGTAGTGACTGCCGTCGCCGCGCAACGCCATGCGCGCCGCGTTGACCGCTTTCACCGATGCCATTGCATTGCGCTCGATGCACGGAATCTGCACCATGCCGCCGACCGGATCGCACGTGAGCCCGAGATTGTGTTCCATGCCGATCTCGGCCGCGTTCTCGACCTGCCTCGGCGTGCCGCCCATTACCGCAGCGAGCGCGCCCGCGGCCATCGAGCACGCGACGCCCACTTCGCCCTGGCACCCCACTTCGGCGCCGGAGATGGACGCGTTCAGCTTGTACAGAATGCCGATAGCCGCCGCCGTCATCAGGAAGTCGATCACGCCCTGCTCATTGGAGCCGGGCATGAAGCGCGTGTAGTAATGCAGCACGGCCGGGATGATGCCCGCCGCGCCGTTGGTCGGCGCGGTGACGACGCGCCCTCCCGCGGCGTTTTCCTCGTTGACGGCGATCGCATACAGGTTGATCCAGTCGACCATCGAAAGCGGATCGCGCAACGCCAGTTCAGGGTTGCCCGACAGCGCACGATACAACTGCGGTGCGCGGCGCTTCACCTGGAACGGGCCCGGCAAATTGCCGTCCGCGTCGGGATTGTTGATGCCGCAACCACGCGACACGCACGACTGCATCACGTTCCAGATCTTCAGCAGGCCCGCGCGCGTTTCTTCTTCGGTATGCCAGACGCGCTCGTTGTCCCACATCAATTGCGCAATGCTTTTACCGGTCGATTCGCACAGCGCGAGCAACTCGTTGCCGCTGCGAAACGAGTGCGGCAATTGATCGACGGCAGCCAGCACTTTCGTGTTCGGCGCGCCGGCCGTCACGACAAATCCACCGCCTACCGACAGATACGTCGATTCGCGCAACGTCTCGCCGTTCGCGTCGAACGCGCGCAGCTTGAGTCCGTTCGGATGTTCGGGCAGCGCCTGGCGGTAAAACGAAATGTGGTCCTTCTGAACGAACGGGATTTCATGCGTGCCGAGCAATGCCAGCTTGCGGGTGCTGCGCACGGCTTCGAGCCGCTCTGCAATCGTGTCGGGATTCACTGTGTCGGGCGCGTCGCCCATCAGACCGAGCATCACGCCGCGATCCGTGCCGTGACCTTTGCCCGTCGCGCCGAGCGAGCCGTACAGATCGACCTTCACCGAGGCCGTGTTCGCAAGGAGCCCGTCGCGTTCGAGCCCTTGCGCGAACATCAGCGCCGCGCGCATCGGCCCGACCGTATGCGAGCTCGACGGACCGATGCCGATTTTGAAGAGATCGAACACACTGACTGCCATTGACTGCTCCCTGCTGATGAAATGTTGGTTTAGCGCGCCGGCATCGGCAAACACACGGCAAGCCATGCGGGCGGCGTTGCTGCAAGCTGCAGCGCGATCGGCGTATAGCGTCCGTCGAGACGCGCCGCCAGATGAAAGAGCTCCGTCGCGTTCTTCGGGTCCCATTGACCCGAGTAGCCGGGCAAGCCGGCTTCGCGACGTTTGGCGTCGAAGGCGACGCTCGAATGCACGAATTCCTCGTGCGTCTTGCTGCCGGCCGCATACGGCGCGAGCCAGTTGAGCGCAGCTTGCAGCGACGCGCCGTTCGCGCCCTTCTCCGGCAGCCAGTTGCGGTTGTGGCGGCGCGCCGCAACAGCGGCCGTGACCAGCGGCTGCAGATCGTAAGTGACGTAGTGCAGCGCATCACGTTCGGCGAAATCGACGGTCGAACCATCCGGCTCGATGTTGTCGCCGACATGCTCGACAAAGAGACGCTGCGCCGCGTTGATCATCTTGCGGTTGTCGAGCGTGAAAGCGGCCATTGCAATCAGTTTGATCCGGTGGCTTTGCCAGTTGTTCCGGTAATTGCCTTTCAATGGACGCGGCTGCTCGTCGATCTGCGCGATATAGCCGTTCGCGAGCTTCGTCAGAAACGCCATCGACGCATTGCGCGTTTTCACGGGCAGCGCGCTCGCGGTCATGTCATACGCGAGAATCAGCCCTTCGAAATGCGTTTCGTCGATGGGATTGAAGCTCGGCTGATAAGTCGTGACCCACGCGTACAGCAAGCGATCGACGAGCTTGAGATAGCGGTCGTCGCTCGTTGCGCGCCACGCGAGCGCGGCGTCGCGCAGCAAGTCCAGATCTTTTTCCGCCTCGACGCTCTGATCGTAGATGCCCTCGTGCGGCAGCGTGCCTTCGGTGTGCAGCTTGGCCTGCGCGTGCGGCCGGTCGTTCAGATGCGCCTGCACATTGCTCACCAACGCCTTCACGCCGGGATCGGCGTTCGTGCGCTCGCTGGTTTGCCACGCGGGCGCCGCGCAAAAATTCATTGCGGCGTGCGCGTGCCGCAGCGGCAGCAACACGGCGGCGCCGGCGAACAGCATGGCGCCCGCTTGCCGCCGCATATGGATGCGCGTCGCTTTGGCCAGGCTTTGCATCAATCGCACCTTTCGCACCATGCGAAACTCCTCGTTGGGCTGATTTGGTGTGTGATGTTAGCCGTTTGCGGCCTGAAGCGACAGAAGCGCGCGCCGCCCGTCTATCAGCACGGGTAACGCGCGCCGAAGGCAACGCTTACTCGTAATCGGCGACCGGCACGCAGGAGCAGAACAGGTTGCGATCGCCATACACGTTGTCCGCGCGGCCGACCGGCGGCCAGTACTTCTTCGCGATCAACGTGGGCAGCGGATACGCCGCCGTTTCGCGCGCATACGTGTGCTTCCAGTCGTCGGCGATCACGACTGCGGCCGTGTGCGGTGCGTGCTTCAGCGGATTATCTTCGCGGTCCGAATGGCCTTCTTCCACCGCGCGAATTTCCTCGCGGATCGCAATCATCGCTTCGATGAAACGGTCGAGCTCTTCCTTCGATTCCGATTCGGTCGGCTCGACCATCAGCGTGCCCGGCACCGGGAAGCTCATGGTCGGCGCATGGAAGCCGTAGTCGGCGAGGCGCTTCGCGACGTCGTCGACGGTGATGCCGCTCGTTTCCTTGATCGGACGCAAATCCAGAATGCATTCGTGTGCGACGAGTCCGCCGGGGCCCGAATACAGCACCGGATAATGCGGCGCGAGTTTCTTCGCGACGTAGTTCGCATTGAGGATCGCGGTTTCGGTCGCGGCGGTCAGGTTTTTCGCGCCCATCATCGCGATGTACATCCACGAGATCGGCAGGATCGACGCCGAGCCGTACGGTGCGCCCGACACAGCGCCGATGCCGTTCGGCGCGCGTTCATAGCCCGACGAAATCTGATTCGGCAGGAACTGCGCGAGATGCGCGCCGACCGCGACCGGACCGACGCCCGGTCCGCCGCCGCCGTGCGGAATGCAGAACGTCTTGTGCAGATTCAGGTGCGAGACGTCGCCGCCGAATTGACCCGGCGCCGTCAGGCCGACCATCGCGTTCATGTTCGCGCCGTCCACATACACCTGGCCGCCGCGCGCATGCACGATCTCGCAGATTTCGCGCACGTTCGCCTCGAATACGCCGTGCGTCGACGGATACGTAATCATGATCGCCGCGAGTTTGTCGGCGTGCTGATCGGCTTTCTTCTTCAGATCTTCGATGTCGACGTTGCCTTGCGCGTCGCACGCAACCACCACGACCTGCATGCCCGCCATTTGCGCCGACGCCGGGTTCGTGCCGTGCGCCGAAGCCGGAATCAGGCAGACATTGCGATGCGCTTCGCCGCGCGACGCGTGGTACGCGTGAATAATCAGCAGGCCCGCGTACTCGCCTTGCGAGCCGGCATTCGGCTGCAGCGACACCGCTGCATAGCCGGTTGCCGCGACCAGCATCGCTTCGAGCTGATCGATCATTTCGCGGTAGCCGACGGTTTGCTCAGCGGGCGCGAACGGATGAATCTGACCGAACTCGGGCCACGTGACCGGCAGCATTTCCGAGGTCGCGTTCAGCTTCATCGTGCACGAGCCGAGCGGAATCATCGAACGGTCGAGCGCGAGGTCCTTGTCCGACAGGCTGCGCAAATAACGCAGCATTTCCGTTTCCGAATGATGACGGTTGAACACGTGGTGCGTGAGGTACGCGCTCGTCCGTTCGAGCGATGCCGGCACCGATGCGGTGTTCGACGCGGTCAGCGCAGAGTCGAGCGCGTCGACTTGCGGGACATCGCGCGCGCCCGCGGCTTGCGCGAACACCGCGAGCAGATCGGCGAGATCGGCGCGCGTGGTCGTTTCGTCGAAGGACACGCCGACTTGCGTATCGCTCACGCGGCGCAGGTTGATGCGCTTCGCGTTGGCCGCGTCGTGCAGCGCCTGCGTGCGCGCGCCGGCGTCGAACGTGAGCGTGTCGAAGAACGTTTCGTTGACGAGCGTGTAGCCGAGCTGCTTCGCGCCTTCCGCGAGCAATGCGGCGATGCGGTTCACGCGCAACGCGATGGTCTTCAGGCCGCGCGGGCCGTGATAAACCGCGTACATGCTCGCCATGATCGCGAGCAGCGCTTGCGCGGTACACACGTTCGACGTCGCCTTCTCGCGGCGGATATGTTGTTCGCGCGTTTGCAGCGCGAGACGCAGCGCGGGATTGCCTTGCGCGTCGACGGTCACGCCGACGAGACGGCCCGGCATCTGACGCTTGAATTCATCGCGCACGGCGAGATACGCCGCGTGCGGACCGCCGAAGCCAACCGGCACGCCAAAGCGCTGCGTGTTGCCGACAGCCACGTCCGCGCCCCACTCGCCCGGCGGCGTCAGCACGGTCAGCGCGAGCAGATCGGCGGCGACCACCACGTGGCCGCCCGCTGCATGGATCGCTTCGGTGAGCGCGCGGTAGTCGCGCACATCGCCGTTCACGCCCGGATATTGCAGCAGCACGCCGAATGCGTTCGCATTCGCGGCTTCATCTGCGGGGCCGACTTTCACTTCGATGCCGACCGGGGTTGCGCGCGTCTTTATCACTTCGACGGTTTGCGGCAACACGTCGTCGGCGACATAGAACACGTTCGACTTCGGCTTGCCGACGCGTTGCAGCAGCGTCATCGCTTCGGCTGCGGCGGTGGCTTCGTCGAGCAGCGACGCGTTCGAAATCGCGAGCCCCGTCAGATCGATCACCATCTGCTGGAAGTTGAGCAGCGCTTCGAGTCGGCCTTGCGAGATTTCCGGCTGATACGGCGTGTACGCCGTGTACCAGGCCGGATTTTCGAGCACGTTGCGCAGAATCACCGTCGGCGTGTGCGCGTTGTAATAACCCTGCCCGATGTACGAGCGGAACACCTGGTTCCTGTCCGCGAGTTCGCGCAATGCGGCGAGCGCTTCCGCTTCGCTTTTCGGTTGCGTGAACGGACCGAGCGGCAGCGGCTCGGTGCGGCGGATCGTCTTCGGAATGACGGCGTCGATCAGCGCGGCGCGCGACGCGAAGCCCAACGCTTCGAGCATGGCCTGCTGGTCGGCCGCATCCGGGCCGATGTGCCGTTCGGCGAAGGCGTCATGCACTTCGAGCGCGGCAAGCGAGAGAGGAGTGCGGTTCATCAGACGATCCGGGTGTTCGAGCTTCATGGTGTTCCTGGCGGTGCGGCTGTCCTTGCGCGAAGGGCGCGCCGCACCTGACGGTTAGACGAGAGGTGAATCAGGCGCCGATCGACTTCGTGTACGCGTCGGCGTCGATCAGACGGTCGAGCGTGGCGTCCGCGGCCGGCTTGATCTTGAAGAGCCAGCTTTCGTACGGCGTGCTGTTGACCGAATCCGGCGAGTCGGACACGGCGCTGTTCGCTTCGATCACTTCGCCCGAGACCGGCGCGTAAATGTCCGACGCGGCTTTCACCGATTCGATCACCGCGACCGTGTCGCCGGCGGTCACGGTCTTGCCCAGTTCCTGGACTTCGAAGAAGACGATGTCGCCGAGCGCTTCCTGCGCATGGTCGGTAATGCCGACCGTCAGCGTGCCGTCCGCTTCGGTGCGGACCCATTCGTGCGATTCGGTGTATTTCAGATCGGCCGGGATGCTCATCGGATGCTCCTATGCGGTGTGATTCGGTAGTGACTGGATAAGGGACGCGCGCGCCGGTGGCTTGCGGAGGCTCAGGCCGCCGCGAGCACTTTGCCGTTGCGCACGAACGGCAGTTTTACCACGCTTGCAGGAACGGATTTGTCGCGAATCTGCACGTGGACGATATCGCCCGGCTGCACGCCTTGCGGCACGCGCGCGAAGGCGATCGATTCCTGCATCGTCGGAGAAAATGTGCCGCTGGTGATTTCGCCTTCGCCGTGCGGCGTGACGACCTTCTGATGCGCGCGCAGCACGCCTGCGGCCTTGCCGTTTTCCTTGCGCAAGATCAGGCCGACGAATGCGGCCTTCGAGCCGTCCAGTTCGAGCCTGCTTTTGCCGACGAATTCGCGCGGCGAAGCGAGGTCGACCGTCCACGCGAGACCGGCGTCGAGCGGCGAGGTGTTGTCGTCCATGTCCTGGCCGTACAGATTCATGCCGGCTTCGAGGCGCAGCGTGTCGCGCGCGCCGAGACCTGCCGGGCGCACGCCTTGCGCTTGCAGCGCGTTCCACAGCGCAACCACGTGGTCCGCAGGAACGATGATCTCGAAGCCGTCTTCGCCGGTGTAGCCGGTGCGGGCGACGGTCAGTTCGCCGAACGGCGCGGCTTCGATGCGCGCGGCGTTGAAGGGCTTCAGCGCCTCAGTGGCGGCGCGGAGGGAGGGCGCCGTCTGCCAGACCTTCTCACGTGCGTTCGGACCTTGCACGGCGACGATCGCGAGATCGCGGCGCGGCGTGATCGTCAGGCCGAAGCCGCCTTCGTTCAGTTGATTGAACCACGCGATGTCTTTATCGGCGGTGCCCGCGTTGACGACCACGCGGAAATGATCTTCGCCGAAGTAATAGACGATCAGATCGTCGATCACGCCGCCGTCGGGGTTCAGCATGCACGAGTAGAGCGCGCGGCCCGGTGTTTGCAGCTTGCCGACGTTGTTGGCCAGCGCGTATTCGAAGAACGCACGCACGCGCTCGCCGGTGAAATCGACGACGCACATGTGCGAGACGTCGAACATGCCCGCGTCGGTGCGCACCGCGCGGTGTTCGTCGATCTGCGAGCCGTAGTTGACGGGCATGTCCCAGCCGCCGAAATCGACCATGCGGGCATTCAGCGCGCGATGGGTGGCGTTGAGCGGAGTGTGTTTGAGTTCGGTCATGGGGCCTCGGGCGTCTCGCGAAACAAAAAAGGCCATGCGGCGCCGCGCCTCGCGCCTTTAGCGGCGAGCGTGGTGCTGCATGGCCCCTCTGTCCTCGATACCTGAGAGATTGCGCTGCCGTGGCGATATGGATTCGCCACGGTGAACGCGCGCCCCTTCGGTGGGCAGCTTGCCAAGGTCTGCGCGGCGTGTGCGACGCAGACGGCTACTGCCGCTCTCCAGAGTGCGAAAAACCGCGCCTTGATGTTTGCCAGCGTATTGCCTGGCTGTTACGTGGGCGCGAGTTTTTCGACGCGGTCGGTCCTTTTGCCTGAGAGTTTCCGGGTGTGCCCCTTCGGCGGCGCGGCCTGCGAATTCAGCGGCCAGCGCGCTCTCCCGACGCGTGCGGCGAATGTACGCGAGGCCCGGAGGCTTGTCAAATAAAGGGCGTGTCCGCCGAAGGGCTGGTGCGCCGCGCTTTAGGGCCGGCTTCGGGCCGGCATGTTGCGCCGGCTCGCCGTCATTCGCCGATCGCGCGCGCCGCGCCGTCGAGTTCCTCGTTGAGCACGCGCTGTTCGTCGGCGGACAGACCGCCGCCGTGCTGCGCGGCCATGTCGTGCGCTTCACGCCGAATCACGTCGAGCCGATGATGCAGTTCGCCCCCTTGCGGCGGCGGGTAATAGCCCTGATTCACGCGATTGTCGATACGGCGGCTCAGGTTGTCGATGCGGCCGTCGACCTGACGCAGCCGCTTGTCGGCAATCTGCTGCGGGTTCGGGCGCGGCGCCGGTTCGGGCTGCGGCGCGACCACACAGGCGGCGAGGGAACTGAGCAATGCGCATGCGGCGAGCGCGCGGATGATACGTGGCATGGACTCTCCGTGAAGTCGTTGTCGTTTTGCGATGCTACCCACGTAGCAACGGATCACGGCTCGCTCACGCTGACCCCAAAGGCCGGCCGATTTGTAACGTTATATTGCTTGCGGTTTTGTCAGTCGGCTGCCGGTCGCTTGCCTGTCGCCTGTCGAGGTTTGCCGGCGCGAGGTGCGAGATGCTTCGCTTCGCGCCGGCCTGGGCGTTTAACGAATGCGTTCGAACGGCAAGCGGATGCCTTCGTCGGAACTGCGCGCCGCGAGTTCGATGATCGTCATCACATCGACGGCGTCTTGCGGGCTCACGGGGAACTTCACGCCATGTTGAATCGCGTCGGCGAGCGCGATATAGAAGCCCGCGTAATCGCCATTGCGCGTCGGCACTTCCCGCTCTGCTTCGCGATCGCCGTCGAGCACCCGCAGCGTGCCTGCCGCGTTGCCGGCGGCGAAGCCCTCGTCGCCCGGACGCAGGCCCGCTTTCAACTGGTCCTCTTGCGTGTCGAGCCCGTATTTCACGTAGCTGCCGCGCGTGCCGTGAATGACGAAGCGCGGCGCGACGATCGCCGTCAGCGCGCTTGCATGCAGCACGACTTCGAACGCGCCGTAGCCCAACTGGATATGCACGTAGTCGGGTGCGCTCGCCTGATCGCGATGCGTGCGCACCGTTGCCGCCACGGTCTGCGGCGCGCCGAACAGCGCGAGCGCCTGGTCGATCAGATGCGGCCCGAGGTCGAACAGCAGACCGCCGCCGCGCGACGCTTCCTCGCGCCAACGCTGGCGCACTTCGGGCCGGAAGCGGTCGAAATGCGATTCATAGTGCGTGACGCGCCCCAACTCGGCGCTCGCGAGCAGATCGCGCACGGTCAGAAAATCGCCGTCCCAGCGGCGGTTGTGAAACGGCACGAACAGCTTGCCCCGCGCGAGCGCGATGTTGGCGAGCGTGTGCGCGTCTGCGGCGGTGAGCGTCACCGGTTTGTCGACGACGACGTGCTTGCCCGCTTCCAGCGTGCGGCGCGCGAGGTCGAAGTGCGTGTCGTTCGGCGTGGCGATCACGACGCAGTCGATGTCGTCGAGCGCAAGCAGCGCGTCGAGGTCGGCGACGACTTTCGCGTGCGGATAGTCGGCGAGCGCGGTCTCCGGCTTGCCGGTGGCGATAGCCGCGACGCTCGCGCGGCCGCAGTGCGCGATCACCGGCGCATGAAAGGTCGCGCCGGCGAACCCGTAACCCATCAATCCCATTTTCAGCGATGCGGACATGCGTGTCTTCCTGCAAAAACGGCGCGCCGCTTTGCCACCGCGGCGGCGGCGCGCAACGCCGTCATTGTGGCATGGGCGCGCGGCGACGGAGCGTCGGCGGATCGCGTGCGATTTTCGCGCTGGCTGATGGCGGCCGTGTGCCCGATGCGATTCGTCGGCCGAATTTATCCGCCGATTTCATCCGTGTTAGCATCGCTCCTCTCGCGCGAACCTGGGCGCGTCGACCGGCTTCAGATCACGCGCGGCGCGTATGCCGCAGCGCGCGCCGGGCGGCCACTCCGCTCGCTTCGCGACTCGCTGCAAGACTGTGCCGCGGCGCCGTGAGCGCCGCTTTTAACGGCGCGTTTCCCCGAGGGCCGCGCCTTTCATAGCCGCGTCCTCGCAGCCGCATTTCAACCGCAACACCCCATCTACAGACGATGTCCGCAGGCCTCAATCCCGCTCAAAGTGAAGCGGTCCGTTATCTCGACGGGCCGTGTCTCGTGCTCGCCGGCGCAGGCAGCGGCAAGACGCGCGTGATCACGCAGAAAATCGCGCACCTGATCGACGCGAAGGGCTTCGAGCCGCGCCACATCGCGGCCGTCACGTTCACCAATAAGGCCGCCGCGGAAATGCGCGAGCGCGTGGGCAAGCTGCTCGAGGGCAAGACGCTCACGACGCCCGGCAAGGAAGGCCGCAAGGTGCCCGTCAATCAGTTGACTGTTTGCACGTTCCACTCGCTCGGCGTGCAGATTCTGCGGCAGGAAGCCGAGCACGTCGGCCTGAAGCCGCAGTTCTCGATCATGGATTCCGACGACTGCTTCGGCATGATCCAGGAACAGGTCGGCTCGACGGACAAGGGCTTTATCCGCAAGATCCAGTCGATCATTTCGTTGTGGAAGAACGGCCTGATCATGCCCGACGAGGCGATGGCGATTGCCGCGAACGAAGACGAGCATCAGGCCGCGATCGTCTATCGCAACTATGTGGCGACGCTGCACGCGTATCAGGCGGTCGATTTCGACGATCTGATCCGCTTGCCCGCCGAACTCTTCGCGAAGAACGAGCAGGTGCGCGACCGCTGGCAAAACAAGCTGCGTTATTTGCTGATCGACGAGTATCAGGACACCAACGCGTGCCAGTATGAATTGCTGAAGCAGCTCGCCGGCCCGCGCGCTGCGTTCACGGCGGTCGGCGACGACGACCAGGCGATCTACGGCTGGCGCGGCGCGACGCTCGAAAATCTCGCGCAGCTCGGCAAGGATTTTCCGAAGCTGCATGTGATCAAGCTCGAGCAGAATTATCGTTCGACGGTGCGCATTCTCACGGCCGCGAACAATGTGATCGCCAACAATCCGAAGCTCTTCGAAAAGAAGCTGTGGTCCGAGCACGGCATGGGCGATTCGATCACGGTCACGCCGTGCAACGACGAAGAGCACGAAGCGGAATCCGTCGTGTTTCGTCTGTCGGCGCACAAGTTCGAGCGGCGTGCCAATTTCCGCGATTACGCGATTCTGTATCGCGGCAATTTCCAGGCGCGCATCTTCGAACAGGTGCTGCGCCGCGAGCGGATTCCGTATGTGCTGTCGGGCGGTCAGTCGTTTTTCGATAAGGCCGAGATCAAGGACATCTGCGCATATCTGCGCCTGATCGCCAATGCGAACGACGACCCCGCGTTCATCCGCGCGATCACCACGCCGCGGCGTGGCGTCGGCAATACGACGCTCGAAGCGCTCGGATCGTTCGCGGGCCAGGCGAAGGTGTCGCTGTTCGAGGCCGTGTACATGGGCGGCATCGAGGCGCGCCTGTCGCCGCGTCAGATCGAACCGATGCGCGCGTTCTGCGACTTCATGCAGCGCCTCACCGACCGCGCCGAAAAAGATGCGGCCGGCACGCTGCTCGACGAGTTGATGGACGCGATCCACTACGAAGCGTATCTCTACGATGCATTCGACGAACGCCAGGCACAGGCGAAGTGGCAGAACGTGCTCGAGTTCATCGAATGGTTAAAGCGCAAGGGCACGAAGGCTGAGCCGGGCGATCCGGGGTCGGCTGGGTCGGCGAATGGGGAAGCTACCGGTTACGACACGGCCGACGGTCTCGCCGATACCGGCAAGAATCTGCTCGGTTTGATCCAGACGGTCGCTTTGATGTCGATGCTGGAAGGCCGCGAAGAAGATCCCGACGCGGTCAGGCTTTCGACGGTGCACGCGTCGAAGGGCCTCGAGTATCCGCATGTGTTTCTGGTGGGCGTCGAGGAAGGCATCATGCCGCATCGCGGCGGCGCGGACGACGAGCCGATCGACGACGGACGCATCGAGGAAGAGCGCCGTCTGATGTATGTGGCGATCACGCGCGCGCAGCGCAGCCTGCATCTGAACTGGTGCAAGAAGCGCAAGCGCGCGCGAGAGACGGTGGTCTGCGAGCCGTCGCGGTTCATCCCCGAGATGCTGCTCGACGATGCCCCGCCGCCGACGCCCGAAGAAGCGCCGATGTCGCCGAAAGACCGGCTCGCGAGCTTGAAGGCGCTGTTGCAGAAGCCATGACGCGCGGCGTGGCTTGCTATCGTGAGTCCGCAAGACCACGCTGAGCAAAGGTGCTTCGGCTGGTTTCGCGGATGCGCGCGCTACAGTGGCGCGGCTAGTTGGTCGCGTTAGACGCATTACTCGCGCGCCTTCGAGCATGCCAACCGGAGACCGCCCGCATGACCTTGCCGCCGCACGCGCCTTACATTCGCGCGCTCGAAGCCTACATCGACGCAAAAGACAATACGCGCCCGCAGCGCATGGCCGACGCATTCGCGTCCGATGCAGAGCTCACCATTTCACTCGCCACGTCGACGATCGCGTTTCCCGCGCGCACGCTCGGGCGCGACGCGATCACGAAAACGCTCGTCACCGATTTCGGCGCGACTTACACGCAATGCCGCACGTATTACGTGTGCGACTCGCTGACGGTGCGCGACGGCGCGATCGACCCGCTGCCCTGGCTCGTGCTGATGCGCGAACCGGCGGCCGGCGCATTGCGCGTGGGGCACGGCGTGTATCGATGGACTTTCGACGACACGCCCGCCGTGAGCCGCTTTCATATCCACATCGCGCGCATGGACGTCGTGCCCGATGCCGATGGCGCGTTACTCGAAGCGTTGCAGGAAGGCTTGAGTTATCCGTGGCTCGCGCCCGCCGAGTTGCACGCGCGTTTTGCGGGGCATGCGCGCAGTGCGCCGAGGCTCGCATTCGTCGAGGCGTTCAGCCGTCCCGCCGCGGACGCCGAGGCTTGAGCGTTTGGTTTTGAACAGCTTCACGGCATGAAAAAATCCCTGCCCGCGTAGGCGCACGCGGTGCAGGGATTTTCGTGGCGCGGCAAAAGCCGCGAAGCTGTTCGGTGCGTTACTTCACGCTGCTCACCATGTAATCGACGGCGGCCTTCACGTCCGCATCCGACGCACTCGATCCACCTTTCGGCGGCATCGCGCCCTTGCCGTGCAGCGCGTAGTTGTAGACGGTGTCCATCGGCTCCTTCAGGCGCGGCGCCCACGCTTCCTTGTCGCCGAACTTCGGTGCGTTGAGCACGCCGGCCGCGTGACATGCCTGGCAAACCTGCTGATACAAGGCCTTGCCCGCTTGCGATGCATCAGCGCTTTGCGTCGCGCCCGCTGCGGGCGCCGCGGCGGTTTGCGGAACGCTTGCCATCGCGGCCATCGCGGCGGCAGCCTGAGCCGCGCCTGCATCGGACGCGCCGCCTGCCGCCGCACCGGAAGCCGCGGCCGCAGCCGTCGCAGCGGGCGCCGCCGCGGCACCTGATGCCGGTTGCGCCGGTTCAGGGAAGCTCGCGCCTGAGTTGTTCGCCATGTACGCAACCGCGCGGGCGATTTCGAAGTCGCTGTAATCGTCGGGACTCGTGCCGCCGCGCGGGGGCATTCCGCCTTTGCCGGCGAGAGCCGTATGCAGCAGCGTGTCGAAGCCCTGCGAGATGCGCGGCGCCCAGTCGGCCGTGTTGGTGAATTTCGGCGCGCCCGCCGCACCCGACGCGTGACACGCCGAGCAGACCGCCTTGTAGACTTCCTCGCCCGTCTTGTAGACGCGCGGCGCGTTGGCGTCGCGAACGTCGACCTGGGCGAGTGGTTTGATGCGGGCGGTGACTTCGGCTTCGGAGAGACTGTCGGTGCCCGCGCCGGTGCGCGTCGAATTGTCGACGTAGTAAGCCAGCAGAACGATGATGATGATCGGCACAGCAAACCCGGCGATGACCGCGGCGATGAGCTGTCCTGGGGTTTTAATCGGGGCTCCGTGTGGTGCTTCGCTCATGCTTGTCTCGTCTCCGTGGGTATGTGAGCGGTACAGCGCGACGGCAACTTCTTGTTCTTGATCAGCCACGGACGATTATAGACGGAAGCTTTCGACGGCGGCGAGAGGCGCGGCGCGCTGTTCAGCAGGCGTTTACCCGCATCGTGCGAACTGGAGCGGACGCGTTGGGGTGGCGCGTGAATCTGCCGGGGATGGCGCGAGAAACGGCCGCGGAGGCCGTCCGGTGGACGGTATGGCCGAAACCGGGTATCCTTTCGGTCTCGCTTTGGCGCCGCAGCCGTTCTTCTGGTTGCCGCGCTGTCAAGTCGAAGCGCCCGTAGCTCAATGGATAGAGTACTGCCCTCCGAAGGCAGGGGTTGCTGGTTCGATCCCAGCCGGGCGCACCAACCCTCACGAGGGTTACGACGATCTACCTGTTTACTCCCTCTCCGAATTCCAGGCTAAATCGCAGCTAACTGCGGTATCGCTGACGCCATCATCGGCTATAGCTACATGCGCCATGTCGGCCAGGTGCGTCGGCAGCCCGGCCAGCAGAAGCCCACCCGCGGCTGTGGCCAGCCAGCATATTCAACGCACATTGTCCTTTCGCCCCTCCAAACTTGACCACACTAGTCGGCGGCTTTAGGCGTCCTTTCGGCCGACCCGTTTGTGTCCTCCCGCCGCGGGCCGCTCGCAAGCAGGATGCCGATCAGGAAGATGAACAGATTGCCTTCTGTGAAGTTGAGCAGCAACGAGTTCGCGAAACAGCCAATGACGAAGGCGAACAGGTAACCGTAGACGACCGTGCGCGCAAGTGTGTCCAGACGCAAGCTTTCCCGCGCGATCGCGATCAGGAGCCAGGCGAACAGGGCCACTCCCACCATTCCGAGCTGTACGCCCATCAGGAAAAACTCGTTGTGCGGGTTGCTGGCCATCGCGGCACGCCCACCAGAGCTGTTCTTCGCGAGCCGTTCGAATTCGGTTCGAACGCTACCGACGCCGTATCCGGCAATCGGCCGATGCAGAATCAGCTCCAGGCTGCGCTGATAAAACTCGAGCCGCACGCCCATCGACGTGTTCTTGTTGTAGACCTCGAACTGTGTGATTTCCTGTTGGGTTTCGGCAAGGCGTGAGTTCTTTGCCGTGAAGGAATAGACCACCAGACACATGCACAGCATGACGCTCGCGGCGGTCGTTATCCAGCGCGTCCGTTTGCCCTGATGCTTGAACTTCATTAGTTGAACGACGACATAAACTGCCATGTAGGCGATCGCTACGACCTGCCCGGTGCGTCCCTGTAGCACGAACAGCACGTTGACGAGCGCGAGCAGGGCGACGAGGCGCAGGAGCCACTGTCCGATGCCTTTGGGCGAAGCTGTCGCGAGAGCCATCGACAGATAGGCCAGAAACGCCATCATCAGGCCCGCCGATATGTGGTCCTTGAAGACCCAGGGCTTCGTAATCGGATCGTTACCGTGCAGCGGTCCGATTGCCGTCCAGCCGAAAAAGTTCGTGTAGGTGAGCAGCATGGTCAGCGTTAGCGCCGAGAACAACGCCCATATGGCCACGCGGCACCACTTTAATCGGTCGCTGCCGTAGAAAACCAGGAACAGCATAGGCAGCAGCAACAGTTTTCGGTACTTCAGGAGAAAGTTGAAAGCCTCGTCATTGCTCGCCGACGTATAGGCCATGCTAAGAGCGAGCGCAACGAAGAGGATCAGCGCGACGATGCTCGTGGGCGATGTGCGGATTTTCCCGCATGCCCTCCACACTTCGGGAGACAGCAGCGCAAACAGCAGTACCAGGCCGGAACCGAGATTGACTCCGGCCGTGGAAATGGGTACGGCGCACAGAGTAACAAGTGCAAACGTCCTCGCGAGGAACAACTGGTACGACTCAGTTTTGGGCCGGAGGCTCTTTTCTGACAGCATCGCTTTCATATTCATTCGTTTCTCATCCCGTGCCGAAATGGCAATCGCTGGACGGCACTTGCACGCTACCTGCTGGTTGTGCGCCGTGTCCATGCGATACCCCTCGCTTTACTCAAAGGTGCGGAGCCTGGACCGCTCCCTATGACCCTGCAAGTGATGATCCGTATTTACAGTGCATTCCGGGGTCTGACTAGTCCTGGCCCGGCGCCTGACGATAAAACGCAGCACGAAGCTCCAGGGCCTCTTTCGAGTACATCGATTCGACGGTTTGTCGGGCCCGCTGTCCCACGGACGTACGCAGTGCCGGATCGGCTAGCAGCGCGCCCACAATCTGCCGCGCCTGTTCGGTCGTGTCGAAGAGAAAGCCGTTCTCGCCGTGCCGGATCGAATCGGCGTAGCCGCCGTTCCGATGGCATACCACCGGAAGGCCGCAGGCCATTGCCTCGAGCACGACCCGGCCGAATGTTTCGACGTGAGACCCTGTCCGGTAATAGAAGACGTCGAGAGAGCGCAGAAAATCCGCGGCTGGCGTAGCTCCCTCGGGAAGAAGCTCGATACCTGTGTTCTCCCCGAGCGCGTTGCGCAGACAAGTAGCACCCTGCAGCCTTACACCGACCCCTTGAGCAGACCATTCACGATACAGCACCAGGTCTTCGTCGTTATGCTTGTCGTTGGTGTCGCGGCTCAGACGCCCTATCACCGGCCGATTGCGTGCCACACCACCTACCGTCGCGAACAGGTCGATGTCAATCGGCGATGGATGCACCACGCCATCCACGCCTACCAGCTTTTTCTGGAATTCGGAGATGAACACGTACTCCGTCTTCGGCCAGCGCAGCAAGGGCGGATGCTTCGATGTCAGCGTCAGTATCTTCGGATGGAACGTGTTGAACACGTAGATCAGACGTTGTGGCACTGCGGCGAGATACGGCCATACCGTGTTGCGCCAGTGTGCTCCGACGAAGACATAGGTGCCTCCGTTCGGGCGGTGCCTCGGTGCAATGCCGAGAGGGGTGATTCCGAACTTTTCCCTCAGTTCGGGCGAACTGCGCGACGATGTCGACCACAGTCTCACTTCGCTTTGCTTGCCAAGCAGGTGAGCGAGGTTGAGCGTCTCCTGTTCGCTGCCGCCGTGCGGATTCTGGAATCCGTTGAATATGTGAATAACCTGTTTTGGCATATTAGATAAGAGCGGCTGGAGCCCGTTTGACCGATCGCATCAGGTCGGGCCGACAGCGACCATTGCGAATGGACCTATTACGACTGGCTTAGTCGGTAGACCATCTCCGTCCTGTCGACAAACAGCTCTTGAGAAAACTCGTCGACTGCCTTTGCTCGCGCCATCTTTCCCATGTCCGCCAGGCGATCGCCCCGCTCGAGAATTCCTTTCAGCGCCCGAGTTAACGAATCGGGGTCGTGCGGCGGGACGACCCAGCCGTCGACGCCATCACGAACGTTCTCCGGCAGACCGCTGTAGCTCGACACTATCACAGGCTTGCCCATCGCCATCATCTCGCGGCAGGCAAACGACACAGTCTCCACCGCATATGACGTGACGAAGCCGATATCGAACGCCCGGATATAGGGCTTCACGTCTTCCACGAAACCCGCGACTTCGAGCTGGCTGCGCATACCCACCGAATCAATAACCTGCCACTGCTCTGCGCTCGGCTCCGTTCCGACAACCACGACTGCAATCTTTTCACGTAGCGATGGCGGCAACGCGCTCACTGCGGCGATCACGTCCATGGTGCCCTTGTACCAGTCGAAGCCTGTCACGGTCCCGAGCACAAGTTTGTCGGCTTTCGATTCGCCGAGCAGCGACTTACGCGCCGCGGCGATCTCGGCCGCGTCCGACGGCTTGAAGTCGTCGGTGTCCACACCATTCTTGATGGTGATAAGCGAGCAGTGTCGATATACCGAATCGCGCACAAGGCTCGCAGTCGAATCGGATACGGCAATGACATCATCTGTCGCGCGGGCTCTGATCTTCGTGACGAAGTCACTCTTGATGGCGATGGAGTTGTGTTTGGTCAATACAATGCGTGGCTTGCGGCCCCTGAAGCACATCAGGCTGAATACCACCAGGCGATGGTCTGGGGAGCCGTTGACGTGCACAACATCAAAGCGTTCTTTCTCCAGCAGCGAGCGCAATGCGCGCCACGCTGAAATCATGCGGCCGGCGTCTTTCAGCTTGGCTGGGAATTCAAGCGGCAGTGTCGTCACGTGTTCGAGCTTGCTGGCCTTTTCGAATAGCCTGCTACTCGAGGGCGCAGCCACAAATATCTGATGCCGCCTGGAAAGCCCCTTGGCAATCGCCAGGATGTACGTATCGTGACCTCCGCCGCGCCCATAGTGAAAATTGGTCAGCAATATCTTCAAGGCAAAGGCTCCAGCGAAGCAATGGCGTCCAGGACTTCCGTTACCGAGGGTGGGCGCCCGTCGTCACCAACGGACACCGATACGCCAGGCACGTCGACGCCAAAATAACGCCGTGCTGTTGCAGTGAAGATCATGACCGTGGGCTTGCCGAGTGCGCTTGCGAGATGCACGAAGCCGGTATCTGTCCCGACGATGAGCGTGGCGGCATCGACGTACTGCGCGACCTGCAAGATAGACATCCGCGGCAGTATACGGGAGCCCCTCACGTCCTTCGCAATTGCGATGGCCTCCTGTTCCTCGCGGGCTGAACCCCACGGCAGAAGGGGGGTAATGCCGCGCTCGACAAGCGAGCGGCCAATGGCAACCCAGTGAGCCGTCGGCCACTTCTTTACATCGCTCGAAGTGGCATGGAACAGCATCGCGTACCGCTGTTCTTCTGGCTTGACGGAAGGATCGGCAGACCTGGGAATTGACAGGTCGAAGCGCGGTGCCCCGCTCACCTCGTAGCCGAATGCGTCGGCGACAGTGCGGCGCAAGCCGTCCCACGCATTGAGATCTTCACGTGGCGCGAAGCGGCCAGTGTAAGCAAAGGCGGCGCCGCTCTCGCCGAGGTCTGCCGAACGATAGCCTAGACGCCGGCGCGAGCGCGCAAGGAAAGAAATTATCGCGCTTTTGTAGACGCCCTGAAGATCGAGAACGATGTCGTATTTTTCGCGTCGCAGTTCAGATATCGATGTAAAAATCGCCTTGAGCTCGGCCCCGGAGCGGTTTCTCTTGAAGCCCCGCAATGGCGCGCACAGCACGCGGTCGATGCCCGCATTCCAGCGTGGAACATCGGCGAAGGACGCATCGGCGGCCCAGTCAATCTTGACGCCAGGAAAGGCGCGATGCAGGTCGGCCACCACGGGCTGACCATGTACCAGGTCACCTAAGGAGGTGACTTTCACTATTAGAATGCGTTTCATTCCATTACCATTCAACAAGCGGACTTCACTTCAGCATCCGTGAGACCTATACCTCGATGCTGTGCAGTGACCTGAAGGAAATCAACGGCAGGATATCCAGCTTAGATTATCCCGGACTTGGTCCGAGGGTTCCCACACGCCGGGAGCAATCAAAACGACTTTGGTTCAGATCGGCGGCAGGGCGGTTCGTAGCAGCGGTATTTTCGACATAGCAATAGAGCAACTATCTATTTGCAAGCTATCGGAAGGCTGCCTGGGGCGCCCGGGTTCCGGGTTGTTGCACGCGAGTCGCGTAGGATCATACAGGACCCAGCGGGTACGGGACCTTGGCGTACTCAGTCTCCGGTCGTGCGTGGAGAGACGTTTCGTAGACCTGAGGCGGAGCAGATCCGGCCGTCGTGCTCGAAAACGTGGTCCCGCAGTACCATCGACAAACCGCCAAAACAACTGCAACTCGCCCAACGCGCTGCCCCACCCACACGCCTCGTAGCCCCCGCCTCACCTCTTCGCTGAAATTTCAGATCGTTCTCATCCATTCGCTGAATCGCCGCGCGCTGCCTATGCAATTCCCATCGATATGGGAATAGTTGCGCGTCGGCCTACGCCGACCCTTTCGCATTCCAGTGCGACAGGCATTGCGAGATCACTCGCCGGACTAAGAGCTTTATTTGCAATTCATGCACAAAATAACCAGATCAATTCTCGCGGCATCGGTGGTTCTTCTTTCGCAGATTCCTTGCGCACAAGCGGCGCCGCAAGCGGGCGCAAGCCAGTTCGCCGGTCCTTATGTTGGTTTCAAGCTAGGCGTCAATAATTCGGATGCATCGGGCGCATTCAACAAGGCGTCGCATAACACGGTGTTTCCGGGCTTCACCGCCGGATACAACTTCGACGTGCAGCGGTTCGTGGTAGGAGCCGAGGCTTTCGCGGATTTGCACCACGGCTCCACCACCTTCAAGGACGCCGGAATCGACGCCAAATTCGGCATGCCGTTTAACCAGTTCATGCCGTACATTCGCGCCGGCTTTACGGGCGACGACCCCGATACGCGGTTCCATTGGGGCCTCGGCGTGGACTACAAGTTCGCGGAGCATGTCAGCGCGGTCGCCGAATGGACCACGGACTCGAGCCATCACGACGGCACGAAGAGAACAAACAATAGCTTCACGGTAGGCGTCCAGTATCACTTCAATTAATGACTCGATGAGCTTGCGCGCGGCAAGAAAACAGACCGCTGCGCAAGCTGCATGGACACCACACTTGGCACGCAGTAAAAGCTCGGCTCACGGCGAACACAGTCAACAAGCTTCTTTGCGAAGGCTTGTTGCCTCCGCCCACTCCCGCTAAAATCCCCGGGTCACTGGGGAGTAGCCTTCCTTCACGCATCGCGGCATCGCCTGAAGGAGAGCGCGTCAACATACTTGGCCTGCGGGTCATGGCGCGTTCGACCGGGTCGGTTTGGCGAGACCATTGGCGCACTGCTTCGTTCTGGTCGGACGGGTCGCGGTGCGTCATGGTTCGTCTTACGTCCGACCTCGGAGCCGCTGTGAAATCCCGCGCTGTTCAATCTCCTCGTCTTCTGCTCAACTTGCTGTCGCGCGATCTGCCGCGCCGCACGTTTTCGGTCCATCACGTCGATCACGTCAATCCCTTCGATGCACGGAGCCGCGCATGACCGGTCTTCTCATCGAACTGGCCATCATGCTGGTCGTCATCCTCGTGGCGGCCGAGCTTTTCACCAACGCGCTCGAACATCTCGGCGAGCGGCTTAAGATATCCGAAGGCGTGACCGGCTCGTTGTTCGCTGCAGTCGGCACCGCGTTGCCCGAGACGCTCGTGCCGCTGATAGCGATTGTCGGCGGGACGAGCGATCGTGCCGTCAACGAGGAGATCGGCGTGGGCGCGATTCTCGGCGCACCGTTGATGCTGTCCACGCTGTCCACCTTTCTGATGACGCTCGCCGTGCTGCGCTCGCGCGGCGTCGGCGGACGCGTCGCGCCGGAGCGTTCGGGCTTCACTCGCGATCTCAACTATTTCCTCTTTGCCTTCCTGCTGGCCGCCGCGGCCATGTATGTGCCGCATGAGCAGCGCATCGTGCGCGCGTTGTTCAGCGTCGCGCTCGTCGGCGTGTATGTCGCCTATGTCGTGGCGACTTTCCGCGCGTCGAACGATCTCGTCGATGCAGGCCACGGCACGGAAGCGCCCGGCAAGATGATGCTCGCGCGCCTCGGCGTGCCGACCAACCTCGCGACGATCGCCGTCCAACTGCTGATCGCGGTCGCGCTGCTCGTGTGGGGCGCCGAGGGTTTCATCCACGGCGTGCGGGGCGTGTCCGTGGTGGTCGGCGTATCGCCGCTGCTGCTGTCGCTGCTGATCATTCCGATCGCCACGGAGTTGCCGGAGAAGGTCAACAGCATCCTGTGGATTCGCCGCGGCAAGGACACACTCGCGTTCGGCAACATCACGGGCGCGATGGTGTTTCAGGGCACCTTGTTGCCCGCTATCGGCATTCTGCTGACGCCGTGGACGCCGCGCATCGAGGTGGTGACGGGCATCGTCATCACACTGGTCGCGGCGGGCTGGCTGCGGCTCAACGCCCGCGAGCGCGGCGCGCCCGTGTGGGCGCTGCTGGTCTGCGGCGCGCTGTACGCCGCTTATCTGGCGATCACGCTAAGCCGTTAGGCGTTCGAGCCACGTCGCCGGCGAATCACAAGCCGCGGCGATGCTCCCGCCCAATACATCGATCTAACGGCTTTTCTCTCGCCAACTCCCGGAATCGCGCGATGCGGGACGACGGCATAATTTCACAAACCATTGCGACATGGGTCTCGACAAGCGCCGCCGACGAAATCACCGTTGCGCGGCGCATTCTTCGCGCATGTTGTCGATGCATCAAGCGGCAGGGAACCAGTCGAGCAAGTCCGCGGAGGCGGGTATGAGCCACATTGTCATCGTCGGATCGGGCGGCCATGCAAAAGTCGTCATCGATATTGTCGAGCAGGAAGGAAAGCACAGCATTGCCGGGTTAATCGACGCATACCGCAACGTTGGTGAACGGACGCTCGACTATCCAGTGCTAGGCGGCGAAGCCGATCTTCCCCGTCTCGTGGCTGAACACGATCTGCAAGGCACCATCATTGCAATCGGCGACAACGTCGTCCGCTCGAAAGTGGCGGCGAAGGTCGGAGCGCTTTGCCCCCAACTGCAGTTCATGAATGCCATTCATCCGCGGGCCACGATTGGTCGCGGCACAACGGTCGGGGCGGGCAGTGTAGTGATGGCTGGAGCGGTCGTTAATCCCGACTGCCGCGTAGGCCAGTTCTGTATTCTGAACACGAACTCGTCGCTGGATCACGACTCTGTGATGGACGAGTTTTCGAGCCTGGCGCCCGGAGCGATAACGGGTGGCAACTGCCGGATCGGTGCGTATTCCGCCATTAGCATCGGCGCAGTGCTTCGCCACGGCATCAACGTCGGGGAGCACAGCATCGTTGGCGCGGGAGCTACCGTTCTGAGGGACGTCGAGCCCTATTCGGTCGTCTACGGCAGTCCCGCCAGGAAGGTGCGCGACAGGGTTGCCGGGGCCCGCTATCTGTGAATGCAGGCCGCACCACGTTCACCCTGTCTACAACTTGCCCGGCAGTTCCATGCGGCAATAAAGTCATCGTGCACTAAACCGCAACACGCACTGGATTTATATGAACGTTGTTACGTCGGATGACAGCATCGGCGTCGTGCCGACTCATCCTCTATCGAAGCATTTCATTGTGATCGGCTACCGGGACGGGGCTTTCTCGACCATCCCTAACAAGTTCTTCAGGAACTGGCTGGATGAAGAGGCCTCCGACGGAGTGTTTCATATCGGCCGATGCAGTGTTCTCGGCGTGGGTTCGGTCGCCAGATACGACGGCCATGCGCAGAAGCTGGTGATTGGAAAGAACGTCGCAGGCGGTATGGGGCTCAAGTTCATTCTGAACGCCCAGCATGAAACGAAGACCATATCGACGACCATGTTCAGCATCTACGGCAACGGTCTCACCAATGCAATGATGCCGCAATACGCTGACACCGTTATTCATAACGATGTGTGGATCGGCGACGAGGCTGTATTCCTGGGCGGCAGCGTCATCGAAAGTGGATGCGTTATCGGTGCGCGCTCGCTGATACCGCCGAACTTCCGCAGCGAACCGTATGGTATCTATGCGGGCTCGCCGGCGCGGCTGGTGCGTTTCCGCTTCTCGGAAAAAGTACGGGAGCGCTTGCTGGAGCTGGCATGGTGGGACATGTCGCTGCAGTGGATCAAAGACAATAACGATGCGTTCGTTGTCGATCTCACGGCGGACGAGGGTCGTGCGCTCGAAGTACTCGGTGAGCTTCAGCGGGCGAAAGCCGCCGAACTGGCGACTGTGCGTGAGCAGTCTCAGCAGACCTTGTAATTACTAGCGGGCTTCTTTCCTGACACAAACAAAGAGCACTCGACGCATGTCACGCGTCGAGTGCTTTTTTGTATCTGAAGTTCGCAAGAGAGCGTGCTGCTTTTAATACGTCTTGATGATATCGACGATCCGTTCCACGTTCGCAGTGGAAAGACCGGGGTAAATCGGCAGACACAGCACTTTCCTCGCCGCATCGGCTGCGACCGGAAGGTTGGCAGGGTTGGCGCTGACGAGACCGCGATACATGGGGAAATCCGAGATCAGCGGATAAAAATAGCGGCGCACGATGATCTTGTGCTGACGCAATCTCTCGAACAGCGCGTCGCGACTGCACGGAAAATCGTCTTCGACGAGAATCGGGAAGTAAGCGCGATTCGCAATGGGGCTGTCGCAGGCCGGCAGGCAACGGATGCCTGGCACATCGGAAAGCAGTGCGCAGTACTGGGAAGCGATATCGCGTCGACTGGCTAATGCTTCATCGATATTCTTCAATTGCAAAAGGCCGAACGCGGCATTGACTTCGCTCATCTTGCCGTTAATGCCGGGCGCGACCACCGTCGTCTCATCGACGAAACCGAAGTTCTTCAGGTGGTTGACCCGCTGTTTGGTCTTTGCATCCGGGCAAATGATCGCGCCGCCTTCGAATGTGTTGAAGATCTTCGTCGCGTGAAAACTTAGAACGGAGAGATCGCCGTGGCGAAGAACGCTGCCGCCGCCCGTGCGCACACCAAATGCGTGAGCCGCGTCGTAGATGACCTTGAGGTTGTAGTTGTCGGCGATCTTCTGAATGGCTTCGGTGTCGCAAGGATAACCATAGCAATGCACCGGCAGGATCGCCGTAGTCTGCGGCGTGATGGCGGCCTCGATCTTTCGCGGGTCCATGTTCAGCGTGTGCGGATCGACGTCGACGAAAACGGGCTTGATGCCGTTCCAGAGCAGCGAATGCGCAGTTGCCACGAAAGAATAGGGCGTCGTGATCACCTCGCCCGTAATGCGCAGCGCCTGCAATGCAGTAACGAGACCCAGCGTGCCGTTCGAAAACAGCGCAAGGTGGTCGACGCCGAGATACTCCTCGAGCGCCGCCTCGAGCCGTTGGTGAAACGGGCCGCCGTTAGTCAGCACCTTGCTGTCCCAGATCTCGCGAAGATACGGAATGAACTCGTCAAGCGGCGACAGATAAGGTTGCGTGACAAAGATGGTTTCTTCTGTCAGCGCCGAAACAGCTTCAGCAGGCAGGCTTGCGTTCATGATTGGGTTCTTCGCTAGTAGGTGCAGCGCGCGGCTCGTTAGATCACCGCGTCCGTCGAAAGCGCAGCAGGCGACGGGGACCAGTCAGCCGGCAAGGTCGCTTCGAAGGCGGTAGGCGTTTGGTCCGCGCACCAACGCTTCCACATGGTGCGCAGCGCAATCGACAGACCCGCCGCGACCTTCTCCGGCTGGAATGGAACGGAGTTCAGGCAGCGCTCGCGCATGCCGATTCGAAGTTCGTTGAGCGCGTCCAGATCGCGAGTCAACTCGAGACTCTTGCGGACAAATTCTTCCTTGTCGCGCACGATGAACTGTTCGAGCCCAACGTGCTCGAGCCAGCAGGCGCCTCCGCGGCTCGGCATCGATATGCCGGGCATCGTGATCGTTGGGACACCCATCCATAGCGCGTTGAGCGTCGTGGTCGAGCCCGTGTAGGGGAACGTATCGAGGCAGAGGTCAACCTGGTGGTGCTGCTGCATGTAAAGAGGCAGCGACCCGCGCGGGCAAAACGTCAGCCGGTCGGCGGTGATGCCTTCGGCGGCGAACCATTCCAGATATGTCGGCTCGTCCAGCTTGCTCGAGATCGCGCCAATCACCATTCGCGAGGACGGTTCGGCGCGCAGAATGACGCTCCAGAGTGCGATAACTTCCTGACTCAGCTTGTTCAGCCGGTTGAAGCTGCCGTACGTGACATAGCCTTTATGAAGTGCGGGCAACGCATTCACGGGCGGGCAGTTTGGCGGCGGCATGAACGGAGCGATCGCGGGCAGCAGCGCCAGTTTTTCGACGAACTGATCCTCGAATTGCGCGGGAGGCGTGATGAACCGATCCGACAGGTAGTAATCGAATGCGGTCATTCCGGTGGTGGCTGGATAGCCGATCCACGACGCCTGAATAGGCGCCGGCTTGTGCGCGAGTGCAATGATTCGCGAATGCGCCGTATGCCCCGAAAGATCAATGACAATATCGATTCCGTCATCGGCAATCTTCCTGCTCAGCGCCGCATCGCCAAGATCGGCCACCGCGTGCCACGAGTCGGCGTGTGCGCGAAGCTTCTCGGTAAGGTGGTCATTCACCCCAAAGGTGTAATAGAAGTGAAGCGATAGCTCGGGGTCATGGGTCAAATGCTGCACGACGGGCAGAAGATAGTAAGCCGCCGCATGATTGCAAAAGTCGCCGGAAACGAAAGCGATGCGCAGCTTGCGCTCGGGATCACGTCGATTGGTGTAACGGCGGCTCGCAACGATGGCGGGAACGTCGTGCATTTCCCCGAATACCCTGTGTTCCTTAAGGAACGCGGCCTTGCTGATCGTATTGCTGTGCGTCAGGCAGAACAGCAAATTCGTGCGTGCGTTGCTATTGGCAGGCTCGATTTCAAGCGCGGTGCGCAGCGCGGCTTCGGCTTCCGCGATAGCGCCGATGCCGAGATACACGTTGCCCAGCGAACTGTGTACAGAAGCCGAGCGCGGTGCAAGCTGTGCGGCTCGCATGCATGACGCAATCGCCTCGGCGCGCCGTCCAAGCGCGACCAGCGTGACGCCGAGAATCCGATGTGCCTCTGCGTGATCCGGCGCAATGGCGATAAGTTGCCGTGCGTGCCGTTCGGCTTCGTCCAGCGCGCCGGTGTGGCGCGATGTATCGGCGAGCAGTAAGCGGCAAATCATGTCAGTGGGATCCAGCTCCACGCCTTTGCGCGACGCTTCGAGTACTTCGCGGAATTGATTGTTCTTGTGAAGGGAAATGGAGAGCGCACGCCAACACTGGATGTCTTTCGGGTAGCGAGCGGTCAGCTTGCGAGCGAGCTTGATGGCTTCCGGGAAATTGCCCTTGTGCACCAGCGCGTTGTGCTTTTGAATCTCCGCGGCCGATGCTGCACGATGCTGAGCCGCGCTCAACGGTACGCGCGCGATTTTTGCCGGCTCCTCGGCCGCTTCGCCGATGACCAGATTGACGTCTTGCACAGCGTCCGGATGCGCATTGACTTTGATTTCCATCCGCTTTTCCGGCTGCGCCAACTGATGAATCAGGCTATTCATCGCGGGGCCTTGAACGCCCTGCTGTTGTGCCAGCTCCACCGCGGTCCATGCGGCTGCTAACTGATTGCTTTCGAACAGCGCATTGATATAGGCGACCCAATACTGTCCGTTGGACGGTCTCACGCCTAGCGCGACTTCGAAGTGCGGAACGGCTTCGGCGGCGCGGTTCGTCTGGACCTTGATCACGCCGAGGTTGTAGTTCGCGTCCGGATGCTCCGGCATGGCCTCGAGAATGGCTTCGAACAGCGCGCGCGCGTCGTCGATCTCACCCTTGTGATATTGCTCGATGGCGCTCTGCATGACGAGAGCGATGTCCTGAGCGCGCTGCTGTTCAGGAGTGAGAGGCTGGGACGTCGGGAACTGGAATTGGATGGACATGATGCTCGCACGAGGAAGCTGTACGTTGGATTATCAAGTCCGAATTCGCGCCGTGAAGGGTGGAAGTGACGGCAAAATGGCCACCAATTCACCTGATTACGACGCACAAAAAGAAACGCCCGCGCAAGGCGGGCGAGGGTGCAGCGAGCGCAGCTTTACTCCGGTGCGCAGTTGTTGTTGGTTATACGGTTAAGGCGTCTTTGCGCCGCTTATCGGCTTACAGCAACGCCGTTTTCTGATACTTGTCGACGGCGCTTGCGCGGCGCATCGCGGCCGTGAATTCGGCCTGCAATTCCACTTGCGTGGTTTGCGCATTGGCGTAAAGGGCCGCGTCGCGCGCGACGATCGAACGGATCACGTCGAGCGAGCCTTGCACCTGCTGCGCGTCAAGCGACATGATCAGCGGCGAGCGGATTTCGGCGAGCCGCGCGGCTTCGGGCCAGTCGGCCAGCGCGGCCGCTTGCTCGATCTCGCCGGTCAGCGCCAGCACTTTCCCGATCAGGGCAGAGGACTCCATGTGCGTTCTCCGTGACGTTACTTGTTGGTCGCGAGTGCGCCGGCGCTATTCGTGCCGCCGAACAATTGCGTCAGGTACTGCGAGTTGTTGTTCATCGTCGCCATCAACGTGTTGAGCGCCGTGAACTGCGCCGAGTATTGGCTCGTCAGCTGCGCAATGTAGTCGTTCAGGCTCGTCTGTTGTGTCTGGATGCTCTTCAGGTCGGAGTTCAGCGCGGTGGTCCGCACGTCGATCATGCCGCCTGTCTTCGTGAAATTGGTGATGCTGGTGCTTAACTGCGCGCCGATGCCGTTGGTCGAATTGAACAGCGAGGCCACCGTCGACGAG
Source organism: Paraburkholderia sp. GV068 (assembly GCF_003058125.1). NCBI lineage: Bacteria > Pseudomonadati > Pseudomonadota > Betaproteobacteria > Burkholderiales > Burkholderiaceae > Paraburkholderia > Paraburkholderia sp. GV068. The sequence goes on from NZ_QBUB01000012.1 coordinate 150,294, forward strand.
TTGTTCTGCAATGCGTTGGTGAGCGCCGCGCTATCCACCTGCAGCGTGCCGTCGGCTTGCAGCGAGATACCGATCGAGCCGAGGCTCTGCGACGTACTGCCGTTCTTCACGCCGCTCGCGACAATCGACGACAGCGCGTTCTTGATCGTGTTGAGCGTGGAGTCGCCGAGCAACGGACCCTGCGTCGTCGCGCCCTGCGTGTATTGCGCGAGCGTGCCCATGGTCGTCACGACCGTGTTGTAGAGCGACACGAAGTTGTTGATCGCGCTGGCCTGCGAGGTGGTGTCCGCGGCAACCGTCAGTGTCTGCGTGGTCGCGGGGGTCGTCACCGCGGCCGACGTCAGGTTCAGCGTCACGCCTGCGATCGCGCTCGTGACCGAGTTGGTCGAGCTCGACGCGGCAATGCCGTTGATCTTGAACTCGGCGTCTTGTGCAGCCGTGCTTTGTGTCCACGCGCTCGCGTTGTTGGCCGACGTGATGGTCGACTGGCCGCCCGTCGTACTGGCCGTCGACGTCACGCCGAGGCTCGACAGGCCGTTGTCGCCGCTCAGGTTGCTGACCGCCACGCTGATCGTATTGGACGCGCCGGTCGTGCTCGACGCGAGCACGAGGTGGGCGCCGTCAGTGCCGTTTACGACAGTCGCCGTAATGCCCGGGTTGCCGGTCGCGCTGTTGATTGCGGCGGCGATGCCGGCAACGGTGTTGTTGCTGCTCGTGATCGACACGTCAAACGACTTGCTGCCGAGCGAGAGCGACAGCGTGCCCGTACCGAGCGCCTGGCTAGCCGTGAAAGCCGACGACGACAGCGCCTGCGACGCCGCGACCTGCGAGACCGCGACGCTGTAGCTGCCGGCGACCGCGCCCGTGGTGGCAGTCGCGGTGATGCCGGTGCCGCCGCTCAAGGTCGCGGTAAAAGTATTCTGGAGTCCGCCGTTGGACAGCGAAGTGAGGCCCGTTTCCAGCGCGCCAAGCGCGGCCGAAAGCGTGCCGAATGCGGAAATCTGGGTGTTGTCCGAGCTTTGTTGCGCCGTCAACGCGGCAACCTGGCCGGCAGTCTTCGAATTTACGAGAGCCGTGACGAGAGTCGACACGTCCAGCGACGAATTGCCCGTCGCGCCCGTGATGACCGACTGCATGGCCTGCTGCAGGGCTGCATTGTCGGCTGCGACAGTCGCTGATGCCGCGCTCGCCGCCGATGAACTCGTAATCGTTGACATGAAAATGCTCCGTGCGTCCGTGTTGATGCGTGATGGGCGTAACAGAAATGCTGGATGGAAGGCGAGCCTTCCATCGAAACGCTAAAAACCGGACAACGCGCGGTGAAGCGCGAGGTCCGGTCAAACTTCAGAAGCTATTACTGGAGCAGCTTCAGAACTTGCTGCGGCTGCGAGTTGGCTTGCGCCAGAACCGAGATACCAGCTTGTTGCAGCACTTGAGCCTTCGAGAGGTTAGCAGTTTCCTGCGCGAAGTTCGCGTCGGTGATCTGCGATTGTGCCGACGACAGGTCGGTTGCTTCAGCTTGCTGCGACGTTGCAATCGCGCTGAAACGGTTCTGTGCTGCACCGAGACTTGCTTGCAGGTTGCTGACTGCGGTCAAGGCGTTGTCGATTGCGACCATTGCCACATTCGCGCCGCTGACCGTGCTGATGTCCAGCTTCGACACCGACGTGTTCGACGCGTTGACTGCGCCGATCTGTGCCGTTGCGGCGAGAACCGACTTGTCCAGCGCTGCGTTCGTCTGGTCGTATGCAGCCGTGTTCATCGTCAGCGTCGTGACCGGAGCGCCCAACGTCGCGTTCGTCTGTGCGCCTGCCGAGAAAATCGTGCTAGCGGCTGCCGAGCTGATCGCCGAACCGTTCTGGTCGGTGAAGCTGAAGCCACCGTGACCGTCCGACAGCACGTTGATCGACGTGATGATGTTCGCGCTCGGCGTCGACGTTGCTGCTGCGCCCGTCGCTGCGTCGATGTTCAGGTTGCTGATCGTGCCAGCCAGTTGGCCGGTTGCCAGCGAACCGCTGCCGAGGCTAGCGGCCGACATGCTCTTCGACAGGTCGAGGTTGATCGTCTGACCGACGTTCGCGCCAACCTGGAAGCCGACGATACCAGCCGAGCCGTCCAGAATGTTCGTGCCGTTGTACGTCGTTTGCGACGCGATACGGTTCACTTCCTGGATTTGCTGCGCAACTTCCTTCTGCAGCGCTGCCTGGTCCGACGACGACATCGTGCCGGTCGAAGCCTGCACAGCCAGCGTACGGATACGTTGCAGGCTGGAAGTCAGCGAGGACAGCGCGCTCGACGCCGTCTGAATCAGCGACACGCCGTCGTTCGCGTTCGACACGCCCTGGCCCAGACCGTTGATCTGGGTTTGCATACGGGTCGAAATTGCCAGACCTGCTGCATCGTCAGCCGCGCTGTTGATGCGCTTGCCCGACGACAGGCGGGTGATGGCTTGCGACAGGGCGCTTTGCGAGCCGCTGAGGTTTTGCTGTGCAACCAGCGAGTTGATATTGCTATTGATTCCGAGCATGGAAAATCTCCTAAATAAGCCTGAGCCCAATACGCCATATTGGCATCGGCGGAAGCTTCGTTCATTGCTGGCCGCCTCAGTGAAGGTTGACGGCCCTCCTAAAAAAAACTTGAGGAACTTTCTGTAATCGCACACCGATTGGCTCGCCTGATCGGGCGCGCGGGCCGCGCCGGACAAGCGTTTGAGGCCGATCCGCCAGGCGCGCTGCGGGATTTGAAAAGGCGGCGTATCCTCTTTTTCTCTTGCGATAAAGCCGGGAGAAATCATGCAAAAGCGCCGCATTGGACACTCTGAATTGCAAGTCGCGCCGCTTATGTTCGGCGGCAATGTATTCGGCTGGACCGCCGACGAAGCGACTTCGTTTTCGATTCTCGACGCGTTCGTCGACGCCGGGCTGGACTTCATCGACACGGCCGACGTGTATTCCGCGTGGGTGCCCGGCAACCACGGCGGCGAGTCGGAGGCGATCATCGGCAAGTGGTTTCAGCGTAGCGGCAAGCGCGACAGGATCGTGCTCGCGACCAAAGTGTCGAAGCATCCGCAGCGCAAGGGGCTCTCGGCCGCGAACATTCAGGCAGCCGTCGAAGATTCGCTGCGGCGCTTGCAGACCGATTACATCGACATCTATTTTTCCCACGACGACGACACCGCGACGCCGCTTGCCGAGACGCTCGGCGCGTATCAGCGGCTGATCGAGGCGGGCAAGGTGCGGGTGATCGGCGCGTCGAACTACAGCGGCGCGCGTGTCGAAGAAGCGCTGGCGCTTTCCCGTCAGTATGGGCTGCCGGAATATCAGGTGTTGCAGCCGGAGTACAACCTGTACGATCGCGCCGGATATGAGACCGATCTGGAGCCGGTGGCGCTCGCCTATCAGCTCGGCGTGGTCGTGTACTGGAGTCTCGCGAGCGGATTTTTCTCCGGGAAATATCGCTCGAAGGAAGATCTTGCCGACAAGGCGCGAGGAAGCCGCGTCGAGAAGTATCTGAACGAGCGCGGTCTGAGAATCCTCGGGGCGCTCGACCGGGTCGCGGCGCGGCACGCCAGTACGCCGGCCAGCGTCGCGCTGGCGTGGCTGATCGCCCGGCCGAGCGTGACCGCGCCGATTGCGAGCGCGACGTCGCTGCAGCAGCTGGAGAGCCTCGTCGCCGCTGTTCATCTGACGCTGACGGGCAGCGACATCCGGGAACTGGACGACGCGAGCGCGTGAACTGCCGCGGCGGCCTGGCGTAATCCCTAAACCCCTGGTACGATGGACAGTTTCCTGATATCATCGGGAGTGAATTGAGATCTTTGCCTGTTTCGTCATCGTCTTTTCGTTGATGGAAGGTTTGGCGAAACGGCAGCAGGCGCGGCTTTGCAATACGTCTGTCCGCGTTCCGCGGTGAGCTCCACACCTCTCTTTTCCGGCCTCCGTGGCCGCTTTGCCTCTCGTTTCATTCGTGGTTTGGCCGGGTTCTTCCCGCGTTTGCCTGTTACTGGCCATGAATCGAAACGACCGGAGGGCCGGCGCGTGAGCGGTTTCCCCGCCACGCAATTAACCCCTATCAAGTGATTGAGTTAGGAATTACATGACGACGATTCTTCTGAAAGAAAACGAGCCGTTCGAAGTGGCGATTCGCCGCTTTCGTCGCGCAATCGAAAAGAACGGCCTGATCGCAGAACTGCGTGAGCGCCAATCGTACGAAAAGCCGACCACGGCACGTAAGCGCAAGAAGGCTGCTGCTGTGAAGCGCCTGCACAAGCGCCTGCGCAGCCAGATGCTGCCGAAGAAGCTGCACTAAGCACGCTTTTTCAGCACGGTCAGAACGGCGGTGTGAGCTTCGAAAGAAGCCACATCGCCGTTTTGCTTTATGGGCGCCCGGTTGCCTCGCGAGTTGGCGCGGGCGGCGGCGCGCGCCTTGTAGCGTTAAGCCGCGTTCTTCAGCATGTGCGCCGACAGACCGAACTGGCGTGCAATCGAATTCAGGCGGTCATCCCATTCCCACGTGCCGAACACATCGTGCACGTTTTGCAGGCAGCTGAGCAGATCGATCGTCTCCTGATCGTACACATTGATGCGCGACCGCAGCAGCGCCTTGCGCAGCGCGGCGATGCCGGCGTCCATGTAAGCGGGCGCCGCGACGGGCGTTTTGCCGATATAGCGCACGGGCACGCCTTCCATGGCCGTCATGTAATCGCGCAGTTTGATGAAGTTGCCGACCGGGCAGCCGCCGCAATAGCCGCGGTAAGCGCCGCCTCCGCGCGGCAGGAGCGCCGCGCGCTTTTGCCCGAAGAGATGGCTGACGGCCTGGTCGAAAATGTCCTGATGGGTGAGGAAGGTAAGAGTTTTCATGATGGTTTCGCTATGCGACGCGGTCGTTACTCGTTATTGAGCGGCTGATTCCAGTATCCCGCTTGCGTTCGCTGGCGAAACCCCGACTAGCATCGCGAAACGTCCTCAATTCGGGGATTCGCGCGCGAGCCCGAGGCGGGCTTTGCGCCGGCGTTGCGGCGGCGAACGCAGCGGTCACTGCTGCTTGTGACCCGCTCATAACCGTAATAACGGCCGGCATCGGCGATAAGCACAGCAGGGCTTTACCGGATAGCTGATGCGGACGGGCGTGTGATGATCTCGCAAGGGGACTGTTGCGAGCGAGGCCGTTGCGATAAAGCGATGCTCCGTCAGCCAGAGCGGCTATACGAGTCGCCGATTGAACGCCCCAACCTCAACCGGCCTTACGCGCGCGTCCTTTCTTGCCGAGCGCTGCACACCTGGCGCGGCACATGCAAGTTGCCTCGTGATCGTTGACCATGCCGACCGCCTGCATGAACGCGTAGCAGATCGTCGAGCCTACGAACTTGCAGCCATAGCGTTTCAGCGCCTTGCTGAGCGCATCCGACACTTCCGTCGATGCCGGCGCCTCCTTGTACGATGCCCATTCGTTCTGGATCGGCGTGTTATCGACGAACGACCAGATGAAGTTGGCGAACGACCCATGCTCCGCCTGAATCTGCTGCACGGCGCGCGCATTCGTGATGGCGGATTCGATCTTGCCGCGATGGCGCACAATGCTTTCGTCCACGACGAGCCTCTCGACCTGCGCCGGCGTGAAGCGCGCAACCTTGTCGATGTCGAAGTCCGCGAATGCCCGCCGGTAGCCGGCCCGCTTGTTGAGAATCGTGGACCACGACAAGCCGGCCTGCGCGCCTTCGAGCACGAGCAGTTCGAAGAGATGCTGGTCGTCGCGGGACGGCACGCCCCATTCGGCGTCGTGATAATGTGCGAGCGCTTCGCTCGATACCCAGTTGCATCGCTGTGCCAATTTAGCGCTCCCCGTTGTGATGTCGCTCGCCAGCATAGCCGAACGCATGAGCGCCGCAAGCTGGCCATTCGGCCAATTGCCGGAATGAAACGGACCTGCCACGCTATGCCTATTTCCCACGAAACGCATATCAATCGATGAACAAAGACCCATTTCTGATCGGCGTCGACGGCGGCGGCACCGGCACCCGCATCGTGCTCGCCGACGCGCAGGGGCGCGAACTGGCGCAGGCGGCGAGCGGGCCGTCGGGCTTGGGGCTTGGCGTCGAACGTGCGTGGCTTGCCATTGCGGCCGGCTGCGAGCAGGCATTCGCGAACGCCGGCGTTGCGCTCGACTGGTCGCGCTGCGTGCTCGGTTGCGGTCTCGCGGGCGTGAACAACCGCGACTGGCTGGCGTCGTTTCTCGCGCAGGCGCCCGCGCTGGCCGGACTCGCCGTCGAAAGCGATGCGTACACGACACTGCTCGGCGCGCACGGGGGCGCCCACGGCGTGATTGTCGCGCTCGGCACGGGCAGCATCGCGGCAGCGGCGGATCATGAGGGCGGCGAATGCCGGATCGTGGGCGGCTACGGTTTTCCGTCCGGTGATGAAGCGAGCGGCGCCTGGCTCGGCGTGCGCGCCATCGTCCATGCGCAGCACGCGCTCGACGGCCGCGGCCCCAACGACGACTTCGCGCAGGCGCTGCTTGCGCACGTCGGCGCGAGCGATCGGGATGGCCTTACCGTATGGCTTTGCGAGGCGAATCAGACGGCGTACGCGAGTCTCGCGCGGGTCGTGATCGCGCACCGCACGCATCCGTTTGCCGCACGGCTGCTCAGCGCGGCGGGCGTTGAAATCGGCAAGATGATCGCGGCGCTTGACCCATCGGCGAGATTGCCGATTGCGTTGTGCGGCGGGCTTGGTGCGCCGTTGCGCGAATACGTGCCGCAGGCTTATCAGCCGCGCTTGCGCGAGCCATTGGCGGATTCCGCGCACGGCGGCTTGCGGTTGGCGCAGCGCGAAGCCGGGCGGTTGGCGGGTGAGGGTTGAGGCGGAGCCGAAGCTCGGAGCCGAGCCTTGAAGCCGAAGCTCGGAGCAGAGCCCTAAAGGCGAACCTTGGAGCCGAACTTCGACGTGGAACTTGAAGCCGAACCTTGAAGCCTAACCTGCCAGCCGAACACCGAGGCATCGACGGTAAAATACAGCCTCCCAAGCTGCCTGCCATCTCGCCATGTACAAAGTCATCGCCACGGATCTCGACGGCACGCTGCTCAATGCCGATCACCAGGTCGACCCCTTCACGGTCGCCACCGTGCGCAAGCTCGAAAGTGACGGCGTGCAGTTTGTGATCGCCACCGGCCGCCATTTCTGCGACGTCGCCGGCATTCGCGACATCCTCGGCATCAAGCCTTATCTGATCACGTCGAACGGCGCGCGCATCCATGCGCCGGACAACACCGTGATCCACGCCGACGATCTGCCGCCCGCTATCGTGCAACGCCTCGTGCAGCCGGAGATTGTCGGCGCGCACGGTCGCGTGATCGTCAACCTGTTCGCCGATCAGGCGTGGCTGATCGACCGCGACGCGCCCGAGCTGCTCAAGTTTCATCAGGATTCGGGCTTCACCTACGAAGTGGCCGAACTGCTCGCGCACGACGGCGTGGACATCGCCAAGGTTCTTTATATCGGCGATCCGGCTGACCTCGCGCAGGTGGCCTCGAACCTCGCGCGCGAATTCGGCGACGCGCTCTACGTGACGTACTCGCTGCCGGACTGTCTTGAAGTGATGACGTCGAATGTGTCGAAGGGACGCGCGCTGCAGATCGTGCTCGAGCGCGTGGGCGTCGATGCCGCGCACTGCGTGGCTTTCGGCGACAACATGAACGACATCGACCTGCTCGAAACAGCCGGCCATCCGTTCATGATGAACAACGCCAATCCCGACCTGATCACGCGCCTGCCCAACGTGCCGCGCATCGGCAATAACTTCGAAGCGGGCGTCGCGCACCACTTGCGCAAGCTCTTTTCAATCGACGACGAACTGATGGCCTAGCGCCTCGGGCTGCAAACGGCACTGGCCCGCATCTGCTTTCGCGGATGCGGGCCAGTCGGTGAAGCCCGGCTAGCTCAGGTCACGTTCGTTTCCGGGCCGGCAATCGGTCGCGCCATCAGTATCGCAATCAGTCACGCCATCCGCCGCGGCGTCCGTCGTGGTCGCCACGATCGCCGCGGCCGCGGTCGTCGTAACCCCAATGGCGATCGTTCCGGTTCCAGCCGCGCTCGTAACGGTGGTCGCCGCGATAGTAGTCGCCGCGATCGTACCGATGGCCCCAGCCGCCGTTGCCGTAGTACACCGGTTGCGGCGCTGCATAGACCGGGGCGGGCCGCGTGTAGACCGGCGCGCCGAGCGAGACGCCGATATTGAGATCCGTATGCGCTTGCGCGACCCCGCATGCGCCTGCTGCAAGGCCCGCGGCAACCAGCAATTGAGTGACGATGCGTTTCATGTTTTTCTCCTGCAAGAGGCCTGCTGTGACGCGACAGAGGTTTGTCGCACAGGTCCAATCTACGCAATCCACTCCGCCGGGACTGCGACGAGATGTTACGGACTGCAAGCAACTTCGCAGGATCTGAGGAACGGCGAGTTTGCGCTCGTACGGTGCCTGGCGCCGGGTGATGACGACGGAAAGGCTGTCGGCGCAGGCCGCGGGCCTATTCGAACGCCGCCACAAGCACTCCGCCGTTACGCCGAAGCAGCGTCGAGCCGCGCGACGCGTAATCGCGGCTTACATCTGTATAACGGATTAATCAAATCGAATGATTGCGACGTAAGCCCAAAAACAAAACGGGCGCCGCAGCGCCCGCTTTGCTCACTCAGACAACCGGGCTCGATCAGTCGAGAGCCAGTTTCTGCGCATTGCCGCCACGGCTTTCCGCGATCAGCGGATACACCAGGCCGGCAACCACCGCGCCGATGATGGGCGCGATCCAGAACAGCCACAACTGATCCACCGCGGCACCGCCGACGAACAGCGCCGGGCCAGTCGAGCGCGCCGGGTTGACCGACGTGTTCGTGACCGGAATCGAAACGAGGTGAATCAGCGTCAGACACAGGCCGATGGCGATCGGCGCGAAGCCGGCCGGCGCGCGCTTGTCGGTCGCGCCGAGAATGACGAACAGGAAGAAGCCGGTCATGACCGCCTCGCAGGCGAACGCCGCGACGAGCGAGTAATGGCCCGGCGAGCGGTCGCCGTAGCCGTTGCTCGCGAAGCCGCTCGCAACGAGGTCAAAGCCGGGTTTGCCGGACGCGATGAGCGCGAGCACCGCGGCGCCCAGCACCGCGCCCGCCACCTGCGCGACGATGTACGGGAGCAGGTCGCGAGCCGGGAAGCGGCCGGCCACCGTCAGGCCGACGCTGACCGCCGGGTTCAGATGGCAGCCCGAAATGTGTCCGATCGCAAAGGCCATGGTCAGCACCGTCAGCCCGAAAGCGAGCGACACACCGACGAAACCGATGCCGAGACCATGCACCGGACCGGCGAAGTTCGCGGCGAGAACCGCGCTGCCGCAGCCCCCGAGCACGAGCCAGAATGTGCCGAACAACTCGGCGGCAAGGCGCTTTGACAACTGCATGTTTGGGTATCCTAAAATAATTGACGCTCAGGAAGCACGGAGCGTGAACGCACGGCCGGCGCGGGCGCGTGCTGTGAACGTTCAATTCTAGGGAAAGAGTGGCCAATCGAGTGTCAAGAATCGTCAATGCCGGCTGGCTTTACCAGTTATTACGGGATAAAGCCGTTTTACAATTGAGCTATGTTTAATAATTATCAGAAGATAGCTCGCTTAATGGGTAATGTTATCCATTGCGAATTTTTATAATTACAGTTAGTCTGCGAGGCGAATGAGTTCTAAAAGGGGAGAACCGGAATGTCTCAATATGCAGACCTCAAGGCGCAGATCGCCAAATTGCAGGCACAAGCAGAAGAAGCTCGTCGCACGGAAATTGACAATGTGATAGCCGACATCCGCCAAAAAATCGCCGAATATGGCCTGACTGCGCAGGACCTCGGCTTTGCAGTGGCCGCCAAGCGGGGCCGTCCGCCCAAGAAGGCGCCGCTGCCGGCTAAATATCAGGACCCGAAAACGGGTAATACGTGGAGCGGCCGCGGCAAACCGCCCAAGTGGATCGTCGGCAAGAACCGCGAACGTTTTCTGATTGGCGCGAGCTGAGTTGCTTGCGAGTGAGCGCGAAAGCGGATTGAAGGACCAACGCCGCTGCGTGTTTACTCCACTGTGCTAATCGGATGTGGAAGCGCATCCACGGCGCCATTAAAAAAGCCGCCTTTGCCAGGCGGCTTTTCTTAAAAGTAGCGCGATAAGACCGGCTTATCGTCCGCGCAAACGATTCACATGGAAAAATGTGTGCGTTTTTCAATGAATCGAAAGCCCCGGTAGCGAATCAGTTGTATCGGCAACGGAACGCTCGTCCGTTTAAAGCGCCGCGCGCGTGACACGCCGCGCGGCGCTCGCCGTTATCAGCCCACTGCGACCTGGCGCAGAACCGGCCGGCGCGCGGCTTCGATCAGCGCCGAATACGCGTCCACGTAGTTGCGCGCCATCGTCTTCGAGCTGAAGCGGCGCTCGAACTGCGCGCGGATTTCCGTACGCGACAACTCGTCCAGACGCTGCAGCGCGGCCACCGCGCCTTGCACGTCCTCGACGATGTAGCCGGTCACGCCATGATCGATCACTTCAGGCACCGAGCCGCGGTTGAACGCGATCACCGGCGTGCCGCAGGCCATCGACTCGATCATGACGAGGCCGAACGGCTCGGACCAGTCGATCGGGAAGAGCAGCGCCTTGGCGCCCGACAGAAACTCCGGCTTCTGCGCCTCGTTGATTTCGCCGACGAACTCGACATGCGCCTGCGACAGCAGCGGCTCGATCTCGCGCTTGAAGTAATCCTGGTCGGCCTTGTCCACCTTGGCGGCGATCTTCAGCGGCAAACCGCTTTGTGCAGCGATCTTGATGGCTGTATCGACGCGCTTTTCCGGACAAACACGGCCGAGGAACGCAAGGTATTCCGGCTTCTTGTGCGTCTGCGGCGTGAGTAGCTGCTCCGGCAGACCGTGATAGATGGTGTTCAGGAAGTTCGCCTGCGGTAGCGGCACCCGCTGCGAATCCGAAATCGAGATGACCGGCGCGCCCGGGAACGCATCGAACACCGGCTGCAGCTCCGGCAGGTCGAGGCGGCCATGCAGCGTGGTCACGAACGGCGTGTCCATCGTCGAAAAAAGCGGGAACGGCATGTAGTCGAGGTGAAAGTGCAGCACGTCGAACTCGTGCGCGACCCGGCGCACCTTTTCCATCATCAGGATGTGCGGGGCGAGCGCGTCGCGAATCGTCGGGTCGAGGCGCAGCGCACGAGGCCAGCACGCATCGAGCTTCGCCGATGTCACCGAGTCGCCGCTCGCGAACAGCGTGACGTCGTGGCCCTCGTCGACCAATGCCTCGGTGAGGTAGGACACGACACGTTCGGTGCCACCGTAGAGCTTCGGCGGGACTGCTTCATACAACGGCGCAATTTGTGCGATTCGCATGCGTTTCTCCTGTTTGACACGGCTTCGCACAACAGCGCTCGAGTCGAGCGGGGAGCGAATGCCTGACGGACGGTTGGGCGCGGTAAGCCGCCGCCCGGGGGTGCTCCGAATCTGCATCGGGTTATCCCTTAGCTTCATTATCGGGATCGGCCGCGCCAATTCGAGTTATTTTTCAAACGCTTAACGTTGTTACAGCGCGAAACACGAGACGTTACACGCGCCAACGCCCGTCGCTGGGCGCTCACAGGCCAATTTCAGCCCAAGCTCCCGACGGCGCTGGTAAACGGCGCGTTCCCCTGTAGCAAGCCGCGAGCCCGCTCCCGCCGCACAAAATATTACGCAGTGGTGAAAAGACCTTATAATCCGGCTCACCGTCGTACGGTGCGAGGCGCGGCTCCGCAAAACTCACCGTTTAGTTCATTTACGCCGAATCCTCGGGCGCTAAGTATTCACCGCGCATAAAGAGTTGCCGCGCGGCATCGCGCAGTCTCATTCCTTTCTCTCCCAACCTGGCAAAGTAGGAAAAATTCCTACACGAATGACGGATTAATCCGTCAAACAAGCTGGGTGTCTGTCCGATTTTGTTTCGCTCCCCCTTTGGCGACAATGGCCGCAAGACCAGAAACGAGCCGATTCGTGCGTTTAAGTGCGCGCGTCCGAGCAAACGTTTCCGTAACGGCCTGACCAGCCAGATACACCCCGGGGGAATCATGAGCGCGACAAGCGAAATGCTCAATGAGATCAGAGAAGTCAACCTGTCTTATCTCCTGCTCGCGCAGCGCCTGCTTCGCGAAGACAAGCCGATGGGCATGTTTCGCATGGGGATCTCGGACCAGCTAGCCGATGTGCTCGCCAACCTCTCGTTGGCGCAGACCGTCAAGCTCGCGGCGTCCAATCAGGTGTTGTGCCGTTTCCGTTTCGACGATCATGCCGTGCTCTCCGCACTCGCGGACAAGGGCAAGTCCAGCGCCGTCGCGCAGGCGCATTCCGCGATTCTGATGGCCAGCCAGCCGGTCGAGCAGCTCGGCTGAATGGCGTTTCGCAGCTTCGGCAAGGCAATCGGGACGGGACGCAAGCAGGATGGCATATAAAAGTGTGGTGCTCGAAGTCAAGGAAATCACCCTGGCCATCGAACTGATCGAACTCGGCGCGCGTTTGCAACTGCTCGAAGCGGAAACGAGCCTGTCGCGCGACCGGCTCATCAAGCTGTACAAGGAACTGAAAGGAGTTTCGCCGCCCAAGGGCATGCTGCCGTTTTCGACCGACTGGTTCATGACCTGGCAGCCAAACTTTCACTCCTCGCTGTTCTACAACATCTACCGTTTCATGGCCGATCATGGCGGCTGCGCGACGATCCAGTCGATCGTGAAGAGCTACCGGCTGTATCGCGAGCACGTGCAGTTGCACGACGACGAACCCGTGCTCAGCCTCACGCGCGCGTGGACGCTCGTGCGTTTCTTCGACTCGGGCATGCTGCAGATCACGCCCTGCTGCCGCTGCGGCGGACATTTCGTCGCACACGCTCACGACCCGAAGCATGGGTTCGTCTGCGGACTGTGCCAGCCGCCATCGCGCGCCGGTAAGACAAAGAAAGTCGCCGACGCCCGCGCCCGCGAGAGCCTCGCGGCGCTCGACGCCTAGCGCCCGCAGCGGCCGCCGCCACGCGGCCCTGCATTCATCGCCTTATGCCGACGGCTTGCCCGCCCCGCGCAACGCAACCCAGCGCAACGCAGCGCCAAACCTTCCGCAAGCGGCGCCTTGCCGACCGCGTCCGCCTCTGGTTTACACCGTCGCGGCAAGCCGCTTTTCCGTCAAAGTTTTCTGCTGTGTTGCCGTAAACCAGTTTAACGACGGTCACCGTCGCTTCTTTGTGAGGGCTCGGCAGTGCTGATTTTCGTGGGAACACTCGTGACGCTTTTGTCCGTTTTCGGCGGTTACGCGCTGGAAGGCGGCCATCTCGGCGCGCTGTTGCAGCCCGTTGAAGTGCTGATGATCGTCGGCGCAGGCGTCGGCGCGTTCATCCTCGGTAACGGGATGAAGACGATCAAGGCAACGCTGCGCGTCATTCCAACCCTGTTCAAGGGCGCGAAGTACAACAAGGACGTCTACATGGAGCTGATGGCGCTCCTCTACGTCCTGCTCGCCAAGGCGCGCAAGGAAGGCACGCTGACGCTGGAAGCGGACATCGACGATCCGTCGAAGAGTCCGATCTTCACGCAGTACCCGAAGATTCTCGCTGACCATCACATCATCGAGTTTCTGACCGACTACCTGCGGCTGATGGTGGGCGGCAACATGAATGCGTTCGAGATCGAAAGTCTGATGGACGAAGAGATCGAAACGCATCACCAGGAAGGCGAAGCGCCCGCGCATGCGCTGAACAAGGTCGGCGACGCGATGCCGGCGTTCGGTATCGTGGCCGCGGTCATGGGCGTGGTGCACACGATGGCGTCCGCCGACAAGCCGCCTGCCGTGCTCGGCGAAATGATTGCGCAGGCACTGGTCGGCACCTTCCTCGGCATTCTGCTTTCGTATGGACTGATCGGGCCGCTTGCGAGCGTCGCGGAACAGCGCGTGACCGAGTCGACCAAGATGTTCCAGTGCATCAAGGTGACGATTCTCGCGAGCCTGAACGGCTATGCACCGGCGATCGCCGTCGAATTCGGCCGCAAGGTGCTGTTCTCGACCGAGCGTCCGTCGTTCGCCGAGCTCGAAGAGCACGTGCGCCGCGTGAAGGCCAAGTAAGGGCGCCGGGACCGAACCGATGAGCAAGGACAAAGACCGCGCCATTGTCGTCAAGCGCGCTGCGCCGAAGAGGGCCGGCCACCACGGCGGCGCCTGGAAGCTCGCGTATGCGGACTTCATGACCGCGATGATGGCGTTCTTCCTGCTGATGTGGCTGCTGAGCTCGGCATCCACGGTGCAGTTGAAGGGCATCGCGGAGTACTTCAACCAGCCGTTGAAGATCACGCTGTGGGGCGGCGACCGCAGCGCGGAAGACTCGAGCATTCTGAAGGGCGGCGGCCGTGATATCTCGACCGACGCGCAGGGCGTGACGCGCTCGACCGACGGTTCGAACAATCGCGCCGAGCGCACGGTGTCAAAGAGCAGCGAAGACTCGATGAAGCAGTTGCAGGGCGAGTTGGAGCGTCGCGAGCAGGTGCGGCTGCACGACTTGCAGGTGAAGCTGATGGCGGCGATCGAAGCGAATCCGGTGCTGCGCCAGTTCAAGCAGCAGATTCGCATCGATTCGACGCTGACGGGCTTGCGCATCGAGATCGTCGACTCGCAGAAGCGGCCGATGTTCGCGACTGCGAGAGATCAGGTGGAGCCGTACATGCGCGACATTCTGCGCGAGATTGGCCACACGCTGAACGACGTGCCGAACCGGATCATCGTGCAGGGTCACACCGACGCCGCGCAGTACGCGGGCGGCGAGAAGGGTTACAGCAACTGGGAACTGTCCGCGGACCGCGCCAATGCGTCGCGCCGCGAGCTGATCGCAGGTGGGATGGACGAAGCAAAGGTGATGCGCGTGCTCGGTCTCGCGTCGACGCAGAACCTGAACAAGGCGGACCCGATGGACCCGGAAAACCGCCGCATCAGCGTCATCGTGCTGAACAGGAAGTCCGAGGAGGCGCTCAACCATGACGACTCCACCACGACGACCTTGTCGGACGACGCAGCGGGCTCAAAGCCGCTGCTGCAAAAACTGGCGCCGCCCGTGACGGTCGCGCCGAAGGTGCCGGCGGCAACGCCGGCGACTCAGTAACAGGAAGACGGTCGCCCGGCCGTTCCTGCGCCAGAGCGGCGCGGACAGCCAGGCGATTCACAGCGTAAGTGCAGCGAGGTTTTCATGATCAGGCATATCCTGGCAATCGACGATTCGGCATCGATGCGGCAGATTCTTTCCGCGACGCTGACGGCGGCCGGCTATGAGGTGACGCTCGCGGCGGACGGCGCGGAAGGGCTCGAAAACGCGCTCGCCGTGCGGTTCGACCTGGTGCTCACCGATCAGCACATGCCGGGTAAGACCGGCCTCGATCTGATCGCCGAGCTGCGCGGCAATCCGGCTTATGCGGACACGCCCATCCTCGTCCTGACGACGGAATCGGGCGAGCCGTTCAAGGCCGCGGCGCGCGAAGCGGGCGCGACCGGCTGGATCGAAAAACCGCTCGACCCCGAACTGCTGACCGAACTGGTCGCGGCTCTGGCCGAGCCAGATCACGCATAACGCAACCCTAGATATAGAAGCTCTCGACGCTGCGGCAAGGTAGCCCAGGCCTAGACAGGAACTCTCGCGGTGACCCAGGCATGACACTCGACATCACTCAGTTCTATCAGACGTTCTTCGACGAAGCGGACGAACTGCTCGCGCAGATGGAGCAGTTGCTGCTCAATCTGGACATCGCGCATCCCGATCCCGAAGACCTCGCGGCAATCTTCCGCGCGGCGCATTCGATCAAGGGCGGCGCGGCGACGTTCGGCTTTACCGCGCTGACGGAAACGACTCACATCCTCGAATCGCTGCTCGACCGTGCGCGCAATAACGAACTCGTGTTGCGCAAGGACATGATCGACACGTTCCTCGAAACCAAGGACGTGCTCTCGGGCCAGCTCGCCGACTACCGCGCGAGCGCCGAGCCGGACGCGGCGGTCGCGAAGGCGATCTGCGCGAAGCTCGAGCAGTTGCACGCGGAAAGCCGCGGCATGGCCGCGCCGGCTGCTGCGGCGCCGGTCGAAGTCGCGGTGGCCGCGCCGATCGAAGAATTCGCAACAGTAGAAGAAGGCAGCGCGCCCGAGCACGTCGTCGATCAGGCGGTGCAGGCGGCGGGCGAATGGAATGACGGCGAACCGGCACAGACCGGGCAAGCCGAAGGAGCCGGCGACGCGAACGACGCCGCCGGCCCGCATCTGAAAATTACGCTACGGGGCGTTGATGCGAAGGACCAGGAACTGCTCGCCGAAGAGCTGGGCAACCTGGGCAACATCGTCGGGCAGGTCAAGAGCGGCGGCGATCTCACGCTGTGGCTTCAGACCGATGTCACGTCCGACGACATCATCGCCGTGTGCTGCTTCGTGATCGACGAAAGTCAGATTTCGATCGGCCGCGGAACCGCGCCGGCGGACGGTGCTCAGCAAGGCGAACCTGGAACGCCCGACGCTGAGCCCTCGTCTCCGGCGCAAGCAGCACCGGCGGCTTCGGCCGCCACCCCACACTCAGCGGCTGCCGAACCGGCGCAGCAGGCGGCAGCGCCGGCGCAGGCGGAACGCGCAGCCGAGCCTGCGAAGGCCGCAGCGCCGGCCCCGGTTCCCGCCGCGGCTAAACCGGCGGCTGCTCCTGCAGCTTCTGCCGCCGCAGCACCCGCCGCGGCAGACTCCGACCGCAAGGCCGCGCGTCCGGCAGCAGCGGCAGGCGGCGCGGAAGGCAGCTCGATTCGCGTCGGCGTCGAAAAGGTCGATCAGTTGATCAACCTCGTCGGCGAACTGGTGATCACGCAAGCGATGCTGGCGGAAACCACCAGCACGTTCGACCCGGCGCTGCATGATCGCCTGTTCAACGGCATGGCGCAGCTCGAGCGCAACGCGCGCGATCTGCAGGAAGCCGTCATGTCGATCCGCATGATGCCGATGGATTACGTGTTCAGCCGCTTCCCGCGTCTCGTGCGCGATCTCGCGGCGAAACTCGGCAAGGAAGTGGAGCTCGTCACCTTCGGTCAGGCGACCGAACTCGACAAGAGCCTGATCGAGCGGATCATCGACCCGTTGACGCACCTCGTGCGCAACAGCCTCGACCACGGCATCGAAACCGTCGAAGCACGCCGCGCGGCAGGCAAGGACGCGACCGGCCAACTGGTTCTGTCGGCGGCACATCATGGCGGCAACATCGTCATCGAAGTGAGCGACGACGGCGCCGGCCTGCGCCGCGACAAGATTCTCGCGAAGGCCGCGAAGCAGGGCATGCAGGTCAGCGAAAGCATGACCGACGAGGAAGTCTGGAACCTCATCTTCCTGCCGGGCTTTTCGACGGCGGAGCAGGTCACGGACGTCTCCGGCCGCGGCGTCGGCATGGACGTGGTGAAGCGCAACATCCAGTCGATGGGCGGTCACGTTGAAATCACGTCGCACGCCGGCAAGGGCAGCACGACGCGCATCGTCTTGCCGCTCACGCTTGCGATTCTCGACGGCATGTCGGTGAAGGTCGGCAACGAGATCTTCATTCTGCCGCTGAACTTCGTGATGGAGTCGCTGCAGCCGCAAGCCGAGGACATCTACACGGTCGCCAACGGCGAGCGCGTGGTGCGCGTGCGCGGCGAATATCTGCCGCTCGTCGCGTTGCACGAGGTGTTCAACGTCGACGGCGCGAAGCAGGAGCCGACCCAGGGCATCGTCACCATCATGCAGACCGAGGGGCGCCGCTTTGCGATGCTGATCGACGAGCTGGTGGGACAGCAGCAGGTCGTCGTGAAGAATCTGGAAACGAATTACCGCAAGGTGCGCGGCATTTCCGCAGCGACCATTCTGGGCGACGGCCGCGTCGCGCTGATCGTGGACGTGGCGGCGCTGAACCGCGAATCGCGTAACGCGCATGGCGCAATGAGCCTCGCATGATGTCCGCCCGGCTCGACGTATCACTCACTCAACTCAATTTATCCCAACCGTTTGGGGGCTAACGTGGCAGAAGTTCAATCCATCAATTCGAGCGTCGCGAACGCGACGAATGGTCGCCGCGACGCGCAGCAGGCCGATGCCGGCGGTCAGGAATTCCTCGTCTTCACGCTCGGCGCCGAAGAGTACGGCATCGACATTCTCAAGGTGCAGGAAATCCGCGGCTACGACAACGTGACGCGCATCGCCAATGCGCCCGAGTTCATCAAGGGCGTCATCAATCTGCGCGGCATCATCGTGCCGATCGTCGACATGCGCATCAAGTTTCATCTGGGCCGCGTCGAGTACGACCATCAGACCGTCGTGATCATCCTGAACGTCGCGCATCGCGTGGTCGGCATGGTGGTGGACGGCGTGTCCGACGTGCTGACGCTCGCCGTCGATCAGATCATGCCCGCGCCGGAATTCGGCGCGACGCTGACGACCGAGTATCTGACGGGCCTCGGCACCGTCGACGGCCGCATGCTGATTCTGATGGACATCGAGAAGCTGATGACGAGCCGTGAAATGGCGCTCATCGAAACGCTCGGCGTGTAACCGCCGCGGCGTTCAGAAAAGTTAGGAACAGGGAGCATTGAGATGCTAAGCAGGTGGTCGATTCGCACATCGCTCACGCTAGTGGGGATCATTCTCGTCGCGCTGACCATGGTGGTCGGCGTGCTTGGGCTGACGGCGCTCGGCAGCGCGAGCCGTTCGCTCGACCGTATCGCGCGCGGCGACCTCGTCGCAATTCACGCGCTCGACGACGCTTCGGCCTATCTGCTGCGCTCGCGTGTCTCGCTGGATCGCTTCACTGCGCTCACCGCGGCGGGCGACACCGAAACCGCGAAGAAGGTGCTGGACCGCGCGGTCGAGTTGTACGGCTTCAGCAACAAGAACTGGCAGACCTATCTCGACGCGCCGAAGACCGGCGTCGACCAGGCGCAGATGGACGAACTGCTCGCGCGCCGCACGACGCTCGTGCGCGACGGCATGGAGCCCGAGTTCGCCGCGCTGCGCGCGAACGATATGGCCGCGTACCATGCGATCGCCGACACGAAGATCAGCCCGATGTTCGTCGTCTACGACAACGCGGCGTCGGCGGTGATCAAGAGTCTGCAGCAACAGGCGGTGGATCAGCAGGCCGGCGCGCAGTCGAACATTTCGCTGATGACGACGCTCATCATCGCGTTCTCCGCGCTCGCGCTGCTGCTCGTGGTCGGTCTGCGCTTCGCGCTGCGCGGCCTGATCGTGAAGCCGCTGCAGGATGCAAGCGAATGCTTCGAGCGGATCGCGTCGGGCGATCTGTCGGAAACGATCGAGGTGACGAGCCACAACGAAATCGGCCGCCTCTTTGCCGGCATCAAGCGGATGCAGGAAAGCATGGCGTCGATGGTGACGGCGGTGCGCAGCAGCACCGAGTCGATCGACACCGGCGCGCGCGAAATCGCGATGGGCAACACCGATCTGTCGCAGCGTACCGAACAGCAGGCCGCGTCGTTGCAGCAAACGGCGCAGAGCATGGAACAACTCACGGGCACCGTGCGGCAGAACGCCGAGAACGCGCGCCAGGCGAGCCAGCTTGCGGTGAATGCGTCCGACATCGCGACACGCGGCGGCGACGTGGTGAGCCAGGTCGTGACGACGATGCAGGACATCGCGACCAGTTCGAGCAAGGTGGTCGACATCATCGGCGTGATCGAAGGCATTGCGTTCCAGACCAACATCCTCGCGCTCAACGCGGCGGTCGAAGCGGCGCGTGCCGGCGAACAGGGCCGCGGCTTCGCGGTCGTGGCGGGCGAAGTGCGCAGCCTCGCGCAGCGCAGCGCGAGCGCCGCGAAGGAAATCAAGGAATTGATCGGCGACTCCGCCGACAAGGTGCAAAGCGGCTCGACACTCGTCGGACGCGCGGGCACGACGATGGACGAGATCGTGCAGGCCGTGCGCCGCGTGACCGATATCATGGGCGAGATCAGCGCGGCTTCCGAGGAGCAATCGGGCGGCATCGAGCAGGTCAATCGCGCGGTCGTGCAGATGGACGAAGTGACGCAGCAGAACGCCGCGCTCGTCGAAGAAGCGGCGGCAGCAGCAGGGTCGCTCGAAGATCAGACGCGTCAGTTGCAGGCCGTGCTGAGCGGCTGGAAGGTTGGCAGCGGTTCGGGTCGCGGCTTCAGTGCTCCGAGCGCGCCGGCCGTGCCGCAAGTGAAGGCGCGTGCCATGAGCACGAGCCGCAAGCCTGCGGCAAAGGCCGCGCCGCGTGCCGCGCAAGCGACGGCAAATGGCTCGGTGGCGCATGCGGCAACGGCAAACGCGACGGCGCATGCGGCAACTCACGCGACGACCGCAAACAGCGCAGCAGCGGCTCCGGCCAACCAGCAAGCAGCCGCTGGACAAGCAGGCACCGCACGCGTCGAACCCGCGCTCAAGCCGAAGACGCCTCGCGCGGCATTCGAGCCGGCGGCACGTCCCGCAGCGGCGAGCGCAAGCTCGGCGGGATCGGACGCCGACTGGGAAACCTTTTAAACATGGCGATGAAACATGCAGTCATTCGATATCTCGCGCCAGCGGGCGCGAATCATCGAAGCACGCTTTTACGGCGTGTCGCGGGCCGACTGCATGGTGATGGAACTTGCGGGCGGGCGCGACCCCGCAAAAACAATCCCTTGCTCGCCGGTACGTCCGTCGGGCAAGCGTGATGGCTCGTATCGCAGGCAGGAACTTTCATGATGGCAACGCGCGCACAGCAACGCACCGACCGACCGGAGCCGACCCGGTCCGGCGAACAGGGACGTGATTTCGAATTTACCTCCGCGGATTTCGGCCGCATTCGCGAACTGATTCACCGCAGCGCCGGCATTTCCCTCTCCGATCACAAGCGCGACATGGCGTATAGCCGCCTCGCGCGCCGGCTGCGCGCCCGCGGCCTCGATTCGTTCAAGCAGTATCTCGATCTGCTCGAAGCGGAAAACGATCCGGCCGAGTGGGAAGCGTTCACCAATTCGCTGACCACGAACCTGACCGCGTTCTTCCGCGAGGCGCATCACTTTCCGATTCTCGCGGACTTCGTCGCGCGTCGCGCGCAGCCGGTTTCCGTGTGGTGCTCGGCGGCCTCGACGGGCGAGGAGCCGTATTCGATCGCGATGACGCTGATCGAAGCACTCGGCGAAAGCGGCGCGCGCCAGGCCACGGTGCTTGCCACCGACATCGACACGCAGGTGCTCGCGAAAGCCGAAGCCGGCGTGTACCAGTTCGATCAGGTGAAGCACCTGTCGCCCGAGCGGCTCAAGCGCTTCTTCCTGAAGGGCACGGGCGCGCATGCCGGCATGGTGAAGGTGCGTCCGCAAGTGCGCCAGATGGTGCGCTTCGAGCAGTTGAACCTCACCGACCGCGATTACCAGTTGCGCACGCAGTTCGACGCGATCTTCTGCCGCAACGTGATGATCTATTTCGACAAGCCGACGCAGGCGCAGGTGCTCTCGCGCTTCGATCCGCTGATGAAGTCGGGCGGTCTGCTGTTCGCCGGCCATTCGGAGAACTTCACGTATGTCACGCAGGCGTTCAGGCTGCGCGGCCAGACCGTGTATGAACTGACGCGCGATGCAGCGGGCGCACGCGCGCCGGCACGTACGACGGCATCGACAAGCACGACCACGGGCACGACAAGCGCGACGAGCGCGACGACGAGCGGGGTGACGGTATGAGCAGCGCCTTGCCTATCGCAACCAACCTCTACTACGACAACCACTTTCAACGCCCCGGCGTGAAGCTGTTGCCGAACGAGTTCTACACCACGCACGACGACATGGTGCTCGTCACCGTGCTCGGTTCATGCGTCGCGGCCTGCATTCAGGATCGCACGGCCGGCATCGGCGGCATGAATCACTTTATGTTGCCCGACGACGGCGCGGAAGTCGGCCAGGCGGCATCGGATTCGATGCGCTACGGCGCCTACGCGATGGAAGTGCTGATCAACGAGCTGATCAAGGCCGGTGGCCGGCGCGAGCGTTTCGAAGCGAAGGTGTTCGGCGGCGGCGCGGTGCTCGCGGGCATGACGACGATTAATATCGGCGATCGCAATTCGGAATTCGTGCGCCGCTATCTCGCGCTCGAAAAGATTCGCATCGTCGCCGAAGATTTGCAGGGCTCGCATCCGCGCAAGGTCGCTTTCATGCCGCGCACGGGCCAGGTGATGGTGAAGAAGTTGCGTCTGCAACAGGACCCGAGCGTGGCCGAGCGCGAACAGACGCTCATGCGGCAGACCGCCGAAGCGCGCGCCGAACGGCTTGCCGCCGCGAGAAAGCGCGTCGAGCTGTTTGCGACGCCGGCCGCCGCGCGTCCCAGGGTCGAACTGTTCGGCGCTTCGGGCGGGGCAAAGCCGAAGGTCGAGCTTTTCGGCGCGGCAGGCGGCGCGAACGGTCCATCAAACAGCGCCGGCGCAGCGAAGCCGCGCATCGAACTGTTCGGCTCCACCCCGCGCCCGACTAATTCAACTAACGCCAGAACCGTAGAGGAGGCGTGAGCGCTGTGCAAAAGATCAAAGTACTGTGTGTCGACGATTCGGCGCTAATCCGCAGCCTGATGACGGAGATCATCAACGGCCAGCCGGACATGACCGTCGTCGCAACCGCGCCCGACCCGCTCGTCGCGCGCGACCTCATCAAGCAGCACAACCCGGACGTGTTGACGCTCGACGTCGAAATGCCGCGCATGGACGGCCTCGACTTTCTCGAGAAGCTCATGCGCTTGCGGCCGATGCCGGTCGTGATGGTGTCGTCGCTGACCGAGCGCGGCAATGAAATCACGCTGCGCGCGCTGGAACTCGGCGCGGTGGATTTCGTGACCAAGCCGAAGGTGGGCATTCGCGACGGCATGCTCGACTATTCGGAAAAGCTCGCCGACAAGATTCGCGCCGCGGCGCGCGCGCGTGTGCGTCAGGCGGCGCCCGCGCATCACGCGCCCGCTGCCGGCGCGCATGCGCCTGTTACCGCCGCGCCGCTCTTCAACAATCCGCTGCTGAGTACGGAGAAGCTGATCATCGTGGGCGCGTCGACGGGCGGCACGGAAGCCATCCGCGAAGTGCTCGTGCCGTTGCCGCCGGATGCGCCCGCGGTGCTGATCGCGCAGCACATGCCGCCCGGTTTCACAAAATCTTTTGCGCAACGCCTCAATGGTTTGTGCCGGATTACCGTTAAAGAAGCTGAGCACGGCGAACGCGTGCTGCCGGGACATGCGTATATCGCACCCGGCCACGCTCACCTGCTGCTTGCCCGCAGCGGCGCGAACTACATCGCGCATCTGTCGGACGATCCGCCAGTGAACCGGCATCGTCCTTCGGTGGATGTGCTGTTTCGTTCGGCCGCGCAGCATGCGGGCAAGAATGCGGTCGGAGTGATCCTGACCGGGATGGGGCGTGACGGCGCTGCGGGTTTGCTGGAGATGAAAAAGGCAGGGGCCTACACCCTTGCGCAGGACGAGGCGAGCTGCATCGTGTTCGGCATGCCGCGTGAAGCGATTGCGCTTGGCGCGGCCGACGAAATCGCGTCGCTGCCGGACATGAGCCGGCGCGTGATGGCGCGTCTTGCGTCGATGGGCGATCGCGTTCAGCGGGTTTGATGCGCCGTTCGAATTGAGGCGGTCACACGCCGCACCGTGAATCAAGTAAAGGGAATCAAATGGATAAGGCAATGAAGTTTCTGGTAGTGGACGACTTTCCGACGATGCGCCGGATCGTTCGCAACCTCCTGAAAGAGCTGGGCTACGGCAACGTCGACGAAGCCGAAGACGGCCAGGCCGGTCTCGCGCGTCTGCGCGGCGGCACCTACGACTTCGTGATTTCCGACTGGAACATGCCGAACCTCGACGGTCTCGCGATGCTCAAGGAAATCCGCGCCGACGCCAACCTCAAGCATCTGCCGGTGCTGATGGTGACGGCCGAGTCGAAGAAGGAAAACATTATCGCCGCGGCTCAGGCAGGCGCGAGCGGTTATGTCGTGAAGCCGTTCACGGCTGCAACGCTGGACGAGAAGCTCAACAAGATTCTCGAGAAGATGGCCAAGACTGGGAGCTGATGTGAACCTGCCGACCAATGCGCCTGGCGCCGAAGCGGTCAACGAGAGCGGCGACTTCGCGTCAGACCGCATCCTCGCCCGCATTGGACAACTGACACGTACGCTGCGTGATTCGATGCGCGAGCTCGGGCTCGACAAACACGTCGAGCGCGCGGCGGAAGCCGTACCCGATGCCCGCGACCGTCTGAAGTACATCGCGAACATGACCGAGCAGGCCGCCGAGCGCGTGCTGTCCTCGATCGACATCGCGAAACCGATTCAGGAGCAGTTGCAAAAAGACGCCGGCGAACTCGACGCGCGTTGGGAGCAATGGTATTCGGCGCCGATCGAACGCGCCGAAGTGCGCGCGCTCATGAACGACACGCGCGAGTTTTTGCGCGGCGTGCCCACGGCGACCACCGCGACCAACTCGCAGCTCATGGAGATCATGCTCGCGCAGGACTTCCAGGATCTGACCGGCCAGGTGATCAAGAAGATCACGGACGTCGTGTATCTGATCGAGCAGCAGTTGCTCGGCGTGCTCGTCGAAAACATCGCGCTCGAGCGGCGCGAACAGTTCGCCGCGCATGCCGCGGCCCTCGTCGCGGAAGTCTCGCCGACCGGCAGCCCCGAGCATCTGCTGAATGGGCCGCAGATCAATCCGGAAGGCAAAACTGACGTGGTGCAGGATCAATCGCAGGTCGACGACCTGCTCGCCAGCCTCGGTTTCTGAGCGGCCCGCGCCCTCGCGGCGCGCGGCCGAACAGTATGAATAGCAAGCCGCGCTCCTGCGCGCGCGTGCTGTCTCTGGACACAAACCGCAGGCATACTATGGGGTCAATGAGCGGCGCGGCGTGACGGTGAACGCTGTCACCGGAGGCTTGCATCGTGAGGTTTTCCTCGAGAATGCGGCCCCTCCGCGCCCTATGGTTTGCCTAAAACGCAGCCGGTTCGCAGCACGCGCAAGCCGGCCAGCAGTCAGGGAGGAGTCTCGTCATGCGCAGTCGTGTACGCCGCGCCGGTCTGGTTACGGCGCTTATGTTGTCCTGTTCGTTGTCGGCCGTGCCGTCCGCTCACGCGGCGCTCGGCGGCGCCCCAATGACGCCTCCGGCGGACGCGTCGGTATCGGCCCGCACCTTGCAGCCCTCGAGCGCCGTGATTCGCTCCGCGTCGGGCGCGGCTTCTTCCGCTTCGGCTACGGCGTCGTACACCGTGCGTGAAACCACGCTCGGCAACGGCACGGTGGTCCGCGAATATCTCACCACTGACGGCACCGTCTTCGCCATCACCTGGCGCGGCCCGCAAATGCCCGATCTGAACGAACTGCTCGGCAGTTACTTTCCGCAGTACGTGGCCGGCGTGAAGGCAGTGCGCGCCGCGCGCGGCGGCGCACGCGGCCCCGTTGCGGTCGATCAGAGCAGCCTCGTTGTCCAGTCCGGCGGCCACATGGGCGCGTTCAGCGGCCGCGCGTGGCTGCCGCCCGCGCTGCCTGCCGGCGTCAGCGGCTCCGACATCCAGTAACGAGGACGAACGATGCGAACCATGCACATTGCGAAGAAACTCAAGGACTGGACTCAGGTTGTGGCAACCGTCGTGCTGGTGTCGGCGCTCGCCGCGTGCGGTGGCGGCGGCGATAGCGGCTCCAGTTCCAGCAGCGGCTCGACCGGTTCAACCGGCGGTTCGACAGGCGGCTCCGCGGGCGGCAGTTCGTCGAGCGGCTTGCCGCCCAGCCCGACGCAGCAGCCGATCGCCGCGACTGCCGCGAACACCGTGGCGATCACGGTGGCCCACGGCGTTACCGGCGTCATCAACATTCCCACGATCAGCGTGACGGTCTGCGTGCCCGGCACCGGGACGTGTCAGAAGATTGACAACATTCAGGTCGACACGGGCTCGTTCGGTCTGCGCATCGTCAATTCGGCGCTGAATTCGACGATGCAGGCCGGCTTGCCGATCAGCACGTCGACAAGCGGCGGCCAGCTCGCCGAATGCGCGACTTTCGCCGACGGCTACACGTGGGGCAGTGTGCGCACCGCGACCGTGACCATCGGCGGCGAAACGACGACTGCGGCTGTTCCGTTGCAGATCATCGGCGACAAGGCCGCGAGCACGACGCCGTCGGCGGGTTGCGGCAGCGGCTCGGCGGAGAACACGGCGAACGATCTCGGCGCGAACGGCATCATCGGCATCGGCACCGCGCTTTACGATTGCGGCTCGACCTGCGCGAACGCGTCCACGGCTGGGACGTACAGCAATTACTTCTCGTGCCCAGGCGGCACGTCGTGCACGCGCACCGCGGTTCCGCTCGCGAGCCAGGTCGCCAATCCGGTCGCTAAATTCCCCCTCGACAACAACGGCGTGATCGTACAAATGCCGCCCATCGGCGACAACGGCGCGGCTTCGGCCACCGGCACGCTGGTATTCGGCATCGGCACGCAGTCGAACAATGCGCTCGGCTCCGCGCAGACCTTCACCACCGACGGCGCAGGCGACCTGACCAACAGCGTGTTCAACGGCAACACGGTCACGGCGTTCCTGGATTCGGGCTCAAACGGCTATTTCTTCAACGACAGCTCGCTCACGCTGTGCGGCAGCAACTTCTCGGGCTTCTATTGCCCGTCCGGCGCGCAGACCCGCTCCATCACGCTGGTCGGCCAGAACAGCGTGCAGGCGGTGGCGAACATCGGCATCCAGAGTGCGTCGACGCTATTCCGTAACGGCACCAACTATGCGTTCAACGACCTGGCCGGTCAGATCGGCGGGCTCGCCGCGTTCGACCTCGGTTTGCCGTTCTTCTACGGACGCCACGTTTATCACGGCTTCGACCTGCGGCCGACCGGCGGCACCCAGGCGCCGTTCGTGGCCTACGCAAGCTAGTCTGGGCAACGCAACGCCTGAAGGCTCTCCACGGCGCCCGCGCTCAACAGCGCGGGCGTTGTTTTTTGCGGCGGCGCGCGGTTTCGCGCGCCGCTTGTCCATCCGCCGAAAAGCCCCGGTTTCTCCTTCCTTATCCGCCGATCGGTGCTTGCGCCGAGCGGGAATAATCGCTCTCACTGGAAAGAGGCGCAGTGCCTCGCCCAACCGGAGAGCTTTGTGGCAGAGGAAAGCGACCTCGAAAAAACCGAATCAGCCACCCCTCGGCGCTTGCAGAAAGCGCGCGAGGAGGGGCAGATCGCGCGTTCGCGGGAGCTTTCGACGTTCGCGCTGCTCGCCGCCGGCTTTTTCGGCGCGTGGGGCATGTCGGACAGCATCGGCGAGCATTTGCAGGCGATGCTGCGCGCGGCGTTCACGTTCGACCACGCCGGCGCTTTCGAAACGCACCGCATGATGATCGGCGCCGGCGCGGCGAGCCGCGAAGGGCTCTACGCCTTGCTGCCGATTCTCGCCGTCACTGGCGCGGCCGCCTTGCTCGCGCCGATGGCGCTGGGCGGCTGGCAACTGTCGACGAAAGGCCTCGAGCCCAAGTTCGAACGCCTGAATCCGATCGCCGGCCTCGGCAAGATTTTTTCGATCAACGGACCGATCCAGCTCGCCATGTCGCTCGCGAAGACGCTGGTGGTGGGCATTATCGGCGGCACGGCAATCTGGAACCGGCGCGAGGAGATCCTCGCGCTCGCCACGCAGCCGCTGCATCTCGCGCTCGCCAACACCGTGCATCTGATCGCCGTGTGCTGCGGGATGACGGTCGCGGGCATGTTCGTCGTCGCCGCGCTGGATGTGCCGTATCAACTGTGGCAGTTCCACAAGAAACTGCGCATGAGCAAGGAAGAAGTGAAGCGCGAGCATCGCGAAAGCGAAGGCGACCCGCATGTGAAAGGCCGGATTCGCCAGCAGCAGCGCGCGATTGCCCGCCGCCGCATGATGACGCAGGTGCCGAAGGCCGACGTCGTGGTCACGAACCCGACGCATTTCGCGGTCGCGCTGCAATACACGGACGGCGAGATGCGCGCGCCGAAGGTCGTCGCGAAGGGCGTGAACCTCGTGGCCGCGCGCATTCGCGAACTCGCTGCCGAAAACAACGTGCCGCTGCTGGAAGCGCCGCCGCTCGCGCGCGCGCTGTATCACAACGTCGAACTCAATCGCGAGATTCCCGGCCAGTTGTATGGCGCGGTCGCGGAAGTGCTCGCGTGGGTGTACCAGTTGCGGCGCTTCAAGACCGAAGGCGGCGACGTGCCGGTCGCACCGACCGAGCTCGAAGTGCCCGCGGAACTCGACAAGGGCGGTGTATCGGATGAAGACGCCGATCAGGAAGCCGCCGACACGCTTAACCCTGCTAACGAAGACGGAGCCTCCGCATGAACGCTCGCGCCGGTTTCCTCGCTCGACGGCCCGATGCCTTGAGCGGCACCAATTTACGCGCCCTCGCGGGCCCGGTGCTGATCTGCATGATCCTCGGCATGATGATTTTGCCGTTGCCGCCGTTCCTGCTGGATCTGCTGTTCACCTTCAACATCGCGCTTTCCGTGATGGTGCTGCTCGTCAGCATGTACACGATGAAGCCGCTCGACTTCGCCGCTTTCCCGAGCGTGCTGCTGTTCTCTACGTTGCTGCGGCTCTCGCTGAACGTCGCATCGACGCGCGTCGTGCTGCTCGAAGGCCATACCGGTCCTGACGCCGCGGGCCAGGTGATCGAGTCGTTCGGTCACTTCCTCGTGGGCGGCAACTTCGCGGTCGGTATCGTCGTCTTTATCATCCTGATGGTCATCAACTTCATGGTGATCACCAAGGGCGCGGGGCGGATCGCGGAAGTGTCCGCGCGCTTCACGCTCGACGCGATGCCCGGCAAGCAGATGGCGATCGACGCCGACCTGAACGCCGGTCTCATCAACGAAGAGCAGGCGCGCAAGCGTCGCGCGGAAGTGTCACAGGAAGCCGAGTTCTACGGCTCGATGGACGGCGCGAGCAAGTTCGTGCGCGGCGATGCGATTGCCGGCTTGCTGATCATGGTGATCAACATCTTCGGCGGGTTGATCGTCGGGATGGTCCAGCACGGCATGGACTTCGCGTCGGCGGGCAAGAACTACACGCTGCTCACCATCGGCGACGGCCTCGTCGCGCAGATTCCGTCGCTCGTGATTTCGACGGCCGCGGGCGTGATCGTGTCGCGTGTGGCAACGAATGAAGACATCGGCACGCAGCTTACCGGGCAGCTTTTCACGAACCCGCGCGTGCTGATGATCACCGGCTGCATTCTCGTACTGATGGGCTTGATTCCGGGCATGCCGCACTTCGCGTTTCTGATTCTCGGCGGCGGCCTGATCCAGCTCGGCCGCACGATGAAGAAGCGCGCCGAAGAGCGCAAGAACACAACGGCGCTCGTCGACGTCGCGCCGGCCGCGGTCACGCCGGTCGAGAACGCCGAAGCAAGCTGGGACGACGTGACGATGATCGACACGCTCGGCCTCGAAGTGGGTTACCGGCTGATTCCGCTCGTTGACAAGAATTCGGACGGCGAGTTGCTCAAGCGGATCAAGAGCATCCGCAAGAAGTTCGCGCAGGAAATCGGCTTCTTGCCGCCCGTCATTCATATTCGCGACAACCTGGAGTTGCGGCCGAACGGTTATCGGATCGCGCTCAAGGGCGTGGAAGTGGGCGTCGGCGAGGCGTATCCGGGCCAGTGGCTCGCGATCAATCCGGGCCAGGTGTCCGCCGCGCTGCCGGGCACGCCGACACAAGACCCGGCGTTCGGCTTGCCGGCTATCTGGATCGACACGAATCTGCGCGAACAGGCGCAGGTGTACGGCTACACGGTGGTCGATTCGAGCACGGTGGTCGCGACGCACCTGAATCACCTCGTGGTCACGCATGCGTCCGAACTGCTCGGCCGCCGCGAAGTGCAGGCGCTGCTCGAGCGGATGCAGAAGGACACGCCGTCGCTCGTCGACGATCTGGTGCCGAAGACGCTGCCGCTCACCACGCTGCAAAAGGTGCTGCAAAACCTGCTCGAAGAAGGCGTGCCGATTCGCGATCTGCGCACGATTCTCGAAGCGCTGTCCGAACACACGCCGAAGATCACCGACGCGCACGATCTCACCGCCGCCGTGCGTCTTGCGCTGGGCCGCGCGATCACGCAGCAGTGGTTCCCCGGCACCGGCGACATGCAGGTGATGGGCCTCGACTCGAATCTCGAACGTGTGCTGTCGCAGGCACTGTCGACGGGTTCCAACCCTGGCCTCGAGCCCGGCCTCGCGCATACGCTGATGACCGAAACGCAGAAGGCGATGAGCCGTCAGCAGAACATGGGACTCGCGCCGGTGCTGCTCGTGCAGCACGCATTGCGGCCGATGCTCGCGCGCTTCCTGCGCCGCAGCCTGCCGCAGTTGAAGGTGCTGTCGTATGCGGAAGTGCCCGATACGCGCAACATCAAGGTCGTGAATCTGATCGGCGCGCACGGTTAACGCGCGATCCGGCTTCACGTTCCAGTTATCGGCCGGCGCCTGTGGGCGCCGGTTTTCATTTCCGCGCCTGACTTTTCGCACCGCTCATGCACTGGGGCGTCCATGCTTCGCTCGTAAGGCCCGTTCGCTCGCACACGGGGCGGCATCTTGTGCCGATGCAAGCGCGTTAATCGCGGCGTGCGTCCATCGTCCGAATTACCCACGTTTAACGGCCTTTATCCACCGATCGTCGGTCGAGGGCTTTCGCAATAATGATCTCAATGGGAAGCGGTGTGTTGCCGGTCCGTCAGTCCGTTTACCTCATCGGGGGTCCAGCTTGAACATTCGTAAATTTATCGGTGCCACCAGTCGCGACGCACTGCGTCTCGTGCGCGAAGCACTGGGCGCCGACGCGGTCGTGCTGTCCAATCGAACCATGGACGACGGCAGTGTCGAGATCGTCGCATTGGCCGACAGCGACCTCGCGGCGATCACGCCGAAGGCTCCGCGCGCCGATGTGAGCGCAGCGCACTCCGCATCGACGAATATGGTGGCCGCGCAAGCCGCTCCGCGCGCGATGTCCGCGGCTCAGCCGATGCAGGCCAATCCGTACGCGAGCGGCATGCCGGACGTTTTCTCTTCGGTGTTCGGCGCGAGCCCGGAAGCCGGGACCGAGACGGCGGGCGGCTTCGCCGACCCGGCGCTCGCAGGCGGCCACGATGCGCAGCCTGCCGCTAGGATCGTTCCGAGCGCTGCGATGAATGCAGCGATGAATGCCGCCAAGCCGTCCGCCGCACAGGTCGACGCGCGCAAAGGTGCATCCGCGGCCACGGCCGCGGCGAATACGATGAACACGACAGCGGCGGCCGCGAAGCATTCGCCGGCGCCGCAATCGCAACAGATCCACGTCGGCCAGCCGAGCGCGCGCGCCGCAGCCGCGCGTCTGAACGACGACATGCGCGCCGATCTGCTGAAGGCCGCCGGCGTGCCGTCGACGTCCGCTGCATCCGCCTCCGATGTCGACGGGCCGCGCACGATGGCCGAGTCGAATCCGTGGCTGATCGATCACGCACGCCGCATCGCCGGCGAGCACGAATCGCACGGTGAATACGCCGCGCGTCCGGCAGCGATCACGCCGGCTGCCGCGATGGCCAGGGGCCTCGGCGCTGCCGTCGAACCCGGCCGCGCCACTGCACAGCAAGCGGACAACACGCCCGATTGGGCTCGCGAAGCTGCGCAAGTGGCCGCGCGCCGCGCTGCGCAGAAATTCGCGCCGTCGCCGTCTTCGTCTTCATCGCCGTCCTCCTCTTCCGCCGACGACGCGCGCACGCCCGCTGGCGTCGCCGAAGCGATCAAGGCGCGCATGGAGCAGGTCGTCAAGGAAACCGTGATGAGCGAGCTTTCGTCGCTGCGCGGCATGATGGAAGAACAGTTCGCGGGCCTCATGTGGGGCGACCGCCAGCGCCGCAATCCGTCGCACGGCGCGCTCACCAAGCATCTGTTCGCCGCCGGTTTCTCGGCGCAACTCGTGCAGATGATGGTCGACAACCTGCCCGAAGACGTCGACAACATGGACGACGGCATGGACTGGGTGCGCTCGGTGCTCGCCTCGAACCTGCCCGTGATGGAAGACGAAGACACGCTGATGGAACGCGGCGGCGTCTTCGCGCTGATGGGCCCGACGGGCGTCGGCAAGACCACGACCACCGCCAAGCTCGCCGCGCGCTGCGTGATGCGCTTCGGCGCCAGCAAGGTTGCATTGCTCACCACCGACAGCTACCGGATCGGCGGCCACGAACAACTGCGCATTTTCGGCAAGATTCTCGGCGTGTCGGTTCACGCGGTGAAAGACAGCGCCGACCTGCAACTCGCGCTCTCCGAACTGCGCAACAAGCACATCGTGCTGATCGACACGATCGGCATGAGCCAGCGCGATCGCCTCGTCTCCGACCAGATCGCGATGCTGAGCCGCGCCGGTCAGCCGGTGCAGCGCCTGTTGCTGCTCAACGCAACGAGCCACGGCGACACGCTCAACGAAGTCGTGCAGGCGTATCAGCGCGGGCCGGATCAACAGCCGCTCGCCGGCTGCATTCTGACCAAGCTCGACGAAGCCACCAACCTGGGCGGCGTGCTCGATACGGTGATCCGCTACAAGCTGCCGGTGCACTACGTGTCGACCGGTCAGAAGGTGCCGGAAAACCTGTACGTCGCGACCAAACGCTTCCTGCTCAAGAGCGCGTTCTGCATTCCGCGCGATCACTCGCCGTTCGTCCCGCATGACGACGACGTGCCCGCGTTGCTCTCCGCGCTTTCCGCGCGTTCGACCGCCGAACTGCATGAGGTTCGCTTTGGATAAGCTCGTCCCCGATCAGGCAGAAGGACTGCGGCGCCTCCTCGCGCGCAGCGGCTCGCGCGTGATTGCGGTGACCGGCGGGTCGATGGGCGCGGGCTGCACGACCACGGTGATCAATCTCGCCGCGGCGCTCGCGCAGCAAGGCAAGGACGTGCTCGTGCTCGACGAGCGCACGGGCGAAAAATCGGTGAGCGCGCTCGCCAGCAGCGTGCGCGGCGCGGGCAATTTTGTCGCCGTGATGCGCGGCGAGATGACGCTCGACGACGCCGCCACGCGGCATCCACTCGGCTTCTCGGTGCTGGCCGCCGCGCGTGCGCATCGCGAGAGTTATAGCGCGGCGCAGTTCGGCGTGCTGCTGCATGGCTCGGCCGACGTCGTGCTGATCGATGCGCAACTGGATCAGCAAGGGCACCTGTCGGCGCTCGCGATGCAGGCGCACGACGTGATGATCGTCACGCGCATGGCCGCTCAGGCGATCACCGACGCGTACGCGTGCATGAAGCGCCTGCACTACGCGCACGCGATCGCGCAGTTTCGCGTGCTGGTGAATCACGTGCAGAGCGTGGAAGACGCTCACACCGCTTTTGCAAACCTGGCCGGCGTGGCCAGCCGCTACCTCGCGGTGGCGCTCGAAGACGCCGGTTGCATTGCCGCCGATGCGCGGATGGCGCGAGCCGAAGAGTTGTCGCGTTGTGTCGTCGACGCATTTCCGTCGACACCGGCTGCGCGCGATTTCCGGCACCTCGCAGCCGAATTGCAGTACTGGCCGATGCGGCCAGCGATGTCGTCGCAAACGCCGTGGATGGCGCCTGCGACAGTTTCAGCGGCGCAACACGCCGACCAACCGTCTGCGCAGCACGCCTGAGTGGCGGCACAAGGACAAGGGGAGCACGATGTATAACGCTCAGGGAAAGATTTCCCAAGCCGATGTTTTGACGAAGTACGCACCGCTCGTGCGTCGGCTCGGCTTGCAGCTCGTGGCCAAGATGCCGGCCAGTGTCGATCTGGACGATCTGATCCAGGCCGGCATGATCGGCTTGCTCGATGCCGCGAGCCGCTATAAAGAAGATCAGGGCGCGCAGTTCGAGACCTACGCGAGCCAGCGGATTCGCGGCGCGATGCTCGACGAATTGCGCAGCAACGACTGGTTGCCGCGCAGCTTGCGGCGCACTTCGCGAGAAGTGGAAACGGCCGTGCACAAGGTCGAGCAGAATCTGGGCCGCTCGGCGAGCGAAACGGAGGTTGCCGAACACCTGCAAATGCCGCTCGACGAGTATCAGTCGATGCTGCAGGACCTGCACGGCAGCCAGCTGATCTACTACGAAGACTTCGACCGTTCCGCCGACGACGAACCGTTTCTCGACCGCTATTGCGTCGATCACTCGGACCCGCTTTCGGCCTTGCTCGACGACAGCCTGCGCTCGGCGCTCGTCGAGGCGATTGACCGCTTGCCGGAACGCGAGAAGCTCCTGATGTCGCTCTATTATGAGCGCGGCATGAACCTTCGCGAAATCGGCGCGGTGATGGAAGTCAGCGAGTCGCGCGTATGTCAGCTACACAGCCAGGCAGTGGCGCGTTTGCGCACGCGCCTGCGTGAAATGGCCTGGGCCAACGCCGAGGCGACGTGAGCGGCCGCCTCGCGCCGATGTATAACGAGGCGTAACAACGCAATAGCGAGGCAATAGCGTTACCGGTTGTGTGCCGGAGCATTTGCAAAGCGAGGGCGTTGCACACGCCGTTGCACGCGCCCGTTGCATGCACCTTCTCAAGCGTCCGCCATTTCGTGCTCGGCCGCGAGCGCGAGAAAAGCGGAACGCGACATGCCGTGCGCCTGCGCGTATTTGTCGATCTCATGCACCAACGCCTCGGGTAACGAGATGTTGATGCGCACCGCCTTCTTGAGCGCGGGAATGTTCCGGGTGGTCACGAAGCCCCACGTGAAACCCGCGTAGTCAGGATTACGCCGATGCTCGTCCAGCGTCAGTCTTTCGGGAATCGGCAAGCCTTCGTCGAGCAGCGTATCCAGATGCGCCTCGATCGCTTCTTTCGCGTTCGCGTAAGCCTCTTCCAGCGTGTCTCCCGCCGAATGACAGCCCGGAATATCCGGCACGACGACGCCGAACGCGTGCTGTGCGTCGCCCGCCTCGATGCCGACCGGAAAGATCAAGTTTTTCATTTCAGCCCTGCCTGTTTCAAGATGCTGTTCAGCGTGCCGGGCGGAAGATCCCTTTTTGGATGAGGGATGGTCACGAGCCCGGCTTTGAATGCGTGCCGGAAATGGTGATGGCTGCCCGATATTCGGATTAGCCGCCAACCGGCCGCGTGAATCAGTTTGACTACCTCGCCGCTGTTCATACTGCACTCCTCGTATCATACACACGATTACACAACCTCGCTAGAGTGGAATTTGCTGCCGTGGGTGACGGCGCCTGGGAAACGGGCGCAAACGGCACCGCTGCTGGAGCAAAAACCTCGTTGGGGAAAAGGAAGATTTGATCGCTTGCGGCGGACTAATGCCACCTGGCCGGATGGCCAACGTGCAAGGAGAAGGCGAGCGCGAGTGCGCGAGGGGATTGAAAAACGAAAGGGCTCGTCGTGGCGACGAGCCCTTTTTGATGATTTGCTAATGTGGCGTGACGCGGTTGGCGTTGGCGTGACGTGGCCTGCCTCACCCTAGCCGTGGCTAGCGTTGGTCACGCTGAGGCTGCACCGCGCTCCCGCGCGCCGACAGCGTCGCCGGAAAACGCAGAGGCCTGAAGCCGGGCGGGATCTAAACCGCCGCTGCCCGCGCCGGAATACGACCATCCGGGCCATAGAAGCCGGCCTTCTTCGGCACCACCACCTGCAATGCTTCCAGCGCCCGCTGGTTGTAGTCCATGCGCACGCGAATCAGCTCACCGTTGTTCGTATTGGCGCGGCGCGCGCGTTCGGCGGCTTTTTGCAGCAGCGACCATTGCGCGGCGAGCCGCTCGTCCGTGCTGGCGGCGAGTTCCATGCCGGCCCAGCCGCCCGGAAAACCCATGCCGGCGAGCAGTTCGTCGCGGCGGGCCTCGAGCTGCGCGAGCTCGCCGATCAGCGCGGTCTTTTTCTCGATGACCGAGGGCAGCAGTTCGACCGGCGACAAGGCAGTAAGCGCCTTCGTCTCCAGCGTCAGAACCGAGGCGAACGCCTCGACGGCGGAATACTCTTCGATGAGGGTGGCAAGCAGGGCGTCTTTCATCTCAACAACTCGCTGAAAACGGCGGCTCGCGCTGGATTTGCGAGCCGGGTTTGTCGAACGCCGCCCGGCCATTCACCGTACTTCGATGCGTCGATTAATTGCCGGTCGACGAGGATTTGTTCTGCAACAGTTCGCGCGCGGTGCTCAGCACGCCGTCGGCGATCTTGCCGGAGTCGATCTGGAGCGTGCCGTCCTTGATGGCCTGCTTGATCGACGCGACGTGCGCCGTGTCGATGTCGGCCGAGCCGGACGCCGCGAGGCTGCGCAAATGCTGCGACAGACCCGACAGGCTGACGCTGGCGTCGCCCGAGCCGCTGGAACTGGTTTGCGAGGCAGTGCTCGCGGTCTGCGCGCCGCTGTTCGCGGGCGCCGCGTCGCCTTGCTGCGGGCGGGACACGGCATCTTTCAACGTCGGCAGATTCGACTTGGTTTGGGAATCGACTTTCACGATTGGCTTCCTCTACGATTTGATTCTGATAACGGCAAGCGTCGATCAAAACTTTAGCGCAATCGCTCCAGCTTTTTCCTTGTCTATCAAGACGATCCGGCCCTGATACGGGCGGCGCGGCGCAAACGCTCGCCACGCGCGGATCGTTGTGTTTCACAGTTGAATCTCCACCGTCGAACCGTCCTTGACGATGCCCGAGATGACCTGGCCGTTGGCGGTCTTCACGCGAACCTGCTGACCGGGCGACGCGTTGTTCATCGCGCTGCCTTCCGCCGAAATCGCAAAACCGTCGCCGGCCGCGACGACGCGCACGGTTTGTCCGATCGATACCGCCGACGCGCTTTTCAGCATGTCGCGGCGCAGCGGCATGCCGGCGGAAACGCGCGTCAAAGTGACCGAGCCGAGCGCCTGCGACGGGTCGGTGACGATGGCCTGCGGCAA
This sequence comes from Paraburkholderia sp. GV068, assembly GCF_003058125.1. Classification (NCBI taxonomy): domain Bacteria; kingdom Pseudomonadati; phylum Pseudomonadota; class Betaproteobacteria; order Burkholderiales; family Burkholderiaceae; genus Paraburkholderia; species Paraburkholderia sp. GV068. The sequence continues at coordinate 187,235 of NZ_QBUB01000012.1, forward strand.
GCCCGTCAGATCGCCCTCGCGCGCGACGAGATCGGCGGCGGTGAGCACTTCGCCGGCCGACATCGCGCGGCTCGCGAGGTAATACGTGGCGTGCAGCGAAACGCGCGCCTGCAGATAAATCGTCCACGGACGCTGGCCCGCGCAGCGCACACCGACGGTCACGCGGCCCCACAGGCGCGCGCCGCTCGGCATGAACGGCTCGAGCATCATGCAAGCCGCGAGACCGCGCGGAAACGCGGGGGCGACCGTGATGTCCACCTTGCCCGGCAATCCCGCCGATTGCTGTTGCAGGAACGCAAGCGCGACGGCCCGGATCGCTTCGGGGTCTTGCTGGCCCGGGAGCGGCGTGGGCTGCGCAGCGGCAGCCGCTGTCGTAGTCGCAGCCGTGCGCGGATTCTGCTGCGCGGGCGCGGATGCGACCGTTGCCGCTGGCGCTGGCGCAACCGCTGATGCAACGGCCCGCGTCGCCGACACGCGAGCAGCCGCAGTATTCGTGGAATTCGCCGACGCTTTAGAGCGCTGCGCGACCGGTTTGCCGTCCGCGCCGAACTGCGGCGGCTCGCCGCGCGATGCGAGCGTTTCGAAGCCGTCGCTCGCCGAGGAGTCCGCCGATGCCGCAGTTCCCGAAACACCGACCGCTGCGCGGCTCATCGCGCTCGACGGCGCATTGACCGCGACCGGCTGAACGCCCGCGGCGTCTCTCGCGCTATTTGCCGGCGGCGCTGGCGTGACGACAACCGGCACGACGCGGCGCGAAGCCTGCATGGCATTAATACTGACGTTGGCGCGCGCGGGCGCGTCGGCCGGACTTGCCGTATCGCCAAGGTTCGCCGAACCGCCACGGCCCGGCGCGGGAATAGTAACGACGCCGTTCGCATCCGGCTTGAAACTCGTGCGAATCATCTGCGGCGCGGCAGGCGTTTCGCCGGCGCCCGCAATGACAATAGAGCCGCTCGCATTAGCGGCGCGCGCGAATGGATCGGCGTCGCGCGTCGACGGGCCACGGCCCAGCGATTGCGCGGTGGCCGCGGCGAGCGTGGCCGCCGAGCCCGTGCGTTTCGCGGGCGTCGCCTGCATATGTTCGGCAAGCGCGGCGAGCGCCGCCGGGTTCTGTTCGTTGGGACCGGCAATCACGATCGGGCCGTCCGCCTCGCCAGCATGCGCAGCATTGGCGAACAGCGCGACGCCGCCAGCCACAGACACCGACAGCGACGACCCCACCACAAGTCTTGCCACCGCGCGCAACACGGCCGCACTCATACGATGCCCCGCCGCGCTTCTTGCGCGGGGCGTCGGATCGAAAGTGGGCTGGTCCATCGCGGTTCTCCATCGAATGCATTCGGTACGCCTTGCATTCTATTGAGCGTGCCCTTTGCGCAAACGTTGAATAGAAGCCCCCTTTCCCGGTTATTCGTCCGATTGCTGCTTGCGTGCCGCCCATAAGATGCACCTCATGCAAAAAGGCTTTCCCGCTCGATGCAGCCCTCACGCGAGGTGCACGGGAAGCCTCGGGACCGTTCTCCGGAGATTCTTATGCTGGACAAACTCGATGCCGAATTCGCCTTTGGACGTGAAGCGCTCGATGTGCGCGCTTACCGTCAGGAGCTCCTGTCGTCGAATATCGCCAATGCCGACACGCCCGGCTACAAGGCGCGCGACGTCGACTTCGCTTCGTCGCTTGCGGGCGCGCTGAAAAAGACCGGCGCGGCCGGGCACACCGCGTCCAACACCGCGACGCTGCCGCTCGCGCAACCGGCCGGCGTGACGAGCGGAATGTCGATGGCGGCGACCGCGCAGGGCCACATGTCCGGCAAGTCGACGTTGAGCCCCGCAGGCGGCTCGCCCGACGACTACCGCAATCTGCAATACCGCGTGCCGACGCAACCGGCGCTCGACGGCAATACCGTCGACCTGGACACCGAGCGCGTGCAGTTCGCGGACAACACGTTGCACTTCGAATCGGGCATGACGGTGCTGTCGAGCCAGATCAAGACGATGCTGTCGGCGATCCAGTCGGGCTCGTAAGCGGCTAACGGCCGGATAACGGTCCGCACGCAAGGTCCGCACGCAAGGTCCGCACGCAAAGCAACACGCAGTACGCAAGAACAATCGCTACGGGAACTCATTTGAAGCCGGCTCTAACCGGCAGGAAAGGTCAGCAAACATGCCTTCTTTGATGAACATATTTGGTGTTGCAGGCTCCGCGATGTCGGCGCAGTCGCAACGGCTCAACGTGACGGCGTCGAACCTCGCCAACGCCGACAGCACGACCGGCCCGGACGGTCAGCCGTACAAGGCCAAGCAGGTCGTGTTCGGGGTTGCGCCGATCGGCGGCGCGCGCACCGGCTCCGGCCAGCAGGTCGGCGGCGTGCAGGTCACCGGCGTGGTCGACGACCCGACGCCGATGAAGACCGCCTACGACCCCGGCAATCCGGCGGCCAACGCGGATGGCTACGTCACGCTGCCGAACGTCGATCCGGTGCAGGAAATGGTGAACATGATTTCGGCGTCGCGCTCGTATCAGGCCAACGTCGAGACGCTGAACACCGCCAAGACCCTGATGCTGAAAACGCTCACGATCGGAACCTGAGGAGAGCCCCTTGACCACCAGCACCACCATCGGCAACAACGGCACGACCGTGTCGCAAACGCTGCTCGATACGATGAACGGCACGAACAGCACGGCCAGTTCAAGCAGCTCGAGCAGCTCGACGAGCGGCACGTCCGGCACCTCGGCGACCGATCTGCAGAACACCTTCCTGAGCCTGCTCGTCGCGCAGTTGAAGAACCAGGACCCGACCAATCCGATGGACAGCTCGCAGATGACCTCGCAGCTCGCGCAGATCAACACGGTGTCCGGCATCAGCCAGTTGAACACGACGTTGAGCTCGCTCGCGACGCAGATGTCGGCAGGCCAGCAGTCGCAAGCCGCGCTGCTGATCGGCTCGACCGTGCTCGCGCCGGGAAGCTCGGTGTCGGTCGCGAGTGGCAAGGCCGGCGCGTTCGGCGTGCAGCTCGCCAATTCGGTGAACGACCTGCAAGTCGTCGTGAAGAACTCGGCGGGCCAGATCGTCAAGACGATCGATCTCGGCAAGCAGTCCGCGGGCACGATTCCGGTTGGCTGGACGCCGACCGACTCGGCCGGCAACGCGCTGCCCGACGGCAACTACACGATCAGCGCGGTCGGCACGATCAACGGCCAGCAGGCCACGGCTACCACGCTCGCAAGCTCGACGGTGCAAAGCGTCGTCATGCAGAGCAACGGTACGCCGGGCCTCGTGCTGTCGAACGGCACGACGGTCGGGCTGACCAACGTGGCCGCCATCCTCTGATCCAGATTCAGATTCAGTCAGTTACGACTTTCCAGACACGGAGACCGTCATGGGTTACCAACAAGGTTTGAGTGGTTTGTCCGCATCGTCGAGCGATCTCGACGTGATCGGCAACAACATCGCCAACGCGAATACCGTTGGCTTCAAGAGCGGCGCGGCGCAATTCGCCGACATGTACGCGAATTCGGTGGCGACGGCCGTGGGCAACCAGATCGGCATCGGCACGAAGCTCTCGGAAGTGCAGCAGCAGTTTTCGCAAGGCACGATCACGAGCACGAACCAGGCGCTCGACGTCGCCATCAACGGCAACGGCTTCTTCCAGTTGTCGAACAACGGCTCGCTCGTGTATTCGCGCAACGGCGTGTTCCAGCTCGACAAGAACGGCTTCATCACGAACGCGCAGGGCCTGCAACTGATGGGCTATGCGGCGAACAGCACGGGCGTCATCAACACTGCGCAGACCGTGCCGCTGAGCGTGCCGACCGCGAACATCGCGCCGAAGGCGACCACTAACATTGCCGCCGGCCTGAACCTGAATGCGCAAGACCCGCTGATGCTCGGCACGCCGAGCGTCACCGCGGCCACGACGAACGCGGGCACGCTGACCACGCCTGGCGCGACGATCACCAACACGGCGTCGGGCACGAACAAGGACAACTACACCGTCACGTTCACCAGCGCGACGGCCTACACGGTGACCGACACGACGCTCGGCACCTCGACGACCGGCACCTACACGGCCGGCTCGCCGATCTCGCTCGGCAACGGCCAGACGGTCACGTTCAACGGCGTGCCCGCGACCGGCGACAGCTACGCGATCGCGCCGACGCCGGTGGCCTTCAACCAGAACAGCTCGTCGACGTATAACTACTCGACCAGCACGACGGTCTACGACACGCTCGGCGGTTCGCAGACGGTCAACATGTATTTCGCCAAGACCGCGGCCGGCACGTGGGACGTGTACGCCGGCGTGTCGACGGGCACGGCGTCGCTCGTGGGCCACGCGAACTTCAATTCGTCGGGCACGCTGCTCGGCACGACCGACGCTTCCGGCACGGCGACCACCACGCCGTACGTGTTCAACTTCTCGGTGCCGACCACCGACGGCTCGGCAACGCCCCAGGCGCTGACGCTCAACATTGCCGGCACCACGCAGTATGGCGGCAAGGACGGCGTGAACTCGCTGCAGCCCGACGGCTACGCGGCCGGTACGCTGACGAGCTTTACGATCGGCGCCGACGGCACGCTGACCGGCAACTACTCGAACCAGCAGACCGCGGCGCTCGGCCAGATCGTGCTCGCCAACTTCTCGAACCAGAACGGTCTCGTGAACCTCGGCAACAACGAATTCCAGCAGACGTCGCAATCGGGCGTCGCGCAGATTTCGGCGCCGGGTTCGACCAATCACGGCGTGCTGCAAGGCGGCGCGGTCGAGAACTCGAACGTGGATCTGACGAGCGAACTGGTGGACCTGATCACCGCGCAACGCAACTATCAGGCGAACGCGCAGACGATCAAGACGCAGCAGACCGTCGACCAGACGCTCATCAACCTGTAAGCGAGCAGGACGGACCCATCATGGATCGGCTGATCTACACCGCGATGTCGGGCAGCACACAAGCGCTCGAACAGCAGGCCATCGTTGCGAACAATCTGGCGAACGCGTCGACCACCGGTTTTCGCGCGCAGCTGGCGACTTTTCGCGCCGTGCCGATGTCGTTCGGCGACGGCAGTTCGATCAACGACAACACCACGCGTACCTTCGTGCTGTCGTCGACGCCGGGCGCGGACTACACGCCCGGCCCGATCCAGCAGACGGGCAATCCACTCGACGTCGCCATCGAAGGGCCGGGTTGGCTCGCCGTGCAAACCGCCGACGGCAACGAGGCCTACACGCGCGCCGGCAATCTTCACGTCGACCAGAACGGCCAGCTCGTGAACGCCACGAATCAGGTGGTGCTCGGCAACGGCGGGCCGATCTCGGTGCCGCCGGGTGCGCAGATCACCATCGGCCACGACGGCACGGTGACCGCGCTCACGCCGGGCGATCCGCCGACCGCTGTGGTGACGATCGATCAGCTCAAGCTGGTCAATCCCGATCCGCAAACGCTGACGCGCGGCGACGACGGCCTGTTTCGCACCGCCGACGGCAATCCCGCCGACGCCGATCCGGCCGTGGCGGTCGCGCCGGCATCGCTTGAAGGAAGCAACGTGAATCCGGTTAGCGCGATGGTCTCGATGATCACCAACGCGCGCCAGTTCCAGATGCAGACCAAGCTGCTGGAAAGCGCCGACAAGAACGATCAGTCGGCTAACCAGTTGCTGAGCTTTAGCTAACGGGCCGCTCACGCGCCCCTGGAGAGAGAAGGAATATGAATCGCTCACTTTACATCGCCGCTACCGGCATGAATGCGCAACAGTCGCAGATGGACGTGATCTCTAACAACCTCGCGAACGTCAGCACCAACGGCTTCAAGGGCTCGCGCGCGGTGTTCGAGGATCTGCTGTATCAGACCGTCCGCCAGCCTGGCGCGAACTCGACGCAGAACACCGAACTGCCGTCCGGCATCCAGCTCGGCACGGGTGTGCAGCAGGTCGCCACCGAGCGTCTGTACACGCAGGGCAATCTGCAGCAAACGGGCAACTCGAAAGACGTCGCCATCAACGGCCAGGGCTTTTTCCAGGTGCAGATGCCCGACGGCACCACGGCCTATACGCGCGACGGCTCGTTTCAGACCAACGCGCAAGGCCAGCTCGTCACGTCGAGCGGCTACCAGGTGATCCCAGCGATCACGGTGCCGACCAACGCGACGTCGCTGACCATCGGCAGCGACGGCGTGGTGTCGATCACGGTTGCGGGCTCGACCAACAGCCAGCAGCTCGGCTCAATGCAGATCGCGACCTTCATCAACCCGGCCGGTCTCGACGCCAAGGGTGAAAACCTGTTCGCGGAAACGGCATCGTCGGGTGCGCCGAACGTCGCGCAGCCTGGCCTGAACGGCGCGGGCACGTTGAATCAGGGCTACGTGGAAGCATCGAACGTGAACGTGGTGCAGGAACTGGTGAACATGATCCAGACGCAGCGCGCTTACGAAATCAACAGCAAGGCCGTGACGACGTCCGACCAGATGTTGCAGACGCTTAGCCAGATGCAGATTTAACGCGGTAGCCAGCAGGAATTAACAGGCGGTAATCAAGATGTCGTACTTCACTCGTAATCCGGTTCGTTCGCGCATGGCCGCGGCGCTCGTGCAGCTCACGCTGCTCGCCGCGCTCGGCGGTTGCGGCCTCGTGCCGAAGCAGCCGATCACGCAGCAGCCGATGACGGCCATGCCGCCGATGCCGCCGCAAGCGCAGTCGCCCGGCTCGATCTACAACCCGGGTTACGCGGGCCGGCCGTTGTTCGAAGACCAGCGGCCGCGCAATGTCGGCGACATCCTGACGATCGTGATTCAGGAAAACGTCAACGCGACGAAGTCTTCCGGCGCGGGCGTGAACCGCAACGGCACGACGAGCTTCGACGTGCCGACGGCGGGCTTCCTCGGCGGCCTGTTCGGCAAGGCGAACCTGAGCGCGAGCGGCGCCAACAAGTTCACCTCGACAGGCGGCGCTAACGCGTCGAACACGTTCAACGGCACGATCACCGTGACGGTGACCGGTGTGCTGCCGAACGGCAACCTGATGGTCAGCGGCGAAAAGCAGATGCTGATCAACCAGGGCAACGAGTTTGTGCGCTTCTCGGGCGTCGTCAATCCGAACACGATCTCGAACCTGAACGCCGTGTACTCCACGCAGGTGGCCGACGCCAAAATCGAATACTCCGCGAAGGGCTATGTCGACGAAGCGGAGAACATGGGCTGGCTGCAACGCTTCTTCCTTAACGTGTCGCCGTGGTGATCATGGGTACTGTTTCATTCCGCTTCTCAGCGCTTGCCGGCAGGATCGGCCGGACGCTCGCCTTCGTCGCGCTCGCGTGTGCGGCGCTGCCGGCGGCGACGCCCGCTCATGCGGAGCGTCTGAAAGACCTCGTGCAGATCCAGGGCGTGCGCGACAATCCGCTGATCGGCTACGGCCTCGTCGTCGGTCTCGACGGCACGGGCGACCAGACCACGCAAACGCCGTTCACCACGCAGACGCTCGCCAACATGCTGGCGAACCTCGGCATCTCGATCAACAACCAGGCGGCCGGTTCGAGCAACCAGCAATCGTCGCTGTCGAACATCCAGTTGAAGAACGTCGCCGCGGTGATGGTGACGGCGGTGCTGCCGCCGTTCGCGCGTCCGGGCGAACAGATCGACATCACGGTGTCGTCGCTCGGCAATGCGAAGAGCCTGCGCGGCGGCACGCTTTTGCTCACGCCGCTCAAGGGCGCCGACGGCCAGGTGTACGCGCTCGGCCAGGGCAATCTCGCGGTCGGCGGCGCGGGCGCAAGCGCGAACGGCAGCAAGGTGCAGGTCAATACGCTGGCGGCGGGCCGCATTGCGGGCGGCGCGATCGTCGAACGCGCGGTGCCGACCTCGGTGTCGCAAGCGGGCACGATGCAGCTCGACCTGAACGAAATGGACTACGACACGACGCAGCGCGTGGTGGCCGCGGTGAACAACGCATTCGGCGGCGGCACGGCGACGGCGCTCGACGGCCGCACGATCCAACTGCGCGCGCCGAGCGATCCCGAGCAGCAGGTCGCCTTCATGGCGCAGTTGCAGAACCTGGATGTGAAACCGGCGCAAGCAGCCGCGAAGGTGATTCTCAACGCGCGCACCGGCTCCATCGTGATGAACCAGATGGTCACGCTGCAGAGCTGCGCGGTCGCGCACGGCAATCTGTCGGTCGTGATCAACACGCAGCCGGTGGTGAGCCAGCCCGGCGCGTTCTCGAACGGCCAGACGGTCGTCGCAAAGCAGTCGCAGATTCAGATGAAGCAGGACAACGGCGCACTCAAGATGGTGACGGCCGGCGCGAACCTCGCCGAAGTCGTGAAGGGGCTCAACGCATTGGGTGCGACGCCCGCGGATCTCATGTCGATCCTGCAGGCGATGAAAGCGGCGGGCGCTCTGCGCGCCGACCTGGAAATCATCTAAGGAAGACAGCAGATGAATTCGGATACGACCAATTCCGCCGCGGCGGCGAACGATCTCAGCCAGCGCTTCGCGCTCGACGTGCAGGGTTTCGCGAAGCTGAGCGCGCAGGCGAAGGCATCGCCGCAAGCCGGCATGAAAGTGGCCGCGCAGCAGTTCGACGCGGTCTTCACGCAGATGATGCTCAAGAGCATGCGCGATGCGACGCCGCAGGACGGCCCGTTCGACTCGCATGACACGGCCACCTTCACGTCGATGATGGACCAGCAGTTGTCGCAGCATCTGTCGCAGAAGGGAATCGGCGTGGCCGACGCGATGCTCAAGCAGTTGATGCGCAACCAGGGCATGCAGGTAAGCGGCGCCAATGGAGCCAATGGCGCAGGCGGCCTTGCCGGCATGGCCAATGCGCTCGGCGGCGGCAGCGGCGGCGACGAAGGCCAGACCGCGGCGCTCAACGCGCTCGCCAAGGCATACGGCAATGCGCAGGCGAACGGTCAGCTCGCGATGGGCAAGGGCTACTCGGCCAACAGCGCGCTCACGCCGCCGTTAAAGGGCGACGGCAGCTCGCCGAAGGTCGACGCTTTCGTCGACAAGCTCGCGGGTCCGGCGCAGGCCGCGAGCGCCGCGACCGGCATTCCGGCGCGCTTCATCATCGGCCAGGCCGCGCTCGAATCCGGCTGGGGCAAGAGCGAGATCAAGAAGGCGGACGGCACGACGAGCCACAACGTGTTCGGCATCAAGGCGACGAAGGACTGGACCGGCAAGACGGTTTCCACGCTCACCACCGAGTATGTGCACGGCAAGCCGCAGCGCGTGGTCGAGAAATTCCGCGCGTATGACTCGTATCAGGAAGCCATGACCGATTACGCGAGCCTGCTCAAGGGTAATCCGCGTTACGCGCAGGTCATCAATTCCGCGCATGACGTAAAGGGTTTTGCCAACGGCATGCAGCGCGCCGGTTATGCAACCGATCCGCATTACGCGAAAAAACTGATGTCGATTATGGACAAGATGGGTTGAAGAGAGCATGCGACGGGGCCACGCGCGTGACAAGACGGAAGAGGCCGGCTGCCGGAGGGCAGCCGGTCTACCCGCGAAACCGGGTGTGAAAACCGGCGCGGCCAATAAACGTGGTTAAAAAACGGCCGACGATTTACCGACGCGTTATCGGCGAGTTACCCGAGCTTTAACGTTTGCGCGAAGCGACTCTAAATAATTCATTGGGCGCCCCTAAATTTTAGCGGGATACTGCCGCTAATCCGTTAGAGCCCATACCGGAAGCGTCAATGTCCGGTTGAATGCGCGTGCCGCGGTCCGCAGAAAAAAGACCGCCCGAAAGCCCCGGCAGGAGCTCTGGCACGTGCCCGCAAGAACATGCATACCGGCAAGCCCATGGAAACCAATCAGTCGAACGGCCAAACCGACACGCAGATGCAGCCGCACGTTCCGTTAGACGACAGCGCCCACGATTTCGGCCGTCGTAATCCGCTGGAAATCGGCGTTCAATTGCGCAATCTCGTCAATCGGGGCGACTTCCTCACCGTGCAATACGCGGGCGGCCAACTGGTCACACGCCTGCTCGACGTCGATGTGCGCGGGCGCACCTTCACGTTCGACTGGGGCGCGTTGTCGGATCAGAACCGCGGCCTGCTCGCCGCCGCGAGCTGCCAGTTTCACGCGGCGCCCGAGGGCGTGCGCATGGAGTTCGGCACAGGCACGCCGCGCGAAACGCGCTTCGAAGGATTGCCGGCATTCGAAGCCGACTTTCCGGAAGTGCTGTTCTATGTGCAACGCCGCGAGTATTTCCGCGTCGACGCACCGATTCTCGATCCGTATGTATGCACCGGCCGTCTGCCGGAAGGCGATTCGTTCCGCTTCGAAGTGCACGACCTGTCGCTCGGCGGCGTCGGCATGCGCACCGCCGACGAACGTGTGGCGGAATTGCCCATGGGCACGCGTCTGGACGACTGCGAACTGGTGCTCGGCTCATTGGGGCGTCTGTCGCTCGATCTGCAGCTCGTGTCGCATCGGTCGCTCGCGCTGCCTAACGGCACGCAGCGTTACCAGCTCGGCTTCCGTTTTCTGACGCTGCCGGGCAGCGCGGAAAACACGCTGCAGCGTCTCATCACGCAACTCGAAATGAAGCGCCGCTCGCTCGTTCGCTAACGGACGGGCGGGAGCAGAGGCGAAGCAGAAGCGAAGCGCGCGGGGTGTATGCAGGCCCGCGCCGCATCGGCCTCGCAAACGTTGCATCAACGTTGAACCAAAGTCTCACAAGCGTCGTGAATGGCCTCAATTTTCCGTCGCAAAAGCCGTTAAACAGTCTGTTCAAGTAACGCGGCGGCATGTGTACGGTGTCGCCCTTCAGGATGACGCATGTCCAATCTCATCAATCTCGGCCTCAGTGGACTGAACGCAGCCCAGTGGGGACTCACGACGACCGGCCAGAACATCAGCAATGCGTCGACGCCGGGCTACACCATTGAAACGCCGGTCTTCGCGGAAACGGGCGGCCAGTACACGGGTTCGGGCTTCCTGCCGCAGGGCGTCTCGACCGTCACCGTCACGCGTCAATACAGCCAGTATCTGACGACGCAGCTCAACAACGCGCAGTCGTCGAGCAGCTCGCTGGCCACCTACAACTCGTTGATCTCGCAACTGAACAACCTCGTCGGCAGCCCGACTGCCGGCCTTGCCAGTGCGATCACGGGTTATTTCACGGGCATGCAGAACGTCTCGAACAATGCTTCGAGCCTCGCCACGCGCCAGACGGCGATGAGCGGCGCGCAGACGCTCGCGAACCAGATCAACGCCGCCGGCCAGCAATACGATGCGCTGCGCGAAAGCGTCAACACGCAGTTGAGCAACACGGTTTCGCAGATCAATAGCTACACGCAGCAGATCGCGCAGTTGAACGGCCAGATTTCCGCTGCCAGCACGCAAGGCCAGCCGCCGAACCAGTTGCTGGATCAGCGCGACCTCGCCGTGTCGAATCTGTCGCAACTGATCGGCGTGCAGGTCGTCAACAGCAACGGCAGCTACGGCGTGTTCATGAGCAACGGCCAGCCGCTCGTGTCGGGCGGCAACAGCTTCAACCTGGGTACAGCGCCTTCGACGGGCGATTCGAGCGAACTGTCCGTGCAGTACCTCGGCCAGGCGGGCGCGAATCCGGCCGCGGCGCCGCAAATTCTGCCGGACAGCAAGATTGACGGCGGCACGCTCGGCGGTCTCCTCGCGTTCCGCAGCCAGACGCTCGATCCGGCGGAAGCGCAACTCGGCGCGATCGCCGTCAGCTTCGCGTCGCAGGTCAACGCGCAGAACGCGCTCGGCATCACGCTTGCGGGCGTGCAAGGCGGCGCGCTGTTCTCCGTCGGCGGCCCGACCGTCTACGCGAACACGCAGAACACCGGCAATGCGTCGCTCAACGTGTCGTTCGCGAACCCCGCGCAGCCGACCACCGGCGACTACACGCTCGCCTACAACGGCACCGGCTACACGCTGACCGACAATTCGACGGGCACCGTGGTCGGTTCCGCGGCCAACCTGAGCCAGCCGATCAACGGCCTGAACTTTTCGACCACCGGCACCATGAATCCCGGCGACTCGTTCACGGTCGAACCGACCCGCGGCGCGTTGAACAGCTTCGCGACCGTGACCACGGACGGCTCCGCAATCGCAGCAGCATCGCCGGTACTCGGCTCGGCCGCGTCGACCAACACCGGCACCGGCGCGATCTCGCAAGGCACGGTCACGGCCGGCTACACGATGCCGAGTTCGACCACCACGCTCACCTACAACGGCACGGGCCTCACCGGCTTCCCGGTCGGCTCGACGGTGACGGTGGCCGGTTCACCGGCAACAACCTATCCGATCACGAGCGCGACGACCGTCGTGCCGTATTCGTCGGCGACCGGCGCGAGTCTCACGATCAACAACACGACGGCCGGCCAGATGGACAAGGTGTCGGTGACGATCAGCGGCGTGCCTTCTGCCGGCGACAAGTTCACCATCGGCCCGAACAGCGGCGCGAACAACGACGGCCGCAACGCGCTTGCGCTGTCGAACCTGTCCACGGCGAAATCGATGAACGGCGGCACGGTCACGCTGACGGGCGCGTATGCAAACTACGTCAACGACATCGGCAACCAGACGAACCAGATCCAGACTTCGAGCACGGCGCAGGCTTCGCTCGTGACGCAGATCACCACCGCGCAGCAGTCGGTGTCGGGCGTCAACATCAACGAAGAAGCAGCCAATCTGCTTCAGTATCAGCAGCTCTATCAGGCGAACAGCAAAGTCATTCAGACCGCGCAGACCCTGTTCCAGACGCTGCTCGGCATCTTCCAGTGAGGCGTTGAACATGCGCATCTCCAGCACGCAGTACTTCACTATGAACGTCGCGACGATGAGCGATCAGCAAGCTCAGTTGTCGCAGCTTTACGCGCAGATCTCGAGCGGCGTGAGCCTTTCCACGCCGTCGGACAATCCGCTCGGCGCGGCGCAGGCCGTGCAATTGAGCTCGACGGCGACGACTCTCGCGCAGTACACGAGCAACCAGAACACGGCCCTCGCGTCGCTGCAACTCGAGTCCACGACGCTCGGCAGCGTGACCGACGTGCTGCAAAAAGTCCACACGCTCGTGCTGAACGCCGGCGACGGTGCGCTGAACAACGGCGACCGCGGCTCCATCGCAACGGAACTGCAAAGCTTGCGCAGCCAGTTGATGACGCTCGCCAACGCAACCGATCCGCAGGGCAACTACCTGTTCGCCGGTTATCAAAGCAGCGCGCAGCCGTACAACACGAATTCGGCCGGCGTGGTCACCTATTCGGGCGACACCGGCATCCCGGCCGTGCAGATCACCGACTCGCACCTCGTGCAGACCTCGGACAACGGCATTTCGATCTTCAGCAGCGTCGCGCCCATCGGCACGAGCTCGGTTCCGGCGGGGGCCGCGGCTAACACGGGCACGGGCGTCATCGGCACGGTGAGCCTCAATAACCCGACCGATCCGACGAACAACAACACGTACTCGATCAACTTCTCGTCGTCGACGACTTACACCGTCAGCCAGACCGATCCGGCGACCGGCGCGGTCACGACGAGCGGCCCGCAAGCCTTCACCGCAGGCTCGGCGATCACGCTCGGCGGCCAGTCGGTGACGATCAGCGGCGCGCCGAATGCGGGCGACAGCTTCTCCGTCACGCCGGCCACGCAAGGCAGCATGGACGTGTTCGCGAACCTGAGCCAGTTGATCAGCACGCTGCAATCGCCGATCTCGGGCGGCGCGTCGACGGCGAGCTACCAGAGCGCGCTCGTCACCAGCATGACGCAGCTCGAGAACACGATCAACAACGTCGTGACCGCGACGGCGACCGTGGGCGGACGCTCGCAGGAAGTGCAGGCGCTGCAGAAGGTGACGCAAAACAATACGCTGCAAACGGCGAGCAACCTGTCGGATCTGACGCAGACGGACATGATCAAGACCGTCGGCAAATACACGCTGGCGCAGAACGCGTTGCAAGCGGCACAGCAGGCGTTCGTGAAGATTCAGAACTTGTCGTTGTTCCAGTACCTGAACTGATCGCGCGAGCGGCGAGCCGCTCAAATGAAGAAGGGCGGAACCGGTGTGAGCCGGTTCCGCCCTTTCTGTTTTTGGCGCGTTGTTTTGACGTGCTGCTTTTACGCTGCGTTGCCGCGAAAAGCCCGGCTTATCGGAAACCGAGCGCGACGCGTCCCATCTGGTCGATGCCCACCGTGAAGAGGCGCGCAAAGAACGGAATCATGTTCGGGGTCATCAGTTGCAGAAGCAGCATACCGATCAGCATGGTGAGCGGAAAGCCGATCTGGAATACGCCGATTTGCGGCGCCGCGCGGTTCAGAATGCCGAGCGCGAGGTTGGTGATGAGCAGTGCGGCGACCACCGGCAACGACAGCAGAAGTCCCGCCGAGAAAATCGTGCTGCCGAAGTTGGCGAGCGTGCGCCAGCCAGGCGAGCCGAGAATATTCGCCGACACGGGCAGCGTATTGAAAGTAGCCAGCAGCGCGCTGATCATCTGCAGATGACCGTCGATCACGAGAAACACCAGCATCGCGATCGTGTACATGTAGGTCGACAGCACCTGGCTCGAACTGCTCGCTTGCGCATCGAAGAAGGTGGCGAAGCCGAGCCCCATGCCGAGGCCGACGAAATCGCCCGTTGCGCTGATCGCCTGAAACACGATCTGCATCGTCATGCCGAGCGCGATGCCGATCAGGAACTGGTTGACGATGATCCACACGCCCTCGGCGGAAAACACCGTGACTTGCGGCAACGCGCCGAGCGTCGGCGCGACGATGATCGTGACGAAAGCCGCCAGGCCGATCTTCACGCGCAGCGGCAGCGAGCGGTTGCCCAGCACCGGCGCGGTCGCGACCAGCGCGAGAATGCGCACGAACGGCCACAGAAACGCGGTGAGCCAGGCGTTCAGTTGCGCGTAGGTGACGGAAAACATGGCGGCGTCGTAGCTCGATGCAGGAAGGACAACGCGGCGCTCAGTTGACGAGCGTCGGAATGTTGGTAAGAGTCTGGCGCAGATAGTCGAGCATCGTGGTGAGCATCCACGGACCGGCGATCACCATCGTGACCGCGATCGCGAGCAGCTTCGGAATGAACGACAGCGTCGATTCATTGATCTGCGTGGCGGCCTGGAACAGGCTCACCACGAGACCGACCACCAGCGCGACGAGCAGAAGCGGCGCGGCGAGCAGCAGGCCGACATACATGGCCTGGTGCGCGAGTGTCATGACGGATTCAGAATTCATGGCGATTCAACCGGAAGCATCGACAACGTAAGGGACGTGAACAACAACAACAACGTGAGCGCGCGGCGCGGCGTCACGCTCAAACAAAACTTTGCGCGAGCGAGCCGAGCAGCAATTGCCAGCCGTCGACAAGCACGAACAGCATCAGCTTGAACGGCAGCGAAATCGTCGCGGGCGACACCATCATCATGCCCATCGACATCAGCACGCTCGCCACCACCATGTCGATGATGAGAAACGGAATGAAGATCGTGAAGCCGATCTGGAAGCCGGTCTTCAGTTCGCTCGTGACGAACGACGGCACCAGCAGCGACAGCGGCACATCTTCCGGACCTTGCATCGGCGCGGCGTGCGAGATGCGTGCGAACAGTGCGAGATCGCTTTCGCGCGTCTGACGCAGCATGAACGTCTTGAACGGCGCGAGGCCGCGGCTCACGGCCGTTTCCATCGGCACGGTGCCTTCGGAGAAGGGCTTGTAGCCGTCGGTATAAGCCTTGTCGAGCACCGGCGACATCACGAACAGCGTGAGAAAGAGCGCGAGGCCGACGAGCACCTGGTTAGGCGGCGTGGTCGTCGTGCCGAGCGCCTGGCGCAGCAGCGAGAGCACGATGATGATTCGCGTGAAGCTTGTCATCATCAGCACCATCGCGGGCAGGAACGACAGCATCGTGAGCAGCAGCATCGTCTGCACGCTCAGCGAATACGTGGTGCCGCCGTTCGGACCAGGGCTCGTGTTGAAGGCCGGCAAGCCGGCGGTTTGCGCGAACGAAAGCGTGGGCAGCGCGAGCATTATCGCGGGCAACACCACGGGCAACGCGACGGGTGTCGCGCGGCGCAAGCCGCGAACTGCTGCGCGGGCGGCGCGGGAGGTCATCGACGTGTATGAGTTGCTCGAGGATGACGCGCACTGCGCCGATTGAAGACTGAACTGCATTACCGAACCCCGTTGCCTTGCCCGTTGAAACGTTTGCTCACTTCGCCTTTCAAGGCGTCGCGAAAGCGCTGGCCGAAGCTGCCAGACAATGTGGTGCCGCTCGCGCCCGTGCTGCCGGTGCTGCCTGTTCCGCCCGGCGTGCCCGCTTGCGCGTTGCCGACCGTATCGATCGCGACCGAGCCGGCCGGCATCGTATGAAGCAGACGCACGTTGCCCGGCGCCGCGCCGAGTACGAGCCACGTATCGCCGATCTCGACGACCGCGACGCGCTCCTTGCCGCCGAGCGATGCGCCGCCGACCGTTTTCACGAGACCGCTGCGGCTGCCCGGCTGCAAGCCGAAGCGGCGTGCGAGCCACGCGCAGCCGAACACCAGACCGATCACGACCACGAGGCCGACGATCGTTTGCAATACCGCGCCGACGCCGAGCGCCGGAACCGCAGTGCCCACGCCGACCGTCGACGCCATCTTCGCTGCGTTGTTGACCGCGTTCATGTCGGCCGCGTGCGCGGCGAGCGGAGCGCAGAGCGCGCCGAAGCAGGCCGTTGCCGACAGCAGCGCGCGCATTGCCAGGCTGGATACGCGACGCGACGCAGGCAACACGGCGCAAACGACTGCCGGTTTCATCGATTCAACTTCCGGATACGTTCTGACGGCGTGATGATGTCGGTCAGGCGAATACCGAACTTGTCGTTCACCACCACGACTTCACCTTGCGCGATCAGGCAGCCGTTGACGAGCACGTCCATCGGCTCGCCGGCCATGCCGTCCAGTTCCACGACCGAACCTTGCGCGAGTTGCAGCAGGTTGCGGATCGCGAGCTTGGTGCGGCCGAGTTCGACGGTCATCTGGACGGGAATATCCAGAATCATGTCGATGTCGTTGCGCGTCGTGGTCGGCGCCACTTTCGACAGCGGCTGGAACACGCCGGCCGTGGTCGCGCTGATTTCGCTAGTGTTGTCGTTCTGCTCGGCGAGCGCGCTTGCCCAGTCGGCGAGCGCCGCTTCGTCCTCGGCGCTCGCCGCGTCGGCGGCAACCTGCGCCGCGGCGGCGCTCAGCGCTTCCTCGGGCTTTGCGTTCAGATCACTCATATCCACCTTCCTTCATCGTGTCGGCTGCGCTGATCATCTTCTGCACGCGCAACGCGTATTGACCATTGAAAATTCCGTAGCCGCATTCCATCACCGGCACGCCGTCGACTTTCGCCGTGATGTGCTCGGGGATGTTGATCGGCAGAACATCGCCTTTGCGCATGTTCAGGATCTGTTCGAACGTGATCGGCACCTGCGCGAGGTCGGCGGTCAGTTCGACTTCCGCCGCCTGCACCTGCTGCGACAGCACGCGGACCCAGCGGCGGTCGACTTCGAGCGCCTCGCCCTGGATCGGCGACGACAGGATGTCGCGGATCGGTTCGATCATCGAGTACGGCATGCAGATGTGCAGCGTGCCGCCCGTCGTGCCGAACTCGATCGAGAACTGCGTGACGATGACGATTTCGTTCGGCGTCGCGACGTTCGCGAACTGCGTGTGCATTTCCGAGCGCATGTATTCGAACTGCAGCGGACGCACGCTTTTCCACGACGCCGCGTAGTGTTCGAACGTCAGGTTCAGCAGCTTCATGATGATGCGCTGCTCGGTCTGCGTGAAATCGCGGCCTTCCACTCGAGTGTGGAAACGCCCGTCGCCGCCGAACAGATTGTCGACCACGAAGAACACCAGGTTCGGGTCGAACACGAACAGCGACGTGCCGCGCAACGGCTTGATGTGGACCAGGTTCAGGTTGGTCGGGATCGGCAGGTTGCGGGTGAACTCGCTGTACTTCTGCACCTTCACCGGACCGACGGAGATTTCCGCCGAACGCCGCATGAAGTTGAAGATGCCGACGCGCAAGAGTCGCGCGAAGCGGTCGTTAATGATTTCGAGGCCGGGCATCCGGCCGCGGACGATCCGTTCCTGCGTCGCGATGTTGTAGGGACGTACGCCTACACGCTCGCTTTGCTCGGCTTCAGAGTCGGACTCGCCGGTTACGCCTTTGAGGAGGGCATCGACCTCCTCCTGGGACATGAATTCTTCGTGGCCCATTCCTTATTCCTCGTGCATACCGTGACGTTGGATGATGGCAGTGCGCAAGCGCGTCACTGCACGACGAATTCGGTGAACAGCACGTCCTGGACGTGGATCGGCGCCGCGCCCTTGTCGGTCGGCTGCTCGATCAGCGTGCGCAGTTCGGTGGCGAGCGCGTGCTTGCCTTCGAGCGGCGCCAGTTCATCGGGATGATGGTTCGACAGCGCGAGCAGAATGCGGCTGCGGATTTCCGGCATGTGTTCGGTGAGCTCCGGCGTCGTCTTCGGATCGGTGAGCTTGAGCGTGAGGCCGATGCGCAGGAAGTGCTGCTGGCCGTCGTCCGACTGGAGGTTGACCGTCATCGATTCGAGCGGGAAAAACGTGGGTGCCGGAGCGGGCGCCGGCGCGGCAGCCGTGGCGGCGGCCGGAGCGCGCTTCGACATGAAGAACCACACGCCTGCGCCGGTCGCGCCCGCGGCGACGACAGCGATGAGGGCGATCAGGATGATGCGTTTCATGGGGCCCGGGGAAGCGGGCGCGACTTGCTGATTTGCGGGAGTGGTAGCCATGAGGTTTGCTGTGCTTGCCGTTAGTGCTGGTGATAGTGATTGTTGTTGATTTGCCTGCGGCGCGATGGGTCGAACAGAAGGGTTAATGCGGGCTATCTCTGGTTTTTGGGCCCTGCGGGCCGGCTTTGGTTTTTTGTTGGTCTGGATGGGGGTTGGGGGGGGGGGGGGTTAACCCCGTTGGCCTTTCCGTGATTTCATGGTGGTCTATTGGTGTTGCCCCTGTGCGGGGCGGCACTCACTTTCTTTGCCGCCGCAAAGAAAGTAAGCAAAGAAAGCGGGCTCACACCGGTGGCTTATAAGTGGGTCCCACTGGCTTTCTTTGGCCTTTCCTTGATTTCGCGGTGGTCTATTTCGCGTTGCCCCTGTGCGGGGCGGCACTCACTTTCTTTGCCGCCGCAAAGAAAGTAAGCAAAGAAAGCGGGCTCACACCGCCAGCTTATAGGTGGGTCCCTTGGTTGGGAGAGGGCGGTGGTGCGTTTGACATCCGTGCCCTCGCGCATTCGGCGCTCGTGACAAGGCAGTCATGCTTCCCGCCTCGCACTGCGTGCTCGCCGGAAGGGTTCGCTTATACCGCCCGCTTGCGTTTTTGCGCGGTGAGGGCCATCGGCTTCGCCTCGGCGAGGCGCCGGCGGGGCGATCACTTTGCTTGGCGGGAAGCTAAATGCGTGCGTTCCGCTCGCGCTTTTGAAGAACGCGGCGGCGGAGCCAGAAGAGCGCGAAGCGCCGCGACGGTTCGCGTCGCGGGGAACCGCAGAGTCCTCGCGACGACTCGCGGCCCGCGACACGGCCGAATGCGCGATGGTTTTGGGAACGACCGCTGCGGCGCGCGAAGCGTCGCCGGAAGAATGACTGCCTTGTCACGAGCGCCGAATGTGCGAGAGCACGGATGTCAAACGCGCCACTGCCGTCTCCGAACCGGGGAACCCATCTACAAGCTGGCGGTGTGAGCCCGCTTTCTTTGCTTACTTTCTTTGCGGCGGCAAAGAAAGTGAGTGCCGCCCCGCACAGGGGCAACGCCAATAGACCACCATGAAATCAAGGAAAGGCCAAAGCGAGCCAGTGGGGCCCACTTATAAGCCACCGGTGCTTTGCGGCGGCAAAGAAAGTGAGTGCTGCCCCGCACAGGGGCAACGCCAATAGACCACCGCGAAATCAAGGAAAGGCCAAAGGGGTAAAAAACAGCGCCCCCGGCAAAGCAAAAGCTCAGGCAAACGTATCCACAAGCCCAACACTACGCCGCCCACCGGCATCACCAGCAGCCACAACCACCCCGGCCCCGGCGGCCCCAGCCTCACCCCCAAAACCCCGCGCGGAGCGCCCCCCGCCAGAACTGGCACTTTGCTGCTGCTGCCCACCCTGCCGCCCAAACCCATCACTGACACTCGCGCTGCCGAGCCCAATCCCATTCGCCTCCATAGCCTCGCGCAGCTTCGGCAAAGCGGCCTCCACGGCCTCCCGCACCTGCTGATGCTGCGAAACAAACAACGCATGCGCATGGTTATCGGCGACCTGCAATACAACCTGCAACGGCCCAAGATCCTTCGGATTCAACGTCAGCTCGGCGCTCTGCGAATGCGCATTCGACAGGAACACCACCTTCTGGCTCAACGCCTCCTCCCAGTCGGTCGTGCCGACCTGCGGTCCCAGTGCATTCGCCGCGGCCGCCGCGCTCGCGGTGCCCGTCGTTTGCACGGCCGCCGTGGTGTTTGCGGCGCTCGCGGCCGCCTGGCTCGCGGCCAGCGCGGCCGTCGCCGCGTCGGCGGCATTCTTGAACGATGCCAGGTCGTCTGTCTGCGCGCCCGCCGCTCCCGTCGATGTCAACGCGCCCGCCACAGCGGCCGATGCCGCCGCCGTCGGATCGGCAACGGTCGTACCGTTCGCCGCCGTCCCCAATGCGCCGCGCGCCCCGGCCGAGCCCTTGCCGCCGCCGGACGACCCGGCCTCCAGCGTCTTGCTCGTCGCGTCGTTCAGCGAAGCGTTCGCGCTCGCCAGACCGTTCGCCGCCGCGGCGGCTGCCGCGCCGCTCGCGAGAGCCTGCGACGGAGCCACAGCCTGGCCGTTCGCCAGCGCCGCGAGCGCGGCCTGCAACGAGTCCTGCAGCGATTTCGGATCGGTCGGCGTCTTCTTGCCGGGCGTGCCGGCAGGTGCGGTGTCGGTGGCCGCGCCGGTTGCGGTCGGGTCCGCGTTCGTCGATGCCGCCAGATTGACGCCGGCCGGATCGGCGGCGCTCGCGTCGGCCTGGGCTTGCGCCTGCGCCTGAGCGGCAGCGGCAGCGGCTGCGGCGCCGGCGTCGTTTGCGCTCGCGGCATTGGCCGGCTTCGGCGGCGTGTCGCCGTTCTTGTCCGTCGATGCCTGCTGCGGCTTGTCCGCCGGCGCCGCGGACGATGCCGCGTCGGTCGCGCTGCTGTCCTTGCTGTCGCTCTTCGCGTCGTCGGCGCTCTTCGTCGTGGAATCGTCCGGCGGCGGCGCGTCGTGCACGCTCGAGCCCTGCGAGATGTCCGCGGAAGAGGGCTGCGGCACGGCGGCCTTCACGCTTGCAGCGCTATGTGCGGCCGCACTTGAAGCCGCACTGTTCTGCAAATCAATGTTCTGCTGCAGCGTTTGCGAAAACGGCTTCGCGCTAGCAGCGGCAAGCGCCGCCGCATTGCTGGACTTACTGGTGGAGCTGCTGCCGGTCGAGCCGAGCAGCGAGCCGATCTGTGAAAGAAACGACATAAGTGTCCTGTCAATCCGTCAAAGGGTACGGTGTCGAGTCAGTGTGTCGAGGCGGCGCGGGCGTCAGGCGCCTTCCGCGCGCATCCTCAGGATTCGTGCCGCGTGTTCGTCGGCGTCGCGCTGATCGCGCCGCGCCACGACCTTCGCCTCGGCGGCTTCGCCGCGCGCCTGCAGCACTTCGTACGAGCCGAGCTTCTGCTTCTGACGCTGCCAGTCGGGCTTGGCTGCCTCGACTCGCGCGTTCGCGGTCACGAGCAGGTTACGCTGCTGCTCGATGGCCGCGTCGAGTGTGTCGATGAACGCCTGGAAATTGCGCATGTTGCCGGCGGGCATGCCCGCTTGCGCGGTCGCGGTGAAACGCGCGTGGTATTCGTCGCGGTACTGCACGAGGGCGTTCAGCTGCGCCTCGACGTCGTTGCGCTCGCGCTGCGCGCGGCCAAGACGTTGAGCGGCGGCGTCGACATCGTCCTGCGCGAGGCCAATCAGCGTCTTGATCGGAAAGTGTTTCGCCATCGTCAGGCTCCTTGGGCAAACAGCGCGTCCAGCATCTCGATACTCGGTTCAAAGTTCGCGCACTCGCGAAAGCCCTGTTGCAGGAAGGCTTCCATCCGCGGATACAGCGCGATCGCGCGGTCGAGCAGCGCGTCGCGCCCGCTCGAATAAGCGCCGACGTTGATCAGATCGCGGTTGCGCTGATAGCGCGACAGCATCTGCTTGAACATACGCGTTTTGTCCAGATGGTTATCGTCGATCAGCGCGGTCATTGCCCGGCTAATCGACGCTTCGATGTCGATCGCCGGATAGTGGCCGGCTTCCGCGAGCGAGCGCGACAGCACGATATGGCCGTCGAGAATCGCGCGCGCGGAATCGGCGATCGGGTCCTGCTGGTCGTCGCCTTCGGTCAGCACGGTATAGAACGCGGTGATCGAGCCGCCGCCCGCCGGCCCGTTGCCGGTTCGTTCGACGAGCGCCGGCAGCTTCGCGAACACCGAAGGCGGATAGCCCTTGGTGGCGGGCGGCTCGCCCACGGCGAGCGCGATCTCGCGCTGCGCCATCGCGTAACGGGTCAGCGAATCCATCAGCAGCAGCACGTGCTTGCCCTGATCGCGGAAATACTCGGCGAGCGACGTCGAATACGCGGCGGCCTGCATCCGCAGGAGCGGCGAAACGTCGGCGGGCGCGGCGATCACGACGGAGCGCGCGAGACCTTCCTCGCCGAGAATCTGTTCGATGAATTCCTTCACTTCGCGGCCGCGTTCGCCGATCAGGCCGATCACGATCACTTCGGCGCTGGTATAGCGCGCCATCGTGCCGAGCAGCACCGATTTACCGACGCCCGAACCCGCGAAGAGGCCCATGCGCTGCCCGCGTCCGACGGTCAGCAGCGCATTGATCGCGCGCACGCCGACGTCGAGCACCTTGTGAATCGGCTCACGATTCAACGGATTGATGACCGGCGCGGACAGCGGCGCATCGGCATGCGCGCCGAGCGGGCCGAGTCCGTCGAGCGGACGGCCCGACGCATCGAGCACGCGGCCGAGCAATTCCCAGCCGACCGGCAGACGCTTCGCGCCCGCCATCGGGTCGGCAATCGGCGCGCTCTCCAGCGGATAGACACGCGCGCCGGGCAACAGGCCGATCACTTCGGTGGTCGGCATCAGAAAGAGTTTGTCGCCGGAGAAGCCGACCACTTCGGCTTCGGCCATCGGCAGCGAACTGCCGAGTGGCAGTTCGATCATCACTTCCGCGCCCACCGAGAGGCGTAGGCCGACTGCTTCAAGCACGAGACCCGCGGCGCGCGTGAGGCGCCCGCATGCGCGCATCGGCTTGGCGATCGCGTTGCGCGCGCGCAGCGCGTCGAGCCGGCCGCGCCACGCTTGCATGTGCGGATTGCTGTCGAGCGCGGGATCGTAGGGCGCGGCAGCCGTTGCTTTCGAGGCGGCGCGCGCGAGACCTGCTGCGTCCGGTGCCGACTCGCGGCTCGCGGCGGCGCCCGTCAGCGGATGGGCGTGATTGGCAGCAGCCACGTCTTCAGTCGCTTGAGCGAACACCGCGGCGTCAGGAGCCGCGTCCGCAAACGACGTTTCGGCAAGCGCCTCCGCGCCGAACGACGCCAGCGCCAGCTCACGTTCGAGCGGCGTCAGGTCGCTTGCGCGGATTTCCTCGAGCGTCGGCTTCACCATGTACTCACTTTGCCGAGCGCCGCGGCGACGCGTTCCCAGCGTGTATCGATGCCGGCATCGACCTCGCCGCTCGCGGCCTGCGCGCGGCAGCCGCCGCGCTCCACGGCCGGGTCGGTGCGCACGGTCCAGCCGCGCGTTTGCAGTTCTTCCATCAGATACGCTTCGACCACGGGCAGATCGGCGGGACTCACGATCAGCGCGGGCGCGCCCGTCAACGCCGGTTCGGCGGCGAGCACTTCGCGCGCGGCGGCGATCAGCGCGGTCGGGTCGTGCTGCACATGCTGGCGCACCACCTGTTGCGCGATGTCGAGCGCGAGCGAGACGAGCGTCTCCGAGATCGCGCCTTGTGCGCCGTCGAGCGCGGCCTTGAACGTTTCGGCAAGCGCCGCAAGCCGCGCGGCTTCCTCGCGCGCTTCGCTTCGGCCTTGCTCGAAGCCCTGCGCGTGGCCTTGCTCGTAACCCGCCTGGTAGCCGAGCGCCTGACCGGCGACGTGGCCGGACGCGATGCCCTGCGCGTGCGCGGCTTCGCGCAGGCGCTCGAGTTCGGCTTCGAACGCGGCTTCGTCGGCCTCGGAATTCGGCGGCGCGGGCGGCACCGGATCGAACGAGGCCATCTCCCAGCGCTGGTAGGCCGAGAGGCTCGCCTTCGCCGCGGAGTTGCGATTAGACATATGCATCTTCCGCCTTGCCGCCAATCACAATCTGACCGCTTTCCGCCAGATTGCGCACGATTTGCAGGATGCGGCGCTGTTGCGTCTCGACTTCGGAGACGCGGACCGGGCCGCGCGCGTCGAGGTCTTCGGCGAGCAGTTCGGCTGCGCGCTGCGACATGTTCGACAGGAACTTCTGACGCAGCGCGGGCGCCGCGCCCTTCAGCGAGATGATCAGCGCTTCGGACTCGACTTCCTTCAGCAGCAACTGGATCGCGCGGTCTTCCAGGTCGAGCAGGTTCTCGAACACGAACATCTGATCGACGATCTTCTGCGCGAGTTCCGCGTCGTACTGGCGGACGTTCTCGATGACGCCTTCCTCGTGATTGCTCGACATGAAGTTGAGGATTTCCGCCGCCGTGCGAATGCCGCCCATCGGGCTGCGCTTGAGGTTGTCGCTGCCCGACAGCAGGTGCGTGAGCACGTCGTCGAGTTCGCGCAGCGCGGCCGGCTGAATGCCGTCGAGCGTCGCGATTCGCAACAGCACGTCGTTACGCAGACGCTCCGTGAAGCACGCGACGATTTCCGACGCCTGATCGCGGTCCAGGTGAACGAGGATTGTCGCGATGATCTGCGGATGCTCGTTCTTGATCAGCTCCGCGACCGCCGGCGAATCCATCCACTTCAGGCCCTCGATACCGCTGGTATCGCTGCCTTGCAGAATGCGGTCGATGATCGCGCCGGCCTTGTCGTCGCCGAGCGCCTTCGTCAGCACCGAACGGATGTACTCGTTCGAATCGAGCGACATGCCGGTGTGCTTCTCCGCCTCGCGCACGAACTCGTGCAGCACGACGTCGATCTCCTCGCGGGTCACGGCCTTCATGGCGGCCATCGCGACGCCGATCTTCTGGACTTCGCGCGGTCCGAGAAACTTGAATACCTGCGCGGCTTCTTCTTCGCCGATCGACATCAGCAGAAGCGCGCTCTTCATTACGCCTTCAGCGCTCATCGGTCACCCAATTCTTGACGACAGTTGCAACGATCTTCGGATCCTGGCGCGCGATGCTGCGCGCGAACTCCAGGTTCCGCTCATATTTGTGTTTCGCGTTTTCCAGCGCCTGCAGCTCTGCGTCGCCGTTGTCCATTTCGAGCGCGGCGTTGCCGGCCCGCTCGGCGGCCGGAATGCCGTCGAGCAGAATCGGCTCGTCGGGCGACGGCAGAGCTGCGGCGACGACCGGCTCCGGCGGCGGGAACGCGCGGCGCAGCGCCGGCTTCACCATCACGAAGTACAGGAACAGGGCCACTGCGCCGATGCCGAGATACGTCGCGATCTGCTTGTAGAGCGCCAGCATGTCCGGCGTGCGCCACCACGGCAGGTCGGCGTTCGGGTCGAGCGCGGTGGTGAACGGGCTGTTGACCACGTTGACCGAGTCGCCGCGCTGCGCGTCGAAGCCCATCGCGTCCTTCACGAGCTGGTTCACTTGCGCGAGCTTGTCGGCGGTGACCGGCTGCATCGTCGCGTGACCCTTGGCGTCGACCACGCGCAGATAGTTGACCACCACCGCCACCGACAGACGCTTGATGCCGCCCATCGGCTGCTCCAGATGACGCACGGTTTTGTCGAGCTCGTAGTTGGTCGTCATGTCCTTGCGGTCGCTGACCGGGGTCGTCGTCACGCCGCCGCTTGCGCCGGCGGGCGCATTGATCGGCGCGGATGCCGGCTGCGGCGGCTGGTTCGACAGCGCGCCCGGCACGCCCGAGGCGCCGCCTTGCGACATTTCGGTTGCGGTGCTCGATTGCTGGCTGCGAATCGCGGCCTGTTGCGGATTGCCGTTCGGGCCGTAGTTTTCCGACGTCTGTTCGCTGCGCGAGAAGTCGATGTCGGCGCTCACCTGCGAATGCGCATTGCCGGAGCCGAACAGCGGCGCGAGGATCGCGTCGATGCGCTGCTGCGTGCTGCGCTCGATCTGCTGGCGATACTTCAGTTGCGACGCGTCGAGCCCGCCGCCCACCGACGGCTGCGTCAGCAGATTGCCGTCCTGGTCGAGAATGGTCACGCCCTTGACCGGCATTTCCGGCACCGCCGACGACACCATATGCGTGATCGCAAGCACCTGGCCTTCGTCGAGCGCGCGGCCCGGATACAGATTGACGAGCACCGACGCCGACGGCGCTTCCTTGTCGCGCACGAACACGGAGGGCTTCGGAATCGCCAGATGGACGCGCGCCGACTTCACCGACGAAACCGATTCGATCGTGCGTTCCAGCTCGCCTTCGAGCGCGCGCTGATAGTTGATCTGCTCGGCGAACTGGCTGATGCCGAACTTCTGGTTGTCCATCAGTTCAAAGCCGACCGAGCCGCTCTTCGGCAATCCCTGCGATGCAAGGCGCAGGCGCATCTCATGCACCTGCTCGGACGGCACGAGGATCGCGCCGCCGGCCTCGGAGAACTTGTACGGAATGTTCGCCTGCTGGAGCGCCGTGATGATGGCGCCGCCGTCGCGGTCGGACAGGTTGCTGTAGAGCACCTTGTAGTCCGGCGCGCGCGACCAGAGGAACAGGCCCGCGACCACGGCGACGAGCAGCGCGACCGCGAAGATGAGCGGCGCGCGCGGGTTGCCGCGCATCTGCGCGAGACCGGACAGGCGCTGACCAAAATTGCCGCCGAGGCCGCCACCGAGGCCGCCCAGGTCTGCATTGCCGCCGGGCTGGCCGGCGCCCGCCGCCGCCGCGCCGGGCTGCGCGCCGGCGAGGCCCATGCGGGCGTCGGGGTTGATCAAAGAGTTGGCTGACGAATCCATGCGTCGGGTTTCTCCGGGATGCCTTTGCGTTCTGCCGCTATGTCGCGCCGAGAGCCGACGGGAGTATGGACAGAGACTTTCACGACTGAAATTATCCGCACGGCAGACGCGCCCGATTGCTTGAATAGAGCCGGGTTTCCCCCCTAGTTTCGGGGCTTTCCCGTAAAGCCCGCTGCTATGCTTTCGTCCAGATCGGTACGGTTTGGTCGTGCCGCTCGTCATTACTGGAGAGAACATGACTTTGCCCGTGAACGCGATTTCGTCGGCGCTGCAACAGTTGCATTCGATGGCTGCGCAGGCGACCGGCGGCAGCACCGCGGCGGCCGGCGCTTCGGCCGCAGGGGAGTCCGGCGCGGCCACGGCCGGCGGCTTTGCGTCGGCGCTCAAGGCCTCGCTGGACAAGATCAGCGGCGATCAGACCAAGGCGATCGGCGAATCGCAGGCGTTCGAGCTCGGCGCGTCGAACGTGTCGCTAAACGACGTGATGGTCGACATGCAGAAGGCCAACGTCGGCTTCCAGTTCGGCCTGCAGGTGCGCAACAAGCTGGTGTCCGCCTACAACGACATCATGCAGATGCAGGTCTGAACGCTGGCGGCTGCGGTGGCAAGAATGTTCCGCCCGCCACGGCCGCAACCTGCTGCATGCGCCGCGCCGCTCGCCTGAGCATGCGCGAGCACGCGCGGCCTGACCCCTTAATCCTCCTTACACCGGCCTAAAGCTTTCTCGCTGCGTATCCGATAACCAGATACAGGCATGAATCCGGGACGCGGCGACGCATCCCGATGGGCTGCCACGACCAACCGTAGTTGCAATTGAGGAGGAGCGCCGATGTTTTCCCCAGGACACTCTGGAGCCAATGCGTACGCACGCGTGGGCGTCGAGACAGGGGTGATGGGCGCGAGTCCGCATCGTCTGATCGTGATGCTGTATCAGGGAGCCAGGCAGGCTATCGCGCAAGCACGGATGCACGTGCAGCAGGGCAATGTCGCCGGTCGTGGAGAGGCGATCGGCAAGGCGATTCAGATCGTCGAAAGCGGGCTGCAGCAGTCGCTCAACCTTGAGGTGGGCGGCGAGATTGCGCAGCGGTTGAACGCGCTATATAGCTATATGTCGCGCCGGCTGCTGGAAGCCAATATAAAAGCGAGCGAGGCAATGCTGGTCGAGGTCGACGGTCTACTGGCGACGCTCGAAGAGGCATGGATCGGGATTGCCCCGGAGATAGCGCGGATGGCTGCCCAGCCGGCCGCGGAAAGCATGAGATGACATCGAACGCAGAATATTTTGCCCGCTACGAGGCCATCGCAGCGTTGTCCTGCCGCATGCTGATGGCTGCCCGACGCGCCCTGTGGAACGACCTGGTGCACTTGCAGGAAGAATACCGGCAACTCGTGGACGCGCTGAAAGAGGCGGAGACGGGCGTCAAGCTCGACGAGACGGAGCGCCTGCGCAAGTACGCGCTGATCCGCCAGATTCTCGCCGACGACGCCGCGATCCGCGACCTCGCCAATCCGAGCCTCGCGAAGCTGTCGGCGCTGTTCGGCGGACGGCCGTCGCGGGTGCTGAAGGAGCTTTACGGCGCGCGCTGACGGTGGCCGCGATCTAGCCGCGATGCAGCCGCGAGGCGCCTGACTGAACGAATTTGAGCGCGCTGCCGCCAATGTGACCAAGGAATCGGCATGAACGGAATCGACACGGCCCTCGCATCGCTGCTCGCGACCCGCGTCGACAGCCTGCTGAACATTGGTCCCGGCAGCGCCGCCACCACGCAAACCGGCGCGCCGGACGTCGAGACCGCGCCGACCACTTCGGCTCCGCTCGCCCCGCCCGCGCCGCCGCAGCCTTCGGCGCAAACGGCCTTGTCCGCTGTCGCGCTCACGCTCAACGCGATCGTGCGTTCGGGCGGCGAGGCGACTCCGGCGATTGTCGGCCAGACGCCGATCTGGCCCGCCGCTCCCGCACTCGACGTCGAAGTCGGCGCCTTGCCGGTTTTCGACGCGCCTGCTGCTCCCAATCTCGCTTCGAACGCCGCTGCATCGGCGGCCACTGCCAATGTCGCGGCGGCGCAAGTGCCCGTTGCGGCGCTCGCGGCCGCGCTTGCGCAGACGGTCGGCGACAGCGGTCTCTTCTACGAAGCGCATCTCGCCCAATGGCTGAGCGGCCAGCGCTCGCCGGAGACGCTCGCCGGCGAGGCGCAGAACAAGCTCGTGGCGGCGTCGGCGCAATTGCCGTTGAACTGGGGAAGCGCTGCCGGCGATGCGTCGTCTGCGGCTGCTGGTGCCGGTGCCGGCGCCAAGCCGGGCATGGGCGCGGCGCCGAACGGGGCGGCTGACGGTGCGACGCCGAACGCGGGCAATTTCGCGAATTCCGCGAACTCGGCCAATGCGAATGCCGGCACGAGCGCCGGCCGCGCGATGCCGTCGATCGACACGGCGCACGCCGCGCGTTTCGCCGCCGGTGAAGTGCTCGCGAGTTCGCTGTCCGACCTGAACGGTCAATCGACGCATGCCGGTTTGCACAACGCCGCGTCGGCAGCGGCGGACGGCAGCTCGCAGCAGACGGCGCAAGCCGCCGCGGTTCATCCGGCGACGGTGCCGCTTGTGCGTCAGCAGCTCGATCTGCTTGCGACCGGCCAGTTTCGCTGGACCGGCGAAGCGTGGCCCGGCGCGAAACTCGACTGGACCATCGAACAGGACGGCGACGAGTGGGACCGCAGCGGCGGCGGCACGGCGAGCGAAGAGGATCAGCCGTGGCGCACGCGGCTGACGCTGTCGCTGCCGACGCTCGGCACCGTCGACGCCGAATTGACCTTGACCGGCATGCGCCTCGTCGCGCGCGTGCAGGCAAGTCCGGGCGGCGCGGCGCGGCTTGCGATGCAGGGCGAGGGCTTTCGTCAGCGGCTCGCGGCGGCGGGCATCCAGTTGCACGGGTTGACGATTCGCGAGATCGGCGGCGGCGCGCCTGCGACGGGCGCGGCGACGGCGAGCGCTGCGGCGGCCGCTCAGGCAGCGGCGTCGGCGTATGCGCGATCGGCCTCGGCGGGCGCGGGTGCTGGGGCTTCGTCGGCGGCGGGGAATGGCGGGGCAAACACGGCGGCAGAAAAGGGCCGGCGCGCGCCGCCGGACGATTTCGACTGGGACATGTGATGAGCCGCAAACATCGCCGCAGCGCGGCTGCGCTCGTCTACGACGCCAATGGCGGCGATCCCGCGCCGCGCGTGATCGCGAAGGGCTACGGCATGCTCGCCGACATGATCGTGCAGCGCGCGAAGGAAGCCGGGCTGTACGTGCATGAAGCGCCCGAAATGGTCTCGCTGCTGATGCAGGTGGACCTCGACGCGCGCATTCCGCCGCAGCTTTATCAGGCGGTCGCCGAATTGCTGGCGTGGCTGCATCGACTGGAAAGCGGAGCGGAGCGCGAGCCGCCGCAGGCCGCGTCGGGCAGCGCGAAGAGCGGTGTGGAGGATGTCACCGATGTTGTTGCGGTCGACATCGATGGTGCGGGTGACGGGCGGTGAGCTTCGGCGTAACCGCGCCACTGCGCAACCATGCAGCGAGCCGCAATCAAAACCGCATCATCAACCTCAACAGCGCATTGACGCGCTTGCCGTAAGGTGGCGCGATCCATCCGCGCGCGTTCAGACGCGCCTGCGTCAACACTGGCTTCATCTTCGAAAACGTCACGAAGCCTTCGTAGCCGTGATAAGCGCCCATTCCGCTGGCTCCCACGCCGCCGAACGGCAGGCTTTCGCAGGCCAGATGCATCAGCGTTTCGTTGATCGCCATGCCGCCCGCGATGGTTTCGTGCGTGACGCGCTCGATGGTCGCATCGTCGTCCGCATACAGATAAAGCGCGAGCGGGCGCGGCCGTGCGTTTATCCACGCGATCGCGTCGTCGAGCGTGTCATACGGGACGATCGGCAGCAGCGGCCCGAAAATTTCCTCTCGCATCAACTCGCAATCGGCGGGCGCATTCGTCACGGCGACAGGCGGAAAGCGGCGGCTCGCCGCATCCGGCGCGCTGTCGGTGAGCGGATGCAACTGCGCGCCAGCGGCCTCGGCTTCGTCCGCGAGACGCTCGAGCCGCTCGAAGTGGCGCGGCGAAATAATCGACGTGTAATCCGGGTTGTGCGTGAAGCCGGGGTACATCTTCGCCATCCGCACGCGCGCCCGGTCGATGAAAGCCTGCTCCTTGCCGCGCGGCACCAGCACGTAGTCTGGCGCGACGCAGGTCTGCCCGGCGTTGAGCGTCTTACCGGCGATCAGGTTATCCACGGCATTCTCGAAACGCGCGTGCGCGCCGATGATCGCCGGCGATTTGCCGCCGAGTTCGAGGGTGACCGGCGTCAGATGCTCGGCGGCGGCGCGCATGACCTCGTGGCCGATTTTCGTCGATCCCGTGAACAGCAGATGATCGAAGGGCTGCGCGCTGAACGCAGCGGCGAGCGCGGCATCGCCGTTGACGACCGCGACGTGATCGCGTGCAAAGGTCTGGCCGATCAACTGCTCGAACAACGCGGACGTGCGCGGCGTTAGTTCGGACATCTTGACGATCGCGCGATTGCCGGCGGTGAGCGCGCTGATGAGCGGCCCGGCGGCAAGCAGCACCGGATAATTCCACGGCACGATGATGCCGACCACGCCAAGCGGCTGCGGCACCACTTTCGCGCGGGCCGGCAGCAGCCATTTGTTGGTGCGGCGGCGCTGCGCTTTCATCCACCGTTTGCCGTGGCGCAGGGCCGCGTCGATTTCCTCTTTCACCAGCAGGAATTCCGCAAGCAGCACTTCCTGTTTCGCACGATTGCCGAAGTCGGCGCTCATCGCGTCGGCGAGCGCGTCGCGATTATCGAGCAGCACTTTGCGCAGCGCTTGCAGATGCGCCGCGCGCGTTTCCCACGACGGATATGGCGCGCGCAAATACGCATGACGCTGATCGCCAAGCAGCGCTTGCAGCGCGGCGACCTCGGGCAAGTCGTTCTTCATTGTTCACCACTCCCTGATGAAAGATGCGCTTATCGGTGTTGTTGCGTCGTTGCTTGGTTGCGTGCCGCTGGCTGCGGTTTCAAACCGGAAAAGCGCGTTCGACGATCGCCGCGTGATCGAACGTGGCGGGCAGCGTGCCATAGACGCGGCCGCTTTCGCCGCAGCCATCCGCGAGACGGGTGGCGATGAAGGCCTCCGCGACAACGGCGGGCGAATGCCTCACGAGCAGCGTGGCCTGCGCGATCAGCACGATCTGCTGCGCGATGCGCCGCGCCGAAGCCTCGCGATGTTCGGCCGGTCCGTTGAGCGTCGCGGCGAGTTTGCCGAGCGCGGCGCTCAACGCGGGATGCGCGGCGGCATCGGCCTGCCATTGCGCGAAGAGCGCCTGCGCCGCGTCGGGTTCGCGCTCCAGTGCGCGCAGCACGTCGAGGCACATCACGTTGCCGGAGCCTTCCCAGATCGAATTGACAGGCGCCTCGCGATAGAAGCGCGCCATCGGACCGGTCTCGACGTAGCCGTTGCCGCCCCACACTTCCATCGCTTCGCCGGTGAATTCGAGCGCGCGTTTGCAAACCCAGTATTTCGCCGCCGGCGTCACGATGCGCCGCCATGCGCGCTCGGCGGATGCAGCCGCTGAATCTGCGGCGGACGTCGCTGTGCCTGCATCGGCGGATTGCTCGAACGCCTGCGCGAGCCGCATGAACAGCACGGTCGCCGCTTCCGATTCGAGCGCGAGGTCGGCGAGCACGTTGCGCATCAACGGCTGATCGACGAGATTGCGGCCGAACGCGCTGCGATGGCGTGCATGATGAATCGCCTGCACGAGCGCCGCGCGCATCAGCGCCGCGCTGCCGATCACGCAATCGAGCCGCGTGTAGTTCGCCATTTCGATGATGGTCGGCACGCCGCGTCCTTCGTCGCCGATCATGATGCCGAACGCGTCGAGGAATTCGACTTCGCTGCTCGCGTTCGAGCGGTTCCCGAGCTTGTCTTTCAGACGCTGGATTTGCACGGCGTTCTTGCTGCCGTCGGGCGTGAAGCGCGGCACGAAAAAGCACGACACCCCGACGTGATCGTGCGTGCGCGCAAGCACCAGATGAGCGTCGCATTGCGGCGCCGAGAAAAACCATTTGTGGCCGACCAGTTCATAGGCGCCGCCGCGGCCGCCGGCAGCGATCGCGCGCGCCTGGGTCTGATTGCTGCGCACGTCCGAGCCGCCCTGTTTTTCGGTCATGCCCATGCCGATCATCGCGGACGCTTTTTGCGCGAGCGGAACATCCCGTGGATCGTGCCCGCGCGCATACAGCTTGTCGCGCAACGTCTCGAACAGTTGAGGCTCGCGCTGCAATACCGGAATGCTCGCGAACGTCATCGTCAACGGGCACAGCGAGCCGGACTCGATCTGCGCATGCAGGAAGTACCCGGCGCAGCGCGCGGCCATCGCGCCCGGCCGCGGGTCGGAGAACGGCAACGCGTGCAATCCCTCGCGACGCAGCAGCGAAAGCAACTCATGCCACGCGGGATGAAACTCGAGCGCGTCGATACGTTCGCCGCGCGGGCTGTGCGTGGAAAGCTCGGGCGTGTGACGGTTGGCGAGTTCGGCGAGCGCGAGCGTCTCCGGCGTGGTGAGCGCCGCGCCGTGCCGCAGCAGCGCGTCGCGATGCCATGCGGCGCCGTCCCGTTCGAGCGCGGCGGATAGCGCGGCGTCGGTGGAAAAGAGGTTGTAGTCCGCGAGCGGCGGCACCTGATTGGTGACCTCGTGAGTCTGGCCGAAGCTATGGCGTTGCATCTGCTGTCTCCGTTCGCCGCGTGTTCGCGGCAAGGGCGCCGGCACGGGTTTTTTATCGCGCGGCGTTTGCGCCAAGTGGGCGCTTTGCGTGCGCTGTCTGTGCGCGCTCTATGCGTTTTCGCTGCGGCATCGGCGCGCCATCCGTGCGCGGTCGTTAGCATGCGTCCGCGCGGCGCCGTTTGATTGCGACGGACTTGCCGTGCGCCAAAAGCACATCGCTCACGGACCCTGTTTGAATCCCGCAAGCCGCCGCGCGGCGGGCGTCTGCGGGTCTTTCATCATAGGGGCGCAGGGGCCCTTAGGTTTAGAGTAATCGCTCTGACGCGAAGCCGCCGCGGCCTCCGAACCGTCCCTACAATGCCGGGAAACACACGTAGACAAGTGTGCACGAGACAGGGTGCGCAGACAACGCGCCCATCAGGAGGAGCGATGGAATACGACTACATCATCGTCGGCGCCGGCTCGGGCGGCTGCGCGCTCGCGAGCCGTCTCGCGGACAACTGTCCCGACGCGACGATTGCGCTGATCGAAGCGGGCCCGCATACGAACCGCAACCTGTTGGTCAACATGCCGGTGGGCGTCGCGGCGGTCGTGCCGAACAAACTCAGGACGAACTACGGCTACCTGACGACGCCGCAACCGGGACTCGGCGGCCGGCGAGGCTACCAGCCGCGCGGGCGCGGCTTCGGCGGATCGAGCGCGATCAACGCGATGATCTACACGCGCGGCCATCCGCTCGATTACGACGAATGGGCGCAACTGGGCTGCGACGGCTGGTCGTGGCAGGACGTGCTGCCGTACTTCCGCCGCGCCGAGGGCAACGAGCGCGGCGCCGATGCGTGGCACGGCGACAGCGGCCCGCTCTCCGTGTCCGACCTGCGCTACCGGAATCCGTTTTCGAAGCGCTTCGTGCAGGCCGCGATGGAAGCCGGCTACAAGCCGAACGACGACTTCAACGGCGCCGATCAGGAAGGCATCGGCTTCTATCAGGTCACGCAGCGCGATGGCCGGCGTTGCAGCGTCGCGCGCGCTTATATCTACGATCGCGAGCGCGCCAATCTCCATACGATCGCCGATGCCACGGTGCTGCGCGTGGTGTTCGACGGCAAGCGCGCGAGCGGCGTGGACGTGGTGCGCGGCGGCCGTCGCGAGACGCTCGCCGCGCGCGCCGAAGTCGTGCTCGCGGC
This sequence comes from Paraburkholderia sp. GV068, assembly GCF_003058125.1. Lineage (NCBI taxonomy): Bacteria > Pseudomonadati > Pseudomonadota > Betaproteobacteria > Burkholderiales > Burkholderiaceae > Paraburkholderia > Paraburkholderia sp. GV068. The sequence goes on from NZ_QBUB01000012.1 coordinate 222,320, forward strand.
GGGCGCGTTCAATTCGCCGCAATTGCTGATGTGCTCCGGCATCGGGCCGGCCGGGCATCTGCGAGCGCATGGCATCAAGGTCTTGCACGATGCGCCCGAAGTCGGCCAGAACCTGATCGACCACGTCGATTTCACGATCAACAAGCGCGTGTCGTCGATCGAGCCGACCGGTTTCTCGGTGCGCGGCATCGCGCGGATGGTGCCGCAGTTCGTCACCTTCATGCGCCACGGCCGCGGCATGCTGTCGAGCAACGTCGCCGAGGCGGGCGGCTTTTTGAAGAGCAGGCCGACGCTCGAGCGGCCCGACCTGCAACTGCATTTTTGCGCGGCGCTCGTCGACGACCATAACCGGCACATGCATTGGGGCCACGGCTATTCGCTGCATGTGTGCGTGCTGCGGCCGTTTAGCCGCGGCTCGGTGACGCTCGCGAGCGCCGATGCCCGCGTGGCGCCCGTGATCGACCCGCGTTTTTTCAGCGATTCGCGCGATCTCGATCTGCTGGTCGAAGGCGTGCAGATGGCGCGGCGCATTCTCGACGCGCCGTCGCTTGCGCTGCACGGCGGCCGCGAACTGTACACGCGGCCCGGACAATCCGACGAACAGTTGCGCCAGATCATCGCCGAGCACGCGGACACGATCTATCACCCGGTCGCCACTTGCCGGATGGGCGGCGACGCGCGCTCGGTGCTCGATCCGCAATTGCGCGTGCGAGGCGTCGAGGGACTGCGGATCGTCGATGCATCGGTGATGCCGACGCTGATCGGCGGCAACACCAACTCGCCCACGGTGATGATCGGCGAACGCGCGGCCGAGCTGATGACGGCGAGCCGTCGCCGGCCGCAGACGGTGGAGCAGGCCGGCGCAGTGGCAAGCGCCGCGCCGACGGCCAGCGCGGCGTGAACGTGTCGGTACGCCCGCTCGAACCGCCGCATTTCCGACGCCAATTATGAGAGAACCAGTGCGAACGTCGTCTAAATCGTCATAAATTGTGCCGTTCCTTTTATGAGACTTCCGGATACCTATAATCGCCGCGCAATTAGGGGCGCGTCAGGTGGCGGGTCCGGGAACTCCAGGAAGCGAAGGCATGAGCATCAATTTGATTCACGCGATCCAGTCCGCGTTGACGGACGAAGTGGTCGCGCAACTGGGCGAGCGCATCGGCTTGCCGCCGCAAGCGACGCGCGCCGTGGTGACCACCGCCGCGCCCGCGCTGCTGGCCGGGCTGATGCACAAGGCCGCGACGCTCGAGGGCGCGCGCTCGCTGTTCGCCACCGCCGTCTCGCCCGATGTCGACGCGCGAATCGCCGAACAGTTGCCGCATCTGACGGACAGTACGCGCGGCGTGAGCGAACTCGAAGGCGCGGGGCGCGCGTTGCTCGAACGTTCGCTCGACCGCCGCGCGGAGTCGCTCAGCGACGAGGTGGCCGTGCAAACCGGCGTGCCGGCGCACGCCACGCATGCGATCACGGGCATCGTCGGCGCGACCATGCTGGGCATGCTCAAACAGCATCTGCTGAAAAGCCAGGGCAGCGTCGGTCAACTGCCGGCGCTGTTGAGCCATCAGATGCCGCTCATCGCGCCGTATCTGAACGACCGGCTGCTCGGCGCGCTCGGGCTCGGCACGGTTGGCGCTTTTACCGGCGGCGTGCTCGGGCAGTTGAAGGCGGTGTCGGCGCATATCGAGCATCCGATGCCGGCAGCGAAACCCACGCCCGAAGTGACCGCGGCGGTTCATGTGCCGGCGGACGCGGTGGTCGGCGAAAAGCGCCGCTCGCACGCGTGGCTGTGGTGGCTGCTGTTGGCGCTCGGGCTCGGCGCCGCGTTGCTGGCTTATCTGTTTCCGGACAGCTTCGCGCAACTGCAACACCGTGCTGGCGATGCGGTCGGTGAGAGCGCGCAACCTGTAGCGGCGCAGCCGGCTTCGGCGGCGGTCGGGGCGTCCGGTGAGCTTGCAGCGGCAGTCGCGGCTAGCGACGGAAACGCGTCGATGGTGACGGGCACCGTGCAGGACGCCGCGGCGTCGGCGGCTGTGGATGCGGCGTCTGCCGCTGCGTCGGCGTCGGCGTCGGTCGTTGCGGCGAGCGGGGCGGGTGTTGCTGGAGGGGCGAGCGCGGCAAGTGGCGCGAGCGCCGGGAACGGCGCAAGCGGGCCGAGCGCCGCAAATGCCGCCAACGGCGCGGCCCGCGCAATTGCCACGAGCGACGCGCATCAGCCGGGCGTCGCCGCGGCGCCGGCCAAAAACAGCCAGTTCGCGTTCAGCGTGAACGAAGCGGGCAAGCCGACGTTCACCGCGACGGTCGGCAGCGAGGCCGAAAAGACGCAGCTCATCGACGAGTTGACCAAGCGCCTCGGCCAAAACAACTACAGCGCGAACATCACAGTCGACCCGGCCACCAAGCCGGCCGACTGGCTCGCGCGCCTCGACGGCCTCGTGCCGCTGATGAGCGTGCCCGGCGCGGAACTGAAACTGGACGGCACGCGAATCGAACTGAGCGGCGCGGCTGCCAACGCCAAACTGGGTTGGCAGAACGCGTTGAAGTCGCTATTCGGCGCCTCGTACGACGTCGGCGCATTCGACCCCGAACACGCCGTCGAACAGGCAACGGCGAATTTTCGCAGCGCGGTCAAGGCTCTGTTGACGGGCAACCCGACGTGCGTCGCGGCCGATATCGCCAAAGTGCTCAACCTGCAGGTGATCAACTTCGGAAGCTCGAGTGCGCGTGTGCCGGCGACAGCTAACGACGACCTGGGCCAGTCGGCGCGCGTGCTGAACGCCTGCGCGCGCAACGGGCGCGTCGCGAAGCTCGAAGTGGCGGGCTATTCGGACAACGTCGGCGGCGAGCAGGCCAATCTGCAACTGTCGAAGGAACGTGCGGAAGCGGTTCGCTCGTATCTGGTCAAAGCCGGCGTACCGGGCGACTCGCTTCGCGCCCAAGGTTATGGCCAGGCGCACCCGATCGCCGGCAACAACACGGCTAGCGGACGCTTCGCCAATCGCCGCATTGAGTTCAGCGCGCAGCAGTGAGGGCGAGGGCGCCTGAGCCGCAGCCGTAAGGCGGTGGCGTCCGGCGCACAGCAGCGATGGCGGCGCTGAATCACGGGCAGCAGTAAAGGCCGCTGGCGCTCGGCGCGCAGCAGCATGCCCGGAGGGCGCCTCATGCGCAGCAAGAAGGCCGGTCGCGCTTCACGCGGAGCAGTAATGCCGGTGGCGCGTCACCGGTTGCAGCAAGGCGGGCGACGCTCAATCCCAACCACCATGCCCGCCCGGCTCCCGCCGGGCGGCATTTGTCATTCCGCGCGCGGCGCCTGAAGCGGCGCGGCGATGCCCGTCAGGCCGAGCATCAGGTCGTCGCCGGCGCGGCCGGGCAGCGTTTCGCGGGCCACCTCCAGCCAGGCGCGCGCCGCGTGCGACAGATAGCCGTCGCGGCGCCAGCCCATCGCCATTTCCCATGGAATCTCCGGCTCGACCACCGGCAGGCAGGTGAACTGCGCGGGATCGAGCCGCCGGCAATAAGGCGCGGGCAGCAACGCGATGCCGACGCCGGCAAGCACCAGCGCCGCCATGAAATCCCAGTGTCCGCTGCGTCCGACGATAGTCGGCGCGAATCCGGCGACGCGGCACGCGTTTAGCACGACGTCGTTGAGCGCCAGGCTCTCGCCGTAGAACACGAACGGCTCGTTCGCGAGCTGTGCGAGCGGCACTTCGCGCAATTCGTCCCAGGGCGAGCCGGTGCGCGCGACGAGCCAGAGCAATTGACGAGTGATCGGCAGCACGTCGATATTGGCGGGGTCGACCGGCTGCAGCACGCCGCCGAGTTCCAGCTCGCCGTTGATGAGCGCCGTCTCGATGGCGCGCGAGCCCTGCTCAAACAGCTTCAGCTCGATCTTCGGATAGCGCTGGCGGAACGTGGCAATCGCGGGCGTGAAGAGCGAGCCGCCCATCGGCGGAATACCGATGGTGAGTTCGCCGCGCCCGAGCGTGCCGAGATCGTTCAGTTCGGCCTGCAACTGCGCGTGCGCGGCGAGCACCTCCTGACCGCGCTGATAGACGATGCGGCCGGCGTCGGTGAGCACCATCTGCCGGCCGTCGCGCAGCAGCAGCGGCGAGCCGATCTCGTCTTCGAGCGACTTCACCATCTTGCTGATGGTGGGCTGGGTGACGAACATCTGCTCGGCGGCGACGGTGAAGCTCTGCTGACGAACGACTTCGACGAAATAGCGCAGCGCACGCAGTTCCACGATCGGGCTCCCGATTCCATATTGGAATGAATCGGGCGATTGTAAGTCATGGCATTTATGACGGCGAGGCAATCCGCGCGCCTAATATTGAGACGTGCGGTGCAAACCGCGAGCTACGATTGCCACCTTTGACGCGACCGGCTGCCGCCGCTTCCCCATGACGCCCGCTTCTGCTATCTGCATCGTTATTCCCTGCTACAACGGCGCGTCCACGCTCGCCCGCGCGCTCGATAGCTGCCGCATTCAGCCGGAGACCGCGCAGATCATCGTGGTGGACGATGGTTCGACCGATGCGTCCGCGGACTTGGTCGAGCAATACGCAAACATCGACCCGCGCGTGCAACTGCTGCGCATGCCGGGCAACGGCGGCGCGGCGCGGGCGCGCAACTGGGGCGCGCTGCACGCGTCGCACGATCTGCTCGCCTTTCTCGATGCCGACGACGAATATCTGCCCGGCGCGCTGACTGCGGCAAGCGGGTTTCTCGCGCACTATCCGAAGCAGGTGTCGGTGCGGCTCGACGTCGAGTACGTCGATTTCCCCGCCGACATCACCGGCCACCCCGATTTTGCGCAGCACGCGGCGACGCTCAGCAACACGGTGCCGAGCAGTCTCGTGGTGCGCCGTGCGGTGTACGCGGCGCTCGGCGGCTTTCCGATGGATGACGCGTTTCGCCGTATCGGCGGCGAGGATGGCGCGTTCTCGTGGGCGCTGCGGGAGATGTTCGGCAATCCGCGGCTGCCGGACGCGAAGCGCGTGCGCATGCATTACCACGCGGGCATCCACGCCGAGCGGTATTTCCGCATTGCGTTTGGCTGGTTGACGCCGTCGCCCGCCGACGTGACCGACGCGTTCTCTTTTTCGCTTCGGTTTCTCGAGAGGGCGCAAGCGGGCATCGCGCAGTTGCGCGGCGCGGATCTTGCCGCCGAGGCCACGACGCCGGCGGCGGGCGAGGCGGCTGCCACGGCGGACGGAAAACCGTCCTGAAGTTGCGCTGTTAGGTGGGGCGGCGTCTGTCTGTAACTGCGCCGGCAACTAAGTGTGGCCGGAGCCTGAGCAGCGGCCCAAAGGCGCCGCAACCAAGGCGAACACCGAGCCCCAATTCACAAGCCGCCGCGGCTTCGCCGCCTTCATCCACGGACCCACAAGCGCCTCCGCCCCACGCCCCACACCCATCCCAATTTGCTACAATCGCCGTTCGTCTTCGAGGAGCGTTGCGACGGGTACCGCGAATCAGCATATATTCGCCGGCCGCCCGCCAGGCTCGAAGGCTTCAATCGGAGGGCCCGGATGCGCAATTGCGTTGTCCTATCCACCGCATCGAACCGCGCTCACGTCAAATTTCTAGTCACTATTTAGAAAGGAGGGCGTGATGAACGCCGCAGTTATCGATTCCCAGGCTTCCCAGGATTACATCGTTGCCGACCTGTCGCTCGCCGACTGGGGCCGCAAGGAACTCACCATTGCAGAGACGGAAATGCCCGGACTCATGCAAACGCGCGACGAGTACAAGGCGCAGCAGCCGCTGAAGGGCGCGCGCATTGCCGGTTCGCTGCACATGACCATCCAGACCGGCGTGCTCATCGAAACGCTGACGGCGCTCGGCGCGGACGTGCGCTGGGCCTCGTGCAATATCTTCTCGACGCAGGATCACGCCGCCGCCGCCATCGCCAAGGCCGGCACGCCGGTGTTCGCGTTCAAGGGCGAGTCGCTCGACGAATACTGGGAGTTCTCGCACCGCATCTTCGAATGGCCGAACGGCGAGTTCGCCAACATGATTCTCGACGACGGCGGCGACGCGACGTTGCTGCTGATCCTCGGCTCGAAGGCAGAGAAAGACCGCTCGGTGATCGCCAAGCCGACCAACGAGGAAGAAGTCGCGCTGTACAAGTCGATCGAACGTCATCTGGACGCCGATCCGACGTGGTACTCCACGCGCCTCGCGCACATCAAGGGCGTGACGGAAGAAACCACGACGGGCGTGCATCGTCTGTATCAGATGGAAAAGGAAGGCCGCCTGCCGTTCCCGGCGATCAACGTCAACGACTCGGTCACCAAGTCGAAGTTCGACAATCTGTATGGCTGCCGTGAGTCGCTGGTCGACGGCATCAAGCGCGCGACCGACGTGATGATCGCGGGCAAGATCGCGGTCGTGGCCGGTTACGGCGACGTGGGCAAGGGCTGTGCGCAATCGCTGCGCGGTCTCGGCGCGACCGTGTGGGTCACGGAAATCGATCCGATCTGCGCGTTGCAAGCGGCGATGGAAGGCTACCGCGTCGTGACGATGGAATACGCAGCCGACAAGGCCGACATCTTCGTGACGGCAACCGGCAACTATCACGTGATCAACCACGATCATATGAAGGCGATGCGCCACAACGCGATTGTCTGCAACATCGGTCACTTCGATTCGGAAATCGATGTGGCATCGACGCGTCAGTACCAGTGGGACAACATCAAGCCGCAAGTCGACCACATCATTTTCCCGGACGGCAAGCGCGTGATCCTGCTGGCCGAAGGGCGTCTCGTGAACCTGGGCTGCGCGACGGGCCACCCGTCGTTCGTGATGTCGAACTCGTTCACGAACCAGACGCTCGCGCAGATCGAACTGTTCACGCAAGGCGACAAGTACGAGAACCGCGTGTACGTGCTGCCGAAGCATCTGGACGAGAAGGTCGCACGCCTGCATCTGGCGCGCATCGGCGCAACGCTGACCGTGCTGTCCGACGATCAGGCTGGCTACATCGGCGTCGACAAGAACGGTCCGTTCAAGCCGAATCACTACCGCTACTAAGCACGTGCGTTGCGGTGCGCCTTCGCGCTGCAAAACATGACGGTATGACGACGGAGCGGCGCGCATGCGCCGCTTTGTTCACCATGCCCGCTTCCCATCGATTAACGGACATTCTGCCTGCAAGGAGCTTGACATGACCGTGCTGCTGACCTGGCTGATCAATGCGCTGGCGCTCCTGATCATCACCTATCTCGTTCCGTCGATTCATATCCGCAGCTTCGGCACCGCGCTGATCGTCGCGGTCGTGCTTGGGCTGATCAACACGATCCTGCGCCCGGTGCTGATCCTGTTGACGCTGCCCGTCACGATCGTGACGCTGGGGCTCTTCATTCTGGTGGTCAATGCGCTGTGCTTCTGGCTGTGCGCGTCGCTGCTGAAGGGTTTCGAGGTCTCGGGATTCTGGTCGGCGTTCTTCGGCTCGATTCTGTACAGCATCGTTTCATGGCTGCTGTCCGCGCTTATTTTCGGCAACCGCAGTCTCGGTTGACATACTGATCATGAACCCGATCGAACTTTCATTCGAATTCTTCCCCCCGAAGACGCAGGAAGGCGTCGACAAGCTGCGCGCCACGCGTGCGCAGCTTGCGACGCTCAAGCCCAAGTTCGTGTCCGTCACGTTCGGCGCCGGCGGCTCGACGCAGCAGGGCACGCTCGATACCGTCGTCGATATGGCGAAGGAAGGGCTCGAGGCCGCGCCGCATCTGTCGTGCATCGGCTCGTCCAAAGAGAGCCTGCGCGCGATTCTCAACCAGTACCGCGCGCATGGGATTCGCCATATCGTCGCGCTGCGCGGCGACTTGCCCTCGGGCATGGGCGAAGTGGGCGAGTTGCGTTATGCGTCGGAACTGGTGAGCTTTATCCGCGCCGAGTTCGGCGACTGGTTCTGGATCGAGGTGGCCGGCTATCCGGAATATCATCCGCAGTCGCGCTCGCCGCGTCACGATCTGGAAAACTTCGCCCGCAAGGTGAAGGCCGGCGCCAATTCCGCGATCACGCAGTACTTCTTCAACGCGGACGCGTACTTCCGTTTCGTCGACGACGCACGCAAGCTCGGCGTCGATGTGCCGATCGTGCCGGGCATCATGCCGATCACGAACTTCTCGCAACTGATGCGCTTTTCGGAGATGTGCGGCGCGGAAGTGCCGCGCTGGATCGCGCGCCGGCTGGAGAGTTTCGGCGACGACCGCGAGTCGATCCGCGCATTCGGCCTCGACGTGGTGACGGACCTGTGCAAGCGTTTGGTCGATGCCAAGGTGCCCGGTTTGCATTTTTATACGCTGAACGGGGCGGCGGCGACCAAGGCGATTTGCGAGCGGTTGAAGGGCTGAGCGTCGAACAACCAACGGTTATCGCTTCCGTTGGTCCTCCGCAGACCGCCGCGCGAATGACGCGCGGCGCGTCTCGCGGACATTTTTCTTCCCGTGTTTTTCCGAGCCCTGCGGCAGAACACTCAAACGATTCCCCCAAAACCGCCCCAATCACCTACTCTGAAAGTCATTCGAAAGAGCGCTGCAAATATCCGCCGGGGCGCGCCAGCGGCGGCATCGCCGATAATTTCCTCTGCTTGTGACACCGGGGAAAGCTCAGTAATATCGCGCTACGCTGGCGTCAGCCAGCCCCGAACCTGGAGGAAACATGAAGCAAAACAATCTGTTGCGCGCCGCGCGTGTTACGACGCTCGTCGCAGCTGCAGCGGCATCGCTGGTGGGCGCGAACAGCGCGCGCGCCGAGATTCCGAACAAGACACTCGTCTACTGCTCAGAAGGCAGCCCCGCGGGTTTCGATCCGGCCCAGTACACCACGGGCACCGATTTCACGGCCAATACGTTCACCGTCTATAACCGCCTCGTCGAATTCGAGCGCGGCGGCACGAAGGTCGAGCCGGGCCTCGCCGAAAAGTGGGATGTCTCCGCGGACGGCAAGACGTACACGTTCCATCTGCGTCACGGCGTGAAGTTCCAGACCACGTCGTTCTTCAAGCCGACGCGCGAATTCAACGCGGACGACGTCCTGTTCACGTTCGAGCGCATGCTCGACACCAATCAGCCGTTCCGCAAGGCCTACTCCGTGCAGTTTCCGTACTTCACGGACATGGGCCTCGACAAGCTGATCACGAAGGTCGAAAAGGTCGATCCGTACACCGTCAAGTTCACGCTGAAGGAAGTCAACGCGCCGTTCATCCAGAACATGGCGATGGAATACGCGTCGATTCTCTCGGCCGAATATGGCGACCAGTTGCTGAAGGCCGGCAAGGCCGCGGACATCAACCAGTTCCCGGTCGGCACCGGTCCGTTCATCTTCCGCAGCTATACGAAAGACGCGACGATCCGCTTCGACGGCAATCCGGATTACTGGAAGCCGAACGCAGTCAAGATCTCGAAGCTGATCTTCTCGATCACGCCGGACGCCGGTGTGCGCGTGCAGAAGCTCAAGCGCGACGAATGCCAGGTGATGAGCTATCCGCGTCCCGCCGACATCGCGCCGCTGAAGGCTGAATCGAGCCTTGCGATGCCGTCGCAGCCGGGCTTCAACCTCGGCTATCTCGCGTACAACGTGACGCACAAGCCGGTCGACAAGGTCGAAGTGCGTCAGGCGCTCGACATGGCGATCAACAAGAAGGCGATCATCGACTCGGTGTATCAAGGCGCAGGCCAGGCCGCCACGAATCCGATGCCGCCGACGCAATGGTCCTATGACAAGAACCTGAAGGGCGCATCGTACGATGCGGACAAGGCCAAGGCGCTGCTCGCGAAGGCCGGTTATCCGAACGGCTTCGACATCACGCTGTGGGCCATGCCCGTGCAACGCGCGTACAACCCGAACGCCCGCCTGATGGCGGAAATGATCCAGGCCGACTGGGCCAAGATCGGCGTGAAGGCGAAGATCGTCACCTACGAGTGGGGCGAGTACATCAAGCGCGCGCACGCGGGTGAAGACGACACGATGCTGATCGGCTGGACGGGCGACAATGGCGATCCGGACAACTGGCTCGGCACGCTGCTCGGCTGCGACGCGGTGAACGGCAACAACTTCTCGAAGTGGTGCCACAAGCCTTTCGAAGAGTTGATCCAGAAGGGCCGCGCAACGTCGGATCAGGGCGCGCGCACGGCGGCCTACACGAAGGCGCAGGAAATCTTCGCGCAACAACTGCCGTTCTCGCCGATCGCTCACTCGACGGTCTATCAGCCTGTCAGCAAGAAGGTGAACGACATGCGCATCGAGCCGCTCGGCTATGCGCGCTTCGACGGCGTGAGCGTCAAGTAAGGCGCCCGCCAACCTGTCGGGCAAGTCGTAAAATTCGCGCAGTACGCTTTTCGCACGGTTAGAAAACTGGTCGAAATGGTCCGGCGACCGGGGTCACGAGCCCTCGTCGCCGGTTGCGTTTTTTCTTCATCAAGACCATAGGGACGAACCATGTTCCGCTTTGTTTTGCGCCGCATAGGCATGGTGATACCGACGTTCATCGGCATCACGATCCTTGCATTCGCGCTGATTCACCTGATACCGGGCGATCCCATCGAAGTGATGATGGGCGAGCGCGGCGTCGATCCGGCCATGCACGCCGCAGCGATGCACCGGCTGGGACTCGACGAACCTCTGCCGATGCAGTACGTCCACTACATCGGCCGCGCGCTTCACGGCGACCTCGGCACCTCCATCATCACGAACACCAGCGTCATGGGCGAATTCCTCGCCCGTTTCCCCGCCACCGTCGAACTGTCGATTTGCGCGATGCTGTTCGCACTGATCGTCGGCTTGCCCGCGGGCGTGTTTGCTGCGCTCAGGCGCGGCACGGCGGTCGATCATGGCGTGATGGGCACGGCGCTCACCGGCTATTCGATGCCGATCTTCTGGTGGGGCTTGATCCTCATCATGGTGTTCTCGGTGAAGCTCGGCTGGACGCCGGTGTCGGGCCGCATCGCCGTCGAATACGACATTCCGCACGTGACCGGCTTCATGCTGATCGACGCGATGATGTCCACCGACGAAGGCGCGTTCAAATCCGCGTTGAGCCATCTGATTTTGCCGGCCATCGTGCTCGGCACGATTCCGCTCGCGGTCGTCGCACGCATGACGCGTTCGTCGATGCTCGAAGTGCTGCGCGAGGACTACATTCGCACGGCGCGCGCGAAGGGGTTGTCGCCTGGGCGCGTGATCGTGGTTCATGCATTGCGCAATGCGTTGATCCCGGTGGTGACCGTGATCGGTCTGCAGGTCGGTACGCTGCTTGCGGGCGCGGTGCTGACGGAGACGCTGTTTTCGTGGCCGGGCATCGGCAAGTGGCTGATCGACGCGATTGGCCGCCGCGATTATCCGGTCGTGCAGGGCGGTATCCTGATGATCGCCACACTGGTTATCTTCGTGAACCTCGTCGTCGATCTGTTGTACGGCGTGTTGAATCCGCGCATCCGCCATACGAGGTAAGACATGAACCCCCACGCTCACATTCGTTCGCTGCCCCCCGAGGGGGCGCATGCCTCCCTTGAGGCGGCTCCGCGGGAGGCATGACGATGGCAGACATCCAAAACACAGTTCCCACAGCAGTAACTCCGCCCAGCGGCCGCGCTATCGCCGCCCGCGAATTCTGGGCGAATTTCTCGCGTAATCGCGGCGCGGTTGGCGCCGGCATCATCGTGTTGCTGCTGATCGTCGTGGCGATTTTCGCGCCGCTTCTCGCGCCGCATAGCCCGATCGAACAGTATCGCGACTTCGTGAAGATTCCGCCCGCGTGGCTCGAAGGCGGCAACTGGCGCTTCGTTCTCGGCACCGACGAAGCCGGCCGCGACATCCTCTCGCGTCTCATGTACGGCGCGCGGCTGTCGTTCTGGATCGGCTTCGTGTCGGTCGTGCTCGCGTTGATTCCGGGCATCGTGCTCGGCCTCATCGCGGCGTTCTTCGACAAGTGGGCCGACACGCCGATCATGCGGATCATGGACGTGCTGCTCGCGCTGCCGTCGCTGCTGCTCGCGGTGGCCGTCGTCGCGATCATCGGTCCGGGTCTCGTCAATACGATGCTCGCAATTGCGATCGTCGCGTTGCCGGGCTATGTGCGTTTGACGCGCGCGTCGGCGCAAGGCGAGTTGCAGAAGGAATACGTGACGGCCTCGCGTGTGGCGGGCGCCGGCACCTTGCGCCTGATGTTTTCGCAAGTGCTGCCGAACTGCACCGCGCCGCTGATCGTGCAGGCCACGCTCGGTTTTTCGTCGGCGATTCTCGATGCGGCCGCGCTCGGTTTTCTCGGGCTCGGCGTGCAACCGCCATCGGCGGAGTGGGGCGCGATGCTGGCCTCGGCGCGCGATTACATCGACAGTGCATGGTGGATCGTCACGATGCCTGGTTTGTCCATCCTGATCTCGGTGCTCGCGATCAATCTGCTCGGCGACGGGCTGCGCGACGCACTCGATCCGAAACTAAAACGGATGGCATAAATGAGCAATAACCTACTGACCATCCGCAATCTGGCGGTGAACTTCAACGGCTTGCCCGCTGTCGACCGTATCAATCTCGACGTCGCGCCGGGCGAAGTGCTGGGGGTCGTCGGCGAATCGGGCTCGGGCAAAAGCGTCACGATGATGGCGCTGATGGGCCTGATCGACGCGCCGGGCAAAGTCACCGCGGACGAAATCACGTTCAACGGACGCGATCTGCTGAAGGCATCGGCGAAGGAACGCCGCAAGATCATCGGCAAGGACATCGCGATGGTGTTCCAGGACGCGCTCACGAGTCTGAACCCGAGCTACACGGTCGGCTACCAGATCAAGGAAGTGCTGAAGCTGCACGAAGGCCTGCGCGGCAGCGCGCTCGACAAACGCGCGCTCGAACTGCTCGATCAGGTCGGCATTCCGGACGCGAAGAATCGCATCACGTCGTTTCCGCATCAGATGTCGGGCGGCATGAACCAGCGCGTGATGATCGCGATGGCGATTGCCTGCAACCCGAAGCTGCTGATCGCCGACGAGCCGACCACCGCGCTCGACGTCACGATCCAGGCGCAGATCATGGAACTGCTGATGCGCTTGCAGAAGGAGCGCGGCATGGCGCTCGTGCTGATCTCGCACGATCTCGCGGTGGTGTCCGAGGTCGCGCAGCGCGTCGCGGTCATGTACGCTGGCGAAGTGATCGAAACCAACAAGGTGCCGGACATTTTCGCCGCGCCTCATCATCCGTATACGGAAGCATTGCTGGCCGCGATTCCCGAGCACAACGTGGGCGCAGTGCGGCTCGCTGCTTTGCCGGGCATGGTGCCGGGCCGCGACGATCGTCCGAAAGGATGTCTCTTCGCGCCGCGCTGCAAGTACATGGTGGACGACTGCAACAAGGCGCGACCACCGCTGGAGGCCATGCAAGGTCACGCGGCAGTGGCGCGCGTGCGCTGCATCAAGCCGCTGAATCTGGTCGGCGACGCGAACGTTCACACACATGGAGGCGCACGATGAATGCAGTACCCGAAACGCGGCGCCAGTCGGACCATGCGGGCGATCACGTGCTCGTCGCCGACAAGCTCGCGCGTTACTACACGGTCAAGCGCGGCATGTTCGCGACGGGCACGGTGAAGGCGCTCAACGGCGTGTCGTTTGCGCTCGAGCGCGGCAAGACGCTCGCCGTGGTCGGCGAATCCGGCTGCGGCAAGTCGACGCTTGCGCGCCAGCTCACCATGATCGAATCGCCTAGCGCGGGCCGCTTGCTGATCGACGGCGAAGATGTGGCCGGCGCCGATCACGCGAAAATCGCCGCGCTGCGGCGGCGCGTGCAGATGGTGTTCCAGAATCCGTTTGCGTCGCTGAATCCGCGCAAGACCGTCGAGCAGACGCTCGGTGAACCGCTCGCCATCAACACGCAACTGAGCGCGACGGAACGCGCCGAACGCATCGCGCAAATGATGCGCACCGTCGGCCTGCGCCCCGAACACGCGAAGCGTTATCCGCATATGTTCTCGGGCGGTCAGCGTCAGCGTGTGGCGATTGCGCGCGCGATGATTCTCGATCCGCAAATCGTGGTCGCCGATGAACCGGTGTCGGCTCTTGACGTGTCGATCCAGGCTCAGATTCTGAATCTGTTCATGGATCTGCAGCAGCAGTTCAAGACCAGCTACGTGTTCATCTCGCACAATCTGTCAGTGGTCGAGCATATCGCCGACGATGTGATGGTGATGTACTTCGGCGGCATCGCGGAACTCGGCGATAAGAAGCGCATTTTCTCGAAGCCGCGGCATCCGTACACGCGGGCGTTGATGTCGGCCACGCCGTCGATCTTCGAGGCGGATCGCACGATCAAGATCAAGCTGCAAGGCGAAATGCCTTCGCCGCTGAATCCGCCGTCGGGTTGCACGTTCCATCTACGCTGCCCGTATGTGATCGACCGCTGCCGCAGCGAGGAGCCGAAGCTGCGTGAAGTGGATGGCCGTCTGGTGTCGTGTCACCGCGCCGAGGAGGTGGGGGACGTGGATGCCTGATGCGCTGGCGGCGCGTCGTCTTGCGCGCCGCTCGCGTGATGGCGGCCGCCGCGCTGCCTTCACGCGACGCTTGCGGGCGCGTGCACTGACCGGTGCCGCGCTCGTCGGCGTTTTCTGTCTCGGCGTGGGCCTGTCCCGCATGGCGTATGCCGCGGGCGCCGCGGCCAATACCCCAACGGTTTCCGCCGACGCCAACGCCAAGGCTGCGCGCCCCACGGTGCCGCTGCCGCATTCGCCGGCTCCGCATTCGCCGACGCCGCCACGCGCCGCGCTGCCGGGCTTCAATCCGCCGCCCGCGACGCCGGGCACGAGCACGAGCGGTCCGGTACGTTTGCAACCGGCGCGCATGCCGTTCTACGTCGCGACGCGCGGCACGACCACGGTCTACGTGCTCGGCACGCTGCATGTCGGCGATCCCGCCGATTACCCCGCGGCTCAGCCGTTTCGTCCGCCGATCATGGGCGCACTGGCGGCCTCGCCGACGCTCGCGCTGGAACTCTCGCCCGACGAGTTGCTGGTCTCGCAAGACGACGTGTCGAAATACGGCGTATGCCGCCGCGACTGTCTGCCAGGCCTCTTGCCGGAGCCGCTGTGGCGCAAGCTCGCGTTTCGTCTGCGCGGCAATCCCGCCGCGCTCGATGAGATCAAGAAGATGCGGCCGTGGCTCGCGTCGCTCCTGGTGGAAACCTACGACTCGCTCAGCGCCGGTTTGCAGACCGAATACGGCACCGAGGCGCAACTGCAAAATGTTTATCTGCGCACACGCGGCAAGATTGTCGGGCTTGAAACCTTGCCGCAGCAGATGCGCGCGTTCACCGGACTCACGCTCGCGCAACAACGCGAGATGCTCGCGCAGGATCTGGTGCAAACACCCGCGCAAAACGTCGAGGACGTGCGCACGTTGCACCGCCTGTGGCGCGTCGGCGATGCCGATGCAATCGCCGCGTGGGAGGCCGCGAAAACGGAAAAGCTCGCGCGCGACAAGCGCGTGTCGAATTCGATCGACGAAAGAATCGTCTACGCGCGCAACCGGCGCTTCGTCTCGCGGATGCTGCTGATCGCCGCGCCCAACAAGCCTGTATTCGTGGCGATCGGCGCGTTGCATCTTGGCGGACGCAAAGGCGTGCTGCAATTGCTGCGGCAGCATGGCTTCGCGGTCGAGGCAGGATAAGAACAGCGGCGCCGTTATCTACCCGTCTTTAATGCGCTGGCCACTTCTCTCACCACTCCCGCCCAATCGCCCAACACCTGCTGCCTGAAGAGCCGCATGCGCGGATACCACGGCGAGTCGCTGCGCGCTTCGAGCCAGCGCCAATCCGAATTGGCCGGCAGCAGCAGCCACACCGGCTTGCCGAGCGCGCCGGCCAGATGCGCGACGCCAGTATCGACGGCGATCACCAGATCCAGGTTCATGATGAGCGCGGCGGTGTCTTCGAAGTCATTCAGTTCGCCGCTGAAATCGTGCGCGCGGAATGCGTCTGGAGCGTCGGCCAGTTGAACATGCGCGGGACCTTTTTGCAGCGGATACCAGCTCAGCTTCGCGACGTTGGCCAGCGCATGCAAGTCGGCAAGCGCCATCGAGCGGTAGCGGTCGTTGCCGAACACGGGACTGCCCGCCCACACGAGGCCGACCTTGCGCTTCGTCTTGCCGCTTGTCTGCAGTTTCTTGCGCCAGGCTTCGACCTTCGCGTTGTCGGCGAATAGATACGGTATTTGCGCCGGGATGCTGGAAAGCTCGGTGCCGACGCACGACGGCACGCTCATCATGGGCACCCAGAAGTCGTAGCCGGCATCCGGCTTGCCGGCGAACGCGCGATGCACGCCCGGCACGCGTTGAACGAGCCGCAGCAACGGCTCGCGGACGCACACGTCCACGGTCGCGCCGCGTTCGTGCAGCACGCGCGCGTAGCGCAGGAACTGGAAGTGATCGCCAAAACCCTGTTCGCCGACGATCAGCAAACGCCGCCCGTTGAGCGGTTCGCCGCGCCATTCGGCCACGCCCGGCACCGCCAGCGCGTCGTAATCGCTCTTGCGCCAGCGCAGCGCGAACTCAGCCCAGCCTTGTTTGTAGTCGCCGCGCTTGAGCAGCAGCCACGCCAGGTTCTGATGCGCGTCGGCGTAGTCCGGTTCGCGCGCGAGCGCGTCGCGATAGAACGTCTCTTCTTCGTCGAGCCGTCCTTGTGCGCCGAGCGAGCCGCCCAGGCACACGAGGTTGGTCGGATTCGGGTTCAGCGCAACCGCGCGCCGATAGTGCGACTCCGCGCCCGCATAGTCGCCGCGCTTGCCGATCGCGCTGCCCAGATTGATGTGCGCTTCGGCGTAATCCGGCCGCAGCGCGAGCGCGCGTTCGAAACTGGCAACCGCCGCCTCGTGCTCGCCGAGCGCGTTATACGCATTGCCCGCGTTGAAGTGCGCTTCCGCCGAGTTCGCATCGAGCTGCAAGGCGTCGCGATAACACGCGAGTGCTTCCGTGAAATTGCCGAGCTTGCCGAGCGCCGTGCCGAGGTTCAGATGCGCGTCGACAAAGGCCGGGTTCGATGCGATTGCCAGCCGGTATTGCTCGACCGCTTCGCTCAACGCGCCTTGCGCCTGCAACGCGACGCCGAAGTTATTGCGCGCGTCGGCGAAATCGGGCTGGAGTTGCAGCGCCTGGTCGTAGCAGATGGTGGCTTCGTCAAGATAGCCGAGCGCGGCGGCGGCAAGACCGCGGTTGCTCCAGCAGGCGGCGTCATGACGATCGTGCTTGAGCGCGTGGCTCATCAGCGTGGCGGCGTCCGCGTGCTGTCCGCGCTGATAGTGCAGTACGCCGAAGTAATGCAAGGCGCGGGCATTCGCCGGATCGATTGCGAGGACTTCGCGGTAGATCGAATCGGCCGTGTCGAGCCGGCCGGCCTGATGCGCGTCGAGCGCGGCATTCACGAGCGAGTCGACGCGGGATGACGATGACGCCGATGGCGACGCGGTGCGCCCGCCGGGGCGCTTGGATTGAGGTTCCATGAACACCTGCGGGAAAAGCCACGGCGGCGCGCGCTCTACGCGCCCGCGCGTGTGGATAGGAGATCGTCCAGCATCTTAGGGGCGCGCTGATGGCGCCGACGTTCGGACGCATCCCATTTCCGTTGCAGGCTTTTCCTCTTTTTAGGTGCTTCGCCGATGTGCCACCGAAACCTCGCGTGGCACATCGGAACCGGCTTCCTTCCCGGTGCAATCTTCTACATGAACATCAGGAAATTGAGCAGGAAGATGTTCACGACCAGCAGGGTCAGCGCAGTCGGAATCTGCACTTTGATCACCGCGTTCTTGTCCGGCAGTTCGAGCAGCGCGGCCGGCACCATGTTGAAGTTCGCGGCCATCGGCGTCATCAGCGTGCCGCAGTAGCCCGAGAACATGCCGATCGCCACCATCACGGCCGGATTGCCGTGGAACACGCCGACCAGAATCGGCACGCCTACGCCGCCCGTCATCACCGGGAACGCGGCGAAGCCGTTGCCCATGACCATCGTGAAGAGTGCCATGCCGATGCAGTACACGGCCACCGCGATGAAGCGGTAATCGAGGCTGATGTACGCAGTCGTCACGTGAGCGACGGCCTTGCCGACACCCGCATCGGAGAACACGAGGCCGAGCATGCCGAGCATTTGCGGCAGCACCGCGGCCCACGAGAGCGCGTCGACGAGGCGGCGCGCTTCCTTCATCGACTGGCCGACCGTGTCGCGCGTCAGCACGCAGGCAATGGCGAGCGCGATCACGCAGCCGATGCCGAAGCCGATCAACGTGACGTTGGCCTTTTCGATCAGCGGCAGCCCGCCGAACACGAGGTGGCTCGCCGACAACGTGACGATCACGGTGATCACGGGAATCGTCAGCGCGGGCACGAACAGCTTGTTGCGAAGACGCGCGGCGCTCGCCTTGCGCGCTTCGAGCGACAGCACGCGCGCTTTGCCGGCGGTGACGCCGCCAAAGCCGGCAATCAGCGCCATCGCGATCACCGCGACGCCGACCACGGCGGGCGGCAGCTTGTCGCCGATCAGAAAGATCAGCGCGTAGAGAATCCAGAAACCGCCGGCCGTGAGGCGGCGCGGGTGTTCCTTGTCGGTAACGATCATGCCGCCGATGATCAGCAGCACCACGCCCAGCAGCCAGAACAGATAGGTAATCGTGAGCGTCATGCTTTATCTCCTGCAGCCGGTTGAGCACGTTGAGCCGGCGCTGCGGTGTTGCCCGCATTCGCGTTGCCACGCAATTCGCGGTCGAGCTTGCGGTCGAGCAGATACAGGCGGAAGCCGTGAATGAGGAACGCGCAGATCGCGGTCGGAATGCCCCACACCGCAACATGAATCGGCTCGACGATGATGCCGGCTTCTTTGAGGAACGTGGTCATCAGCACGATCGCGCCGAACGCGACGAAAATGTCCTCGCCGAAGAACAGGCCGACGTTGTCCGTTGCCGCCGAGAACGCGCGCAGCTTGAAGCGCACCGCGTCGCTGATCTTGCCGAAGCGCGTTTCGGTCGCGCCTTCGGCCATCGGCGCGATGAGCGGACGCACCATCTGCGGATGTCCGCCGAGACCCGTCAGGCCGACCGCCGCGGTGAGCTCGCGCACGAGCAGATAGACGATCAGAAGACGCCCGGCCGTGGCGGCCTTGATGCCGCTGATCCACGTCTGCGCGCGCTCGCGCAGGCCGTGCCGTTCGAGCAGCCCGATCACCGCGAGCGGCAGCAGAATGATCAACGGAATGTTGCGCGTCTTGATGAATCCCGTGCCGATTTCGGCGAGGATTTTCTCTGGCGGGAAGTGCGCGGCCAGGCCGGTGATGATCGCGGCGACCGCCACGATCAGCATCGGATTGAACCGCAATAAAAAGCCAACGATGATGACGGCCACGCCGATCAGCGGCCATAAACTGACTGTTGTCTGCATCTGGATCTCCAAACAGGTTTTCGACCTTGCCGCTTGTGGCGGCTAACATGAGCCGGCGCGGGCGATCCCCGCGCCGTGTTTTGCGCGGCTCTTGGCGGCCGCGTTGCTGCGTACTGCGACTTCGACTGCAACTGCGCTTGCAACTTCATTTGCAACTTCATCTGCTGCGAGAATCCGCCGCCGATACGGGCAACGTTCATCGAATCGTCCCGTATCTGGCGAACGCCCCGCTTAAAGCGGGGCGTCGGAGAAAGTATTCAATGCGTCATAAAAAAGCGTTCGCGCCGGCTTCAGACGCTTGCCGCGCCGGCGGCGTGCACTTCGATGCCGGCCTGCTCGAGCGCAGTGCGAATGCGCCGCGCAAACGCGAGCGCATGCGGACCGTCGCCGTGCAGGCAAATGGTTTGCGCGTTGAGCGGCACCCATTGGCCGTCGACGGCGCGCACCCGCTGCTCACGCACCATCGCGAGCGTGCGTTCGAGCACTTCGTCTTCGTCGTCGAGCAGCGCGCCCGGCTCCTTGCGCGGCACCAGCGAGCCGTCGGCGCGATAGCCGCGATCGGCGAAGACTTCTTCGATGGCGGTCAGCCCCGCGTTGCGCGCGGCCGTCACGAGCCCGCTGTTGGCGAGCGCGAACACCGCGACCGACGGATCGAAGTCATGCACTGCCGAGACGATCGCGTCCGCGATCTTCGGATCGCGCGCGGCCTGGTTATAGAGCGCGCCGTGCGGCTTGACGTGCGCGATGCGCCCGCCCTCGGCCTGCGCGATTGCCGACAGCGCGCCGAGCTGATACAGCACGCCTGCGTAGATCTCGCTCGCCGGCAAGTCCATTTCCTTGCGGCCGAAATTTTCCGGGTCGTTGAAGCTCGGATGCGCGCCGATCGACACGCCTTTTTGCACCGCCCAGCGCACGCAGTCGCGCATCGCGTTCGCGCCGCCCGCGTGCCAGCCGCATGCGATATTCGCGGAGCTGACGAGGTCGAGCAGCGCTTCGTCGGAGCCGCAGCCTTCGCCGAGATCGGCGTTCAGATCGATTTCCATGGTGTTCCCCTGCCTGGTTACAGCGCCGCGACGGCCATCTGCCGCGCACAGCGTTCTTCATGCATTGCGATAGCGGCGTCGATCTGCCGCAAATACGTGCGCTCGTCGAGCAGAGCCTGGCGCGCCTCATCGGGTGTGGTCGGAATGAAGCGCACCGCCGCGTTCAGGCGCACCTGCGCGAGCTTCCACAAGTCGGCCTGGATCACCGCGCCGATCTTCGGATAGCCGCCGGTCGTCTGCGCATCGCTCATCAGCACGATCGGCTGGCCGTTCGGCGGCACCTGGATCGTGCCGGGCAGCACCGCGTGCGACAGCAGATCGGCCTTCTCTTTGCGCTTCAGCTCGCTGCCGGCGAGCCGGTAGCCCATGCGATTGCTGTTCGGCGTGACGAGCCACTCGTCGGACCAGAACGACTCGTGCGCTTCGTCGGCGAAGCTGTCGTACTCGGGGCCGCGCAGCACGCGGATCGGCACGGCCCACGGCACGCCCGTCGGATGACGGCCGCGCCGCAGCGGTTCGTCGACGAGCACGAACTTGCACCAGGCGGGCGC
Organism: Paraburkholderia sp. GV068; assembly: GCF_003058125.1. Classification (NCBI taxonomy): domain Bacteria; kingdom Pseudomonadati; phylum Pseudomonadota; class Betaproteobacteria; order Burkholderiales; family Burkholderiaceae; genus Paraburkholderia; species Paraburkholderia sp. GV068. Next base: position 243,320 of record NZ_QBUB01000012.1, read on the forward strand.
CTTCACGCCGAATTCCGGCGCTTCCGGCGAGAAGCCGACCTGGCCGCGCTGCGGCGGCGCGCCGAGCGGCACGCGGTCGCCGTCGCGCAGCGCCCGGCCGCCGAGGCCGCCGAAGCGGCCGGTGAGGTCCGTGCTGCGCGAACCGAGCATCGGCAAGACGTCGATGCCGCCCGCGATGCACACGTAGCCGCGCATGCCGCGCTTCGCCGCGTTCAGCACGAGTTCCTGCCCGGCTTTGACCGGCAGACTCCACCACGAGTAGACCGGCTTGCCGTCGAGCGTCGCGCCGAATTCCGTCCCGGTGATGGCGACGCGCGTCGCGCGAAGAAAACGCAGCACGGTCGGGCCGAAGGTGATTTCGAGGCCGGCCGCGTCGGGCCGGTTGCCGACCAGCCGGTTGCCGACTTCCAGCGACAAGCGGTCGAGCGCCCCGCCCATCGCGACGCCGAGATGCCGGTAGCCGTGACGGCCGAGGTCCTGAATGGTGGTCAAAAGACCTGCGCGAATCACGTCGATCATGCGTGTATCCCCGCGATGGTGAAGCGCACCCGGTCGCCCGGCTGCAACAGCGTGGGCGGGCGGCGTGCGGGATCGAAGAGCGGCAGTTCGGTGCGGCCGATCAACTGCCAGCCGCCAGGCGACGTCGCCGGATAAATGCCCGTCTGCTCTCCGCCGATGCCGACCGAACCCGCCGGCACCTCGAGCCGCGGCGACGCGCGGCGCGGCGTATGCAGCGCCGCTTCGAGGCCGCCCATGTACGCGAAGCCCGGCTGGAAGCCGAGGAAAAACACCACATACTGACCGCCCGAATGCCGCTCGATCACTTCCCGCGTGCTCAGACCGGTGTGGTTGGCGACGGCGGCCAGGTCGGGGCCGAACTCGCCGCCGTACTGAACCGGAATGTCGACGTCGCGGCCCGCAGCCGGCGCCTGGCCGGCTGCGCCCCACGCCTGTTGCAAGCGGTCCGCGAGCGCCTCGCGATCGGCTTCCAGCGGATCGAACACCAGGGTCAGGTTGTTCATGCCCGGCACGACTTCCAGCACATGCGGCCAGTCGCGCGCGAGTTCGGCCGCCGCCCACACGCGACGCTGGCAGTCGAGCGTCGCGGGCGGGGGCGCCTCGCAGACCAGCGCGGCGTCGCCGAGCGGAAAGATTTTGGGTTGGCTCATGGCTTGAAGACCCGGAGAAGTCGAAGAGTTCTGCATTGCGCACCGTCGGGAAAAACGCGGCAGGACCGTTGCGCGATGTCTGGAGCGTACATTGTCAATAAAATATCAACAATTTATCAATAAGAGTTTTCGCCAGGCTCGCCGCCGCGCGCTCGTCGTCGTACACTCCCGACAACTCTTGACCCTTCTTCACACCGATTCCCGAGAAACACACATGTCGCGGCATCCCACCAAGATCGTCTCGTCGGAACATCTCGTGTCCGACACGAGCGCGGAGCTGTCCGAGCTCGAGTACGCGCTCATCATGGCCGGCAACGCATTCAACCGATGGATGGTGCGCTGCATGTCGGCGGCCGGGGAAAAGGACATGACGGCCATCGAGGTCTCGCTGCTGCATCACGTGAGTCATCGCGAGCGACGCAAGAAGCTGGCCGACATCTGCTTCGTGCTGAACATCGAGGACACGCACGTTGCGACCTACGCGCTGAAGAAGCTCGTAGCTAGAGGGTATGTAAAAAGCGAAAAGACCGGCAAGGAAGTGTTTTTTTCCGCGACCGACGCGGGCCGCGCGCTCTGCCTGAAGTACCGCGAAGTGCGCGAGAGCTGCCTGATTTCGACGCTGAAGGAAAGCGGCCTCACCAACGAACAGATCGGCGAGGCGGCGCAGTTGATGCGCAATGCGTCCGGCATGTACGACACGGCCGCGCGCGCGGCGGCGTCGTTATAAAGACGAGGCGGCGGCGCGTCGTCGTTGAAGGTAAGCGAAGCTCGAACGGGTGCGTGCTGTTGTCTGCGCCTCGAGCCATTTCTCGCTGTGCCTAACGCCTAACCCGCGGCCCGCGCGTGCAGTCCGCTTTCGGTGACGATCATATCGAGCGGAATGTCGTGAGCCTCGCGCTCGAGCGCCACCGTTCGGCACGCCTCGTATCCGACGCCCACCGTGATCGGCTTCGTCGCGCCGGGCCAGCCAGCGAGCGTGCGGTCGTAATAGCCGCCGCCGTAACCGAGCCGGTAGCCGTCGGCATCGAAACCCACGCAGGGCACGAGCAATAGCTCGGGAATCACCAGTCGTTCGGTCGCGGGTTCAGCGATCTTGTGATGGCCGATCTTCATCGGCGTATCCGGCGACCATGCGTGAAACTCGAGCGGCACGCCGCGTTCCCTGATGATCGGCAGACTGGCCTCGCGCGCCGAGCCGCCCGCGAGCCAGATCGAGATCGCTGCGCGCGCATCGAATTCGCCCGCGAGCGGCCAGTAAAAGCCGACGCTTCGCACGTCGAAATGCTTCAGCGCGTCGAGCACGCGGCGCGCGAGCGCGGCATTGTTCGCCGGCTCGGAAGCCGCTTGCAGCCTTGTTTCCAATAGCGTCCGGCGCAGTGTCTTTTTCGATTCCGCCGAAGGGTTGCATGCTATGCTTGGGTTCAATTCGCGCTCCAGAAACAACGATGTCAAAAAGTCTTTATCGAGTATATCGCGCGGCCGGTATGGCGCTTGCCGCAGCCGCTCTCGTCGCATGCAGCACGGCGTCAGCCGTCAAGCCTCTTCCCATTTCGCAGCTCACCAACGACGACCAGATTTTCGTCCAGTTGCGCGAGGCTGCCCGCAATAACGACGCGGCGCGCGCGGCGCAGCTCGCGAGCATGATTCCGGGCTATCCGGCGCCTTCTTATCTGGAGTACTTCCAGATCAAGCCGCAGCTCTTCGATTCGGGCGGCCACGCGCGCGTCGACGCACCCGACGCGCCGGTGCTCGCGTTCCTGCAGAAGTACGACGGCCAGGCCATTGCCGACCGCATGCGCAACGACTACCTCACGGTTCTCGGCTCGCGCCACGACTGGCGCAACTTCGACCAGCAATACGCACGCTTCGTGCTGAACGACGACACGCAGGTGAAGTGCTACGCGCTCGAATCGCGTGCGTCGCGCGGCGAGAATGTCGCGGACGCGGCGCGCGCGCTGCTCGTCGATCCGAAATGGTACGGCGACGGCTGCGTCGATCTGATCACGATCCTCGGCGTCAACAAGCAGTTCAGCACCGACGACGTCTGGCAGCAGATCCGTCTCGCCTACGAACAGAACTACACGAATACCGGCAGCAAGCTCGTCGACGCGCTCGGCAGCCAGGCGCCCGATCCCGTGCTGTTCGGCCAGGCCACCAGCACGCCGCCGCTGCTGCTCGCGCGCGGCGTCGGCGCCGATCCGCAATCGCATCAACTCGCGTTGCTCGCGATCACGCGCATGGCGCGCAACGATCCGGCCATGGCCGCGGCCACGTTTGCATCGGTGGCGCCCTCGCTGAATTCGCCGGAGCGCGCCATCGGCTGGGGCACGATTGCGTATCAGGCGGCGGCCAAGCAGATGCCGAGCGCCGCGGACTGGTATCGGCTGTCGGCCAACGCGCCGCTCTCGAATCCCGCCTACGAATGGCGCACGCGCACCGCGTTGCTCGCCGGAGACTGGAACATGGTGCGCTGGTCGATCGAACAGATGCCGGCCGCGCTGCGCAACCAGCCTTCGTGGACTTACTGGCATGGCCGCGCGCTCAAGCAGGCGGGCGACACGACCACGGCCAACCAGGAATTCGAGTCGATCTCGCAGGGCTTTAACTTCTACGGCCAACTCGCCGCGGAAGAACTCGGCCAGAAGATCGCGGTGCCGCCAAAAACCACGGTCACCGATTCCGAAATCCAGCAGGCCGGCAATACGCCGGGCTTCGATCTCGCGCAGCGCTTCTACGCGCTGAATCTGCGGCTCGAAGGCAATCGCGAATGGAACTGGCCGCTGCGCAACATGAGCGACCGTCAGTTGCTGGCCGCCGCCGAATACGCGCGCCGTATCCAGTTGTACGACCGCGCGGTGAACACGGCGGATCGCACGAAAACCGAACACGACTTCTCGCTGCGCTATCTGTCGCCGTTCCGCGACATTGTCGAGCGTGATGCGCAGTCGAACGGGCTGGACGTGGAATGGGCCTACGGGCTGATCCGCCAGGAATCGCGCTTCATCATGAACGCGCGCTCCGAAGTCGGCGCGAGCGGCCTGATGCAGTTGATGCCCGCCACCGCGCAACTGGTCGCGAAGAAGATCGGCCTCGGCCCGATTTCTCGCGAGCAGATGAACGACATCAATACAAACATTCTGCTCGGCACCAACTACCTGTCGATGATCTACAATCAGTTCGACGGTTCGGCCGTGCTGGCCACCGCGGGTTACAACGCCGGTCCGGGCCGTCCGCGCAACTGGCGGCAGACGTTGCAGCACCCGGTTGAAGGCGCGATCTTCGCCGAGGCGATTCCGTTCCAGGAAACGCGCGACTACGTCAAGAATGTGTTGTCCAACACGGTCTACTACGCGGCATTGTTCGAAGGCCGTCCGCAATCGCTGAAGGCGCGTCTGGGTTACATCGCACCGTAAGCGCCGTGCCACCGCTGCCTCGCTGCAATTGCGAGGCGGCGGTGCGCCACGCCAGCCGTTGCCGCGGCTTCCACCAGGGAGTCGAAAATGCGACATAAAGCCATTGCGATCATCGGCGGTTCCGGGTTTATCGGAAGCCATCTCGTCAACGCCCTCGTTGAAATGGGCAAGGACGTGCGCATCGCCACACGGCGGCGTTACAACGCGCGCCATCTCACGCTGCTGCCCATCGACGTGATCGAAACCGATGTGTTCGATCCGGTCCAGCTCGCGCGTTTTGTCGAAGGCGCAGACTGCGTGATCAATCTCGTCGGCACGCTGCATGGCAAACGCCGCACGCCGTATGGTCCCGAGTTCGCGCGCGCGCACGTCGAATTGCCCACTAAAATCGCGGCGGCTTGCGAAGGCAAGGGCGTGCATCGGCTGATTCATTTGAGCGCGCTCGGCGCCGATTCGAACGGTCCGAGCATGTACGCGCGCTCGAAGGGCGACGGCGAGAAAGCGGTGCACGCGGCGAATCTCGCGTGGACGGTGTTCCGGCCTTCCGTCGTGTTCGGCGCGGAAGACCAGTTCCTCAACAAGTTCGCGTTCTTGCAGCGCATCTTTCCGGTGATTCCGCTCGCCATGCCGGACGCGAAGTTCCAGCCGGTCTATGTCGGCGACGTCGCCAAGGCGATCGTCAACGTGCTCGACCTCGATGCGGCCAACGGCAAGACCTATGAACTCGGCGGCCCGAGCGTCTATACGCTCGAAGAACTCGTCAGATATTGCGGCGACGTGATCGGCCGGCATGCCAGCATCATCCGCCTGCCCGAAGCGCTCGCGCGCATGCAAGCCATGACGTTCGAGTTGGCGCCGGGCGAACCGGTCATCACGCGCGACAATCTTGATTCGATGAAACAGGACAACGTGCTAAGCCGCCCGCTCGCGCCCGAGCTCGGCCTCGAGCCGGCCAGCATCGAAACGATCGCGCCCGTGTATCTGACCGGCGCCTCGGCACGTTCGCGTTTCGACACGTTCCGCGCGAGCGCGGGCCGCTGACTTTTTCTCTACTTCTCATACGAACCCGCATGAAGCTGCTTATTGGTGACAAGAACTATTCGTCGTGGTCGATGCGGCCGTGGCTGCTGTTCAGGCATTTCGGCATCGCATTCGACGAAGTGCTGATCCATCTGAATCAGCCCGGCACCAATGCTGCGGTGCTCGCGCAGGCGCCGAACGGTCCGGGCAAGATTCCCTGTCTGATCGACGACGCGGGTCTTGCCGTGTGGGACTCGCTCGCCATCGCCGAAACGCTCGCCGAGCGCTTTCCTCAGCACGCGCTGTGGCCGCGCGATGCGGCGGCGCGCGCGCATGCTCGCAGCGTTAGCGCGGAGATGCATTCGGGCTTCGGCGAACTGCGCTCGAATATGTGGATGAACATTCGCGCGTCGTTTGCCGGCAAGAACGCGACGCCGGGCGTGCTGGCCGACATCGCGCGTATCGAGGCGATCTGGCGTGACTGCCTCGATACCTATGGCGGTCCGTTCCTGTTCGGCGAGTTCAGCATTGCCGACGCGATGTATGCGCCGGTGGCCATGCGCTTCAGGACGTGGCAGCCGCCGTTGTCGGAGACGTCGCTGGCTTATGTTCGCCGGCTGAGCGCGCAGCCCGCAGTGAAAGCCTGGATCGACGACGCGTTGAGCGAGACGCACACCATCGCGTATCTAGACGAATGCCCATGAATATATATGCAGTAGGCGGCGCGATTCGCGACGAATTGCTGGGCGTGCCGGTGCAGGACCGCGATTACGTGGTGGTCGGCGCGACGCCCGAGCAGATGATCGCGCAGGGTTACCGTCCGGTGGGCAAGGATTTTCCTGTGTTCCTGCATCCGCAGACGCATGAGGAGTACGCGCTCGCGCGAACCGAGCGCAAGACCGCGGCCGGTTATCACGGCTTCCAGTTTTTCTATGCGCCCGACGTGACGCTCGAGGAAGACCTGGCGCGCCGCGATCTCACCATCAACGCGATGGCGCGCGAAGTGCGCCCCGACGGCGAGCTGACCGGGCCGGTCATCGATCCGTTCGGCGGTCAGCGCGATCTCGAGGCGAAACTTTTTCGCCACGTCAGCGACGCGTTTCTCGAAGACCCGGTGCGCATCCTGCGAATCGCGCGCTTTGCCGCGCGTTTCGCCGATTTCAGCGTCGCGCCCGAGACGCTCGCGCTGATGCGCAAGATGGTCGCCGACGGCGAAGTGGATGCGCTCGTCGCCGAACGCGTGTGGCAGGAGGTGTCGCGTGGTCTGATGGAAAAAAAGCCGTCGCGCATGTTCGACGTGCTGCGCGAGTGCGGCGCGTTGGCGCGCATTCTGCCGGAAATCGACGCGCTATTCGGCGTGCCGCAGCGCGCCGACTATCACCCCGAGGTCGACACGGGCGTGCACGTCATGATGGTGCTCGACCACGCCGCGCAGCAAGGCTACGCGCTGCCCGTGCGGTTCGCCGCGCTCACGCACGACCTCGGTAAAGCCACTACGCCTGAAGACATCCTGCCGCGGCATCTCGGCCACGAAGGGCGCAGCGTGGATCTGCTCAAGCCGCTGTGCGAGCGCTTGCGCGTGCCGAACGAATGCCGCGATCTCGCATTGCTGGTGGCGCGCGAGCACGGCAACATTCATCGCGTGATGGAAATGGGCGCGGCTGCGCTCGTGCGCCTGCTCGAGCGCAGCGACGCGATTCGCAAGCCGTCGCGTTTTGCCGAAGCCTTGCAGGCTTGCGAAGCCGACGCGCGCGGACGGCTCGGTTTCGAGGCGCGCGACTATCCGCAGGCCGAGCGCTTGAGAGTCGCGCTCGTCGCGGCGCGCGGCGTGGATGCGGGTGCGGTCGCGAAGCAACTCGCCGATGCGCCGGCCGGCATCAAGGACGCCGTGCATCAGGAGCGTGTGCGGGCGGTGGCGGCGGCGCTGGAGTGAAACGCTCGATGCACGGGCCGCCGTTGCCTGTCAGCGCAAACCGCGTTCGAGAAACCGCAGCTACAAGAGCCGCGCGATAAACGACAGTAGCATCGACAGCAACAGCGTCGACATGAACGGGAAATGATATTCGCGTCCGAAAAGACGCACGGTCACGTCACCGGGCATGCGTCCAATGCCGAGCTTGCGAAGCCACGGCCAGCAGGCCGACAGCACCGCGAGAGCAACGAACGTGGTCAGCAGCCAGCGGATCATGACGCTTCTCCCGGCGTCACAACGTATGCGACCGGTCGCCGCTTGCAAACGCCTGCAGCGTGTCTTCGAGTCCGCGCGAGAACGCGATCACCTTGAAGAGCTCACCCATCTCGGCCTCCGACAACAGCTTCTGGACCGCATTCGCCGCGGGCAGAAAGCGCGCGGTGTCGGCGGGATCGATTTCGGAAAGCGCATCCGTAATGCCCGCGTTCAGCAGGAAGCGTGCTTGCGATGTGAAGCCCAGCAGGTCCGCGCCGGTCTCGACGCCCGCTTCGGCGATGCCGGTGAATTCCACGTGCGCGGTAATGTCCTGCAAGCCCGGATAAACAAACGGATCGCCGTGCGCGCGATGCCGGTAGTGGCACATCAGCGTGCCTTGCGCGCGCTGCGCATGGTAGTACTCGTGACGCGGGAAGCCATAGTCGATGAAAAACGCCGCGCCGCGCGCGAGCATCGTGCAGATGGTCCGCGTGAAGGCACGAGCGGCGTCGTGCGTCTCCGCCACGTAATCGCCGCCGCCGGTGTCGATTTCCGAGAGCAGCGCCGTATCGGCCGACGCGGACATTTCACGGTCTTCGAATGCGAACCAGCCGTCGCGCCAGACGACGCCACGTTCGCGCCACCCGCCGTCGACGGAAGCGAACAGCCGCACGGGCATCGCGTCCAGCACCTCGTTGCCGATCACCACGCCTTCGAAGCGCTCGGGCAACGCGTCGAGCCAGCGCACTTTGGCGGCGAGCGCGGGCGCGGCGGCTGCGATGGTTTCGCGCTGACGCTCGCGCAATTCGCCGGATAGATCGACGATCGAATAGCTGTCGAACTCGGCGCCGAGTGCAGCCAGTGCGTTGAGCAGGCCGGCCGCGAGCTTGCCGGTGCCCGCGCCGAACTCCATTACGTCGCGCGTGCCGCTTGTCTGCAACGCTTCGGCGATGGGCCGCGCAAGCGTGGCCGCGAAGAGCGGCGACAGTTCGGGCGCCGTGACGAAGTCGCTGCCGTCGTCGCCGCGCAGCCCGAATTTGCGGGCGCCGCCGCTGTAATAGCCGAGTCCGGGCGCGTACAGCGCGCGCTCCATGTAGCGGTCGAACGGCAGCCAGCCGCCGGCATCGTCGAGTTCGGCGCGAATCCGGGCGACGAGCGCTTCTGACTGCGCGAGCGCGCTTGAGCTGGGAGCAGGTAAACTATCGGGTTGGTGAGCTTTCGGATTCATCCCCGCATTGTAAATGACCGCTTCCACGGACACTGCCGGCGCCCGCGCGCCTGAAACGCCGCGCGTCGTGCTGATTACCGGCGCCGCGCGCCGCATCGGACGCGCGCTCGCGCTTGGCTTTGCCGCGCGCGGCTGGGACGTGGCGGTCCACTACGGCGCCTCGCGGCACGAAGCCGAAGAGGTGGTTGCGGAAATCGTCGGCATGGGCCGCCGGGCGGTGGCCTTGCACGCCGAACTGGGCGATGAGGCCCAAGTCACGGGCCTGTTGCCGGCCTGTATCGCCGCGCTCGGCCGGCCGGCGTGCATCGTGAACAACGCCTCGCGCTTCGAGGAAGACACCGCGCTCGACGTCGGCTATGAGCTGCTGCTGAAGCTGACCGCGATGAACCTCGGCGCGCCGCTCGTGCTCGCGCGCATGCTGCACGACGCGACGCCGCAAGCCGCGCTGACGGACGAAACGCAGCGCAGCGTGGTCATCAACGTGCTGGATCAGAAGCTGTACAACATGAACCCGGACTACCTGTCGTATACGTTGTCGAAGGCGGCGTTGCAGACCGCCACGGTCGCGCTTGCGCAGGCGTTGGCGCCCATGGTGCGGGTGGTCGGGCTTGCGCCGGGCCTCACGATGCAATCCGCCGATCAGACGCCGGAAAGCTTTGCGGCGGCTCACACCGTTACGCCGTTGGGTCGCGCGTCGCGGCCCGAAGATGTCGTCGCCGCCGCGCTGTATCTCGCGGATGCAAGCGGCGTCACTGGAACGACGCTGGTTGTCGACGGCGGGCAGCACCTCGTGCCGCTGCCGCGCGACGTGATGTTTTTGACGGGCGCCTGAAGCACCGCTTGCGCCCCCTTGCGTGCCACGCACGCTTTTTTCGACTGGAACGAACATGTTTGCCGCTCTTTCGCATCCCCGGCTTGCCGATTGCCGCCGGCTCTTTCTGCGCAATTACGAAGTGCACATCAACATCGGCGTGCACGACTTCGAAAAGCGCGGCGAACAGCGCGTGGTGATCAACGTCGAACTGTTCGTGCCGCTCGCGCTGTCCACGCCGGTTGAAGACAAGCTGGCCGAAGTCGTCGACTACGACTTCATGCGATCCACCATTTCGCGCCGCGTCGAGCAAGGTCATATTCATCTGCAGGAAACGCTGTGCGACGATCTGGTGAAGACCATGCTCGAGCATCCGCAAGTGCGGGCCGCGCGCGTGTCGACAGAAAAGCCCGATGTGTATCCCGACTGCGACGCGGTGGGCGTCGAAGTATTCCGAATCAAAGAGGACTGAGCCATGAACGCTCCCGAAATCATGGACGCCGCCGCGCCCGCCGCTCGCGAAAAGTCGCCGCTCACGCGCCGCGAGCAGAAAGAGGCGTACGAGAACAACAAGCTCTTCAAGCGGCTCGCGCGCCAGGTGGGCCAGGCGATCGGCGACTTCAACATGATCGAGAACGGCGACAAGGTGATGGTGTGCCTGTCGGGCGGCAAGGACAGCTACGCAATGCTCGACGTGCTGATGCGCCTGCGCGAGCGCGCGCCGATCAACTTCGACATCGTCGCGGTCAACCTCGATCAGAAGCAGCCCGGCTTTCCGGAACACGTGCTGCCCGAGTATCTGAAGCAACTGGACATTCCGTTTCATATCGAGAATCAGGATACCTACAGCATCGTCAAGCGGCTGGTGCCCGAGGGCAAGACCACGTGCTCGCTGTGCTCGCGGCTGCGGCGCGGCATTCTGTACCGCGTGGCGGGCGAACTCGGCGCGACCAAGATCGCGCTCGGCCATCATCGCGACGACATTCTGCAAACGCTGCTGCTCAACATGTTCTACGGCGGCAAGCTGAAGGGCATGCCGCCCAAGCTGCAATCGGACGACGGCAAAAACATCGTGATCCGTCCGCTCGCTTACGTGAAGGAAACCGATCTGGAAAAGTACGCCGAGCTGCGTGAATTCCCGATCATTCCGTGCAATCTGTGCGGCAGTCAGCCGAACCTGAAGCGTGCGGAAATGAAGGCGCTGATTCGCGATTGGGAGAAGCGCTTTCCGGGCCGCATCGAGAACATGTTCAATGCGTTGACGAACGTCGTGCCGTCGCATCTGATGGATCACAAGCTGTTTCCGTTCGCGGATTTGCGCGCGACCGGCGAGGCCGACCCGCAAGGCGACATCGCATTCGACGAAGAACCGTGTTCGACCGATGCGAGTGACGGTGCGCCGCTCGGTGCGGCGCGGCCGATCTCGATTGTGCAGTTCGACGATCTGTGACCGGAAGTCCCGCATAAAAGGCGCTTCTTCACTTACTTTCGCTTGCAATGTGGCCGCTTTCGCGGCCATTTTCGCGAGAGGGTGCGTGATAGAATCGTCGGCTCCAAACTAGTCTATATGCCGACGCCATGAACATCGTGATTTTGGCGGCAGGCACCGGTAAGCGCATGCGTTCCGCGCTGCCCAAGGTGCTCCATCCCCTGGCCGGCCGGCCGCTCCTCGCTCATGTCATCGACACTGCCCGCACGCTGAAGCCCACGCGCCTCGTCGTGGTAATCGGCCACGGCGCCGAGGCGGTTCGCGATGCGGTCGCCGCGCCCGACGTCCAGTTCGCCGTGCAGGAGCAACAGCTCGGCACTGGCCACGCGGTGCAGCAGGCGTTGCCGCTTCTCGATCCTTCGGTGCCTACGCTCGTGCTGTATGGCGACGTGCCGCTCACGCGCGCCAGCACCTTGCAGGCGCTTGTCGAGCGCGCGGGCGAGGGTGCAGGCGAGGGCACAGGTGGCGGCGCTTATGGCGTGCTCACCGTGAAGCTCGCGGACCCGAGCGGCTACGGCCGCATCGTGCGCGATCCGCAAGGCAATGTGTCGCGCATCGTCGAACAGAAAGATGCGAGCGCCGATCAGCTTCTCATCGACGAGATCAACACCGGCATCGTCGTTGCGCCGACCGGCCCGCTGTCGGGCTGGCTCGCCGCGCTGAAGAACGATAACGCGCAAGGCGAGTTCTATCTGACCGACGCCGTGGAACTGGCGATCGAAGCGGGTCTCGACGTCGTCACCACGCAGCCGCAGGACGAGTGGGAAACGCTCGGCGTGAACAGCAAGCAGCAGCTTGCCGAACTCGAGCGGATTCACCAGCGCAATACGGCGGATGCGTTGCTCGTGGCCGGCGTGACGCTGGCCGACCCGGCGCGAGTGGATGTGCGCGGTACGCTCGAATGCGGCCGCGATGTGTCCATCGACGTGAATTGCGTATTCGAAGGCCGCGTCACGCTTGCCGATAACGTGACGATCGGACCGAACTGCGTGATCCGTAACGCGAGCATTGGCGCAGGCACGCGGGTCGATGCGTTCACGCATATCGAAGGCGCGGAAGTCGGCGCGCACGTCGTGCTCGGACCGTATGCGCGGCTGCGCCCAGGCGCGTCGCTGAAGGACGAATCGCACGTCGGCAACTTCGTCGAAGTGAAGAACGCGGTGCTCGGCCACGGCTCGAAGGCGAATCACCTCACCTATATCGGCGACTCGGATATTGGCGCACGCGTGAATATTGGTGCGGGCACCATCACCTGCAATTACGACGGCGCGAACAAGTTCCGCACGATCATCGAAGACGACGTGTTCGTCGGCTCCGACACGCAACTCGTTGCGCCGGTGCGCGTGAAGCGCGGCGCGACAATCGCGGCGGGCACGACGGTCTGGAAGGACGTCGAAGCGGACGCGCTCGTGCTGAACGACAAGACGCAAACCAGCAAGACGGGCTATGTACGCCCGACCAAAAAGAAGAATTGACGAAGAGCGTGGGCGCCGCGATTCGCGCCTTCGCACATTCCAGCACTGAATAGGAACAAGACCATGTGCGGCATTGTCGGCGCGGCAGCGCAACGTAATATCGTCCCCGTCCTGATCGAAGGACTGCGGCGGCTCGAATACCGCGGCTACGATTCGTGCGGCGTCGCGGTCCTGGGCGAAAGCGGCCCGGCGCGCGCGCGCAGCGTGGCGCGCGTCGCCGATCTGGACGAGCAGGTGCGCGAGAGCCAACTCGGCGGCATTACCGGTATTGCGCATACGCGCTGGGCGACGCACGGCGCGCCCGTGACCGACAATGCCCATCCGATCTTCTCGAAAGATGCGCTGGCGTTGGTACACAACGGCATCATCGAGAATTACGAGTCGTTGCGCGAGATGCTGCGTGGCAAGGGTTACACGTTTGTCTCGCAGACCGACACAGAGGTTATCGCGCATCTGATTCACAGCCTGTATCGCGGCGATCTGTTCGCGACGGTGCGCGAGGCCGTCGGGCAACTGCACGGCGCTTATGCGATCGCGGTGCTGCATAAAGACCAGCCGCATACGGTGGTCGGCGCGCGCCAGGGTTCGCCGCTCGTGGTCGGGCTCGGCGACGGCGAGAACTTCCTCGCGTCCGACGCGCTCGCGCTCGCGGGCAGCACCGAGCGCTTCATTTTCCTGGAAGAAGGCGACGTCTGCGAGTTGACGCTCGAAGGCGTGCGGATCGCGGATCGCGAGGGCAACGAAGCGCTGCGCGAAGTGCGTCAGGTCGCGGCGTACGGCGGCGCGGTCGAGCTCGGCCCGTATCGCCACTTCATGCAGAAAGAGATTTTCGAGCAGCCGCGCGCGATCTCGGACACGATTCCGCCGTCCGATTCGTTCGACGCGTCGCTGTTCGGCGAGGGCGCCGGCAAGGTGTTCGCGGACATCGACAATCTGCTGATCCTCGCGTGCGGCACGAGCTACTACTCGGGGCTCACGGCGAAGTACTGGCTCGAGTCGATCGCGAAGATTCCGACGCAAGTCGAAATTGCCAGCGAGTATCGCTATCGCGAGTCGGTGCCGAATCCGAAGTCGCTCGTCGTGGTGATCTCGCAGTCGGGCGAAACCGCGGATACGCTCGCGGCGCTCAAGCATGCGCAGACGCTTGGGCATCGGCATACGCTGGCGGTGTGCAACGTCGGCACGAGCGCGATGGTGCGTCAGACCGAGCTCGCGTTCCTCACGCATGCGGGCCGCGAAATCGGCGTCGCGTCGACGAAGGCATTCACTACTCAGCTCGTCGCGCTATTCGTGCTGGCCGTCACGCTTGCGAAGCTGCGCGGGCGCGTGAGCCCGGAGCAGGAGGCCGAATACTTCAGGCAACTGCGCCATCTGCCGGCTGCGCTCAATAGCGTGCTGGCGTTGGAGCCGCAAATCATCGCGTGGTCGGAGGAATTTTCGCGCAAGGAACATGCATTGTTCCTCGGACGCGGCATGCATTATCCGATCGCGCTGGAAGGCGCGCTGAAGCTAAAGGAGATTTCCTACATTCACGCGGAAGCTTATCCCGCTGGCGAGTTGAAGCACGGGCCGCTCGCGCTCGTGACCGAGGCGATGCCGGTGGTCACCGTCGCGCCGAACGACGCGTTGCTGGAGAAGCTGAAGTCAAACATTCAGGAAGTGCGAGCGCGCGGCGGCCAGCTCTACGTTTTCGCCGACGCGGACACGAAGATCGTCAACGACGAAGGTCTGCATGTGATTCGCATGCCTGAACACTATGGCGTGCTTTCGCCGATCCTGCATGTGGTGCCGCTGCAGTTGCTCGCGTATCACACGGCTTGCGCGCGTGGCACGGATGTCGATAAGCCGCGGAATCTGGCGAAGTCGGTGACGGTGGAGTGAGGGCGGGGGAGCGTTGCGGGTCTGTGCTGAGTAGCGCATCCAGCAAAAAGCGCCGGCTAGCCGGCGCTTTTTTATTGCAACTTTCGTTTATGCAACCGCGGCCATGCACCGCGCGGCACCTGTGCCACACGTGCCGCTTATGCGCCTCACAACTCCGGCCGCGCGAGGTCGCTCGTGACGATGTGCTCGCCGTAGACCTGTGCCGCGGCGACCGCTTCGAGCTTCGTCGGGTACGGCCCGAGTTCGGGCGCGCCGTCGAACGGGAACAGCACGCGGCCGTCCGTGGTTCGGACGACCTTCAACACGCCGAAGAAGCGTCGATAGCCCACCAGCCTGGAGGTCGTCGATATGTCGAAATCGTCCTCTGACGCGGCGGGGACGCTCGGGATAAATGCGGTCTTGCTCATACAGAAGACGTCTCGGGTTTGATAAGCCTGCGATTGCCGCGGACGGCTGGCCGTCCACGGCGCGAACGTCATTGTCTCAAATCCGCGGGAACGGGGCGGTTTAGCTTATGCGCCGATCGTTGCGATAGGCCCGACTGATTCGCTAGTTTGCAACTAACGGACCAAATGTCTGCATCTACAAACGGCGCGGAGCAAGCAGTGAGGCGACGCCGCGTGCCTCCGTATGCACGGCTCGCGCGCGCCGGCACTTTGCTTTGCATCCGCATTCAATTCAAGAGATGCCAATTTTTTAGGCAAGGTTATAATGCGCAGACTTTTCCTCAGACCTTTCCCATGAGCCGGTTACTCTGCCTGATTCTGCTTTCGCTTGGCCTCGCGCAATCCGCGGTGGCCGAGGAAAATGGCGACCGCGTGTCCGCCTATCTGACGCAGAAATTCGGGCTCGCCAAGGAAAAGGCCGAGAAAATATCCGATGCGGTTCAATCGGCGGCATCCAGATATTCGTTGCCGCCGGCGCTGCTGCTCGCGATTATCTCGATCGAATCCCGCTTCAAGGAAAAGGCCAAGGGCGCCAACGGCGCAACCGGGTTGATGCAGGTGGTGCCGAGCGCGCATCGCGGGCTTCTGAGGAACGTGAAGGATCTCACCGAACCGACGGCGAACATCGAGGTCGGCTCCGCGATTCTGTACGGCTACATGCGCTCGGCGAACGGCGACATGAACGCCGCGCTCAAGAGCTACGGCGGCTCGCAAGCGTACGCGCAGAAAGTCAGCTTGCGCGCCGGCGACTTTGCGGGCGTGGCCACGCCGCAAGACCCCATCAAGAATCTCAACGCGAAGACCGATGCGTGCGACGCTCACGCGACGGGCCGTTGCTCGCCTGCGCCCGGCAACGCGAGTAATGGAGGCGCTGTCGCTCCGGCTAACGCGGCGGGTGCTAATACGGCGGCGGCTAATGTCGGTGCAAGTGGGGCGGTAGCGTCGGCGGGGCTTGCCGCGGTGGCGAATTAATCGGCGGCGCTTGTTTGCGTTTCTTCGCTGATGTGCAGGGCGGAGCGTCGTCAAGGTAGCCCTGGTGGCGCCTGCGGCCCTAGCGGCAGTCTCAGCGGCACTCATTCAGTGCTGCCATCTTCACCATCCCCCCATCCACCAGACACCGACAGACGGCCGCCACTCGCGCACCGTCGGCTTCGTTGCACGCTTTTTACGCACAAGCGTCAACCGCTCTACAATGCATTTCCCTCGCGGCTCGTCCGCATGTACGCAGCGCTTTTTAGATTGACCATGTCCACCTCGCTTTTCAAAACCACCGTGGCCTCGCTGTGCGGCCTGATGCTGCTCGCCGCTTGCAGCAGCGCGCCCACGCCGAAATTCCAGCAGGAGTTGTTCGAAACCGGCGCGAGTCCGTACGCGCGCAATTTCAATTCGAGCGTGACCGACACCTGCGAAGCGGCGCGCCGCGCGCTGCTGAGCCAGGGCTATCTGACGACGATGACGCGCAACGATACCGTCGACGGCACCAAGAACTTTCAGCCGTCCGGCGATACGCATGTTGTCGTCGAATTTCACGTCGTGTGCACGCCGGGCGAGGAGGCGAGCAGTACGAGCATCGTCTACGTGAATGCGGTGCAGAACGGCTTCGCGCTGAAGAAGAGCGATACGTCGGCGAGCGTTGGCTTGAGTGTGCTCGGGTCGCTGTCGCTGCCGATACGCTCGAACAGCGACGCGATGGTGAAGATCTCCAGTGAGACCATTCCGTCAGGCAAGTTCTACGACCGTTTCTTTGGTCTCGTCGATCATTATCTGCAGACGGTCGTGCGCACCCAGCCGGTGGTCAACGACCGCATCGAAACGCATCTGTTGCCGATGCCGGTCGAGGCAGCGCCGCCCGCATCTGCGTCGATGTCTGCGCCGATGTCCGCGCCAGCGTCCGATACGCCGGAGCTGATCGGCAAGGCCGCCTCCGTCCAACCGGCGAGCGAAGCCGGCACGCTTCGCTGACTCTTCATTGATTCTTCACTGACTCCTCCCCACTGCCTCGCCGCTGAACGCAGCGCGCTTCGCTTGCAAAAGCGGCGTGCGGCGGCAGTTCTCCTATGTCGTTTACTTCCTTCGTATACATACGTAGTAGTAGTTAACAAGGGTTAGCCCGCTCTGTGGATAACCGCTGATTCTTCCGTTACATCAAGGTAATGGGAATTCGATAACCCTGCGGGACGACTCTGTAGAAAAACTACGAAGCCGGGATAAGTTTGGGGCGGCCGGCAGCGAAGTCGGTCTTATCAAGATTTCGCGCACAGCCTGTTCCATGCACTGTCCCGAGGTTATGCAAAGGCTCGTGTGGATAACTCGTAGTTAGCGCCGCGTTCGGCGCGCGGTTGTCTTTCGTCTGCCGTTTGCTCGCGAGCGTACAGACCGCTTACAGCGCGAAGCGCACATTGAACGTGGCGGTACGAAGCTTGCGACTCTCTTTTTGCAAGCGTGAGTGTTGCTATTTCGTCAAAAAGCTTTGGCAATGCCCGATCGAGGCATAGAGTTAAAGTGTTTTCTGAAGTTATTGGTGCGGTGCGGGGGTGTGGAATGAAGCGCAGAACAGCACGACAGTTGGTCCGTCTTCTCTCGGATATCAGACATGCTACCCATTGCAGCACGCTGCGGGCGGCGGCGACGAACCGGGATATGGCGCTTGCATCGGCCGAGCGGGACGAAGCCTCGCGCGACAGTCAATCCAGCGACGATACCGACACCACCCGCGAAGCCCCGGAAAACAAGCCGGCGAGGAGCGGATCATGAGAGCCGCGAGCGAACAGTCGTTGCGTTTCCTCGTCGATAAATGGCTCGCGCCGGCGCCTTCGGCGGCTGTCCACGTCACCGAATTCAGCCGCACGCGCGTCGGCGGCCGACGCTATGTGCGCGTCGAGACTTCCGCGGTTGACGCCGCTACCGGCTCGCGCGGACTCTTCTTCTTTCGCCACGACGACGGCTGCTGGTGCGTTTTTCCGCCGACGGCCGACTCCCCGCACCTCTATACGCATCCGCGAGCCGCTTGAGCAGCCGTCGCTGCGGCACTCGGTCGTACTACTTCCGCTTGCGCGCGCTTGAGTTAAAACGCACACCGATTCGCCCCACTACAACCCGACGCACGGCGTGACAGGCCACCGTCCTCGCGCGCGATAATCGCGCGAAGACGCCACGGCTTCGGGCACAATTGCGCGCAAACAACCGCATTCCCTGCTCCGCCGCATGCCCCGTATTTCGCGCGGCCGACGCTGGCGGCATGGCGACGGTCGCATCGCCACATTAGCGGGCGAAAATCTCAGGCAACCGATGGACGACAAAGACTGGATCGCCGGCGCCGCGAAGGCATTGGCGATCATCGAGGCATTCGACGAAGAGCACGCGCGCATGACGCCCACGGCAGTAGCCGGCCGCGCCGGCTTGTCGCGCACGGCGGCGCGCCGCTATCTGCTGACGCTGCGCGAACTCGGCTACGTCGACACGGACGGCAAGCTGTTCTGGCTCGCGCCGCGTGTGCTGCGGCTCGGGCAGTCGTATCTCGACTCCGCGCGCTTGCCGCGCACGGTCCAGCCCTTCCTGCAACGGATCACGGCGACGCTCCAGGAAACGGCGCTGGTCGCGATTCTCGACGAACACGACGTGGTTTACGTCGCCCGCAACGGCGTGAATCGGGCGATGGCGGTCGGCTTCGTGCTCGGCTCGCGCGCGCCGGCGCCTTTGTCGTCGGCGGGATTGGTGTTGCTGGCGTTTCAGGCGCCCGAGAGCATCGAGCAATGGCTCGCGTCGTATCCGATCAAGGTGTTCACGCCGCACACGTATGCCACCATCGAACGGCTGCGCGAAGTGCTCGGCGAAATCCGGCGCAACGGCTACGTGGTCACCGATCAGCAACTCGAGCTCGGCGTGCGCGGCGTCGCGGTGCCCTTGCGCGACCGGCACGGCACGGTCGTCGCGGCGATCAGCGTCAGCATGCCGATCGGCGAAGAATCGGCGAACGCCGCGCTGCACCGCGTTCTGCCGACGTTGCTCGAGACCGCGAGCCTGCTGCGCAACCTCGTCTGACGGCGGGCCAGGGAATCTCCCTGGTATCGCGCGCTTATGGGTGAAAGCGTCTCGAAAGCGAGCTGTCTCCAGGAAAATACATATCGGGTTTTGCGCATGACAAACTCCCTACGCCAGGTAATACTCTCCCGCGGGGAGCGGCAGGGCGCCTGAGCCCTGTGTGCTTCACCGTGCAGCTATTTCATTCACACTGACTCAGTCGTTAGGTTTGGGGAACAACACATGAAAAAAGTTATCGTCTCGCTCGCAGCTGCATCGATCGCGCTGGTCTCGGTTCAAGCTTTCGCACAAGCATCGGACGCAGCCGCTCCGGCCGCTGCAGCTAGCGCACCGAAGAAGCACCACGTCAAGAAGCTGAAGTCGCACGGCAAGCGCGCTCCGGTCGCTGCAGCGGCATCGGCAGCCGGCACGAACGACAAGGGCACGCAGAACTAAGCAGGCGCCCGTTCGCCAGGCAGCGCTGCTTCGTTCGTTGTACGCGCCGCTAATGCGGCGCTCGTCAGCCGGATTGAATGCAGTCGCCAAGCAAAAAGGCCAGAGCTCGTGCTCTGGCCTCAGACTGCTGACAAAGTACCCCCCAAAGCCTGGCCACGCGCCGGGCTTTGTCGTTTAATGGGCGTCATGCTCAGGAAACCGACACCCATGCAGC
>NZ_QBUB01000013.1:0-254460 GCF_003058125.1 Paraburkholderia sp. GV068
GCTGGTCCGCAGCGTCACGGGCCATCGCGCGAATTCCTACGCCTGAAAAACAAAACCCCACGCTCCGGAAAACGTGGGGTTGGTCAGCAGTCTGAGGGCGCCTCGGCGCCTTTTCTCTTTGCAGCGCAGATCCGGCCTGGGAGTAACCCGGCTTTGGCGCGCAGAGCGCGCCGCGCAGGCTGCGTCGCCTTTAGACTGAATGCATCCAACACGGAGGCCGCGCCAATGACACCGGAAAAAGTCCTTTCGATGTTCGAACGCCAGTATCTGGAGGGCAAAGCGCCCGTCGACCTCGAGGAAACCTGCGCGAATTTCGCGGCCTGGGTCGCGTCGACGTGGGAGCAGCTCGACGCCGGGCACAGGTCGCTGCTGGTGACGGTGGGCGCCGCGCTGTGGCGCGAGGGCTATAACGTGCGCGCGGGCAGCGCGACGAAAGATTTGTGGTGAGCGTCGGCTGACGTTGGGGGGCCTGCCGGCTTCCGCACACGTTGCGGCGACTCGGTTTATATTTGGCCGTCGCCGGATCGGGACGATGCATTGAGGCCGCGCATTACGCATTGCGTGCTGAGCGCCGTATCAGCGCCGGCCGTGCCGCCATGCCGCCGAACTGGCTCTGTCGATCGTCCCGATACCGTTTTCATCCGCCATTCCCGCACAGGGCTACACCATCACATGACAGATCTGTCCGCATTCCCGATCACGAAGAAATGGCCCGCCGCGCATCCCGAGCGCCTGCAGCTCTATTCGCTGCCGACGCCCAACGGCGTGAAGGTGTCGATCATGCTCGAGGAAACCGGCTTGCCGTATGAGCCGCATCTGGTGCGCTTCGACACCAACGATCAGTTGACGCCCGAGTTCATGTCGCTCAACCCGAACAACAAGATTCCGGCGATCATCGATCCGAACGGGCCGGACGGCAAGCCGCTGCCGCTCTTCGAATCGGGCGCGATCCTGATCTATCTCGCGGACAAGACCGGGCAGCTGATTCCGCAGGACGCCGCCGGCCGTTACGAGGCCATTCAGTGGGTCATGTTCCAGATGGGCGGCATCGGTCCCATGTTCGGCCAGCTCGGCTTCTTCCACAAATTCGCCGGCAAGGAGTACGAGGACAAGCGTCCGCGCGATCGCTACGTCGCCGAATCGAAGCGCCTGCTCGGCGTGCTGGAGCAGCGTCTGGAAGGACGCGAGTGGATTCTCGGCGATCAGTACTCAATTGCCGATATTGCGACGTTTCCGTGGGTGCGCAATCTGATCGGTTTCTATGAAGCCGGCGAGCTCGTCGCGATTCAGGATTTTCCCAACGTTCAGCGCACGCTGGCGGCGTTCGTCGCCCGGCCGGCGGTGGTTCGCGGGCTGGATAGTCCGAAGCGGGGTTAGCGGGGAGCGAGCGGGCGCTGCGCTGCGGGCCGCGGTTTTTGGTCGATGCCAGGATTCTCCGCGGCGAGGCGCTTGGACTGGCCAAGACCCGTGCGATAGCAGAGTTGGCAGGAAAAGCGGCGGACTGTCTGGGATCAAACGGCAGCAATGCTTTGCCGAGCGGACCTGCGATTGGTGAAGTCAATTGGGAGGAGTTGGAAGCGCTTTACCGGGCAGGTGTTCTACCCCGTAAGGCGCCCCAGGACGTTGCGGACAAGACCAGGTCTCACTTCGTAATGAATGCCTTGAGCGACATACTGCGAATGTCGACGGCTACATTCGAAGACGCTCAGATTCGATAACGAGTGAGTTGCGCGTCGGTCAGAGGTTGATCCGCCGAAGTTCATCCGGATCGTCAGCCAGGTGAGCGGTGAGTGGCGCAGCGATGCCCATGTTTGGTCACGGTCCATCCGATCACAAACGACGTTAGCTAGACGTGCAGGAAAACGTTAGTTCCGCTTCCTGCGGTGTCCATCCGCGGACGCCATGCGTCTGCATATCGACCTGATGCATCTGCTGACCCTGCTGGCGGCAATATTCGTCGGCGCGTTTGAGGCTCGATGCCTTTACTTCGCCCCACGGCGTCATGCCGCCGCGAACCTGCGTAGTGACGATGTAGCGACCGTTGCCGGCCGGCGTAACGTCGGATATGGTGGTGCACGCGGCAAGCATGGTCAACGCTGCCAAGGCGGTCTTCATTTTCATTGTCGTCATCCCCGTGGGCTGCAATTGTGCAACCAACAGCGCGCTGGGGCAACATCCCCGGATCGTGCCGGAGGTTCGCCGGCACAGTGCGACCGAAGGCGAACGCGGCGACGGAAATACTGGAAGGGTAGTTGGTCCCCCTGGCAGGAATCGAACCTGCATCTAGCGCTTAGGAGGCACTTGTTCTATCCATTGAACTACAGGGAGCGGATAGCTACAACGGGGCGGACCGGACCCCTGATCTGTGATTGCCGCGCCGAAATGACGCCGCAAGCGCTTGCGTTTTCAGCCATGCAAGCGAGGGCAAGAGTATAGCAAAACCGTCGGAAACGACGTCACGCCCAACCTCAAAACTCCACCACCGCGAACTCCGCCTTGCCGACGTCGCACAGCGGGCAGCGCCAGTCCTCGGGAATCGCGGCAAAGCGGGTGCCGGGGGCGATGCCTTCTTCGGGCAAACCTTCTTCTTCGTTATAGATCCAGCCGCAAATCAGGCAAACCCAGCTCTTGTACTCAGTCACTTCCGTTACTTCGCTCACGACGTACTCTTCTCTCTTCAATGCAATGATCCCGCGCAGTCTGCCCCTTTTTCGGGCATCCGCGGAGAGCCGCAATATTACCGGAATTCGTCAACGGCATCGGCAATCGGATTTGACGCAGGCACGCACAAGCCCTGTCACGCACCGCGTGTATGCTGCTGACTCGCAGCGGCGCTGCGTATCGTGCGTGGCTCACGTTTCTAACCAGGAGAAAACGATGTTCAAAACCAGATGGTTGACCGGCGCGGCACTGGCTGGATTGCTGGCGGCGTCCGGCGCGGCGCAGGCGGCAAGCGTGTCCTTCGTGCAGCCGACGGACGGCGCGACCGTCAGCAATCCCGTCCACGTGGTATTCGCCGTCGACGGCATGAAGATCGCCCCGGCCGGCACGATGACGGACGGCACGGGCCATCATCATCTGCTGGTGGACGGCAAGCCCCTGCCGAAAGGCGAGGTGATTCCCGCCAACGACAAATCGCTCCACTTCGGCAAGGGTCAGACGGAAGCGGACCTGACACTGCCGCCGGGCGACCATACGCTGACGCTGCAATTCGGCGACGGCGCACATCGCTCTTATGGTCCCGGACTCAGCAAGACCATCACTGTGCATGTGAAGTAGCGCGCCGCCGGATCGCAAATGGCCGGGCGCGCGTCGGCATCGCCCGGCAGCCGCTTCATGCTCGCGTTCGCACGGCTCGCAAGGGGATAAGAGCCGACGCAAGCCGACGCAAACCATCCGACCCGACAGTCGACGCCAGGCATCGCGACGCGGGGCGTTCGTCCTATATCTTCCGGCATACAGGCACCCGCTCGCGCGCCCGGTACAATGAGCAGTTCCGAATCCTCGCTGTCTTCTCCAATTTCCCATGTCGCTTTACACCATTACCGGAGCGCAACTGGCGTTCGGTCACGTCGCGTTGCTCGATCACGCGGACTTCTCTCTCGAACCGGGCGAGCGGGTCGGTCTGATCGGCCGCAACGGCGCGGGCAAGTCGTCGCTGCTGAAGATCGTCGCCGATCTGGCCAAGCCCGACGACGGCCTCGTCACGCGTCAGCAGAGTCTGACCACGGTGTACGTGCCGCAGGAGCCGGAGTTCGATACCGACGACACAGTCTTCGAAGCCGTCGCGGCCGGCCTCACGCACGCCCGCGCGCTGCTCGACGAATACGACGCGGTCGCCAACCAGCTCGCGGATGAACCGGAAGGCGCGCAGCACGACGCGCTGATGGCGCGCATGAACACGCTGCAATCGTCGCTGGACACCACGAACGCCTGGAACTGGAGCACGCGCGTCGCCACCACGCTGCAGCAGATCGGCCTGAACGGCGAGGCGCGCGTGGGTTCGCTCTCGGGCGGCATGCAAAAGCGCGTCGCGCTGGCTCGTGCGCTGGTCGTGCAGCCGGACGTTCTGCTGCTCGACGAGCCGACCAACCACCTGGATTTCGACGGCATCCGCTGGTTGGAAGATCTGCTGGTGTCGCAGCGCGCGGCGCTCCTCTTCATCACCCACGACCGCGCGTTTCTCGACCGCGTCGCCACGCGCATCGTCGAACTCGATCGCGGGCGTCTGCTGTCGTATCCGGGCAACTTTTCGGCTTATCAGACGCGCAAGGCGCAGCAACTGGAAATCGAGCGCGTCGAAAACGAAAAGGCCGACAAGCTGCTCGCACAGGAAGAAGTGTGGATTCGCAAGGGCGTCGAGGCGCGGCGTACGCGCAGCGTCGGCCGCATCGCGCGGCTCGTCGAAATGCGCAACCAGCGCGCGGAACGCCGCAACGTGCAAGGCAACGTCAAGCTCGACGTCGGGCAGGGCGAGAAGTCGGGCAAGATCGTCGCGGAACTGACGGATGTCACGAAGCGCTACGGCTCGCGCACGGTGATCGACCGCTTCACCGGGACCGTCATGCGCGGCGACAAGATCGGCTTTGTCGGTCCGAACGGCGCGGGCAAGACCACGCTGCTGAAGATCATCCTCGGCGAATTGAAGCCGGACGAGGGCACGGTGCGCGTCGGCACCAATCTGCAGGTCGCGTATTTCGACCAGATGCGCGCGCAACTGGACCTGGACAAAAGTCTCGCCGACACCATCAGCCCCGGCAGCGAATGGGTCGAGGTCAACGGTCAGAAAAAGCACGTCATGAGCTATCTCGGCGACTTTCTGTTCGCGCCGGAGCGAGCGCGTTCGCCGGTCAAGTCGCTGTCGGGCGGCGAGCGCAACCGGCTGCTGCTCGCGCGTCTGTTCGCGCGGCCGGCCAACGTGCTGGTGCTCGACGAACCGACCAACGACCTCGATATTCCCACGCTCGAACTGCTTGAAGAACTGCTCACGGACTATGACGGCACCGTGCTACTGGTGAGCCACGACCGCGCGTTTCTGGATAACGTCGCGACGTCGGTGATCGCGTCGGAGGGCGGCGGCAAGTGGCGCGAGTATGTGGGCGGCTTCACCGACTGGCAGTTGCAAAGCGAGCGCTCGCAGCAGTTGGCGCAGGAAGCGCAGAAAGAGGCGAGCAGGGACGCGGCTAAGGACACAACTAAGGACACAACGAAAGACGCGGCTAAAGACGCCAATAAAGACACAGCCAAAGACGCCTCCGGCAACGACAACACAGCCGGCCGCAATCCGCAGCGCGCGGCGAAGCTGTCGTTCAAGGAGCAGCGCGAACTGGAAGCACTGCCGCAGAAAATCGCCGCGCTGGAGGCCGAGCAGAAAACCATCGGCGCCCAGCTTGAAGAAGGCTCGATCTTCGCGAAGGACCCACAGGAAGGCACGCGTCTTTCCGAACGCTATGCCGCCATCGACGAAGAACTGCTGGCCGCGCTCGAGCGCTGGGACGAACTCGAAAACCGTCGCAAATGAGGCGGCAAGCGCCGGCGTCTTTCGTCGTCGGCGCTTTCGCTTGCGTGTGGACCGCGCCTTGTCCGAATGGCCAATCGTGTGCGCCGTGAATTGCCGCCAGGTTCGAAATCAGTAAAATACCCCGCGAACAAGGCATCCCCGGCGTTTTCACCAGCGGTGGCGCTGGGCCGCGATGCAGCGCCCAATCAGGGGAGTGCTGTAAATGCGCACGAACGCCGCGCGCTCATCACGCGGCGAACGAGCGCAACCCATGCGACAAACAGCTTGCCCGCATCGCGGGCATCCCACCTAACCACGTTGTTTCGTTTCGCTTTTTTTGAAAACTCAACGCATTGTCCACGGACTTATCAACCGGACCTGTGGACAACGATGAACCGACGCACCCGAGTCAACCATGTCCACGAAAAAGCCAAACGCCGCGTATAGCGAAGCGTCGATCAAGGTGTTGAAGGGTCTCGAGCCGGTCAAGCAACGGCCCGGCATGTACACCCGCACCGAGAATCCGCTGCACATCATTCAGGAAGTCATCGACAACGCGTCGGACGAAGCCCTCGGCGGCTACGGCCGGCAAATCACGGTCACGCTGCACGCGGATCATTCGGTGTCGGTCGAAGACGACGGCCGCGGCATCCCCTTCGGCCTGCATCCGGAAGAAGGCGTGCCGGTCGTCGAAATCGTGTTCACGCGCCTGCACGCGGGCGGCAAATTCGATAAAGCCGCTGGCGGCGCGTACACGTTTTCGGGCGGCCTGCACGGCGTCGGCGTGTCGGTCACCAACGCGCTGTCCACGCGCCTCGACGTCACCGTATGGCGTGACGGTAAGGTCGCCGCGCTCAGCTTCGCCAACGGCGACGTCGCCAAGCCGCTCGAAGTGCGCGCCGCAGCCAGGGGCGAAAAGAAGTCGGGCACGCGCGTGACCGCATGGGCGAATCCGAAGTACTTCGACTCGCCGAATCTGCCGCTCGGCGAACTGCAGCGTCTGCTGCGCTCGAAAGCGGTCTTGTTGCCGGGCGTCGAAGTCACACTCGTCAACGAGCGAACCGGCGAACAGCAAAGCTGGAAATACGAAGACGGCTTGCGCGGCTATCTGCTCGAAGGCATGAGCGGCAGCGACCTGCTGATTCCGCTTTTCGAAGGCGAGCGTTACGCCGAAAACTCGCGCGCGAACGAAGAGACGTTTGCCGAAGGCGAGGGCGCGGCGTGGGTCGTCGCGTGGAGCGAGGAAGGGCCGCTCACGCGTGAGTCGTACGTCAATCTGATTCCGACGCCCGCGGGCGGCACGCACGAATCCGGCTTGCGCGAAGGCTTGTTCCAGGCGGTCAAGAGTTTCGTCGAGTTGCACAACCTGCAGCCGAAGGGCGTGAAGCTGCTCGCCGAAGACGTGTTCGCGCGCGTGTCGTTCGTGCTGTCGGCGAAAGTGTTGGACCCGCAGTTCCAGGGGCAAATCAAGGAGCGTCTGAATAGCCGCGACGCGGTGAAGCTCGTGTCGTCGTTCGCGCGTCCGGCGCTCGAATTGTGGCTCAACCAGCACGTCGAGCACGGCAAGAAGCTCGCGGACCTCGTCATCAAGCAGGCGCAGGCGCGCACGCGTGCCGGGCAAAAGGTCGAGAAGCGCAAGAGCTCGGGCGTGGCCGTGCTGCCCGGCAAGCTGACCGATTGCGAATCGACGGAAATCGGCCGCAACGAGTTGTTCCTCGTCGAGGGCGATTCGGCGGGCGGCTCCGCGAAAATGGGCCGCGACAAGGAGTTCCAGGCGATCCTGCCGCTGCGCGGCAAGGTGCTGAACACGTGGGAAACCGAGCGCGACCGTCTCTTTGCGAACAACGAAGTGCACGACATTTCGGTGGCGATCGGCGTCGATCCGCACAGCCCGGACGACAAGATCGATCTGTCGAATCTGCGCTACGGCAAGATCTGCATTCTGTCGGACGCGGACGTGGACGGCTCGCACATCCAGGTGTTGCTGCTCACGCTGTTCTTCAAGCACTTCCCGCAACTGATCGAACGCGGTCATGTGTGCATCGCGCGTCCGCCGCTCTTTCGCGTCGACGCACCCGCGCGCGGCAAGAAGCCCGCGCAGAAGCTGTACGCACTCGACCAAGGCGAGCTCGAGGCGATTCTCGACAAGCTGCGCAAGGACGGCGTGCGCGACACGCAATGGTCGATCAGCCGCTTCAAGGGGCTGGGTGAAATGAGCGCCGAACAACTATGGGATACGACGATGAACCCGGACACGCGGCGTCTCACGCCGGTGGCGCTCGGCGAGCTCGACTACGACGCCACGGTCGCGCGCATGACCATGCTGATGGGCAAGGGCGAAGCGGCGTCGCGCCGCAACTGGCTCGAAGAAAAGGGCAATGAAGTCGAAGCGGATATCTGAGCGGTGCAAGCCAGCGCTCCCGCACGAAACCTCACGCCAAACACGATACGGATTCTAGATGGACGACGATAACACTCTCGACCTTTTCACCGAGCCGCCGCCGCCCGAAGGCGACTTCCTGACGCTCGGCAATTACGCGGAGCGCGCGTATCTCGACTATGCGGTGAGCGTGGTCAAGGGCCGCGCGCTGCCGGATGTCTGCGACGGCCAGAAGCCGGTGCAACGCCGCATCCTGTTCGCGATGAACGACATGGGTCTGTCCGACAACGCCAAGCCGGTGAAGTCGGCGCGCGTGGTCGGCGACGTGCTCGGTAAGTATCACCCGCACGGCGACCAGTCGGCGTACGACGCGCTCGTGCGTCTCGCGCAGGATTTTTCGATGCGCTATCCGCTGATCGACGGCCAGGGCAACTTCGGCTCTCGCGACGGCGACGGCGCGGCGGCGATGCGGTACACGGAAGCGCGCCTGACGCCGATCGCGAAGCTGCTGCTCGCCGAAATCGACCAGGGCACCGTCGACTTCATGAAGAACTACGACGGCGAGTTCGACGAGCCGCGGCTCTTGCCCGTGCGTCTGCCGTTCGTTTTGCTGAACGGCGCGTCGGGCATCGCGGTCGGTCTCGCGACTGAAATTCCGTCGCACAATCTGCGCGAAGTCGCGGCTGCCACGGTCGCGATGATCCGCAATCCGAAGATCACGCACGCGGAGTTGATGGAGCACGTGCCGGGGCCGGACTTCCCAGGCGGCGGCCAGATCATTTCCAGCGAAGCGGAAATCTCGGCGGCCTATGAAACCGGCCGCGGCAGCCTGAAGGTGCGCGCCCGCTGGAAAATCGAGGACCTCGCACGCGGCCAGTGGCAACTGGTCATCACCGAATTGCCGCCGAACACGGCCGCGCAGAAGGTGCTCGAGGAAATCGAGGAGCAGACCAATCCGAAGATCAAGCTCGGCAAGAAGGCGCTCACGCCGGAACAGTTGCAGGGCAAGCAGACCATGCTCGGCCTGCTCGACGCCGTGCGCGACGAGTCGGGCAAGGACGCGCCCGTGCGCCTCGTATTCGAGCCGAAGTCGAGCCGCATCGATCAGACGGAGTTCGTCAACACGCTGCTCGCGCATACGAGTCTTGAGTCGAACGCATCGCTGAATATGGTGATGGTGGGCGGCGACGGCCGGCCGCGTCAGAAGGGCTTGAGCGAAATCCTGCACGAGTGGATCGCGTTCCGTTTCGCCACCGTCACGCGCCGCACGCGTCATCGTTTGACGAAGGTCGACGACCGGATTCACATCCTCGAAGGGCGGATGATCGTCTTCCTGAATATCGACGAAGTGATCCGCATCATTCGCGAGTCGGACGAACCGAAGGTCGCGTTGATGGCCGCGTTCGGCTTGTCCGACCGGCAGGCCGAAGACATCCTCGAAATCCGGCTGCGTCAGTTGGCGCGGCTCGAGAAGATCAAGATCGAGAAGGAACTCGCGGAACTGCGCGACGAGAAGGCGAAGCTCGAAGAACTGCTCGGCAGCGAATCGGCGATGAAGCGTCTGCTCATCAAGGAAATCGAAGCCGACGCGAAGCAATACGGCGACGAGCGCCGCACGCTGATCCAGCAGGAAAAGCGCGCGACGTACGAAGCCCGCGTGGTCGACGAACCGGTCACGGTCGTGGTCTCGCAAAAAGGCTGGGTGCGCGCGCTGAAGGGGCACGGCCTCGACACGGCGGGCTTCACGTTCAAGGCCGGCGATGGTCTGTACGCGGCGTTCCAGTGCCGCACGCCGGACACGCTCATCGCGTGGGGCAGCAACGGGCGCGTCTATTCGGTCGCGGTGGCGTCGCTGCCGGGCGGCCGCGGCGACGGCGTGCCGGTCACGTCGCTGATCGAAATGGAGTCGGGCAGCCATCTGATGCATTACTACGCGGCTTCGGCGGATCAGGCGTTGCTGCTCGCGTCGAGCAACGGCTTCGGCTTCATCGCGAAGGTCGGCGACATGGTGAGCCGCGTGAAGGCGGGCAAGTCGTTCATGACGATCGACGCAGGCGCCGCGCCGCTCGCGCCCATGCCGATGCTGCCGGACGCGACGCAGGTTGCGTGTCTGTCGTCGGCGGGTCGCCTGCTGGTGTTCGGCATCGACGAAATGAAGACGCTGTCGGGCGGCGGCCGCGGCGTCACGCTGATGGCGCTCGACGACAAGGAAACGCTGGTGCAGGCGCTCGCCATCAACGCGGCCGGCGTGATGCTGATCGGCGCGCGCCGCGGCGGTCGTCTGGACGAAGAAAAGCTGAGCGGCGCCGCGCTCGCCGCGCATGTCGGCAAGCGGGCACGCAAGGGCCGTGCGCCGGAGAGCAAGCTCAAGCTCGAAGGCATGCGTCCGGTGCCGGTTGCCTGACGAAGATTCATGTTGAAAGCGGCCGGCGTCTGCTAGCATGCGAGGCGCTGGCCGTGCAAGTCATTGCAGTACAGCGCATTGCAGTACAGCGCGCGGCAAATTCGGGGGCGGCGTCGCGGTATCGAGTCGAAGTACCAGCGAAGTAGCAGGTCGCGGTACTTCGTCGAGACATCAGCCGCGCTGCAATAACAACAAGAAAAACGACGCAAGCCACGGGCGTTTTGGAACTGCACGCAGGGCGTGCGGTCGAACGCGCTCAATAGCCGCTGCTCATATCATTCGGCATAAGCGGTGTGGCGTCGTCGGAGAGGAATACAACATGAACAAGGCTATCGAACTCGCGCTCTTTCTACATCTGCTCGCAGTCGCGGTGTGGGTGGGCGGGATGATCTTCGCGCACTTCTGCTTGCGCCCCGCCATAGCCGATCTCTCGCCGCAATTGCGCTTGCCGTTGTGGGAATCGGTGTTTGGCCGCTTCTTCAATTGGGTGGCGGCTTCGGTGCTCGTCATTCTGCTGACGGGCGGTTTCCTGCTGATGCAATTCGGCGGCGGTCACGCCACCTGGCCGTTGCATGCAATGGCCGGCCTCGGCATCGTCATGATGCTGATCTTCGGGCATATCCGGTTCGCCGTATTTCCGCGCATTCGCCGCGCAGTGCAGGCGCAGAAGTGGCCTGACGGCGCGCAGGCGGTCGGCACGATCCGGCGTCTCGTGCTGATCAACATCGTGCTCGGTGTCGTGACGGTCGGCTTCGCGGTGCTGTCACGCGGATTCTGATCGCGCTAAGCCCACGCGCCATACGCAAGCCACAGCCCGCACGCAATCGCCACGGTGCCGTACACCGCATACACGGGCAGCTTGAGCTTCGCGAAGCACATCGCCGAGAACACGGCGGTCAGCAGATAGACCGGTTGCAGCGGCACATGTCCGGCGATACGCAGCACGGCCACCGCGAGGAACGCGGTGGTGACGGCGCGCAGAATCCGCATGCCATGCTCGAATCGCGGATTCATTTTCAACTGATGCAGATGCCGCTGCGCCAGCACGACGAGGCATCCCGACGGCACGAACAGCGCGAGCGTGGCGAGCAATGCGCCCGCCCAGCCGTCGACGAGATAGCCGAAGAACGGCACCACGTTCAGCAGCGGTCCGGGCGAGATCGGCGACAACGAAAAAGCCAGCGTGAAGTCGTTG
Organism: Paraburkholderia sp. GV068; assembly: GCF_003058125.1. Taxonomy (NCBI): domain Bacteria; kingdom Pseudomonadati; phylum Pseudomonadota; class Betaproteobacteria; order Burkholderiales; family Burkholderiaceae; genus Paraburkholderia; species Paraburkholderia sp. GV068. The sequence continues at coordinate 11,480 of NZ_QBUB01000013.1, forward strand.
TCGGAGACGCCGATGGTCGGCGTGACGAACAGCGTCTTGAGCACCGGCAACGCGGAAAAGCCGCCGCCGAAGAGCGTCATGCCCGCGCCGGCGAGCCGCGGCCATAGCAGCGCGAGATCGTAGCGATGCGGCAGCGGCAGTGCGAAGAGCAGCACGAACACGCACAGCATGGCGAGTATCTGCCAGTCGCCTCGCGAGAACGACACGACAAAGCGCGTGTTGCGCACGGGGCTCACCACCCAGCCGGCGCCGAATGCCGCGCTCAGCATCAGCACATAAGCCGCCGGGCTGTGTGCATAGAAGAGCGCGAAGCAGCCGACCACCGCCGCCGTCCATTCGAGTTTGCCGCGCACGAGCGCGCGCGTCTGCTTGTACCAGGTGATGCCGATCAGCGTGGCGAGCACCACGCTAAAGTGATTCAGCAAAGTCTGCGACGCGAAGGTGCGCACGAGCGGCGTGCGGTAAAAGATCGCGAACAGCGTCATCAGCATGAAGAAGGGCAGCACGCTCGCGATGCCCGCGACCCATGCGCCGGCACGTCCGCGCAGCGCGTGTCCGAGCTGCACGGCGACGTTGCAGCCCACGGGCCCCGGCACCATCCACGCAAGCGCGATCAGATCGGAGAACGCGACTCGCGAGAGCCGTGCCTCGCGCTCGACGTAGTGATTCTCGAGCTGCGCCATTAGCGCGAGGCCGCCCCATGACAACGCCGACAGGCCGAGCACGACCTTGAACAGCGTCCATAGCGGTTCCCGCTCCCCTCGTCTTGCAGCTTCGTGGCTTGTTATCGTGTGCATGGCGCCACGGGCGTCCGCGAGGCGGGCGCCCGTCCTGTGATCCTTTGATGTTGCGCGCGGCCGGCCGGTCCGACGGCATCGCGCGAGAACGCAATACAGCGAGAATGTAGCCGGTTTTGCGCGGCCGCGGTATGGATGGGCTTGCAAAGCCGCAGCGTTAGATGAAGCCCTCGGCGCACGCCTTCAGCACCCTGTCTAACCGTTCGTGCTGGTGCTCGTGCTGTTTGCTTCCTGAACCGGGCGCCGGCCGGCCATGCCGCACACGCCGAAACGTTCGAGCAGCGCCGGAATCGCGTCGACGGGAACAGGGCGCGAAAACAGGAAACCCTGCGCTTCGATATGGCCGAGCGCGGCGAGCCACGCAATCTGCTCTTCGGTTTCCGTTCCTTCGACCACCACCGTGAGCCCGAGCGAGCGCGCCAGATTGACGATTGCGGTGACCATCACGCAGACGCTGCGGTCGCCCGGAATAGCCTGGACGAACGAGCGGTCCACCTTCAGCGTGTCCACCGAAAAACGGTTCAGATACGAGAGCGACGAATAGCCGGTGCCGAAGTCGTCGAGTGCAATGCGCACGCCGAGACGCTTGAGCGCAAAGATTTTTTCGGAGACGAGTTCGGGATACTCCATCATCGCCGTCTCGGTGATTTCGAGTTCCAGACGGCGCGCGGAAATGCCGCTTTCCTCGATGGCGTGCGAGATCGTCTCGTACAGATCGCCGCGCCAGAACTGCACCGCCGAAATGTTCACCGCGAGCGACAGCGTGTCGTAGCCTTGCTGCTGCCAGACCGCGAGTTGCCGGCACGCGGTCTCGATCACGAAGTCGCCGATCGGCACGATTAGTCCCGTGGACTCCGCGACGGGAATGAACTCGTTGGCCGGAATCAGACCGTGCTGCGGATGATTCCAGCGCACCAGCGCCTCGAAGCCGGTGATGCAGCGGCGCGTCAGATCGATCTTCGGCTGATAGGCGAGAAAGAGTTGCCCTTCGGCGAGCGCCACGCGCAACTGCTGCTCCCACTTCATCAGATGGTCCGCGCGATGCGAGAGTTGCGGCGAATAGAACTGGTAGCAGTTCTTGCCCGCGTCTTTCGCGCTGTACATCGCGAGGTCGGCTTTTTTCAGCAGGTCGATCTCGCTTTCGTTCGCCACCGAATAAAGCGCGATGCCGATGCTCGCATGCAGCACGAAGGAACTGCCGCGCACTTCGAACGGTTTGGCGAACGCTTCAGCCGCCGCTTCGGCAAGCGCCACCGCGCGCTTTTCCACGTCCTCGCCCTTGATCACGACCACGAACTCGTCGCCGCCGATGCGGCTCAACGTGCCGCCGTCCGCGACCGCCGTGGCGAGACGCGAGGCCGTCATTTGCAGCACGATGTCGCCGGCGTTGTGGCCGAGCGTGTCGTTGACCGTCTTGAAGTTATCGAGGTCGATAAAGAGAATCGCGAGGTGGCCGAGGTTGTGCGGCTGCGCCACTTCTTGCCGTAGCGTGCGCAAGGTCGAATAGCGATTGCGCAGGCCGGTCAGCAGATCGTATTCGACCAGATGCGTCATCTCGCGCTCGCGGCCGAGCAGTTTGCCGATCAGACCGGTTGCGACCGCGAAGAAGCTCAGCATGGCGAGCGAGATGAAACCCGCCATCAGCAGATAGACGTTGCGCGTGTGGTTGTAGTCGGCGAATTCCTCGGCTTGCGACAGACCCACGAGCACGCCCAGCGGATAGCCGTCGATATGCCGGTACGACACGATGCGCGTGACGTTGTCGAGCGAATCGACGTAGGTGCCCGACACGTGTTCCGAAGTCGGATACGAGCCGCTTGCCGAAAACGTGCCGCTCGCGTTCACGACGCTGCCGGTGCGCCGCGCGAGCACGGTGCCGTTGTCGGAGATCACCGCGATCACGCCTTCACGGCCGATTGCCGCGTTGTTGTAGAAGTCGCTCGTGAAATAGCTCGGGTCTTCCGACACGACCACGACGCCCGCGAACGAGCCGTCCGGATGATTCAGACGCCGCGTCATCTGCAAAGTCCAGTGGCCGGATACGCGGCCGAGCACGGGCTTGCTGATATACAACTGGTCGTCGTTTTCGTGCTCGTGAACCTTGAAGTGCTCGCGATCCGACAGATCGATACGCTTGGGATTCAGTTCGGCCGTGTTGGCGATGAGTTGGCCGTGCTCGTCGATCAACGACACCTGCACGAGCGTCTCGCTTTGCACGACGCCTTTTTCCACCGTGCTGGCAAGGTCGAAACGCCCCGGCGTTTTCTCGAACTCGTATTTGACGAAGCGCGTGATCTGATCGACCTGGTGAATCGCCTTGATCGTATGCTGTTCGAGCGCCGCTGAGAGAATTGCGGCAGACGCCATCGCTTCGCGATTGGTGGCTTCTTTTTCGACCGAAAGACGCGCGAAGATCACAGTCCACAGCAGGATCAAGACGAGCACGCCGAGCGCGGGAATGGCAAGCAGCGCGCGACGGCGCGATACAGCGGGATCGCGGCGGCTTCGGGCTTCGCGCTGATCGGAGAAGCGGGGTTTGCTCATCAGGCGGCCCGTGCCCAGCTGCCGGCCGGTTGCGAACGCGCGAGCGTGGACTGCGCTGTTTTCATGGGTGGCTGCATGGAGTTGCCGGAACTGCTGCGCAAGAAGAAACGGCGTGGTTTCGCGCCTGATCGTCTGCACCGGGCCGGGTACGTTTCGATATTACTTAATGCCACTGGATTAAGGAAGGGTCCCGGCATCGGGTATACGCGGGCGCGGTCCGCGGCCGTATAAGGGCTATTTTGCGGGCTGTTTTGCGCTTCGCTTATAGGTTTGCTTATAGGTTCGCTTTCAGGTTCGCTTTCGAATCCGCTCCATGCCCGGGCGGCCCGCGAATCCGGGCACGCGCGGGATCGGATGCTGGCGGTCGTTGTATTCGGATGATCCATCGGGATTCGGCGCTCCGGCATGGCGGCTTGTACCTGCGTGATCTTTTGGGCGGTTTGGTTATCCGTGCCGCATCGCGCGAGCGCGGCAAACGGCTTTTTGTGGCTAAACGTGCTTAAGCGTGGCTAAAAGAGGTGAGTCGCGTACGGCTTATCTTCATCGACTTGCAGCGGCATCGCCGTTGCTTTAGCTGGGCTCGCGGGAAGCCAGCAAACGACGGGCCGCTCACGGCATACGGAACGTGCCGTCGACGACTGTCACCGACGATCCGCCGATCCACGTCTTGCCGTTTGCGTCGTCGTAGCGCACGAACACCTGGCCGGCGCGTCCGAGCGCGGTGCCCTGGCGCGCGGTATAACTCGCGCCCGGCCGCAAATTCTGCGCGCTCAACAGACCCGCGAGCGCCGCATTGGCACTGCCGGTAACAGGGTCTTCGCTGACGCCGAACGCGCCGCCCACCATCAGGCAACGCACTTCGAAGGTGGCGGGGCCATCGGCATCGTGCGGACCGTACGCAGCGACGCCGTGTGCGCGGACCGCGCGGACGATGTGCGCGAGCGCGGCCGCGTCGGGCTCGAGCGCCAGACAATCGCGCGCCGAATTCATTCGCACGATGAGCCAGGGCGCGCCGTTATCGACGGCAGACGGCACGGCGCTGAAATCAATCGCGTTGCTGCGCATCGCCGCGGAAAGCGCGGCGTACTGCTGTTCGGGCAACGGCACGACGCGCGCGGGCGGCGCGGCGAACGCCCACGCGCCGTGCGCCTCGCCCGGACCTTCGCTGTCGGATTGCAACTCGACGAGCCCAACGCCGCATTGCTGGATGAGCTTGCCTGGCTGCTTCGGCTGATAGCCGCTTTCGAGCAGCGCGTGAGCGGTGCCGAGCGTCGGATGACCGGCAAAGGGCAATTCGCCGTGCGTCGTGAAGATGCGCACGCGATAGTCGGCGGCCGGGTCAGTCGGCGTCGACAGGAAAGTTGTTTCGGACAGATTGGTCCAGTGCGCGATCGCCTGCATCTGAGCGGCGCTGAGCGCGTCGGCGTCGAACACGACGGCGAGCGGATTGCCTTTGAACGGCACTGACGTGAATACGTCGACCTGCTTGAAACGAACTGTGTTGGCGGGCATCGGGCGTGGTCCGTCGATCCTGCGGTTGGTATGGTTCGCGGATTCTATCTGCTGCCGCCGGAACGATCCACCTCGCCACAAATGCAAAACGCGCCGCGGGTGCCTGGCACCTCGCGACGCGTTCTGTCGAGCGCCCGGCCGAACCGCGCCTCGCGCTCGTAACGCTGCGTGAACTTATGCGACGCCGCGTTACTCGACTTCCGCGATCATCTCGATCTCGACGCATGCGCCGAGCGGAATCTGCGCGACGCCAAACGCCGAGCGCGCATGCTTGCCGCGCTCGCCGAACACGTCGGCGATCAGTTCGGACGCGCCGTTCGTGACCAGATGCTGCTCGGTGAAGTCGAGCGTGGAGTTGACGAGACTCATCAGCTTGACGATGCGCTTGACGCGGTTCAGGTCGCCCACGTGCGCGTGCAGGGTCGCGAGCAGATCGATGGCGATGGAGCGCGCGGCCACTTTGCCTTCTTCAGTGCCGATGTCGGCGCCGAGCTTGCCCGCCCACACCTTGCCGTCTTTCTTCGCGATGTGGCCGGACAGGTACACCGTATTGCCGCTTTGCGCGCTCATCACATAAGCGGCGGCCGGCGCGCCGGCGTTGGGCAGTTCGATGCCCAGTTCCTTGAGCTTGTCGTACACATTCGTTTGAGCCATGTTGTCCTCGGTCGGTAGTGAAAAACGGAAGAAGCGGAAGCGGGCGAAAAACGCAAAAGCGGGCGGGGGCCCGCTTGCCTTTATAGCTTCGCGCGGATCAGCGCCGCGAGACGCGCCACGCCTTCGTCGATCTTGGCCGGCGGCACCGTGACGAACGACAGACGCAGCGTGTTGTGCTGCGCCTCGTTCGCGAAGAACGGACCGCCCGGCACGAACGCGACATTCTGCGCGACGGCTTCCGCGAGCAGCTTCATGCTGTCGATCTGCGCGGGCAGATTCACCCACACGAACATGCCGCCTTCCGGGCGATTCCACGTCACGCCTTCGGGCATGTAGCGTTCGAGCGAGTTCAGCATGGCCGCGCACTGGTCGCGATACAGCTCGCGAATGGTCGGCACGTGCGTGTCCAGAAAGCCGTCCTTGATCACTTCATGGACGATGCGCTGCGTGAAGCTCGGCGTATGCAGATCGGTGGCCTGTTTCGCCTGCACGAGTTTGAAGATCAGCTCTTCGGGCGCGATGATGTAGCCGACCCGCAGACCCGGCGCCAGCACCTTCGAGAACGAACCGAGGTGGACGATGTGATCGGGCGCCATCGACAGCATGGTCGGCAGCGGTTCGCCCGCGTAATCGAGCGCGCCGTAGGGGTCGTCTTCGATCACCGGGAACGGCGCGGTTTTGGCGAACGCGGCGAGCGCGCGGCGGCGCTCGACCGGCAGGCGGCGGCCCGTCGGATTCTGAAAATTCGGTTGTGCGTACAACAGGCGCGCGCCGGCGGTGAGCTTCGGCGTAAGTGCTTCGGGGATCAGCCCGTGTTCGTCGGTCGGCACCTGGACGTAGCGCGGCTCGTACATCGAGAACGATTGCAGCGCGCCGAGATACGTAGGCGTCTCGACCAGCACGGGGCTTTCCGGACACACGAGCACCTTGCCGAGCAGATCGAGCGCCTGTTGTGAGCCGGTCGTGATCAGCACCTGACTGGCGCGGATCTGTGCGCCGTTCACCGAATAGCGCGCCGCGACCCATTCGCGCAGCGGCGCATAGCCTTCGGTCGCGCTGTACTGGAGCGCCGCGGCGGGCGCGTCGCGCAGAATGCGGTCGGACGCTTCGCGCATGCGTTCAGCCGGGAACGTGGCCGGCGAGGGCAGGCCGCCCGCGAACGAAATGACTTCAGGCCGTTCCGTGACCTTCAGAATCTCGCGGATCGCCGAGCTCGTGAGCTTGCGTGCGCGTTCGGACAATTGCCACGTGGGGGCTTTCAGGTCGCTTTGGTCCATGGTCTCCTCTGCTGGTGTCTCTGGAACCGGTCAAAACTTCGATTATCGCGCGAGTCGGCGACCCGCGCGCGCTGCTTATTTAAGGGTCCGTAGACCGCTCGGTGTTTCGAATTCGGCGACGAGCGCGGCGGGGCCGTCGGTGGCCTGCACGTCGATCAGATGCGCGGCGCCCAGCCACTGCAATTGCGCCGCCACCGTATCGGCTTGCGGATGCACGCCTTTGAGCGCTTTGAGCGCGATGCCGGTCTCGGGCAATACCGTCGACGGATGCCGCGCCGTGTCCCACTGGATCAGCGACGGCAGCACGCCGTCGCCGGCGCCTTGCCAGGCGGGGAAGGCGCCGTCTTCCGGCACCGACAGGCCCCACGCGAAGTCGCCGCGCGTGAGCGGCACGATCGGCGGAATGCGCTGCGGATATTGCGCCTGCCACGTCGGCAGATGCTTCGGCCGGTCGACGCGGGCCACCCAATGCGACAGATACGGGCCGTTTTCCAGGCGAGCGTGGGTCGCCGGGTCGTCGAGCGCGAAGAGGCGCGGGCGGGGCGCGGCGGTTTCCGTGGCTTCGCGGGCGACGTCGGCGTGCGGGTCGACGGCGATCACTTCCAGGTACGCGCCGCCCCACAGGTTCAGCAGCCGGTTGTGCGTGCGCATTAACGGATGCGCGCCGCCGCCGGCCGGTTCGACCCCGAGGATGTCGGCGACGTACTGCACGCCTTCGTCGAGCGTGCGGGCGGAAACGACGAGATGATCGAGACGTAGCGGATGTGCGGTCATTGCGGATCGGGAAACGGGTTTCTACGGTAGGTCTGGCCTGCGCCGCGTGCCGGTTGCGGCGTGCCGGTTGCGCGGGCGCCGGGGTCGTAAGCATAACCGTTCGCGGGCGCGGCGCATCGGCGGGTTGGGCGATGGGCGGGCTGCGTGGGCTGCGCGGGTGAATTTCGCGCTGGCTTGGTGGTTTGCCGTGCGTGCTGAGTTGGTTGTTTGCTTGCGCGCTCGTCGGCACTGTCTGCTGGTTGCTGACTCGCGCCCATGACGTTCCGGTGAGCAGATCGCCGACCTGATGCACGGTCCGCCAGGCGCTTTCGGTATGCTGATCGCCACCCAGCCTCACGCACCGCCCGCCAGCCGCTTACCGCCAGCCCGACCGCCTTCTGTCTCAAATGTACCGGCGACGACCTGCACAGTAACGGTACAATCGATTCGATACCGTTCGGTACAGTTGGAGCCCGTCATGTCCGTCCCGCTTACGCAGATTCCCGCCCCGCACGACACGGCGTCGTTGACGCTTGTCGAGCAGCTCGTGCAGTGGGCTCGCCGCCGCATCGAGGAGCGCGTGTTCCGTCCCGGCATGCGCATGCCGTCGATCCGCAAGCTGGCGCTCGACAAAGGCGTGTCGCGCTTCACCGTGGTCGAGGCGTATGAACGGCTCGTCGCGCAGGGTTACCTGGAGTCGCGGCGCGGCTCCGGTTTCTTCGTGCGCGAGCGATTGGCGGGCACGGCGGTCGCGGACATTCGCCCGGCCGCGCACGCAAGCGCGCCGGCCACCATCGACGTCGTCTGGCTGCTGCGCAACATGCTGCACACCGGCGCGCGCCCGGAGCGCAGTCCCGGCCTCGGCTATCTGCCGGCGCGCTGGCTCGACGGCGAGCTGATCACCAACGCGCTGCGCACGCTCGGCCGGCAAAGCGGCGCGCAGATGCTCGGCATCGGCACGCCGCTCGGTTTTCTGCCGCTGCGTCAGCAATTGCAGACGCGTCTCGAGGAACTGGAGATCGGCGCGTCGCCCGATCAGATCGTGATGGTGTCCGGTGTCACGCAGGCAATCGACCTCATTTCGCGCATTTATGTGAAGGCGGGCGACGCGGTGATCGTCGGCGATCCAGCGTGGTTCCAGATGTTCGGGCGCTTCGCGTCGCAGGGCGCGCGGCTCGTCGGCATGCCGTACACGCCGGACGGCCCCGATCTCGACGCGCTCGAATCGCTCGTGCAAACGTGGCGGCCCAAGATGCTGGTGATCAACTCGGTGCTGCAGAATCCGACCGGCACGTCGCTGACGGCCGCGCAGGCGTTTCGCATTTTGCGACTGGCGGAGGCGTACGACTTCATCGTCGTCGAAGACGATATTTACGGCGATCTATGCCCGCCGGGCTATGCGGGCACGCGGCTCGCGAGCCTCGATCAGCTAAAGCGCGTGATCTACCTGGGCAGTTTTTCGAAGACGCTCGCGCCGAATCTGCGCGTCGGCTTTATTGCGTGCGCGCCCGAGGTGGCCAAAGCCGTCAGCGACCAGAAGATGCTGGTCGGCATGACGAGTCCCGAGTTGAACGAGCGCGTGCTGTACAAGATTCTGACCGAAGGACACTACCGGCGCCATGTCGAGCGGCTGCGGGCGCGGCTTGACGGCGTGCGCGAAAAATCCGCGCGGATGCTGGAAAAGACGGGCCTCAAGCTCTTTTTGACGCCGACGGCGGGCATGTTCGTGTGGGCCGACACCGGAGTCGACGCCGACGGACTCGCCGCGGCCGGCCACGAAGCCGGCTTTCTGCTCACGCCCGGCAGCCTTTTTTCGCCGCAACAATCGCCAACGACGTGGATGCGCTTCAACATTGCCAATTGCGGCGATCCCGAACTGGCGACATTTTTGTGCCGTTATCTCGACGGTGTCGCGCGCCGCGCCTCTTGAAACCGCGCGGATTGTCCTTATTTAGGCGGACAATCCGGCGGCATTCGCAAGAACCGATTGGCAAAAACCCGATTCGCAACAGAGAGGAAGTCCGACCATGGCACAAGAAACCATGAGCTTTCAGGCGGAAGTGAAACAGCTTCTGCACCTGATGATCCATTCGCTGTACAGCAACAAGGAAATCTTTTTGCGCGAGCTGATTTCCAATGCGTCCGACGCGGCCGACAAGCTGCGCTTCGAAGCCATTGAAAACAGCGGGTTGTACGAGAGCGATCCGAATCTGCGCATTCGCGTGTCGTACGACAAAGAGGCGCGCACGATCACGATCGACGACAACGGCATCGGCATGAGCCGCGACGAGGCGATCGCGAATCTCGGCACGATCGCGCGCTCGGGCACCAAGGAATTCTTCGGCAAGCTGTCGGGCGACCAGCAGAAAGACGCGGCGCTGATCGGCCAGTTCGGCGTGGGCTTTTATTCGGGCTTTATCGTTGCCGACAAGATCACCGTCGAGACGCGCCGCGCCGGCTTGCCGGCGTCCGAAGGCGTGCGCTGGGAAAGCGCGGGCGAGGGCGACTTCGCCGTCGAGCAAATCGAGCGCGCCGCGCGCGGCACGACCATCACGCTGCATCTGCGTGCGGAAGAGGATGAGCTGCTGTCGTCGCATCGGCTGAAGTCGATCATTCAGCGCTATTCGGATCACGTCGCGCTGCCCATTCTGATGAAGAAGGAAGAGTGGGACGCCGAAAAGAGCGCGATGGTCACGAAGGACGAAGACGAGACCGTCAATCAGGCAAGCGCGCTGTGGACTCGCGCGAAGAACGACATCACGGACGAGCAGTACAAGCAGTTCTATCAGCATCTGTCGCACGATCATCAGGACCCGCTGACGTGGACGCACAACCGCGTCGAAGGCCGCAGCGAGTACACGCAATTGCTGTACGTGCCGACGCACGCGCCGTTCGACCTGTGGAACCGCGATCATCGCGGCGGCCTCAAGCTGTATGTGAAGCGCGTGTTTATCATGGACGACGCCGAGCAACTGCTGCCGTCGTATCTGCGCTTCGTGAAGGGCGTGGTCGATTCGAGCGATCTGCCGCTGAACGTATCGCGTGAAATTCTGCAGGAAAGCCGCGACGTCAAGGCGATCCGCGAGGGCGTGACCAAGCGCGCGCTGTCGATGCTCGAAGAGTTGGCCAACTCGGAGAACGAAGCCGATCGCGAGAAGTACGCCGGTTTCTGGAAGGAATTCGGCCAGGTGCTGAAGGAAGGCATCGGCGAAGACTTCGCGAATCGCGAGCGCATTGCCAAGCTCGTGCGCTTTGCCTCCACGCATACGGAGACGCCCGAGCAGACCGTGTCGCTCGCCGACTACGTGGCGCGCATGAAGCCCGAGCAGTCGAAGATCTACTACGTGACTGCCGACACCTGGCAGGCGGCAACGCACAGCCCGCACCTCGAAGTGTTCCGCAAGAAGGGCGTGGAAGTGCTGCTGCTGACCGACCGCGTGGACGAATGGATGCTGTCGTTCCTGAACGAATTCGACGGCAAGCCGTTGCAAAGCGTGGCGCGCGGCGACCTCGATCTCGGCGCGCTGAACGACGAGGAAAAACAGGCGCAGGAAAAGGTCAGCGAAGAACTCAAGCCGCTCGTCGAGAAGATGAAGGACGCGTTGAAGGACAAGGCCAAGGACGTGCGCCTCACGTTCCGCCTGACCGATTCGCCGTCGTGCCTCGTTGCTGACGACGGCGAAATGAGCGGCTACCTGCAGCGCATGCTCAAGGCTGCGGGTCAGCAGGCGCCGTCGTTCCACCCGATTCTCGAAGTGAATCCGGAACACGCGCTCGTGAAGGGCTTGCACGCGGACAGCGCCAACTTCGACGACTGGTGTCACCTGCTGTTCGACCAGGCGTTGCTCGCCGAAGGCGGCGCGCTCGAAGATCCGGCCAGCTTTGTGAAGCGCACGAACACGTTGTTGCTCGCGCGCGCGAATGCCGCCTGACTGGGCGATGATTGCGTAGCGTCGCGCAGACGCTTTAATGTCCTCGCGACTCGGAATGCGCTGCTTCGGCAGCGCATTTTTTTCGCCTTCTCATTCGTGCGCGTGTTTTAACGCTCCAGTGTCAGCGCGTGCAAATGCCGCACTTGCGCAAGCACACTGCCGGCCAATTCCTTAGCCTCGAAACTCGAGTGGTGATCGGCGAGCACTTTTGCCGCGAGGCTGCCAATGGCTGCGCTGCTTTGCTTCGACGTGTGGTGCTGCGCGAGCGCCGAGCCGGCTAGCTCTTTCTCGATATGCGTGGCGCCCGGACGATGCAATACGACCGACGCAAGATGCGCGATCCGGTCAGATGTTTCCTTCGCGTTTGTAGTATTCAATCTGCCTCCCTGCTGCTAGTTGTTGATTTGCTGGACGCCCCTCGCCGTCTTCGACACAGGGCGGAATTCATTATGGTTAACTAACTAAAATTTATCAACGACCATAAATTGAGATTGGTTTATGAGATGCCGCGCGCGGCATTATCTTGGGAATCGCGCTTCGAACCGGAGGCTTGAAGAACCACCTTGGTTCCTTCGGGCCGCTTTGTGTACCTGGCCGCGCGCGTCGAATGTGGAATGTGTTTTGTGACTCAAGCGCATACACCTGCGCAGCGCGGCATCTTGTGAATTTTTATGTCCGATTCCGCTGTGGCCGCCCCGGCCGTTATGGTCAATGTGACAACGCGTCTGGAGACCGTGCATCTTCTGTGGTCGATACTGCGCGAAGAGGGTTTCGAGCCCGCCATATCGCGTGCCGCCGAGCTGGCCGCCGCGGGCGTGACGCCTCAATTGCACGCCGACCTGCACGCGAGCGCGGGGAACTTCGAGCTGGCGTATCACAGCGCATCGCAGGCGCAAGCGGGCGAGAACGGCGCGCGCCATGCCCGCGTTGCGTTGTTCGCCGACGCACTCGGGCGCGGCGAAGTCGCGCGGCATCACAGCGAAATGGCGGTCGCCGCGCAGGCACCCGCCGTGACGCTTGAATGGGCCGCCTGGCTCATCAACGATTGCGGCGCGCATTCCGCGGCGGCGCACATGTTGCGCGCGTATCGGCAGCGCGAACCGGAGGATGCGCACGGGCCGTGGTGGCTTGCTATTTCGCTTGGCGCGCTAAGCGGCCCTGGTGTGCGCGACGAGCGGCGCGTGGCGCTCGCGCGAGCTTATACGCTCGACCCCGCTGTCGATCCCGCGTTGCCCTTGCAACTTGCATTGGCTTTGCGCGAGGCGCGCGACTGGGCCGCGCTCGAACATCTTTCCCGCGACATGCTGACGCGCAATCCCGCTGATGCGGAAATGGCCTGGCAGCTCAGTCACGCGCAATGGCAATGCAACGACGCGGCGGCTGCCGAGGCGACCATGCGCGCCGCTAATGCCGCTTCGCCCGGTAACGCAGACGTACTCGCCGCGATCGGCTTCTATCTGTGCGAGCAGGCGCGCTACGAGGAAAGCGAGGCCATGCTGCATCAAGCCCTCGCGGCGAACCCCCACGCGGTGACGCCCGCAGTCGATCTCGCCGATCTCGAACTGCGGCGCGGCTTCTGGACAAGCGGCTGGAAGCGTTTCGAGGCACGCCTCGCGCGCGACGACCGCGAGCCGAATAACATCGTTTCGGTCATGGCGCGCCTCTGTCCGCGTCGGCGCGGCGAGACGCTCGCGGGCAAGACGCTCGTGGTGCACAGCGAACTGGGCAATGGCGATGACATCCACATGGTCCGCTATGTGCCGCAACTCGCTGCACGCGTGCGCGCGGAGGGCGGGCGGCTCGTGCTGTGCGTGCGCAAGTCGTTGCAACCGCTGCTTGGTCGTTTCTACGAGGACTGCGTATCGATCGAGGACGGCCCGCTCGGCGCGCCCGACTACAGCCTGCCGATGATGAGCTTGCCGCTCGTTTTGAATTTGCAGCCAGAGCAGGTGCGCGGCGGTGCCTATCTTCGCGCCGATCCGGGCAAGGCGGCGCTCTGGCGCGAGCGGCTTCGCGCGCACGCGCCGCACGCGCGGCTGCATGTGGGCCTCGTGTGGGCGGGCAGCCCGATGCATCGCCGCGATGACAAGCGCTCGATTGCGCGCGCTGCGCTCGAGCCGCTGCTGTCGCTCGCCGATGTCGCGTTCTATTCGCTTACGCCAGGACGCGCAGCCGACGTCGCTGTGATGACCGCGCAGGGGCATCGCGTGTTCGACATGACGGCGGACTATCAGACGGGCCTGGATGATGTCGCGGCTCACCTTGCTGCGCTCGATGCGCTCGTCACGATCGACAGCGCGCCGCTGCATCTCGGCGGGGCGCTCGGGCGGCCGGTGTTGGGCATGCTCGATCACGTGTCGCATTGGGCGTGGGGCAACGCGGAGACGCAAGCCTGGTACGACTCGCTCGAACTTTTCAGGCAGCCGCAGCCTGGGCAATGGGCGCCGGTGGTCGAACGCGTGACGGCGCGTCTGCAAGCGCTGATGGCTGACGACGCAAGCAACGTCGTTTCTGGCGCCGTCGCGCATCCCGTTGCGAACGGTTGACGGCGGGCCAGCCATGAGCAGTTCAGCATCAGCGGGTTCGTCCCCGAGCCAGAAGCTGTCAGGCGATGCCGACGCATTGCATCAACTCGGTCTTGCGTCTTTCCGCGACGGCGCGCTCGAGCTAGCCTGCGAGCAACTCGATCGCGCATTGAATGCTGCACCGGAGCGAGCCGACATCTGGGAGCACCGCGGGCTGCTTGCGGCGCTGCGCGGCGACCGGATTGCGGCCGAGGCGTTCTATTATCGGGCGCTCGGCATGAGCGGCGGCAGTGCCAGTCTGCATCGGAATCTCGCGGACTGCCTGAAGGTTTCTGCACGCCTCGGCGAGGCGCGCCGGCACTATCTGAGCGCGCTCAGTTTCGAGCCGACGCTGCATCATGCGGTTCGCGCACTCGCGGAAATCTGCACGCAGCGAGAGCAGCATGCCGAGGCAGCGGACTTTTGGCTGCGTGCCTGGGCGCTCGACGCGTCGAACGTTGCAGACGCGTCGGCGCTGGTCGAAGCATTGTCCAAAGCTCAGCGCGATCCGGAACTCCACGCGCTATTGCCCGCGCTGCGCGCACGTTGTTCTGCCGATTCCGCCGCGCTTCGTCAACTCGCGTTCGCTTTGAACAGCGCGCAGCGTTTTGCCGATGCGCTCAGCGTCGCGAGGCAGGGCGTCGGCGTCGATCCGAACGACGGCTGGCTGCATCACAACGCATCATTTGCACTCAACATGCTGGGCGAGTTCGAGCAGATGCACAGGCACAGCGCGGAGGCCGCGCGCCTGATGCCCGGCAATGCGCTGATGCAGTTCAACCTCGCCGCGGCACAGCTTCGCGCGGGCGATTTCGAGCAAGGTTGGAAGCAGTATCGTTGGCATGACGAACTGCCCGAAAACCACAGCCTGGTTCGGCCGGCTTATCCGCAGTGGCAAGGCGAGCGGTTGCTCGGCTGCCGGTTTCTGCTGGTCGGCGAGCAGGGACTGGGCGATCAGATCCAGTTTCTGCGCATGGCCGACTGGCTGCATCGGCGAGGCGCGCAAGTGGACGTCTGGGTCGACGAGCCGCTCGGCGAAGTAGCGCGCCACGCGGCCGGCGTGCATGCCGCGTGGACCACTGCGCCGCCTGGTCCGTACGACTACTGGTGCCGCATGCTGCAGATGCCCGCGCGTATGGACCTGGAACTGTGCATGTTGCCGCTCGCCACGGCGTACCTGCAAGCGGAGCCCGCGAAGCTGCAGTTCTGGCGTAACCGAGTGCAGGCGCTAAGTACCGGGCAGGCGCATCGGCCGTTGAGAAAGCGTGTCGGCATCGTATGGGCAGGCAATCCTGGATATGAACTCGATCGCTATCGGTCGATTCCGCTTCGACATGGCGGGCGCTTCTCGAGCAGCCTGGCGTGCGTTGGTTTTCGTTACAGAAGGGCGACGTGCAACACGACCCGGCGGTTGGGCCAGAGGGTATAGAGATACATATGTTCGGCCCTGAGATTCATGGCTTCGCGGACACGCTCGCGATCGTTCAATCGCTGGATCTTGTAATCACGGTGGACACGGCGGTTGCGCATCTGGCGGGCGCGTGCGGCACGCCGGTCTGGGTGCTGGTACCCACATTCACGGATTGGCGCTGGATGGTCGCGCGCGACGATAGTCCGTGGTATCCGTCAATGCGCCTTTTCAGACAGCGCGAGTTGAACCAGTGGGACGCAGTGCTGGCCGATGTCGCGCAAGCGCTGCGGGAGTATGTCGGGGAATGAGCCGGATGCGTGGGGCGCATCCGGCTTCAGATTTTCGACCCGGCGCGATGCCCCGGTTTCGGGCGGCCAGGCCGAAGACGAGGCCTTTACTTCTTGCCCATCAACGTTTCCATCGTCTCGCCGCGCACGACAATTTCCGTGCGACGGTTGAGCGCGCGTCCTTCCGGCGTGTCGTTGCTCGCGATCGGATTGTTGTACGCATTGCCCTTCGTGCGGACACGCTCCATCGGCACACCGCGTCCGACGAGCGCGTAACCCACGGCGACCGCTCGCGCTTCCGAGAGTTGCTGGTTGTATTCGAGCGTGCCGACATTGTCCGTATAACCTTCGACGATGATCGGTTTCTTGCTGCGCTTGAGCAGCACGGCGGAACGGTCGACGACCGCGCTCGCATCGGCGCGCACTGCCGACTTGTCGAAGTCGAACAGCGCTTTCTCGGGCAGCTTGACGGCGACGCCGTCCGCGACGGGCGCGACCTCGATGCCCGCGGCCCGGTTCAACGACGTCTCGGTGTCGCGGTTCAGCGGCGCGCTGCAACCTGCCATCAACAGTACCGACATTGCGCAGGCGCTGGCAGCCAGAAGTTTTTTCATGTTTGTCCTCTCGTTCGTTTGCGGATCAGGGGCGAGCCCGTCGACAGTGGGCGAATCGCCGGTTCGTAAAGCACGGAGGTTGTATCGTGCGTCGCGGTCGGCAGAGAATCGGACCTTTCCGAAATCGAGGGCATGATTCAGCGGTTTGATGCTTATGCGGCCGTTACCGCTGATTGGCGGAAAATGCGCGTGCGCGCTGGGGAATGGTCCGACAGGCGCGCCGTTATAATCCGAACCCATGTCTATCCGTTTCGATGCCGCCGACGCGCACTGGCGCGTCGCTCCCTTGCCTGGCTTTAGCGCTGCGCAGAAAGACTGGTTGACCCGCGGTGGTTCGTTGACCGCGCATCTGCGCGCGCTCGGCGCGGTCGCGGTGCGCGTCACGCGTGAAGGCGTGGCCTTGCCGTGGGCCGACGAGCACGCCGCGCTGGGTCTTCGCATGCGCTCGCCGGTGTGGTGGCGCGAGGTCGTGTTGTCGGTCGATGCCGTGCCGTTCGTCGCCGCGCACAGCGTCGCGCCTCTCGCCGCGAGCGTCGGCGTGTGGCAGGCCACGCGGCGTTTGCGCACGCGGCCGCTCGCCGAACTGTTGTATAGCGACAGCGGCGTCGCGCGTTCGGCGCTGGTCAGCCGGCGCGTGACCGCGCGACATCCGCTGTACCGGCTCGCCGCGCGAGAAGTCGACGGGATGCCGCCGCATGCGTTGGTCGCGCGCCGCTCCGTGTTCGAGCGGCATGGCGCGCCGCTGATGGTCACCGAGTGTTTTTTGCCGGCGCTGTGGGCGCATGTCGCCGCGCTGTCGAAGCGCGAGCGCGAGGTCCGTCCCGATTTGAACGCCACCGATGCGGCCGACGTGATTAACGCAGGCCATCCGCGCTGGCGCGAACACGGCCGCCCGCTCGAGCACACGGCTTCGCGCGCGCATCCCGCGACGCGTGTTGCCGGCGAACGGAGCCGCTAAATGTTGCGCGGCTTTCCTCCCGTCGTCGCGGCCGACACGCACACGCTGATTCTCGGCAGCTTTCCCGGCGAGGCGTCGCTTGCGGCGACGCAGTACTACGCGCATCCGCGCAACCAGTTCTGGCGCCTCCTTGGCGCGGTGCTCGACGAGCCGTTCGCCGAACTCGCCTACGAAGAGCGGCTGCGGCGGCTCCTGTCGCACGGCATCGGCGTCTGGGACGTGCTCGCCGCGTGTCATCGCGAGGGCAGTCTCGATGCGGCGATCCGCAACGCGCAGCCGAACGACTTTGCTTCGCTGCGCGAGCACTCGCCGACGCTGCGCAAAGTCTGCTTCAACGGCAAGACCGCCGGCCGCTTCGCGCCCGTGATCGGCGCGGCGGGTTACACGACGCTCGTGCTGCCTTCGTCGAGTCCCGCGAATGCTATGCTCTCGTTCGATCAAAAATTGCGCCTGTGGCGCGACATCCTTACATGATCTTTAGGCGCCGACGTCGCGAACTTTCTGAGTTGGTCAAGGGCTTGCTGTCAATCCCGTGATAATGTCCATTAGCTCGTCGGAGGGCGTTACACGATCCAGTTCGTATACCTTTTTCCCTTGATGAGATCGGGCAAACACTCTATCGTCAATTTGAATGACATCCGCCGTCGCAAGCAAAGCAAGCAGGTTGTCTCCGGATACACGCTGGACATTCGGAAAGTCATCGTCGTAATTGTCTTTGGCCGCTTTGACCGCAGCCGCTTCATTACGGAATAACTCAACCAAATAGATCTCGTCGTCGGAGTCCAGCTCCTGAACAATTATCAGGGGCTCGAAGTCGTCGCCCCATCCATGGGAAAAGAATTCGACGTCCATTAGTCGGCGCACGATCGGATGATTGTCCGACCTTGCGATGCTCCATATTCCGTTGGGCCCTCGGCGACCGATATGCGGCGCGATGACCAGTTCAAATACATCGAGCCGGTCCAGCCAATGTAACGGCACGTACGGCGTACCTATCAGAATGCGGCATCCACCCCACGTTATGTCGCTCCTGTCCCAATGGGCGCGAGCGCCAAACCATCTTTCGCGTGGACGCATATAGGCAAGGATATGTCTTGCCATCCTTCGTGTCTTGGTGCCGACGTATTGTGCCTGTCGCATAAAGTGTGCACCCGAATCACCAAGTTCGTCGTCGTCAATGAGATCGGGAAGAGGCGAGATTGCCCATTTGATCAAGCCGTCCTTTTCCGCTTCCACGATTTGTTCGAGACCTTCGACATCGGTTGCTAGCTGCTCAAGGCGAAATGGAAGTCTGTCGACGGGCCGCCAGAATCGAGTCGCCGTGGAATCTTCCTTTATTCCCCCTATTGCGGCACGCCAGTCATAATCCCTTCCATTCCAAAGCAGCACAGGATCAGTGATCTCGATTCCAGACCCGTTTTTCGGGGGCGTGCCGAGATAGATGCGCACGTCGCGAGCGCTTCCGAAGAAGATGCGATACACGGCCGGTGCAGGTGGCTGTGCCTCGCTCGCGATTTCCACGACGAGGTCAAGGTCTCCACAATCCGATGCGCCGCGCGCGTACGAGCCAAATGCCCATACTCGTAGAACTTCGGTCATGTGGCAATGACGTTTAATCCATAAAAACCGCTCGACCCATTGCACCTCGGTTGCAGGTCGCTCATCGAGTCGACCACAGATGCGATGAAGCACCTTTGTAAAATGGCTGCGCGGGTACCGATGAGACAAGGCGATCTCCTCAATGTTTAACGGAAGGTACGGATAGTGCCGCGGCGATCCGCAACACGGAGCCGAACGACTTTGCTTCGCTGCGCGAGCACTCGCCGAAGCTGTGCAAGCCCACTGCAACGGAAAGGCCACGCGCCGCTTCGTGTTTGTTATCGGCGTGGTTTGCCTGTCGAAGCGCGGCAATCGCCGCGACTGACACTAGCGAAAAGACGCTATGTCCACGATGTTGCCAGGGGGCAATTCCGCTTGCGGGATCGTCACCGGTTTTAGCGCCTCTGGCAGCATTTCCGGCGTGAAGTGTTCGATCAGTTGGCGAATACGGCGCACCTTCGCGGAATCGACGTTGAATCCCTTGCCGCGCAAGTCTTTGGCAGCTTTGCGATTCACAGTTTCGTCGGATGGCCTCGAGGCGGATGTTCGGGTCGAAGAGCTCCGAACAAGCGCGTCGACAAACATTTCGGGCGTAAAACCGTACATCGACGTGATATTGGCGAGATCTGACCGATCCTTCTGTTCTTGCGCTGCGGCTAATTCTTGTTCCCGGCGCACACGGAGTTCATTGGCATCTTCGAGGCTCCAACTTATGACACGACGAATCGAACGCGCATCGTCTCCCTCTGGCTCCTCGCGAGTCTCGAAATGGAAGGCGTCCACTACGTCGACTTCAAAAGTGCATCTGAGCCGCTCAATCAAGCCCTCATAGGCGGAGCGCACGGCGCATATCAAGATTGATGCGACGACGTCACGGTTGTAGGTAGCGTAAGGGCCGTATTTTTGTTCGGGCTCTGGTTCGAGATTGCCTACGCCACGAATGTACATGAGCTCATTGGAAGCACGGCTATTAAAGGTCGACGACTCGTCACCCTCGAACCAGTGGAAATCCGGTGGATGAGGCCACTTCTTTTGCGAAATCAGGTTAAAGTAATTGCGACCCGTTGCGTTCCAATCAAAATAGGATTGCTTCCAGCCGCCCGGATGCCAGCGCACTGAAAGATTGTTCATCTTGGTAATGTGCGCTGACAACTCGATGCGTGGCTTCGCCGACGAGTTTTGCCCCAAGCGCAATTGCATTTGCGCGAGGTCTAATGTCTTCCAGTCAAAAAGTTTTGAGAAAGCATTGCTGGCAGGGTCCGACATCCAGCTGATCAGATCTGACAAGACGGTCTGTCCGTGTCTGGACCGGTCATGCGATTCGATGTCATCGACGTCCATACCCAAGCGACCAAGTTCGCGGGAAATGTGGCAAATATATTCACCGGCGGATGTGCGCGATGAGTTGTACCAGCTAATCGGGCGAAACATCCGCAATTGGACCGGCGGTGGAATGCGTTGCGAACGTCTGTGACCGGATGACTTTGTCATTGCATTTGTCCGAATGAAAATTCGCTTTCAACTGCACGTCAATGTACCGTATGTCTCTGAGCCTATATGTAAATATCAGTCACAGCGTAACCGCGAAAAAGACCTAGAAAGTCTGCTTCAACGGCAAGACCGCCGGCCGCTTCGCGCCCGTGATCGGCGCGGCGGGTTACACGACGCTCGTGCTGCCTTCGTCGAGTCCCGCGAATGCTATGCTCTCGTTCGATCAAAAATTGCGCCTGTGGCGCGACATCCTTACATGACGAAACTCATCAAGCGCGCGTCGGCTGAAGCGCGTGCATTCCGCAATCGCAACGCCGATGGCGCGGGCAAACACGCAACGGCGCGCAACAAGAAACGCGCGTCGCATAACAACGATCTGCGCAACGATCTGCGCGACGACCTCCACGACGCGCCGCAAATCGAAGCGCCGCGCAAGCCGCGCTTTGCGCCGGTCACGTTCTCGGAAGAGGGCGGCGTGCGCTATCTGCACTTCGGCACGGAATGGGTGCAAGGCGCGATGCGTCTGCGCAAGCCCGACCACATCGAGCT
Source organism: Paraburkholderia sp. GV068 (assembly GCF_003058125.1). Taxonomy (NCBI): domain Bacteria; kingdom Pseudomonadati; phylum Pseudomonadota; class Betaproteobacteria; order Burkholderiales; family Burkholderiaceae; genus Paraburkholderia; species Paraburkholderia sp. GV068. The sequence goes on from NZ_QBUB01000013.1 coordinate 32,422, forward strand.
CGAATACGCGCAGCAAATGATGGCGTGGCTGCTCTTCATCGAAACGCCGAAGCGCATCGTGCAACTCGGGCTCGGTGCCGCAGCGCTGACCAAGTTCGCGCACCGCTTCCTGAAGCGCGCGAAGGTCGAGGCGGTCGAAGTGAACCCGGCCGTCGTAATCGCCGCGCGCACGATGTTCGAGCTGCCGCAAGACGACGCGCGCCTCACCGTGCATGAGACGGACGCGTGGGACTTCGTCAACGACCGCGCGAACCACGGCACGATCGGCGCGTTGCAGATCGACATTTACGATGCGACGGCGCGCGGTCCCGTGCTCGACAGCGTCGGCTTTTACCGTGCGGCGCGCGCGTGTCTGACCGATGCGGGCGTGGTCACGGTCAATCTGTTCGGCGATCACCCGAGCTTCGTGCGCAATATGAAACGCCTGAACGAAGCGTTCGACGGCCGCGTGGTCGCGCTGCCCGAAGTGCACGACGGCAACCGCATCGCGATCGCGTTCTCCGGTCCCGCGCTCGACGTGCCGTTCACGGCGCTGCAAGCGCGCGCGAAGCTGATCGAAGCCGAGCTCGGCTTGCCGGCGCGCAAGTGGATCAAGGGGCTGCAGGAGTCGACGGGACAGACGGGCGCGTCGTTCGCCATCTGATCCCGGCCAGTCGCAGGGAAGTGCCGGACCGCGAAGGTCCGGCATCGTAACCAGCCAACCGTCGCATTCCAGCGACACTTTGCGGGCCCGCCATCCGTCGCGCATCGAAGCGGCGCGGGACTCGCTCGACGATTCGGGAAGGTCGCCAGAACCACCGGCGCGGCCGCGCAAACGAAGGGCGTTCGACCACGGCGCCGTGCATCGGCGTCGGCTGCTTCAGTTGTTTCCCCCTCCGCACTGGAATCCGCAGCGCCATCCGCATCCGCTAAAACACCGCCCCACGCACTCCAGCACCCGCGCCTTCGCCTCGGGGTCGTCCCTGCTTGACCGCACGTTCGCGGCTCCTATACTCTTTCGAAGCTTTCGGGGCACTCGTGTCCCATGCGGGGCGATCCTCCGCGGGCGTGCTACCGCGAGGCGGCTCTCCGCTTTGGGGGTTCACCACCCGTCGAACACGGGCCAACATTTCAATAATAGGGAAGAGGAGACGTCATGGCTCACGACGCCGACGCGAACAAGGCCAGCAAGCACTGGCTCTGGTTGTTGCTGTTGCCCTGGATCGCCATGGTCTGGGTGCCGTCGTATAACAAGGTCGAACCGGTGCTGTTCGATTTTCCGTTCTTCTACTGGTATCAGCTCCTCTGGGTGCTGATCAGCGCGGTCATCACGGCGATCGTGTACTTCAAGACCAAGACGCGCTCGGCGGGCCGTCCGCAAGGGGACGCACGATAATGAACGCCATCGCAACTTTCGTCTTCGTTCTGTTTTTCATCGGGGTCACGATTCTCGGCTTCGTCGCGGCGCACTGGCGGCGCGGCGATCTCGCTCATCTCGAAGAGTGGGGCCTGGGTGGCCGGCGCTTCGGCACCATCGTCACCTGGTTCCTGTTGGGCGGCGACCTGTACACCGCGTACACGTTTATCGCCGTACCCGCGCTTGTATTCGGTGCCGGCGCAACGGGTTTCTTCGCGCTGCCGTACACGATCCTGATCTATCCGTTCGCGTTCGTCGTGTTTCCGAAGTTGTGGAGCATCGCGAAACGTCAGGGCTACGTGACATCGGCGGACTTCGTGTCGGCTCGCTACGGCAGCCGCATGCTCGCGCTCGCAATCGCCGTGACCGGCATCGTCGCGACGATGCCGTACATCGCGCTGCAACTGGTCGGCATCGAAGTGGTGATCGGCGCGCTCGGCTTCGATACGAAGGGCTTTGTCGGCGACCTGCCGCTGATCATCGCCTTCGCGATTCTTGCCGCCTACACGTACACGTCGGGCCTGCGTGCGCCGGCGATGATCGCGGTCGTCAAGGACGTCCTGATCTACATCACGATCTTCGCCGCGATCATCGTGATTCCGCCGCAACTCGGCGGCTTCAGCCACATCTTCGGCTCGGTGCCGCCGGCCAAGCTGCTGCTGAAAGCGCCGGACGTGTCGAGTCTGAACGGCTATAGCGCGTACGCGACGCTCGCGGTCGGTTCGGCGCTCGCGCTGTTCCTGTATCCGCACTCGATCACGGCGGTGCTGTCGTCGAAATCGGGCAACACGATCCGCCGCAACATGGCGATGCTGCCGGCTTACTCGCTGGTGCTCGGCCTGCTCGCGCTGCTCGGCTTCATGGCGCTCGCTTCGGGCGTGAAGGACATGCCGGAATTCGCGCCGTACTTCAAGGCGTTCGGCCCGAACTTCGCGGTGCCGGCGCTGTTCCTGCACTTCTTCCCGTCGTGGTTCGTCGGCGTGGCGTTCGCGGCGATCGGCATCGGCGCGCTGGTGCCGGCGGCGATCATGTCGATTGCGGCAGCGAACCTGTACACGCGCAACATCCACAAGGAGTTCGTGAACCGCAACATGACGCACGAGCAGGAGACCAACGTCGCGAAGCTGGTGTCGCTGATCGTCAAGGTCGGCGCGGTCGCGTTCATTCTGGCGTTGCCGCTCACGTATGCGATCCAGTTGCAGCTGCTCGGCGGTATCTGGATCATCCAGACGCTGCCGGCCATCGTGCTCGGACTGTACACGCGCGTGCTCGACTATCGCGGCTTGCTGATCGGCTGGGCAGTCGGCATCGCAACGGGTACGTGGATGGCGATTTCGCTGAAGCTCGCCGGCTCGATCTTCACGATTCACCTGTTCGGCATGGCGATTCCGGGCTATGCGGCGGTGTGGTCGCTGATCGTGAATCTGGTCGTGGCCGTGGTGGTGAGCCTGCTGGTGCGCGCGTTCGGCATGCAGCGCGCCGAAGACCGCACGCGTCCGGAAGACTATCTGGACGTCGTGGAAAGCTAAGACCCGACGCAACCTAACCCAGGCGCCCGCGGACGAAACTCCGCGGGCGTTTGTATTTGCGGCGCAGTCCAGGGCAGGATAGCGGAACTACCTCCAAAAGCGCTGCCGCTCCCGCCATGGCTTCTGCCGATTCCCGCACCGTCGTTCCGCGCCGCTCGGCGGTGAGCCGCATGGTTCGCGCGGTCACGTCGCCGTATTACCGCTACCGGCACGCAAAAGTGCTGCACAGTCTGCGCGTGGGACTGGCGATGCTGTTCTCGATTCTCGCGACCACCGGTATCGACATTCCGCACGGCATCTGGTCGTCGGTGACGTTGCTGGTCGTGATCGGCGGATTGCAGCATCACGGCAATATCCGCAAGAAGGCCGCGGAGCGCGCCGCGGGTACGCTGCTGGGCGCGTCGATCGGCTTGCTGCTGATCGTGCAGCAGAATCTCATCGGCTCGTTGCCGCTGACGTACGTGCTGATGTCGATCGTCGCGGCGATCTGCGCGTGGTTCGCTATCGGCGCGTCGGGATATATCGGTCTGTTGACGGCCATCACGATGTGCATCGTCGCGGGTCATGGCGACAATGTGATCGACGTCGGCCTGTGGCGCACGCTGAACGTGCTGATCGGCATCGTGATCGCACTCGCGTTTTCGTTCGCGTTGCCGCTGCACGCGACGTATTCCTGGCGCTACGGGATCGCGGCCAATCTGCGCGAATGCGCGCGCATCTATACGCGTTTGCTGGAAGGCGAAACGATCGGCGACGAAGAGCAGGTCAAGCGCTTTCTCGAGATCAACCGGCGGCTCGTGCAACTGCGCTCGCTGATGCCTTCGGTGGCGAAGGAAATCGATGTGCCGCAGGCGAAGCTCGAGGAGATTCAGCGCTTGCATCGCTCGGTGCTCAGTTCGCTGGAGCTGCTCGCGACCGGTCCGCTGATGCAGGCCGACGCCGCCGCGCGCGCCGCGTATGCGCAGCGATGCGGCGCGGAAGTGCGGGCCGTGCGTACGATTTTGCTGGCGATTGCGCGCGGCCTGCGCTTTGGCCGCGCGACGCACTTTGGGATTCCGGTGAGTGGTACGTCGGCAAGCGGCGCTGCGTTGACCGATAGTGCGTCCGCGTCGCCGCCCGGCTCACCGCCCGCGCCGACGACGGGCAACGCGGCGCTCGCCTTGCCGCCCGATCTGCAAGGACCGTATTGGCTCGGGCAGCGGCTCGCGGAACAGATCGAGCGCTTACGCGCGGCGCTCCTCGAGACCGAGCCGAACTGGAACATCGAGCGGCACTCGCGGATTCTGCAGAAGACCTAGGCGATGGCGGCCGACGCTAGCGCCCACCGCCGCCCACCGCGGTCTACCACCGCTCACTCATGCGGCGGCAGCGTCACCATCCACATCAGACCGAAGCGGTCCACCGCCATGCCGAAGCCCTTGCTCCAGAACGTTTCGCCCCAGGGCATGACGATCTGGCCGCCGTCGGCGAGCGCGTTGAAGTACTTTTGCGCCGACGCCGTATCGTCCGCGGTCAGCGACAGACTGAAGCCGCTCATCGGCTTCGCGTCCTGATCGCAGTTGCCGTCGGACGCCATCCATTGAGTCGAGCCCATCTGCACGTTCGCATGCATGATCTTTTCTTCGACGCCGGGGCGCGGCGTGTTTTGCGGATCGGGCGGCGCGTCCTTGAAACGCATCATGAACGTGACTTCGGCGCCCAGATGCTGGCGGTAATAATCGAGCGCTTCTTCGCAACGCCCGTTGAAGAATACGTACGGTTGGACTTCCATCGTTGCCTCCAGAAATAAGGATGTGAATGCCCGCGCTGCCAGACGGCAAAGGAAACTGCGGAAACCGCGGGCGTGCAGACCATTTTAGGCAACGGCGTTCGGGCGTTTGTGACTTTGTGTCGTGCGGAAAAGACGACTCGCGCGATCACCGCGCTGCACAAAAAAACGAGTGAATCAGCCGATAAAACGACCGGCCGTAAACAGCAAACGGCCCCGAACCGCAAGGTTCGGGGCCGCATGATTGAATCGCACGATGGATGGCGGCGAGTCTGCCGTCCAGCGCCTTAACGCAGCGCTTCGATCAGCTTTTCCAGCTTGACCGCGTCCGCCGCAAACGCGCGGATGCCTTCGGCCAGCTTTTCGGTTGCCATCGCCTCGTCGTTGACGAGGAAGCGGAACGACGATTCGTCGACCGGCACTCGCTCGATATTGGCGTCCTGCGAGCTTTCCGGCGAGAGCTTGCGCTCCACCTTGTCCGTGCTTTCATGCAGCTTTTGCAGCAGATCCGGACTGATGGTCAGCAGATCGCAGCCGGCCAGTTCCAGAATCTGACCCGTGGTGCGGAAGCTCGCGCCCATCACCTCGGTCTTGTAGCCGAACTTCTTGTAGTAGCCGTAAATGCGGCGCACCGACTGAACGCCCGGATCGTTCGCACCGCCGTCTTTCGCTTCGTCCCACGCGCTGCCGGCATTTTTCTTATACCAGTCGTAAATGCGTCCGACGAACGGCGAGATCAGCTTCGCGCCCGCTTCGGCACAGGCCGCGGCCTGGGCGAGCGAGAACAGCAGCGTCATGTTGCAGTTGATGCCTTCCTTTTGCAGCACTTCGGCGGCGCGCACGCCTTCCCACGTGGAAGCCAGCTTGATCAGCACGCGCTCGCGATCGATACCGTGCTCCTTGTACAGCGCGATCAGTTCGCGGCCCTTGGCGATCGAGGCCTGTACGTCGAACGAAAGACGCGCGTCCACTTCGGTCGACACGCGGCCCGGGATGATCTTCAGGATCTCGGTGCCGAAGGCGATCAGCAACTGGTCGATGATCGCGCCCATTGGCTTCGACGCGTGATCTTTCACCGTCTTTTCGAGCAGCGGACGATAGTCGTCTTTCTGCACGGCTTTCAGAATCAGCGACGGATTGGTGGTCGCGTCCTGCGGCTTGTATTGCGCGAGCTGCTGGAAGTCGCCGGTATCGGCCACGACGGTCGTGTACTGCTTGAGTTGATCGAGTGCGGTTGTCATATTCGTGCCTTCAGGGCGCATGCGCCGTGGTTCAGGGGGAATGAGTCGCCGCCGGATTGAAAGACCGCTTCAGGCCGGCGGCCGCGAGTCACGCTGCAACGCTCACCCGATGTTGCCGGGAAACGCTGCCGGATGCTTCTATTTTATGGCGGATCGCCTGATGCAGTATTGACAGTGTGCGCCGCCGATCCGTTCACGGCTATTTCAGCGACCGTGCGCCGCGGCGCCGCACGGCTTGCGCCGCCGCGTGCTGCCGCCTGGCGTCAGGCACGCCGCGCATTCAACACGACCTGCGTCAGCACGCCCGCGACCAGGCCCCAGAACGCGGAGCCGATGGACAGCAGCGTCAGTCCCGACGCCGTCACCATGAAGGTCACGAGCGCCGCTTCGCGCTGCCTCGCGTCCTGCATCGCGTTGGTCAGGCCGCTCATAATCGAGCCGAACAGCGCCAGCGCCGCCACGGAAACGACCAGCTCGCGCGGGAACGCCGCGAACAGCGCCGCGATCGTCGCCCCGAAAATGCCGGCGATCAGATAGAAAATGCCGCACCAGACCGCGGCCGTGTAGCGTTTGTCGCGGTTCTCGTGCGCTTCGCGGCCGGTGCAGATGGCCGCCGTGATCGCGGCAAGATTGATGCCGTGCGAGCCGAACGGCGCGAGCAGCAGCGACGCGATACCGGTCGTCGAAATCAGCGGCGCCGAGGGCGTCGTGTAGCCGTCCGCGCGCAGCACGGCGATGCCGGGCACGTTCTGCGAAGCCATCGCGACCACGAAAAGCGGAATGCCGATGCTGATGCTCGCGGCCACCGAAAACGCCGGCATCGTGAACACCGGATGCGCGAGCGCGATCTGAAAGTGGCTGAAATCGAGCAGGCCGAGCGCGCCCGCGGCAACGGTGCCGGCGATCAGCGTCGCGGGAATCGCATAGCGCGGCGTGACGCGTTTGACGATCAGGTAGGTCAGAAACATCGTCAGCACGAGCGCGGTCTGGAACTGCGCGGCGCGAAATATCTCAATGCCGATCTCGAACAGGATGCCCGCCAGCAAGGCCGACGCGATGCCCGCCGGAATTTTCTTCATCAGCGTATCGAACCATCCTGTCAGACCAACGACGGTCAGCAGCAACGCGCAGACGATAAACGCGCCGATCGCCTCCGCGTAAGGCACATGCGGCAGCGACGAGACGAGCAGCGCCGCGCCGGGCGTCGACCATGCAATGACGATCGGCGCGCGAAAGCGCAGCGACAGCCCGATTGTGCAAACCGCCATGCCGATCGACAACGCCCAGATCCACGACGAAATCTGCGCGTTGCTCAGGTGCGCGGCCTGGCCCGCCTGAAACATCAGCACGAGCGAACTCGTGTAGCCCGTCATCATCGCGACGAAGCCGGCGACGATGGCCGATAGGGAGGTGTCGGCGAACGGATTGAAGCGGCGCGGCGCGATGCCGGAGTTGGCCAGTTCAGGCGAAGACGAGCGGTTCATGCCAATGCTTTCTTGTCGTTGAGAGTGGGGCGGGGGGGGCGAGTGGGGCGGGTGCGTTTCGGTGGGTCTATTTGCTCAGCATGCGCATCGCGGACTCGAGGCCCGCGAGCGTGAGCGGATACATGCGGTGGCCGAGCACGTCGCGAATCGCGCTGACCGACTGGCGATACGCCCACAAGCCTTCCGGTTCGGGATTGAGCCACGCGTGATGCGGGAAATGATCGGCGAGGCGGCGCAGCCACACGGCGCCGGCCTCGGTGTTGTTGTATTCGACGGAGCCGCCCGGTTGCAGTACTTCGTAAGGGCTCATGGTCGCGTCGCCGACGAAGATCAGCTTGTAGTCGGACGTGAACTTGTGCAGCACGTCCCACGTCGGCGTGCGCTCGGCGTGACGGCGGCGGTTGTTCTTCCACAGAAAGTCGTACACGCAGTTGTGGAAGTAATAAAACTCGAGGTGTTTGAACTCGGCCTTCGCGGCGGAAAAGAGCTCCTCGGTGCGCTTGATGTGATCGTCCATCGAGCCGCCGACGTCGAGCAGCATCAGCACCTTCACCTTGTTGTGCCGCTCGGGCACCATCTTCAGGTCGAGCCAGCCGGCGTTCGCGGCGGTGCTGCGGATCGTGTCGGGCAGGTCGAGCTCTTCGGCCGCGCCTTCGCGCGCGAAGCGGCGCAAGCGGCGCAGCGCCACCTTGATGTTGCGCGTGCCGATTTCGACCTGATCGTCGTAATCGCGATAGGCGCGCGCTTCCCAGACCTTGACCGCCGTGCGATTGCCCGCCGAGTCGCCGCCGATGCGCACGCCTTCCGGGTTATAGCCGCCATTGCCGAACGGCGACGTGCCGCCAGTGCCGATCCATTTATTGCCGCCCTCGTGCCGCTCTTTCTGCTCGTCGAAGAGCTGCTTCAGGCGTTCCATCAGCTTGTCGATGCCGCCCATCGCTTCGATCTGCGCTTTTTCTTCGGGCGACAGATCGCGTTGCAGCTTCTTTTTCAGCCAGTCGAGCGGGACGTCGAAGGCAAGCTCCGAAGCCTTCGCGACGCCGTTGAAATACGCGCCGAACGCCTGGTCGAACTTGTCGAAATACTGCTCGTCCTTCACGAGCGTCATGCGCGCGAGGTAGTAGAAATCGTCGAGCGACGGCGCGATCACGTTGGCTTTGAGCGCCTCGAGCAGCGTCAGGTATTCCTTCACCGACACGGGCAGCTTCGCGGCGCGCAGCGAGTAGAAGAAGTCGATCAGCATGCTGGGTCCTCTGCGGCGCGAGCACTCAAGAGCGCCCGATATCGCTCAATAGGGATTCAACGGTTATTGCGATTCATGAAAATGAGCCGCTCGAAGAGGCTCACGTCCTGCTCGTTCTTCAGCAGCGCGCCGGCGAGCGGCGGGATGATCTGCTTCTGATCCGACGAGCGCAGCGCTTCGGGCGGAATGTCTTCGGCGAGCAGCAGCTTGAGCCAGTCGAGCAATTCCGACGTGGACGGCTTCTTTTTCAGCCCCGCCACGTTGCGCAGTTCGAAGAAGCTCTGCATGGCCGCGGCCAGCAGATCCTTCTTGATGCCGGGGTAATGCACCTCGACGATCTGCTGCATCGTGGCCGGATCGGGAAACTTGATGTAGTGGAAAAAGCAGCGGCGCAAAAACGCGTCGGGCAACTCTTTCTCGTTGTTCGACGTAATGATGACGAGCGGCCGCTGCTTCGCGCGGATCAGCTCGTGCGTCTCGTACACGTAGAACTCCATGCGGTCGAGCTCGCGCAGCAGGTCGTTCGGAAATTCGATGTCGGCCTTGTCGATCTCGTCGATCAGCAGCACGGTTTGCTCGTCCGACTCGAACGCCTGCCACAGCACGCCCTTGACGATGTAGTTGCGGATGTCCTTGACGCGCTCGTCGCCGAGTTGCGAATCGCGCAGGCGCGAGACCGCGTCGTATTCGTACAGGCCTTGCTGCGCCTTGGTGGTCGACTTGATGTGCCACTGCAGAAGCGGCATGCCGAGCGCGGCGGCGACTTCTTCGGCCAGCATGGTTTTCCCGGTGCCCGGCTCGCCTTTGATCAGCAGCGGGCGCTTGAGCGTCATCGCGGCGTTGACCGCGAGCTTGAGGTCGTCGGTGGCGACGTACTGCGATGAGCCTTCGAAACGCATGGCGAGGTGCTCTCTGGCGTGGGAAAAAACCCAGTATAAGTCAGAAGCCCTGTTGCCCTGAAACCGCCTCGCGTAAGGTTGCAGCCGCGCTGTGGGCGGTGCTTCGCGTGGCCGCGCAAACGTGACGCAGCGTGGCGCGGCGCCGTGCGCAGGCAGCCGCGCCGGGCCGTGCGCCCCGCGCGGTGGACGTTCGGCGCGGCGTCGCGGTACAATTAGCCCGATTTTTTTGGCCTGCGTGGCTCCCTATAAGAAAAACGGCGCGGGCCGTTGCCTTTTTGGGCGCCCGTTTCCCCTCAAGCCAGGTTACATGCTATGAACAAATTCGTCGGCAAACACGTCGTGATCGCAGCGCTGTCGGTGCTCGCGGGCTATGCGGCCATTGCGCAGGCAGCGGATGTCGTCGGCAACGCGAAAGCGGGCCAGGGCAAGGTCGCGATGTGTATTGGCTGCCACGGTATCCCTGAATATCGCACGGCTTATCCTGAGGTGTATCGCGTGCCCATGCTAGGCGGCCAGAACCAGGCGTACCTCGAAAACGCGCTGCGCGGCTACAAGAAGGGCGACCGCCACTTCGAAACGATGCACGCGATCACCGCGTCGCTATCGGATCAGGACATCGCCGACATCGCTGCTTACTACGCGGCGCAAAATTCCTCATCGAAAAACAATCCCGACAAGTGACCGGCTGCGGTTATCCAACCAGTCACACGGCTATTAAATTCGCGGGATAGGAGAATTCATGAATAAGCCCCAACAGGCACTCCACACGGTGTTCAAGGCTGCATGCGCGTCGGCGGCAGTATTCGGTCTGGTTGCAGCGAGCGTCGCCCACGCGGCCGACGCCGGCAACGGCAAGGTGCTGTCCGAGAGCCACAACTGCGCGGCATGCCACGGTCCGAACCTGAACAAGCCGGTGAGCCCGGAGTATCCGAAGCTCGCCGGTCAGCACGCCGATTACGTCTACTGGGCGCTGCGTCAGTATCAGATGGGCAACGGCAACCCGCACATGGGCCGCAACAACGCGATCATGCAGGCTCAGGTGCAAAGCCTGTCGCAATCGGACATGAAAGACATCGCCGCTTATGTCGAATCGCTGAAGGGCGATCTGGTGCAGAAGAAGTAAGCGCGCCGCCGTTTGAGCGATCGATTGCAAAACACCCCGCTTTTCGCGGGGTGTTTTGCTTTGGCGCGCGGGTTTCAGGTTCGCGCTATGCGGCGTTAATCGCGTGTCGCGCGCCGTTCGATCCGTTGCAGATACGCGTCGGTGTCCGGCGGCAGGCCGGTGCGCTGCGCTTCCCAGATGGTTTCGCCGAGGCACTCCATGATCGCGTGCTGCGCGTCGTGTGCGGAGCCGAGGCGCGCGGCAAGACGCTCGTGCGCGGCGCGGATGCCGGGCGGCTGATCGATCGACAACTGCTCGCTGATGGCCAGATGCATCGACAGATGCAGGAACGGATTGGTCTGTCCGCGCTCGGGCGAGTAGTCCTGCGCCTGGGCGGCCTCGGCATCGGTCAGCTCCGCGTGATACTCGGGATGCTCGGCGATCCAGTCGGCGGCCATCGCTTCGAGCGGCGTCAGGATCGCGCCTTCGCGCTGCTTGCGCCAGGTCTCGGTGAAGAATTGACGGACTTCGTCGCGGCTCGGATTGAACATCGTGGGACGGGTGTCTTGAGTGGGGAGTGAGAGTGGGAGAAGCAGGCGGCGCACAGCATGCGGCGCACACGAGCGATCATTTTACGCGCCACTGCCGTGGTCCGCTGAGCGTGCGCCCGCTGAGCGTGCGCCGGCTCAAAGATCGGGCGGTGGCGTCTTCGGCCGGAACTCGCACAGCGGTTCGATCGCGCAATGCCAGCACTCGGGCCGGCGCGCCTTGCAAACATAGCGGCCGTGCAGGATCAGCCAGTGATGCGCGTCCTTCTTGAACTCGTCGGGCGTAAATTTTTCGAGCGCCGCTTCGACCGCGCGGACGTCCTTGCCGGGAGCGAGCCCGGTTCGATTCGCAACCCGAAAGATGTGCGTGTCGACGGCGATGGTCGGATGACCGAACGCCGTATTCAGAATCACATTCGCCGTCTTGCGTCCGACGCCCGGCAGGCTTTCCAGCGCCTCACGGTCCTCGGGCACCTCGCCGCCATACTGCTCGATGAGGATGCGGCAAGTCGCGATCACGTTCTTCGCCTTGTTGCGGTACAGGCCGATCGTCTTGATGTAGTTCGCGACGCCTTCCTCGCCGAGTTCGAGCACCTTCTGCGGCGTATTCGCGACCGGAAACATCTTGCGCATCGCCTTGTTCACTGAGACGTCCGTGGCCTGCGCCGACAGCAGCACGGCAATCAGCAGTTCGAACGGTGTCGTGTACTCCAGTTCGGTGGTGGGATGCGGATTGAGGCTCTGAAGCGTTTCGTAGATGGCGCGGCGTTTGTTCGCGTTCATGCTGGGCGGGCTGAGTGGGCGGAGGCGGTTGCAGTTGGCGTTAGCGTGGATTGCGCGTGCCGGCCGGGATTGGCGGCGTGTTCGCGGCGGCTGTGTCGGTGTCGGCGTTGTTGTTGTCGTTGTTGTCGGCGAGTCCAAGGCGGCGTCGGCGCGCTTCCGCTGCGTCGATTTGCGCCTGCACGTCCGCGCTGACGTGCTCGGTGTTCAACGGCGCCTGGCCTTTGGCCGCCAGTTCTTCCTTCTTCTTGCGCGCGCGTTCGAGCGCGGCCTGGATGATCGCGCGCTTCTTCGCTTCGGCGTCGTCAGTTGCCGGCGCGGACAATGCCGCCGCCGCTGACGCAGACGCACCAGCCGGCGGCGCACTGGCCGGCGGTTCACCAACAGCCGTGCCAACAGCGCCCGCGCTGCTTCGCCGCGCCGCAACACGCGCTTCGGCGGCTTCGCGTTCCTGCGCGAGACGCGCGTCGCGCCGCTCGTGACGTTCGCGCGCCGCGTCGGCCTGCGGCTGGCTCCATGCGTCCCAGCCGGTCGCCTCGCCGGTGACGGGCTGCATCGAAATGCAATCGACGGGACACGGCGGCACGCACAGGTCGCAACCCGTGCACAGCTCCGCGACGACCGTATGCATGTGTTTCGGTGCCCCAACTATTGCGTCGACGGGACACGCCTGCATGCACAACGTGCAGCCAATGCAGATCTGTTCGTCGATGACCGCGAGCGGCCGCGGCCGTTCGACGCCATTGGCAGGATTAAGCGGAATCACCGGCTTGCCGAGCAGGGCGGCCAGCCGCGCGACGCCTTCGGCACCGCCCGGCGGGCACTGGTTGTAGCTCGCTTCGCCGCACGCGACGGCCTCGGCATACGGACGGCACGCCGGATAACCGCACTTGGTGCATTGCGTCTGGGGAAGCAGATCTTCGATGCGATCTGCGAGTGTTTTAATCAGTGTCACGGTCACAAGGTGGGGCGAAGCAAGGCCGGGCAGGGGACTCGCGGGGGAGCAGCAAAGGACTAGCAGGCGACTAGCAGGCGACTCAAGCGCGTCTCGGCGGGCGGCCGCACAGCTTGAACTAAGCACCACATTATCGCCGATTTCCCCAATTGCCATCCGCAATCCATGTGCCATAATCGAAGCGCCTTTTTCGAAAGACCGCAGAAGGGTTTTCCCTCCAACCAGCCGTCCAGTGCTGTCGGTGCAAGGCCCGAGGAGAGGCCGGCGGTGCGATCCGGATAACGCGGCTCACGAAGACCATGCCACCATGAATCAGCCGAAAATCAAAAGAGATCCTGAAGGCACCCGGCGCCGCATTCTGCTTGCGGCAGCCGAAGAGTTCGCAAATGGTGGGCTATTCGGCGCGCGCGTCGATCAGATCGCCCGCCGCGCGGAGACGAATGAGCGCATGCTCTATTACTACTTCGGTAGCAAGGAGCAGCTTTTCACGGCAGTACTCGAGCACGCGTTCAGCGCGCTCAACGAAGCCGAGCGCACGCTCGAGCTGAACGGCATTGCGCCGGTGGAAGCCGTTACACGCCTCGCGCATTTTGTCTGGGATTACTACCGCGATCATCCCGAACTGCTGCGCCTCGTCAACAACGAAAATCTGCACGAGGCGCGTTATATGCAGAAGTCCACGCGCATCCGCGAAATGATTTCGCCGATCGTCGCCACGCTCGGCAGCATTCTCGAGCGAGGCCAGCGCGCGGGTCTGTTTCGCACGAACGTCGATCCGCTGCGCTTCTACGTGACGCTCTCGGGCATGGGTTACTACATCGTGTCGAACCGCTTCACGCTCGAAGCCACGCTTGGCCGCGATTTCAGCAGTCCGGGCGAACGCAGCGAAGTGATTCAGATGAACACCGAACTGCTGCTTGCGTATCTGTTGCGGAAGTAGGGCGGCGTCTTGCGTTGGACTTGATAGACCCGCATTGCCTCGAGATGCACGCATAAGCAAACGGCCTCCGTCAGGAGGCCGTTTCATATGCTGCATAGCGTGAGCCGCGTTCAGACTTCGGCTTTTTCCTTCACGACCTTCGGCGCCTTGTTGTGCTCGAGGATGAAGTCGCGCAACTGCGGATAGATGATCGTGCGCCAGCGGCGGCCCGAAAAAATACCGTAGTGGCCGCACTTCTCAGCCGTGAAGTGACGCCTGTGCTTTTCCGGAATGCCGGTGCACAGCTCGTGCGCGGCATAGGTCTGGCCGTCGCCGGAAATATCGTCCAGCTCGCCCTCGATCGTGAAGAGCGCCGTCTTCGTGATGTCCTGCGGCCGCACGCGTTCGCCGGCCACGTCCCACGTGCCCTCGGCCAAACTGAATTCCTGGAACACGACGCGGATCGTGTCGAGGTAATAGTCGGCGTCCATGTCGAGCACCGCGTTGTACTCGTCGTAGAAGCGGCGATGCGCTTCCGCGTCGTCTTCGTCGCCGCGCAACAGGCTCTGATAGAAGTCCCAGTGCGAAGCCGCGTGACGTTCCGGGTTCATCGCGACGAAGCCGGTGTGCTGCAGGAAGCCCGGGTAGACCTTGCGGCCCACGCCCGGATAGTTCGGCGGCACCGTGAAGATCACGTTGTTTTCGAACCACTCGTACGAATGCTGCGTGGCGAGCGAGTTCACCGAAGTCGGGCTCTTGCGCGCGTCGATGGGGCCGCCCATCATCGTCATGGTGCGCGGCGTCTCTTCGCCGCGGCTCGCCATCAGCGAAATGGCGGCAAGCACCGGCACAGTCGGCTGGCACACCGAGATCACATGCAGATTCTTCGCGCCGATGTGGCGGATGAAATCCTGAATGTAGGCGACGTAATCGTCCAGATGAAACTCGCCGTCTTCCAGCGGGACCATGCGCGCGTCGATCCAGTCTGTCAGGTAAACCTTATGGTCCTGGAGCAGCGTGCGCACTGTGTCACGCAGCAGCGTGGCATGGTGGCCCGACAACGGCGCGCACACCAGCACGACCGGCTCGTCTTTCAGTTGCGTGACGGCGTCGCTGTCGTCGGCGAAACGCTTGAAGCGCAGCAGGCGGCAGAACGGCTTCTCGACGATCGTCTGTTCGATGATCGGGATGTTGTGGCCGTCCTTGACGATCTGATGGAGGTTGAACTCCGGCTTCTCATAGTCTTTGCCGAGCCGGTAGAGCAGTTCGTAACCGGCCGAAAGGCGGGTAGCGCCGGGCACGTAAGCCAGCGGGCTAGCAGGATTCGCGAACGATTTCGACGCGGCCTGGGCCCAGGCGGTGAGCGGGCTCAGCATAGCCCGCTGGAATTCGTGCAGTTGATAGAGCATGGGTGCTCCGTTTTAAGCGGTTCGCATGGGGCTTCGCAAACACGCATGTGGCGTTGCGGCTGGCCATTCTTGGTTGTTGGTAGATCGGTTATAGGCCGACAGACAGTTCGATCATATAGAAAGCAGGATACTTGTGCAATGCAGCATTCCGGCGGCGCCGATCCGTAAAAATGTCATCGAATCATGCTACTGGCGATGCTGCTGCGCCGCCATCAGGGCTTGCAGCAGCCTTAAGTTCAGCATCTTCCGTGCCGTTATGCGACGGCTGCCCGGTTGCGCGCGCCATCGCCTGTTCGTGCTTCATCAGGTTCAGGCCCGTGTTGACGAGCGCCACATGCGAGAACGCCTGCGGGAAGTTGCCGACGAGCCGCTTTGCCGCCGGATCGTATTCCTCGGCGAGGAGCCCGACGTCGTTACAGAGGCCGAGCAGCCGTTCGTACATGGCAATGGCTTCGTCGAGGCGGCCTTGCAGCGCCAGGTTGTCCACCATCCAGAACGAACAAGCCAGAAACGTGCCTTCCCCCGGCGGCAGGCCGTCGTCGAATTCGGTGGTGCGGTAGCGCATTACGAAGCCGTCGTGCATCAGGTCGCGCTCGATCGCCTCCACCGTGCCTTTCACGCGCGGATCGTGCGGCGGCAAGAAGCCGACGAGCGGCAGCAGCAGCAGGCTAGCGTCGAGCTGATCGCTGCCGTACGTCTGCGAGAACGCATTGCGCGAAGCGTTCCACGCCTTGTCGCAGACTTCCGCGTGAATCTGCGCGCGGGTGGCGCGCCATTCGTCGAGCGGCCCCTCGAGATTGAACATTTCCGCCGATGCCAGCGCGCGGTCGAACGCGACCCACGCCATCACCTTCGAGAAAGTGAAATGCTGGCGGCCGCCGCGCGTTTCCCAGATGCCTTCGTCGGGTTGCTGCCAGATCGTGCCGAGGTGACGCAGCAGCGCGCACTGCACGTTCCACGCGGTGTCGTCTGCCTGCAGGCCGCCGACCCGCGCGAGATGCAGCGCGTTCATGACTTCACCATACACGTCGAGCTGGAGCTGTCCGACCGCGTTGTTGCCGATCCGCACCGGCTTCGCGCCGCAATAGCCGGGCAGCCAGTCGACCTCGTATTCGGTCAGGCGCCGCTCGCCGGCCAGGCCGTACATGATCTGCAACTGGTCGGGCGCGCCGGCCATCACGCGGCCGAGCCAGGTACGCCAGGCGCGCGCCTCGTCGTAGTAGCCGCCGCGCATCAGCGCGAGCAGCGTGATCGTCGCGTCGCGCAGCCAGCAGTAGCGGTAGTCCCAGTTGCGCGTGCCGCCGAGCTGTTCCGGCAGCGACGTCGTGGGCGCGGCGACGATTCCGCCGGTCGGTTCATACGCGAGCGCCCGCAGCGTGATCAGCGAGCGGCGAATCGGCTCGGCCCATTTGCCTTCGATGGTGCCGCGCGCCGACCATTCGAGCCAGTGATTCTCGGTGCGCGCCAGCGCCGTATGCGGATCGCGCGCGGGCGGCAGCCGCAGATGCGAGGCCGAGTACGCGAGCGAGAACGGCACGCGCTCGCCTTCGCTGACGGTGAACTCGGCAACCGTCTTCATGTTCTCGCCGCGCAGATCGACGGGCGTGCGCAGCACCGCGTTGTCCGGACCGACGATCGCGCGAATCCCGCTCTCGTGCTTCAGGCGGTCGACCCACGGAATCGAAAAGCCGTAGTCGAAGCGCAGCACCAGTTCCATCTTCATGCGCACGGTGCCGCGCTTGCCGACGACGATGCGCACCATCTCCGACCAGCCGTTGCCCGGCGGCATGAAGTCGACGAGCGTGACCGCGCCTTCGGGCGTTTCGAAGTCGGTCTCGAGGATCAGCGTTTCGCCGCGATAACGGCGGGTGATTTTCGGCGGCGTGTCGCTGCCGCTGTCGGCGTCGGTCTCGGTGCCGCTGCCGCTGCCGCTATCGGGGCAGATCAGCCAGCGGCCGTGGTCCGGCGTGCCGAGCAGCGCGGCGAAGCAGGCGCCGGAGTCGAAGCGCGGCCAGCAGAGCCAGTCGACGGAACCTTCGCGTGAGACGAGCGCGGCCGTGTGGCCGTCGCCGATGAGCGCATAGTCTTCGATGAGTGCGGGCATGGCCGTGCGTTTCGATACCTAATGTACGTTGATCGTTTTGAGTAGCGGGCGCGGCAAGTTCGGCTGCGCCCCACTGGTTTCTTCCGGACTTGCGGGTTGCAGTTTGGTTCACCGCACACAATGCGGCAAAACGCGGGTTGTAATTGTCAAATGGCTGCCTACAATCAGTAATCCAGCCGATGCCTAAAACTTTCGGGTTTGCGAAGCCGGCTTGCCCATCGCGCATGCACACGCCGTTTGGAGGACGAAAGCCATGCTGAATCCGTCAAAATCCGACTGCATCACGATTCTCTCCGCCGCGAGCCAACTCGCGGACGATTCCATGCTGCCACTCGATCATAGCCGCCTCGGTCTCAGCCGCAATGGCATGCAGACTGCCGCGAGCTTTCTGATCGAACGCGCCTGCTTCCGGCGCTATCAGGAAGGTGACGGCCATTATGCCGTCGGCGCGTTGTCGCTGCAGGGGCGCTGGCGCCTCGAACAGCTTTCGAACGGCTGAGTCGCGTCTGCGACGCAGGTGTCGGCGGCCGGCTGCGGCCGGATGCGCTGTGCCGTTTGAACGCATGATATCTATCGCTTAACGCGCGCCAATGAACGGTGCGGTCGCGCCGGCGCGCGTGCGTCTTCGCGCGCCGTTGCTCCCCCTACGGCATTCTTTCCCGCTGCATCCACGTCTTTTACCAACGAGAGAAGCCGGGCCGTCCTGCGCCCGGCTTCTCCGGTCAGAAGTGCGACGAGCCCACGCCAAAAATACCAATGATCCCGATGATGATCAGATACAACGCGACGATGTAGTTCAACAGCCGCGGCATCACGAGAATCAGAATGCCGGCGATCAGCGAAACCAGCGGGCCCAGGCTCAGTGTGATGTTCATGAAAACTCCGTAGTGTGGTGACACGCGATTAAAAACGTCCCCGAGAGGCAGGGCAATTGCTACCGATGCAGTCGTCATGCCGCCCGACGATTCGCCGCGGCGACACGGCAGGCCGCTTCGCTGCATGATCCGTTGCAACGCTTTTATACTTGCCCGACAAGAATAACGCTCGACTTCGGCGCGGCAGACCAGAGGCACGATGACAACCGCTTTGCTCTCATAATCCACGTAGAGGAGGTCGTATGCTTCTTCGTCACCGGGACGCTGTGCCTGCCGCGCCAGCTCCTGACCGGTCTTCTTCACGACGCGTGCGCGCGTGGTCTCCCATGCACTCCGCCCGCTCGATCATAAAAGGTTTCGCGCTCATGGTCTCGATTGCCGCTTCGCCCGCGTTCGCGCAAGACGCCGGTTCGGGTGCCGGTTCCGCTCCCGCCGACGCCGTCTATAACCTGCTGGTCGGCACCTACACCGGCGGCAAGAGCGAAGGCTTGTACGTCTATCGCTTCGACACGAAGACGGGCGACGCCACACGCGTGTCCGTCGCGCAGACGGTGAACCCGTCGTACCTGGTGGTGAGCCGCGACCGCCGCTTCGTCTACGCGGTCAACGAGCTGCCGGGCGACAACGGACCGGCGAGCCAGCGCGGCGGCGTCAGCGCGTTTCGCTTCGACGCCGCGAGCGGCCAGTTGACCTTTCTCAACAAGGTTTCCGCCGATGGCAACGACCCGTGCTTCCTGAGTCTCTCGCCGGACGGCAAATACCTGCTCGCCGCGAACTATTCGGTCGCGGCCGATCCGGGCGGCAGCTTCTCCGTTTTGCCGGTGCAAGCCGACGGGCAACTCGGCGCGTCGGTGCTGACCGTGCATCATGAAGGCAGCGGTCCGGTCAAGGGGCGCCAGGACAACGCGCACGTGCACTCGACGGTGTTTTCTCCGGACGGGCACTATCTTTTCGCGCAGGATCTCGGCGCCGACAAGCTGTACTCGTACCGCTACACGGCTGACGGCAGCCGCGGTTTGTTCAGTCCGACCGACTGGCGCTACACGCAGGAGAAGCCAGGCACCGGTCCGCGGCACCTGGTTTTCGGCGCCGACGGCAAGCACGCCTACCTGACGAGCGAACTCGCCGCGACCGTCAGCACGTTCAATTACGCCGACGGCAAGCTCACGCAGGTCCAGACCATCCCGCTGACCGAGCCGGGCTTCAAGGGCGCGGTAGGCGCGGCGGCGATTCATCTGTCGCCGGACGGGCGCTTTCTCTACGCGACCAATCGCGGCGATGCGAACGAGATCGTGATCTTCTCCGTCGATCCGACGAATGGACATCTGAAGAAGATCGGGCGTCAATCGAGTCTCGGCAAGTCGCCGCGCGAGTTTGCAATCGATCCGACCGGCAAATGGCTGATCGTCGGCAATCAGAACAGCGATACCGTCTATGTGTTCCGGCGCGATCAGCAGAGCGGTTTGCTGGAAGCGAATCCCAAGCGGATCGAGATCGGCTCGCCGGTGGACTTCAAGCTGGTGTCGCCGTCGTGAGGGAGGCGAGGCGGCAGGTTGAACGAACAGGGGCCGCTTCGAGCGGCCCCTGTTCGTGGCTGGTGGTTCATGCGGCGCCGCTAACCGGCGTCATGCACGCGCATGGTTGCTGCCGGCAATTTGCCGGCGGTCTGCGCGCTATTCCGCCGGCCCGGGCGCGAGCACTTCGCGGCTGCCGTTGATGCCCATCGCCGACACGAGCCCGGCCGTCTCCATCTGTTCGACAAGACGCGCCGCGCGGTTATAGCCGATGCGCAACTGCCGCTGTACCGACGAAATCGACGCGCGCCGCGTGCGCACCACGAACGCCACGGCTTCGTCGTAAAGCGGATCGGCTTCCGCATCCGGCGAGTCGCCGAACAGGTCCTGCGCCGCGCCGCCGTCGGTCGCAGGGCCGTCGAGAATGCCTTCCTCGTATTGCGGCTCGCCGAACTGCTTCAGATACTCGACGATTGCATGCACTTCCTCGTCGGCGACAAATGCGCCGTGCACGCGCTGCGGATAGCCCGTGCCCGGCGGCAGGAACAGCATGTCGCCCTGGCCGAGCAGCGACTCCGCGCCCATCTGGTCGAGAATCGTGCGCGAGTCGATCTTCGACGACACCTGGAACGCGACGCGCGTCGGAATGTTCGCCTTGATGAGCCCGGTGATGACATCGACGGACGGCCGCTGCGTCGCCAGAATCAGATGGATGCCGGCCGCGCGCGCTTTCTGCGCGAGCCGCGCGATCAGTTCCTCGATCTTCTTGCCCGCCACCATCATGAGGTCCGCAAGCTCGTCGATCACGACGACGATCAGCGGCAACGGCGCGAGCGGCTCGGGCGCTTCGGGCGTCAGCGAAAACGGATTGCCGAGCTTCTTGCCTTTCGCTTCCGTGTCGCGAATTTTCTGATTGAAGCCAGGGAGATTTCTCACGCCGACTGCGGACATCAGCCGATAACGCTTCTCCATTTCGCCGACACACCAGTTCAGCGCATTGGCGGCGAGCTTCATGTCGGTGACGACGGGCGCGAGCAGATGCGGAATGCCTTCGTAGACCGACAGCTCGAGCATCTTCGGGTCGATCATGATGAGGCGCACTTCCTCGGGCGTCGCCTTGAAGAGCAGCGAGCAGATCATCGCGTTGATCGCGACCGACTTGCCCGAACCCGTCGTGCCCGCGACCAGCATGTGCGGCGCCTTCGCGAGATCGGCGACGACCGGATGGCCGGTGATGTCCTTGCCCATCGCGAGCGTCAGTTGCGAGTGCGAATTCTGATAGACGCTCGCTTCGAGAATCTCGGACAGGCGGATCGTCTGGCGCTTCGCGTTCGGCAACTCGAGCCCCATGCAGGTCTTGCCGGGAATCGTTTCGACGACGCGGATCGACGTGAGTCCGAGACCGCGCGACAGGTCCTTCATCAGGCCGACGATCTGGCTGCCGCGCACGCCGAGCGCCGGTTCCACTTCGAAGCGCGTAATCACGGGACCGGCCGATGCGCCGACCACCGTGACCGGCACTTTGAATTCCTGCAGTCGTTGCTCGATCAGAAGGCCTGTCTCGATGAGCTTCTCCTCGGAGACGGGTTCGATGTGGGTGTCCGCGGGCGCGAGCAGGTCGAGCGTGGGCAGTTCGACCATCGACGCAGCCGGCGCGTGGAATTCGAAGCCGTTGGTTGGACCGTGGCCGCGCAGGGGCGTGCGTTGGGGTTCGGTGGTTGGCTGGGCCGGCGCCTCAGCGGGTGGTGCGGAGAGGCTTGGGTTTTGGGGCGGCGTCGGCTGGAATTCGGTGTTCGCTTGAGCTTGAGCTTGAGCGTGAGCCTGAGCGGACGATGCCAAGAGGTCCGGATTTTGGGCGGGCGTCGGCTCGCGCTCAGCGTTCGCTTGAGCGAGCGGTGCCAAGAGGCCATGACTTTGGCCAGGCGTCGGCTGAACGAGTGCAGCGGGCGGCGGCGCAGTGACGCTATTGTGCTGGACCGGCGCGGCGTGCGTCGGTGCATGTGCCTCCGTCTGCGCTTGCATCGGCGTCGCGAGACCCGGGAAGCGCACGACGTTCGATGATGCCGGCGGTGCGATGGTTTGCTCGGGTGCGGCGGCGAGCTCGGCTACTTGCGGGCTGTCGACATCAGCGAGCCTCGGTTCGACGTGCGAGAGAGCAGGGGACGCGAGCGCGTCGCTATCGGCCGACGACGACGGCGTAGCTGCGCCTGCCGCTGCGTCTTTGCTTGTACTTGCACTTGCACTTGCAGCGTGCGGCGTCCACGAACCGTTGTCAGATGCGATGAACCGCGCGTCGTCCGCGGGCGGCGCAGCGGGTAGTTCGCGTTGCGGATCGCGGTTCCGGTCCGTGTCGGGGTTGGTATCCGTGCTCGCGTTTGCGCTTGCTATACCGTGCGTGTCTTCTTGCGCGTCCTCTTCCCGTTCTTCCGTCGAAGAGTGCACCTCCTGTTCCCACGGCGGCGTCTGCGACGGCGCATCCGTTTGCTGCAACCGGCTCGCGAAGATTCCGAACGGCGTGCGAGCAAGCGGCGGGGCGACGTGCGTCGTTGGCGCAACCGGCGGGGCGACCGTCGATGCAAAAGCAGATGACGGTTCAGCCACTGCTGTCCGCGCGGGCGCTTCTGCTGCGGGCTGTGTCGCTGGCGTGATAGACGCTGCCTGCTGGAACGCGGGCGCGGAAGGTACAGCTTGGTCGGTCAGTGCGCCAGCCGGTGTTTGAATGACAGGCGGTTCGATCGGCCATTGCACGACTGGCGGGGGACTGGCCGCAGCAGAGGGCTGCGTTTCAGTCCACGGCGCGCGAGTCGGCGTTTCGACAGCCGTTTCCGGCGACGTTTCCGCGGGCGTAGGCGATGCCGATTGAACGGTCGGCGCGATAGAAGCGTCTTCGACACTGCGATCGGACTGCTGATGCGACGCATCGCTCGTTGAGGATGCGGATTCCACAGCGTCGCGCGAAAGGGCGTGCGCGTCAGAGGACGGCGCGTCGCTTGCGGCGCGTCCCGAAGCGGCGTCGACTTCGACGCATGGTGAACCAGCGTCGACTCCGGTGCGTGCCAAAGTGGCATCGACTCCGTTGCTTTGTGAATCGGCCGCGGCTCCGCCACCTACCAAACCGGCATCGACGCTGGTGCATCGTGAAGCAGCCTCGACTCCGGCGCGTGCCAAAGTGGCTTCGACTCCGCTGCCCTGTGAATCTGCAGCAGCTCCGCTACCTCCCAAAGCGACTCCGGGGCCTCCCGAAGCCGCCTCGCTCGCCCCGCCCACCAAACCAGCGCCCGCCAGACCCTTCGACGCTACATTCATACCCGCGATTTTCGCGCCTTCCGCGCCGCTACTGCGCGCGAGGCTGACGCCGGCCATATCCGTCCAACGTGCGGCGTTTTCCGCGATGCTGCGCAGCGTCTCCTGGACGCTGGCGGGCGGCGTGACTTTTTCGGCGGCGGCCATCGGCCTCGTAAAGGCCGGCGCCGTCGATGACGGACGGCGCACGCCCGAGGCCGCCGCGGCATCCTCCACGCGCGCAGCCGACGACAACCCGTGCGCTGGCGATACCGCGCGATTGAGCGGCGCGGCGGTTCTGTTCGCTATAGGACGTCCACTGACGTCCACGCTAGTCGGCGTCGCGTCGGCTGCTGTTCCCGCGCGGGCGGCAAGACTCGACGCACCGTAGGCGGCAGTCGCGCCCGCACCTGAAACACCAGCGGCGGCTCCGCTAAGCAACGATCCACCGCTTGCAGGCTCGCGAGCCGCGCGGCCGACGGCCACCGACGCAGCCCCACCGACGCCACCAACACCACCAACACCACCAACACCACCGACGCCACCGACGCCACCAACGCCGACCTTCGCACCCGCCCCCGACCGCGGACTCCCTTCCCGCAACCACCCAGCGGGCGCAACCGGCTCAGCCGGCGACCAACCCGATTTCCCAGCACCGGACCCAGACACCGGCGTCTGCCCCGACGCCTGCCGCACCGGCGCCGCACTACCAGTCCGCAACACCGGCTCAACCGGCGCAACCTGGCCGCGCGTCACACCTTGCCCGCCACGCCACCCTTGCGCAGCCGCGCGCGTCCCCGCGTCCCGGCCAGCAGCCGGTCCAGCCGCCACCGAACCCGCACCGCCGACAGCCGCACCACCCGCAGCTCGTCCCTTGACAGGCGGCCGCCACACGGTCGGCCGCGCGTAGCGCCCCTTGCTTTTTGGCGCCATCGTGTTCATCGAACTGGAGATGTGCGGCGGCGCACCGTCGTCGAGCGCGCGATGGCGGCGCGCTTCGTCGTCGCGTTTCGCAAGACCGCGCGACGCGAGGCCGAGGCCGAACGCGCCGTCCGCCCACGCGAGGAACTCGCTCCAGTGAAAGCCGATCAGCCACGGCAGGCTCACGACCAAGAGCGCGAGCGCCGCGAGCGGCGTGCCGATATGCCCGAGCAGATGGCCGAAGCCCGCCGCGAGCGCGTGACCGATCGCGTTCATACCGGCCGCGCCGATCAGCGACGCCTCGAGCGTGCAGCTCGCCACCATCGCACAGACGAAGCCGAGCCATAGCCGGATCGTGCCGGGGCCGCGCAAGCCCGCGCCGCCCGGCAACATCGACTTGATGAGCCGCCAGATGAGAGGAATGAACCAGACGGCCGACCCGCCGAACCAGCCGAAAACTACCGTGTGCATACTAGACATCGACGAATGACGGATTGGCAAAAACGCAATCCGTCGAGTTTAAACCGGCGAAGCGCAACGCTTCGAAGGCGGACGCAAGTATGCCTGCGTCCTCGTGCAAAGCGGGCGGCGCGCCGGACAACTCAAACTCACGCGCCGTTCGCTTCACCACTGTTTCCCGCTTATTTGTCCCCACTGCCGCTGCGCTCGAACACCAGCGTATCGCCGTTGTCGAGCACGAGCTGCATCTGCTGCGGCGCGCGCATCTGCACGCCGGTTCGCGCGATATGCGTGAGCGCGTTCAGATAAGTGCTTTCGATCTGTCCGCCCGGCGTCGCGCAGGCCATGCGCGTACCGCCGAGTGTGCCGAACGAGAGCTTGCCGTCCTTCAGCGCGTACGAGCCCATATAGCGGTTGCAGCCGGAGAAGCCGCTCGCGTGCCGCTGGCCTCCGGCAGTCGAAAGCGTGAGCGTGATCGGCGTGCCGAGGTTCGCGAACGGAACCGTGCGCGCCGTGCCGTCCGACTGTTTCCACGCGGTGAGCGTCCAACTCGTGTCATCGAGCAATTGCGTCGCGGCGGGGTTGAACGGGTCAGGCGCGGCTGCTTCCGAATCCGGATGTTTCGGAATCGCGCATGCGCCGAGCAGCGCCGCGACGCTCAACGCGGCGAGGGCCGTGCGCGCGTAAGGGGCGATGCGCGCAAGACGTCGCGTGGACAAGCGTGGTTGCATGGCGTCGTTCCTCTTCAAACTGGCAAAGGCGTAAGGGTAACGCACTCGGCGCGCGGCGCGCTCGTGGACATTGGCGCGAACTGACTAGGCGCTGCCTGCGTGCGCCGCGCCGTGCGGCGTCATGTAGCGACCCGTTGCGCTTCGCGTGCGGATTAAAACCGGGCGCCGCGAGCAAGCCGCGGCGAGGGGTCCGCATGTTAACATCGTGTTCCACCCAATCCCACCCTCATCCGACTTTTATCTGGAGACCTCATGCAGATCGGCCAACGGATCGGCACGCCCCTTTCTGAATCCGCCACGCGCGTCATGCTGCTCGGCGCGGGCGAACTCGGCAAGGAGGTGATCATCGCGCTGCAACGGCTGGGCGTCGAAGTGATTGCCGTCGACCGTTATCCGAATGCGCCGGGGCATCAGGTCGCGCATCGCTCGCACGTGATCGACATGACCGACCGCGCCGCGCTGCGCGCACTTGTCGAACAGGAGCGTCCGCATCTGATCGTGCCGGAAATCGAGGCGATCGCGACAGACGCGCTGGCCGCAATCGAAAGCGACGGCATCGCCGAAGTGATCCCGACCGCGCGCGCCACGCAACTCACGATGAACCGCGAAGGCATCCGGCGCCTCGCCGCCGAGGAACTCGGCTTGCCGACCTCGCCGTATGCATTTGCCGATTCGCTCGATGAACTGCGCGCGGGCATCGCGAAAGTCGGCTATCCGTGCGTGGTGAAGCCGGTCATGTCGTCGTCGGGTAAAGGGCAGTCGGTACTGCGCAGCGACGCGGACGTCGAACCGGCCTGGCAATACGCGATGGCCGGCGGCCGCGTGAATCACGGGCGCGTGATCGTCGAAGGCTTTATCGACTTCGAGTACGAGATCACGCAGTTGACGGTGCGCGCGGTCGATCCGTCGAACGGCGAAGTCGCCACGTATTTCTGCGATCCGATCGGCCATGTGCAGGTCGCGGGCGATTACGTCGAATCGTGGCAGCCGCAGCCGATGAGCCCGCTCGCGCTCGAGCGTTCGCGCGAAGTCGCGCACAAGGTCACGGCCGCGCTCGGCGGGCGTGGACTCTTCGGCGTGGAACTTTTCGTGCGCGGCGATGACGTATGGTTCTCGGAAGTCAGTCCGCGTCCGCACGACACAGGCCTCGTCACGTTGTGCTCGCAACGCTTTTCGGAATTCGAACTGCACGCGCGCGCGATTCTCGGTTTGCCGGTGGACACGTCGTTGCGTGCGCCGGGTGCGTCGGCCGTGATTTACGGCGGACTCGACGAGGCCGGCATTGCATTCGAAGGCGTCGCCGCCGCGCTTGCCGTGCCGAATGCAGATCTGCGTCTTTTCGGCAAGCCGGAGAGTTTCGTCAAGCGCCGCATGGGCGTTGCGCTTGCGACCGGCGAGAACATCGGCGACGCACGCTCGCGTGCGAAAGAGGCTGCGGCGGCGGTGCATCCGGTGTCCGCGAAATCCGCGCGATGATCTGCGTCGGGCTTATGTCCGCAAAGCTGGTCTGAATGATCCGAGCCCATCGAACAAATCGCGGGTTCATTGAAGTCGAGGTAGGTATGTCGCAGGAATCCCCGCAGGAATCCAGTTACGAAGCGGCGCGCGTGGCAACGCGGCGCACCGCGGCCGGCTCTGTCGGCACGCTTGGTTCTCTCGGCGTGCTGCTCGCGCTGTGCGCCGGATTGACGGGCTGCGGACTCGCGGCCGCGCCGTGCCGCATTGCGTCGGCGGGGCTGAAGATCGTGCCGGTGGTCGGACACGTAGCCGCCGCACCGACCGACGCCTGCGCCGATGTCATCGACCCTTGATCCGCAACGACCGGGGCATCCAATGAAAAAAACGCTGCTTGCAGTGAGCCTCGCGGCGATCTGCGGCTATACCTTCGCCGCGCCCTCGCAGCTCGACGAGGTTCAGGCCAAAAGCCGCCAGACGCGCAAATACACGTGCGCGACCGGCAAGATTCTGCACGTCACTTACTGGAACACGGCCAATGGCCAGAGCTTCGCGCTCGTGCCGGTGAAGGGCAAGCAACTGCTGTTCGTCAATACGATAGCGGCGTCGGGCGTGAAATATCAGGCCGGCAGCTATACGTGGTGGACCAAGGGCCCGCGCGCCGATCTCTACGACGTCATGGCCGGCGAGGACGCAACGCCGGTTTTGTCCGACTGTATTACGCTCAATCGCTGAGCTTAGGGTGAGCTTCGGCTGAACTTCGACCGAACGCGCCCGCTCGACATCATCGAGCGGCGCGTCGAAGCCGCCTGTTTCTTTCTTCAGCCACGCAGCATTGCCAGCGTGCGCGCATCATTTCCCCCTGAGTAGTAAGCTGTCCGGCGTGACCTTCGGCGCGTCGCCGCGACGGTCGCCGTCGTCGCGATCATCACCGTCTCTGCAGTCGCCCGAGTCTCCGAAAGTCCGTTTCCGCTCACCCACGGCCCGGCTTCACGTCCGCGTCCATACCATCAAGCGAGACCCTCCATGAAAGCATCGGACCTGTTCGTCAAATCGCTGGAAGCCGAAGGTGTCGAGTACGTGTTCGGCATCCCCGGTGAAGAGAATCTCGATCTTCTAGAATCGCTGCGCCGCTCGAAAATCCGTTTGATCCTGACACGTCACGAACAGGCGGCGGGCTTCATGGCCGCGACCTATGGACGCCTGACGGGCCGCACGGGCGTCTGTCTCGCGACGCTCGGCCCTGGCGCCACCAACTTCGTGACCGCGGCCGCGTACGCGCAACTGGGCGGCATGCCGATGCTGATGGTCACCGGCCAGAAGCCGATCAAGTCGAGCAAGCAGGGCCATTTTCAGATCGTCGACGTCGTGCGGATGATGGAGCCGCTCACCAAATACACACGCCAGATCGTGTCGATCGCGAATATTCCGGCGGCCGTGCGCGAAGCCGTGCGGCAGGCGGAAGAAGAACGCCCCGGCGCCACGCATCTCGAACTGCCCGAGGACGTCGCGCATGAGGAAGGCGACGGCAAGCCGATCCCGAAGAGCTACAGCCGGCGTCCCGTCGCGGAAGAAAAAGCGGTCGCGCGCGCGGTCGAGGCGATCACGAAAGCGAAGCATCCGTTGCTGATGATCGGCGCGGGCGGCAATCGCAAGACCACGACGAAGATGCTGCGCGAATTCGTCGACCAGACCGGCATTCCGTTTTTCACCACGCAGATGGGCAAGGGCGTGATCGACGAATCGCATCCGATGTGGCTCGGCAACGCGACCTTGTCCGACGGCGACTTCGTGCATCGCGCGATCGATCACGCCGACTGCATCATCAATGTCGGACACGACGTGATCGAGAAGCCGCCGTTCTTCATGCGCAGCGGCGAGGCCGGCGAGAAAACGGTGATTCATGTGAACTTCCTCGGCGCGGAAGTGGACACGGTGTACTTCCCGCAGATCGAGGTGGTCGGCGACATCGCCAACGCGGTGTGGCAACTGAAGGAAAGCCTCAAGGAGCGTCAGGAGCATTGGGACTTCACGCGCTTCAAGGAGATCAAGGAGCATTTCGAGGCGCATCTGGTGAAAGGCCAGCACGACGACCGCTTTCCCATGTATCCGGTGCGCGTGGTCAACGACGTGTACGAGACCACGCCGGTGGACGGCATCGTGTGTCTGGACAACGGCATGTACAAGATCTGGTTCGCGCGCTATTACCGCGCGCACGAACCGAATTCGCTGCTGCTCGATAACGCGCTGGCCTCGATGGGCGCGGGCTTGCCGTCGGCCATCGCCACCAAGATCGTGCATCCGGAGCGCAAGGTCATGGCCGTGTGCGGCGACGGCGGCTTCATGATGAATTCGCAGGAACTCGAAACGGCCGTGCGTCTGAAGCTCGATCTTGTGATCCTGATTTTGCGCGACGACGCGTTCGGCATGATCCGCTGGAAGCAGGAGAACATGAACTTCCCCGACTACGGCATGACGCTGGCGAATCCGGACTTCGTCGCGTATGCGCAGAGCTATGGCGCGAAGGGGCATCGGATCGAATCGGCGGAGCAGTTCGCGCCATTGCTGCGCGAGTGTTTCGCGACGCCGGGCGTGCATGTGATCGACCTGCCCATTGACTATTCGGATAACGAGCGCGTGCTGAACCGCGAGATCAAGCGGCTGTCCGCGCAATTGTGAGCGGCGCCGGTTCGGCTTCCTGCTCGTGCAAGAAGGCCCGAGTTGCCGCTGTCATCTATCGGAAGGAGAACGCGTAATGTTGAACAAGACCTACCCGTACTACCTCGCGAACGAAGCGGTGGCTGCGAATACGGATCTCGAAGTCACCGACAAATTCAGCGGCGAAGTAGCGACGCGCGTCGCGATGGCCGATGCGGCCGCGATCGACAAGGCGATCGGCTTCGCGGTCGATGCGATGCCCGCGCTGCGCGCGTTCCAGCCGTTCAAGCGCCAGGCGGTGCTCGAACATTGCGTGAAGCGCTTTCGCGAACGTTACGACGAACTGGCGCTCGCGCTGTGCATCGAGGCGGGCAAGCCGATCAACGATTCGAAGGGTGAAGTCACGCGGCTAATCGACACGTTCAAGGTCGCGGCCGAGGAAGCCGTGCGCATCGACGGCGAGATCGTGAATCTGCAGATTTCGCCGCGCGCGAACGGCTATCACGGCTATGTAAAGCGCGTGCCGATCGGCCCGTGCTC
Organism: Paraburkholderia sp. GV068; assembly: GCF_003058125.1. Lineage (NCBI taxonomy): Bacteria > Pseudomonadati > Pseudomonadota > Betaproteobacteria > Burkholderiales > Burkholderiaceae > Paraburkholderia > Paraburkholderia sp. GV068. Next base: position 62,234 of record NZ_QBUB01000013.1, read on the forward strand.
GTTTATCTCGCCGTTCAATTTTCCGCTGAATCTGACCGCGCACAAGGTCGCGCCGGCCATCGCCGCGGGCGTGCCGTTCGTGCTGAAGCCGGCAAGCCGCACGCCGGTCGGCGCGCTGATCATGGGTGAGATTCTTGCGGAAACGGACCTGCCGAAGGGCGCGTTCTCGATTCTTCCCGCGCATCGCGACGGCGCCGATCTCTTCACCACCGACGAACGCTTCAAGCTGCTGTCGTTCACCGGCTCGCCGGCGGTGGGCTGGGAGCTGAAGAAAAAAGCCGGCAAGAAGAAGGTGATTCTCGAACTGGGCGGCAATGCGGCCGCGATCGTCGACGGCGATCAGGGCGGCAAGCTCGACTACGTGGTCGACCGGCTCGCGTTCGGCGCGTTCTATCAGTCGGGGCAAAGCTGTATCGGCGTGCAGCGCATTCTCGTGCACGCGAGCCTCTACGACGCGCTGCGCGAGAAGCTGATCGCTAAAACCAAGTCGCTCGTGATGGGCGATCCGAAGGACGAAAAGACCTTCGTCGGGCCGATGATCTCCGAATCCGAATCGAAGCGCCTCGCCGGCTGGATGGAAAGCGCGGTGCAGGCGGGAGCGAAAATCGTCGCGGGCGGAAAGGTGGAAGGCGCGATGTTCGAGGCGACGCTGCTCGAAGGCGTGAAGCGCGACACCGACCTGTATCGCAAGGAAGCGTTCGGGCCGGTCGCCATTCTGGAGCGGTTCGACGATTTCGGCGCGGCGCTCGCGACCGTCAACGACAGCGACTTCGGCCTGCAGGCGGGCGTCTTCACCGATTCGCTCGCGCACGCGCACCGCGCGTGGGACGAACTGGAAGTGGGCGGCGTCGTGATCAACGACGTGCCGTCGTTCCGCGTCGACAACATGCCTTATGGCGGCGTGAAGGACTCGGGGCTCGGGCGCGAGGGCGTGCGCTACGCGATCGAGGACATGACCGAGCTGCGTCTGATGGTGATGCGCGAGACGTGGTGAGGCATAAGAGTTGGTGAGGCACGCGAGTTGGCGAGGCGGCGAGATTCACGGGCGGCGCGCGCAGCGGCAATGCACGCGATTGCCTGTAGCGGCCGCAAAATGGGCCGAATAGCGGCGGCCAAGGTGTCGCTCGACGCTGCGTCTGCCGGGACCTGCTGCGACGACAGCAGCACGGTCCCGCAAAACCGCTTTTCCGCTCTGTCATGCGACTGTCGTTTCAACGCACTACGCTCGCCGGGCGAGGCGCACGGCGGCGCGCGCCGGGATGCGGCGCCGTGCCGTCGCCGCACAAGCAGAAAGCCGGCGCATGCGCCATGAGTGTTTTTGCTGAAGTGCTACAATACCGGCCTTTCCGGCGGGTATTTCCGCCGGCCGGAGCCGGCCGCATCCTTTCCCGCAATAGCGACGGGTCCGTGCGGAACGCCGTGGCTCCGCCTTCATCCTGATGCCTTCTGCGGTTCCGACCGCTGCCGCGCGCACGCGCCAAGCGCATTTTTAGCGAAAGCCACCATGTCCGACACAGCCGTCACGCCCAGCACTGCGACTTTTGACCAATTCGGTCTCGCGCCCGACATCCTGAAAGCAGTCAAGGAATCGGGCTACACCACGCCCACGCCGATTCAGGCGCAGGCCATTCCTGTCGTGCTGGCAGGCCGCGACGTCATGGGCGCCGCGCAAACCGGCACCGGCAAGACCGCGAGTTTTTCGCTGCCGATCATCCAGCGGCTGTTGCCGCAGGCAAGCACGAGCGCGTCGCCCGCGCGCCATCCGGTGCGCGCGCTGATCCTCACGCCGACCCGCGAACTGGCCGACCAGGTTGCCGCGAACGTCCAGTCGTATGCGAAGCACACGGCGCTGCGCAGCGCCGTGGTGTTCGGCGGCGTGGACATGAACCCGCAGTCAGAGCAGTTGCGCCGCGGCGTCGAAATTCTGATCGCCACGCCGGGCCGTCTGCTCGATCACGTGCAGCAGAAAACCGCGAATCTGGGTCAGGTGCAGATCCTCGTGCTCGACGAAGCCGACCGGATGCTCGACATGGGCTTCCTGCCGGACTTGCAGCGCATTCTGAATCTGCTGCCGAAAGAGCGTCAGACGCTGCTGTTTTCGGCCACATTCTCCGGCGAAATCAAGAAGCTCGCGGCCACGTATCTGCGCGATCCGCAAACCATCGAAGTCGCGCGCAGCAACTCGACGGCGACCAATGTCACGCAGATCGTCTATGAAGTGGCCGAGGGCGACAAGACCGGCGCCGTCGTCCAGTTGATCCGCGAGCGCAGCCTCAAGCAGGTGATCGTGTTCTGCAACAGCAAGATCGGCGCGAGCCGTCTTGCGCGCAGCCTGGAGCGCGACGGCGTGGTCGCGACCGCGATTCACGGCGACCGAACGCAGAACGAGCGTATGCAGGCGCTCGACGCGTTCAAGCGCGGCGAGATCGAGGCGCTGGTCGCAACGGACGTCGCCGCGCGCGGTCTGGACATCGCCGAATTGCCGGCCGTGATCAACTTCGATCTGCCGTTCAACGCGGAAGACTATGTGCACCGTATCGGCCGCACGGGCCGCGCGGGCGCTTCCGGCGACGCGTTGTCGCTGTGCAGCCCGAACGAGCGCAAGCAACTGGCGGACATCGAGAAGCTCATCAAGCGTCCGCTGGAGGTGCTGCGTCTGACCGTGGACACGCCTGTGCGTCATCATCACGAAGAGCGCGCGCCGCGCCGTGAGCGCAGCGAAGGTCGCGAGGGCCGTGAGGGTCGTGAAGAGCGGGGCGCTCGCCGCCGTTCGGGTGCGCCGTCGGGTTCGTACGACCGGCCGCATCATCACCGCGCGCAGCCCGTGGACGATTTTTTCCTGAAGCCTTACGAGCCGTCGCCCGCTTCGGTTCGCAAGGTGGAAGAGGCCGAGGCCGCAGGGTCCGCGCCGCAGAAGCCGTCTTCGAAGCAGCCGCTCGCGGCGTTGCTGGGCGGGTTTGGCATGCCGCGGAAGTCGTCGTCGTAAGGTTGGTTGTTGCGGGCTCGTCGTGCGGGCTCGCCCCGAGCCGCACCGTCCCAAGATTTCGCGCCAAGCCGCTTAACCGCGGTGCACGCATTGCCAGGCGCGTTAGTTAGCCGTGAAACGGCCAAGCGCATATCACACGGCCAAGCGCATTTTCTTCGACCATGCCGCGGTGGCCGCGGCGTAGAAATCATCCAGCGTGGCGTGCACTGAGCCGCTCGCGCCGCCATCCTCCAGATTCAATCCCAGGTGCGTTGCCGCCGCGTTAAGCGCTTCGAGCGGCTTGTCGCAGTCGAGCGCGGTCGCTCCGTTCTGCTTGCTCAGCTTTTCACCGTGCTCGTTCGTTACCACCGGTACATGCAGGTAGCGGGGCGTCGGCACGCCGAGGCATTGCTGAAGGTAAATCTGCCGCGCCGTGGAATCCATCAGATCCGCGCCTCGCACAATGTGCGTGATGCCCGCGTCGGCGTCGTCGACAACCACGGCCAATTGATACGCCCACTGGTCGTCCGCGCGTCTCAGCACGAAATCGCCCACTTCGGTGGCGAGATTCTGCGTCTGCCTGCCCTGCCAGCGATCTTCGAATGTGATGACAGCCGCATTGCCGTCCGGCACGCGCAGCCGCCACGCGCGCGCCGGCTTGCCGTGCAGGCCGTTGCGGCACGTGCCGGGATAGGCGAGCGTCGTGTTGCGCGCATGCGCATGCAGCAGCGAGTCGGCGATTTCCTTGCGGGTACAGCCGCACGGATAGACGAAGCCGTCCGCCTTCAACTGTTCCAGCGCTTGGCTGTAACGCTCGACGCGGGTGCTTTGCCAGGCAGGCGGCTCGTCGGCGCGCATGCCGAAGCGCTCGAGTGTGGCGAGAATGTCCTGCGCGGCGCCCGGCACCGTGCGCGGGCCGTCAATATCTTCGACGCGAACGAGCCATGCGCCGCGATGCGCGCGCGCGTCGAGCCAGCTTGCGAGCGCGCTCACCAGCGAGCCGAAGTGCAGTGGTCCGGTAGGCGAGGGCGCGAAGCGTCCGCGATAGGTCATGAATCGATGCGTTGGAGATTGATTCCGTGCGCGGTGAGAAGCGGCCGGCGAAAAACGCCGCCGCGCCAAGCCGCCTAAGCCGCGCGAGCCGCCTTGCTGTCCGGATGGCAGTGCGGGCACGTCTTGCCCGCCACATACATCGGCGATTTTTGCTCTTCGGGCGTCACCACCGCACGGCAGCCGAAGCACTGCGCAGTCGCGGTCGGCTCGAGCTGCGGATTGAGGGCCGTGCGGTAATCGAACACAAAGCAGTCGCCGTGATAATGCGCGCCGCCCACTTCCTCGAAATATTTGAGGATGCCGCCTTCGAGTTGATACACGTGCTCGATGCCGACCTCTTTCATATGGATAGCGGCCTTCTCGCAGCGAATGCCGCCCGTGCAGAACGATACGACCGTCTTGCCTTCCAGGTCCGCGCGATTCTGCTCGATCACTTCCGGGAATTCGCTGAACTTGGTGATGCGATAGTCGAGCGCATTGTCGAAGGTGCCGACATCCACTTCGAACGCGTTACGCGTGTCGAGCATGACGACGGGACGGCCCTGGTCGTCGTGACCGCGGTCGAGCCATGTCTTCAGCGTGGAGGCGTCGACGAATGGCGCGCGGCCGAGTTCCGGGCGAATGGCCGGCTTCTTCATCGTGATGATTTCGCGCTTGAGCTTGACGAGCATGCGCGTGAACGGCTGCTTGTCCGACAGGCTTTCCTTGAACTGCAGGTTCGCGAACTTGCCTTCGAACAGCGGATCGTGACGGATGTAGTCGATAAAAGCGTCCGTGTTCTCGCGCGTGCCCGCGACGAACAGGTTGATGCCTTCGGGCGCGAGCAGAATAGTGCCGCGCAAGCCGAGCGTGTTGCAGCGCTCGGTGACGTGCGGGCGCCAGGCGGCGGTGTCTTCGATGGTCGCGAAATGATACGCGGCGAGATTGACGATACTCATGGGTGTCCAGCGGTAATAAGTGGCGGCGTGGGGCCAGGCGGGCGCGCGGTGCGACCGCGGGCGGCGCGCATGCCTCGCGAGCCCGAAAGCCTGTTGGATGCACTCGAACGCGTCAGAGCGTTTGAATGCCTTGCGCCGCAGCCACGTCGGATAGGCGAAACCCATATTATCCCTCAAGCCGGCGCTTTCCCCGATTCGGCCAAACGGCCAGCCGCTTGCGTTAGCGCAAACCACGGCCAAACTTACGCGCCTGTATGTCGCCGCACGATGCCGCCGCGCGAACAAAGCGACGCGCAGAAAAGCCTGGAAACTGTCGACGCCCGCGGCTCTCGCGGCAGCGTCTTAGGCCGGATGGCTAACGCGCGGTTTTGCGGCTGAAATCTCCGGGAGGCTGGGGTTACAATGTCGCCCATGTCAGATCCCCGCTTCGTCCATCTCCGCGTCCACTCCGAATTCTCGATCGCCGACGGCATCGTGCGTCTTGACGACGTCGTCAAGGCGGCCGCCAAAGACGGTCAGGGCGCGCTCGCTCTCACCGACCTCGGCAACGCGTTCGGTCTCGTTCGTTTCTACAAGGAAGCGCGCGGCAAAGGGGTCAAACCCATTGCCGGCTGCGACGTCTGGATCACGAATCCCGACGACCGCGACAAGCCTTCGCGCCTGTTGCTACTGGTGAAAGACCGGCGCGGCTATCTGAATCTGTGCGAGTTGCTAAGCAAGGCTTCGCTCACGAACCAGTATCGCGGACGCGCGGAAATCGAGGCCGGCTGGTTGGAATCCGGCCTCGGCGAAGGCTTGCTTGCTTTGTCGGGCGCGCAGCAGGGCGACATCGGCTTGGCACTTGCCGCCGGCAATCAGGAGGCGGCCAAGCGCAACGCGCTGCACTGGGCGAAGGTGTTTCCGGGCGGCTTCTACATCGAGTTGCAGCGCTGCGGTCAGCCGGGCGGCGAGCAGTACGTGCAGCAGGCGGTCGCGCTCGCGGCGTCGCTGAAACTGCCGGTGGTCGCCACGCACCCGATGCAGTTCATGACGCCCGACGATTTCACCGCGCACGAAGCGCGCGTGTGTATTTCCGAAGGCGACATTCTCGCGAATCCGCGGCGTCAGAAGCGCTTTACGCCCGAGCAGTATTTCCGCACGCAAGACGAAATGACCGCGCTCTTCGCGGACATTCCGTCGGCGCTTGCCAATACGGTGGAGATCGCCAAGCGCTGCAATCTCACACTCGAACTCGGCAAGCCGAAACTGCCGCTCTTTCCGACGCCCGACGGCATGTCGCTCGACGACTACCTCGTGCATCTGTCGAAAGAGGGCCTGGAAAAGCGTCTCGAGCAGTTGTACCCCGATGAAGCCGAGCGCGCCGCGCAGCGCGACACGTATTACCAGCGGCTCGAATTCGAGTGCGGCACGATCATCAAGATGGGCTTTCCGGGCTACTTCCTGATCGTCGCGGACTTCATCAACTGGGCAAAGAACAACGGCGTGCCGGTGGGGCCGGGCCGGGGTTCGGGCGCGGGCTCGCTCGTCGCGTACGCGCTCGGCGTGACCGACCTCGATCCGCTGCGCTACAACCTGCTGTTCGAACGTTTCCTGAACCCGGAACGTGTGTCGATGCCCGACTTCGACATCGACTTCTGCCAGCACGGCCGCGACCGCGTGATCCAGTACGTGAAGGAAAAGTACGGCGCGGACGCCGTCTCGCAGATCGCGACCTTCGGCACGATGGCGGCGAAGGCGGCGGTGCGCGACATCGGCCGCGTGCTCGATCTCGGCTATATGTTCACGGACGGCATCGCCAAGCTGATTCCGTTCAAGCCGGGCAAGCACGTCACGATTGCCGACGCGATGAAGGAAGAGCCGCTCTTGCAGGAGCGCTTCGACAACGAAGACGAGGTGCATCAGTTGCTCGAGCTCGCGCAACGCGTCGAAGGTCTCACCCGTAACGTCGGCATGCACGCGGGCGGCGTGCTGATTGCGCCCGGCAAGCTGACCGATTTTTGTCCGCTGTACACACAGGGCGACGAAAGCGGCGTCGTGAGCCAGTACGACAAGGACGACGTCGAAGCCGTCGGCCTCGTCAAGTTCGACTTTTTGGGCCTGACCACGCTCACGATTCTCGACTGGGCCGAGCGCTATATCCGCCGTCTCGATCCGTCGAAGAAAGACTGGTCGCTCGCGCAAGTGCCGCTCGACGATCCCGCGTCGTTCTCGATTCTCAAGAAAGCGAATACGGTCGCCGTGTTCCAGCTGGAAAGCCGCGGCATGCAGGGCATGCTGAAGGACGCGCAGCCCGACCGTTTCGAAGACATCATCGCGCTCGTCGCGTTGTATCGTCCGGGGCCGATGGACCTGATCCCGAGCTTCTGCGCGCGTAAGCATGGGCGCGAAGTCGTCGAGTATCCGGATCCGCGCGTCGAACCTGTTCTGAAAGAGACCTACGGCATCATGGTCTACCAGGAGCAGGTGATGCAGATGGCGCAGATCATCGGCGGTTACTCGCTCGGCGGCGCGGACTTGCTGCGTCGCGCGATGGGCAAGAAGAAGGCCGAGGAAATGGCCCAGCATCGCGAGTTGTTCCGCCAGGGCGCCGCGAAGAATGGCCTGACCGGCGAGAAGGCCGACGAAATTTTCGACTTGATGGAGAAGTTCGCGGGCTACGGCTTCAACAAGTCGCACGCGGCCGCGTATGCGTTGCTCGCGTATTACACCGCGTGGCTCAAGGCGCATCATCCGGCGGAATTCATGGCGGCGAATATGTCGCTCGCGATGGACGACACGGACAAGGTCAAGATCCTGTTCGAAGACTGCATCACGAACAAAATGACGGTGCTGCCGCCGGACATCAACCTGTCGGCGTATCGCTTCGAGCCGGTTGCGGAGCCTGACGGCAAGCGCTCGAAAACCATCCGCTACGGCCTGGGCGCAATCAAGGGCAGCGGGCAGAATGCGATCGAAGAAATTTTGCGTGCGCGCGAAGACGGTCCGTTTATCGACATCTTCGATTTCTGCAACCGGATCGACCGTCGCGTGGTTAATCGCCGCACGGTCGAAGCGCTGATTCGCGCCGGCGCGTTCGATACTCTGCATCAGAATCGCGCGCAACTCATCGCGTCCGTTTCGCTCGCGATGGAAGCCGCCGAGCAGGCGAGCGCGAATGCGTTGCAGGCCGGTTTGTTCGATATGGGCGATGCGCCGTCGCAAGGCCACGAACTCGTCGACGAACCCGAGTGGCCGGAAAAGAAGAAGCTCCAGGAAGAGAAGGCCGCACTCGGCTTTTATCTGTCGGGCCATCTGTTCGACGCCTACAAGGACGAAGTGCGGCGCTTCGTGCGTCAGAAGATCGGCGAATTGAAAGAAGGACGCGACAAGCTGGTCGCGGGCATCATCGCGTCGCTGCGCACGCAGATGACCCAGCGCGGCAAGATGCTGATCGCGCTGCTCGACGACGGCACCGGTCAATGCGAAGTGACGGTGTTCAACGAGACTTTCGAGGCGAACAAGCAACTCTTCAAGGAAGACGAGTTGCTGGTCGTGCAGGGCCAGGCGCGCAACGACGCGTTCACGGGCGGCATCCGCTTCACGGTGGATACGGTCATGGACCTCGGCCGCGCACGCTGCCGTTACGCAGAGGCCGTGAAAGTGAAGATGAACGGCAACGCCGACGCGCTGGCGCTGCGGCGCGTGCTCGAAGCGCATAGCGCGGGCAAGGATGAGCCGCAGGCGGCGCCGGCACCCGCGGCTTCGGCGCGCGGCAACGGCGGCGGGCGCAATGGCGGTAGCGGCGGCTTCGGTGGCGGCTACGGCGGCGACAACGGACGCCAGCGTCAGCCGGTGCAAATCCCGAACGGGCTCGCGGTTCAGATCGTGTATCGAAGCGAGAATGCCGAGGGCGAAATGCGTCTTGGCGACGCCTGGCGCGTGAAGCCGACCGACGAATTGCTGGCCGATCTGCGCGGCCAGTTCGCCGGCAGCGCGATCGAGATTGTGTATTAAGGGTGTGTCGCTGCTACGGGCGTTGCTGTGAGCCCGGCTTCGAGCGCGACGCTTCCCCGAGTCGCGCAAGCTTCAGAAACCGGTAGTACACCGTCTCCGCGTTGAACATCGCGATCATGAAGCCGGCGCGGCCGTCCAGAAAGCCTCGGCGCAACAGGTAAGTCCGCACAAAGGCCCACGCGCCGCGGCCAAGCGCCTTGCCGAAGCTGCCGCGCTGGCCCGCCGCATGACGCTGCAGCGCGCCGGCGCTCGAATAGGCATCGAGTTTGCGCAGCACGGACTCGAAGTCCTCGTACGAGTAGTGCATCAGCTTGCCGGTGAGGCGTTGCGCGGGCGTGTCGAAGACAAGCCGTTCGTGAACGAGGTCGTCCGAGAAACGCGCGGCGCCGCGCTTGAAGAGGCGCGGAATCCAGTCCGGATACCAGCCGCTGTGATGAATCCAGTGCCCGCAAAAACTCGACAAACGGTCTACCGCATAGACGTCGGCGGCGGGTGCCGCGAGCGCCGCGCGGATCGACGCGGCAAGCTCCGGCGAAACGATCTCGTCGGCGTCGAGCGAGAGAATCCAGGCGGTGTTGAGCGCGTTCACCGCGCGGTTCTTTTGCGGGCCGAAGCCTGGCCAGTCGGTCTGTTCGATCACCTGGGCGCCGTGCGCGCGGGCAATGTCGGCAGTGCCGTCGACGCTGCCGCCGTCGATCACGACAATCTGGTCCGCAAAGGCCACGGACCGCAGGCATTCGGCGAGCCGCGCCGCCGCGTTTTTAGTGATGATGGCGACGCCGAGGGTAGTTTCTTGCATACCTGAAGTGGTGATGGCGAGTGGCGTGAAGGCGGAGCGACGCAAGGGATCGCGCGGTGAGGCGCAACGGGCCGCGCAAGTATACCCGGGCAATACGATGCTTCGGCAAGCGGCGCAACCCCCCAAAAACGTCGGCCGAGCGTCCACACCAACCGTTTACAATGCTGCTTTTCGATCTTCGCGCCGCGGGCAGCCGGTCGCCGGCGCGAATCTCGTTCCGCATTCCCAGAGGATTCCTTGAGCGCGAAGCCAACGTTAAGCAAACCCATCGGTGAAGGCGAAGCGTCGTCGCCCGCCGTCGTTTTCCGGCGCCTGTGGCCGTTCGTCAAGCCGCTCTTGTGGGTGATCATCGGGGCCATTATCGCGATGGCCGCAAGCGCCGCCACCGACGCCGCCATTCCCGCGTTGCTCAAGCCGCTGCTCGACAAAGGTTTCGGCGCGCATGCAAGCGATAACGCGAAATGGTTCGTGCCCGTCGCCGTGATCGGCCTCGCGCTGATTCGAGGCGTGTCGCAATATGCGTCCGGTTATCTGCTCGCATACGTCTCCAACAAGATCCTGCTCGAACTGCGGCTGCGCATGTTCGACCGCATGATTCACACGAGCGTCGCGTTTTTTCAGCGCGAAACCGCGAGCACGGTGATCAACGCGATCGTCTTCGAGGTCAACCAGATTCTCAACGTGCTGTTGAGCGTGTTGGTCACGCTGGTGCGCGACTCGCTCACGGTCGTCTTCCTGCTCGGCTATCTGTTCTATCTGAACTGGCGGCTCACGCTGATCGTCGCGGTGCTGCTGCCGGGCATCGGCTGGCTAGTCGGCAAGATCAATCGCCGGCTGCGGCGGCTGAACCGCGAGCATCAACTGCTGACCAACGAGCTGTCCTACATCGTCGAGGAAACCGTGGGCGGCTACAAGGTCGTCAAGGTTCATAACGGCGAGAAGTACGAGATGGACCGCTTCTCGTCGATGAGCAAGCGTCTGCGCGGCTACGCGATGCGCATGACGGTCTCGGGCGGCCTCGCCCAACCGCTGACGCAGTTCCTCGCGTCCATCGCGCTTGCCGTCGTGATCACGATCGCGGTGGTGCAGTCGTCGTCGGATCAGACCACGGTCGGCGGCTTCGTCGCCTTCGTCACGTCAATGCTGCTGATCATCTCGCCGCTCAAGCATCTGATGGATGTGAACCAGCCGCTGCAGCGGGGCATGACGGCGGCCGAGCTGATCTTCGGCCTGATCGACGAACCGGCGGAGCCAGCGGGCGGCGGCAAGCCGCTCGAGCGCGCGCGCGGCGAAGTGGAGTTCCGCGACGTCTCGTTCATGTACAGCGCCAACGCGACGCACAATCGCCACACGCTGGACAAGGTTTCGTTCAAGGTGGCGCCGGGTGAAATGGTCGCGCTCGCGGGTCCGTCGGGCAGCGGCAAGACCACGCTGGTGAACCTGCTGCCGCGCTTTTTCGATCCGACCGGCGGCGAGATTCTCGTCGACGGCGTCGCGCTTCCCGAATACGACCTGCACGCGCTGCGCAGCCAGATCGCGATGGTGAGCCAGGACGTCGTGCTCTTCAACGACACGGTGGCCAACAACGTCGCTTACGGCCAGACAGCCGATCGCGACAGGGTGACCGCGGCGCTACGCGCGGCCAACCTGTGGGACACGGTCGACGCGATGCCCAACGGCATCGACACGCTCGTCGGCGACAACGGCATGATGCTGTCCGGCGGCCAGCGCCAGCGTCTCGCGATCGCGCGCGCCATCTACAAGGACGCGCCGATCCTGATTCTCGACGAAGCCACGTCGGCGCTGGATTCCGAGTCAGAGCGCCACGTGCAGGCCGCGCTCGAAACGCTGATGAAAGGCCGCACCACGCTCGTCATCGCGCACCGGCTGTCCACCATCGAGCGCGCGAACCGCATCCTCGTGATGGAGGCGGGGCATATCGTCGAGTGCGGCAGTCATCGGGAACTGCTGGCACAGAACGGGTTGTACGCGCATCTGCATCGGATTCAGTTTCAGCAGAGTGCGGCATAAGTGTCCGGCAGTTGCGTCGCCTGCCAGCGGCGTCTCCGTTCCACGGTTCTGGTTGTCCGACCGCGCCGCGGGACTTGCTGGAAGATGGCAACGCTGGCTTGCTAGTGCCGGTCGGCGTGCCGTTGCCGGGTGATTGACGACAGACGCTCAAACACCGCCCGTGACCAGCGGCAGCACGGTCAAATCCGGGTGCGTGCCATCGACAATGCTCCGCCCCACGTGCACGCCTTCGTACAGCGCGTCGTCCTTGCTGGCGAAGCTTTCCTCGCCGTCCGCATGAAACGGGACCGCGTGACCGGGAATCGACGGGTCCGCGCCCGGATGACAGACGTAGCCGACATACGTGTAGCGGTTATTCGCCTCATTCGGCGGCGCGTACGACGCGTTGCCTTCGTCCGGCTCATTCTTTGGCATGAGCGCCACGTGAATCTCGAAGCCCTCGTATTCGACCATTTGCCAAGGTGCGGTTTCGTCGGCCATGGCCGCCTCCGTCTTCGTCGCGCATATCGGAAAGTCTAGGCGATTTAGCGGCGAAGCGCGGGCCTCGACGACTACGGCAAAACCATTAAACGATTACGGCTTGACCGCGCCTCAGTCGAATGGCCACCGACGCAGCACATTGCGGACTTTTCATGAAGCCCGAGCGGACATCGGCCAATTGGCCACCACAGTTGCTTGACCAGCGCCGTCATATAGAATGACGCGCTTTGCCCGTCGGACATCTCGCCTATGTGGTTCAAAAACCTACAGCTTCACCGTCTTCCCGCTCCGTGGTCCGTCACGGCGGAACAAATGGAAAAGTGGCTCGCGCCGCACGCGTTCGCGCCCGGCAATAGCGTCGAAATGCAAAGCCACGGCTGGGCGTCGCCGCGCGATAACGACTCGCTCGTTTATGCGCTGAACGGCCAGTTGCTGCTCACGTTCCGCACGGAGAAGAAGCTGCTGCCGGCTTCGGTCGTCACGCAAGTGACGAAAGCGCGTGCCGCCGAACTCGAAGAGCAGCAGGGCTTCAAACCTGGCCGCAAGCAGATGCGCGAACTCAAGGAGCAGGTCACCGACGAACTGCTGCCGCGCGCCTTTAGCATTCGCCGCGATACGCGCGTGTGGATCGATTGCCGCAACGGCTGGCTGGTGATCGACGCGGCGTCACAGACGGTCGCCGACGAAGTGCGCGGCCTGCTGGTGAAGTCGATTGATCAGTTGCCGCTCGGCACGGTGCGCGTCACGCAATCGCCGGTCGCGGCCATGACCGAGTGGCTGCTTTCCGGTGAGGGGCCGAGCGGCTTCACCGTCGATCAGGATACCGAACTGCGCTCGCCGACCGAAGGCAACGCGACGGTCCGTTACGTCGGCCATACGTTGGACGCGGAAGATATGCGCCGTCACATCGAAGCGGGCAAGCAATGCATGCGGCTCGCGATGACGTGGAAGGACCGCGTGTCGTTCGTGCTGACGCCTTCGCTGACGATCAAGCGCATTGCACCGCTCGACGTGCTGAAGGAGGCGAGCGACCCAACCGCTCAAGGCGACGACGAGCTGTTCGATTCCGACTTCACGCTGATGACCGCGGAACTCGAGCGCATGCTGGGCGATCTCGTCGATGCGTTGGGTGGTGAAGAGGGCGATGCGATGGCGCGGGCGGCTTGAGAGAGGGGTGGTTTGCAGCGGGGAAAGTTACCCACAGTTTCTGTTTGCAAGGCTGTGCATAACTACCCCGCAATCTCCGCAACTCATTGACGCGCTGGCCGTTTTTGCAGAGACATCGAAGTTGGGCACGCTTGCGCGCGCCCGGCTTTATAACGGCCCACACCGACCATCGTCGCCAAACGGCAAAAGACGTTACTTCATTGCCGCCATCGCCTGCTCGATCTCTTCCTTGCTCAGATCGCGCTTGTGCGTGGCCAGCGACCAGCTATGCCCGAACGGGTCTTTCAACTGGCCGTAGCGGTCGCCCCAGAACATGTCGGTGACCGGCATCTTCACGGTCGCGCCGGCATTGACAGCTTGCTGAAAACTTGCGTCGACATCTTCGACATAGTGGTGAATCGTCACCGGCGTGCCTTGCAGATGATTCGGGCCGAACGCCTGGTGCTCCGGCCATTCGTCGGTGAGCATCAGCATCGAATCGCCGATTTTCAGGCACGCGTGCATCACCTTGCCGCCCGGCCCTGGCAAGCGGAACTGCTCGACGGCGTTGAAGGCTTTTGTATAAAACGCGATGGCTTCGGCGGCGTTGGCGCAAATCAGATACGGCGTGAGCGAGTGCATCCCGTCCGGGATCGGTTTGACAGCGGGGCTGCTCATGACGGCGACTCCTTGAAGTAACTGGTTCGTGGATTGAAAGTCCGACTGTTTCAGCGAGCCTTTCAACGTTACGACGAACGGGTCGCCACCGAATCGACACTCCGAAAAAAATATTTCGCGCACGTACGCACGTACGCACGTGCGCACGTCTGCGCCCCGGCTATTAGTCCTACGGATCGTTAGACGACGTTAGCCCGCCGGATTGTCCTCATCAGCCGGTGCGGCGGGCGTCGGCGCGGACCCTGGCGAAGGCGCAGTCGCGCCGGTCGGCGCACCGAGTATGCTGATCTGGAACGTCGGCGTGCCCGCGAGCGATTGCAGCGTTGCGTCCTCGGGAATGTGCTCGAGGAGCGGCAGAATCACCGAGCCGCCGATCACCGCGCGCCGGCTGTTGTCGGACGGACGCAATCCCCAGATGTCCTGATAAACCACCGGCACGGTGACGCCGTTGCGAGTCGTATTGCCGATGTAAAGCATCACATGCCCGCCGATGTAGATCAGCGTGCGCAGCGGCACGCCATGCGCGGCCAGATAATCGAGGCGTTGCGCGGGTGTCGACGCGGACAGGTCGATCATGCGCCCGGCGCTCATCTGCGTGGACGAATGGCGCGGCAGCCACACGCCAAAGGTCGCGAAGATGCTTTGCAGTTCCGACGAACAATCGTTGTAGAGTCCGCTGTTGCCCCAGCCATAAGGCCGGCCGATCAGCGCTTTCATCAGCGTCGCGAGATGGCGCGGCGTGGCGGCGAGCGGCATCGGCGCAATCTGCGTGTCGTCGAGTTCGGCCGTGCGGATCAACGCCTCGCCTTCCGCGCCGCGCGCGGGCACGAGGACTGTGCGAGGCGTCGGCGGTGGAGGCGCGGCATTGGCGTCCATGCCCGTCTCATTGTCGTTCGAACTCACATCGGACGCTGGCGCGGAAGCCCGCATCTTCCCCCGCACCGCACGATCCGCCGACGCCGCCACCAACGGCAGCAGCGTGCCTGCGGGCGCCTCGAAGCGGAACACGCCGCGGCTATCGCGCACCGGCGTAAAAGCACCGATCACCGCACCGAGCGATTTCGCACTCGCGGCGCGCCAGCTATCGACGAAACGCTCGCTCGCCATGCCGACGCCGTCGCTGCGCACCCAGCCTTGCACATCGGGCGTCTGCACGTAATGCCATGCGCCGTCGACGCTCATACCGAGCACATACAGCGGCGTGCCCGGCCGCACGGCGGAGATTTGCAGGTTGTCGAACGGATAGCCTTCGCCGGCCAGACGGTGATCGTAGAACGACGGATCGGTCGTCGGCAGTTCGCGCACCATCAGATTGGTGGTCGCGATCGCGCGCCGCGCCGGCTGGTAGACCGGCGCCTCGGTGAATTGCGCGACGTTCATATTGCGCGCGATGGCGTCGATCCACGCCTTGTCGTGCGGACGAAAGTTCTCGCCATAGCCGATGCCCGCGCCGCTCTTGCCGGTATTGTCGAAGCGGGCGATGCGGCGCTGCTGCAGCGCGGCGACATCCGCGCCTTCCTGACGGTAGACGCGCATCGTCACATACGCGGAATTCCACGGCGACGGCGCGCTCGTCCCGGTGCCGAAGTAGCGGGCGTAAAGCGCCTGGAAATGCGCCTGCTGATCGGCGGGGCTCAGGAACGGCTTGTCGTAGCCGGCGCTGTCGGGCTCGAGCCAGTGATCGACGTTCTGGTCGTAGGCGGCGAGCGGAAAGAGCGTGAGGTTATCGGCGGCAACGCGCGCGTCATGGGTCTGGGACGGATTGCTGCAAGCGGCCAGAGCCGCGAGCGAAGCGAGCGCCATGAACGACGCCACACGGCGCCAGGCATGCGGCAACGCGTGCGCAATGCGGACAACGCGGACCATGCGAACAGCGCTCACAACATAAACAACGCGCCCAAAATAAACAACGCGCGCAACGCGAAAAGGAACGGCTAAAGACATGAGTTCGGCAAAGAGAGTGCAAGGGAGACTGCAAGGGCACGATGATACGGCGTTGCGCCTTCCATTACACTTGACCGCCAGCCAAAGCAACACATCAGCGCTTCCCAAACTCCAAAGGAGCCCAACATGAAAACGAGCGCACGCAATCAGTTCGAAGGCGAAGTAGTTCAGCTCACGCACGGCGCAGTCAACGACGAGGTCACGCTGCGAACCGTCGACGGCCTCGACATCGTCGCCATCATCACGCACGGCAGCGCTAAAACGCTTGGGCTCGCCGCGGGCAAGCAGGCGTTTGCGCTGGTGAAGGCATCGTCGGTGATCGTGATGGTCGACGTATCGAAGGATCAGGTGTCGGCGCGCAATTGCATCGCGGGCACGGTGACCGCCGTGACGACCGGCGCGGTGAATTCCGAAGTGACGATCGGCGCGGGCAGCGCGCAGATCGCCGCGATCGTGACCAACGAGAGCGTCGAGCGCCTCGGCCTCGCGGTCGGCCAGGCGGCGACGGCCATCTTCAAGGCGTCGAGCGTGATCGTCGGCGTCGAGTCGTAGTGGCCGCGTTCCAGTGATCGAGCAAGCTGCTTGCTTTACACTGGAGCGCCACGTTGCATCGTTTCCCGCCTTCATCACGGACCCGTCATGTTCGAAGTCTCCTCCGCATCGCACTTGCCCAAGGCCGCGCAATACGAAGAACTCGTCGCGCAGGCGCGCGCGCTTCTCGCCGGCGAAACCGACTGGATCGCCAACGCCGCGAACTTCTCGTCGTTCGTGTTCCATTCGTTGAGCGATCTGAACTGGGCCGGCTTTTACTTTCATGACGGCCGCGAGCTGGTGGTCGGGCCTTTCCAGGGCAAGCCGGCGTGCGTGCGCATTGCGCTCGGCAAAGGCGTCTGCGGCACGGCCGCGCAAACGCGCGAGACGCAGGTCGTGCGCGACGTCCACGAATTCCCCGGCCACATCGCGTGCGATTCGGCGTCGCAATCGGAAGTTGTCGTGCCACTCGTTGCGCCCGACGGCACGCTGATCGGCGTATGGGACGTCGATAGTCCGGTCCTCGCGCGCTTCGACGAAGAAGACGCGAAGGGCATGGAGGCGCTGTGCGCGGTGTTCATCGAAGCGGCATTGCCGCGCGCGTCGTAGTCACCGCACAGACACCGCGTTTTGAACACGACCCACGCCGGCGGGACGCAAGCTGAGTCGCGTCTTGCAGATGAAGCGCCGGCCTCGGCACTAGCCGCCGCACTAACCGCCGCTCCCTTCGGCATGTTCATTTGCGACGAGCGCGGCACCTTTCAGTTCGTCAACGCGGCGCTAGAAAAGCTGACCGGATGGAGCGCCGACGAACTGATCGGCCGGCGCAGCTTCGAATCGCTGCACGATCCCGCCGAACTCGCGAGACGCCGCGCCGAACTGCCGTTGCTCGCGGACATCGGCGCTCGCTACGAGGGTGAATGGACGTACCTGCGACGCAGCGGCACATCGGTGCGCGTCGTGCTCGCGCTGTCGCCGCTGCCGCCGGCGTCCGACGCGTCAGCGTGCCACGCGTCCGACGCGCGTTACGTCGGCGTGGTCGTCGACATGACGCGCTATGCGCAGTCCGAAGCGCGCCTCTGGTACGTCTCGCATCACGACGGCGTCACGCGTCTTCCGAATCAGACGCTCTTTACCGAACGCCTCGAACTGACGATCTCGCGCTGCGCACGCAGCCAAACATCCTTTACCGTGCTGATCGCCGAACTCGATCATCTGCGCAAGCTCCGCGACGCGCTCGGCCTGCATGCGGCCGAACTGGTGCTGCAGATTGTCGGCGAACGCTTGCGCGGACTTTTTCCGAACGACGGCACGATTGCGTCGATCGGCGGCACGCAGTTCGCGCTGCTGATCAACGAAACCGGCGCCGCCGCCGACGCATTCGCCGCGGAGGCGCTCGCGCGCATCGCCGAGCCGATCGACTATGGCGGCACGGCGCTCAACATCGCGGCGAGCATCGGCATCGCCGCGTATCCGGACGACGGCGGCGACGCGGCCACGCTCATGCGGCGCGCGGGCGTTGCGCTGTCGGCGGCGTCGGCGGTGAACGGCAATGCGGTCCGGCGTTTTTCGACGGCGCTCGAAGGACAGGCCGCGCGCCGCTTCCAGATCGAGACGATGCTGCGCGAAGCGTTGGAGCGCCGGCAATTGCATCTCGTGTATCAGCCGCAGGTGACGCTCGCCAACGGACGCATCGCGCAAGTCGAAACGCTGCTGCGCTGGAATCATCCGCAGCGGGGCATGATCAGCCCCGCGGAATTCGTGCCGGTCGCCGAAGAGTCCGGCTTGATCGAGCAGATCGGCGAGTGGGTGATCCGCACCGCGTGCCGCGAAGCGGGCAGGCTGCTGCGGCTGACCGGCAACTTGCCGCGCGTGGCGGTCAACGTGTCGCCGCAGCAGTTCCGGCGGCCGGACCTGTTCGACACGATTCGCGACGCGCTCGACCAGGCCGCGCTCGATCCGTCTTACCTGGAAGTGGAGATCACCGAAGGCGCGTTGCTCGGCGATGTGGACCAGGCGCTGGAAACCTTGCACGCATTACGCGAACTCGGCGTCGAAATTGCCGTCGACGACTTCGGCACGGGCTATTCCAGCCTCGCGTATTTGACGCGTTTTCCGTTGAACCGCCTGAAGATAGACCGCTCGTTCGTCGCGCGCATGGGCAACGATCCGCAAAGTCTTGCGCTGGTCGGCGCGATCATCGCGATGGCGCATGCGCTCGAGCTGCGCGTCACGGCCGAAGGCGTCGAAACACCGGAGCAGGCGGCGCAATTGCAGGCGCTCGGTTGCGACGAGGCGCAAGGCTTCTGGTTTTCGCGACCGGTGACGGCATCGGGACTGCGGAATTTGCTCGGGCCGTAGAACCGCGTTCAAGCGCCGCCAAGTCGGAAACGTCTGCAAAAATTCATGCCAGGTGGGAATCGCAAGGGTAGTATAAACAACCACCCTCGCGATTCGAAACGCCATGCCGGCCAAGTACGCAATAAGCATTAGCCTGACGGAGCATCTCGCTTCGTTTATCAAAACAGAAATCGCCTCTGGCCGTTATGGCACGGCCAGCGAGGTCGTGCGCGCGGGCCTGCGCCTGCTGCAGGAACGAACCCCCGGCCGCGCGGTTGCGGACAATAGCGGCGACGCCGCGAGCCTCAAGCGCAAGCAGCGCGCCCGTGCGCGGGAACGCGCTCTGCTGGCGGAGAAGTCATGATGCCAGCAAATAACTTTCCAGTAGTGGGCGTGGGCGCTTCAGCGGGGGCTGTCGAAGCACTCGAAGGATTTTTCCGCGGCATGCCGCAAGCCCCCGGCCTTGCATTCGTGATCGTCACGCATTTGAGTCCGGACCGCGAAAGCCTGCTTCCGGAAATCATCGCGCGATTTACGTCGTTGCCGGTGCACGTCATTACCGATGGTATGCAGATCGAAGTCGATAACGTGTACCTGTTACCGACCGACGCGGTGCTGAGCGTCGAGAAACGCGCGCTTCATGTTCAGCCGCAGGATAGTCATCGGCGGGAACGGAAGCTGATCGACGTTCTGTTCAGCAGCCTCGCCGCGGAGTTCGGCGAACTGTCTGCCGGCGTCGTGCTGTCCGGCGGGGATTCGGACGGAACGCTGGGCATCAAGGCCATCAAGGAGCGCGGCGGACTGACGCTCGCCCAGGCGGCGGACGGCTTCGGCCCGCAGCATTCCGACATGCCGGGCAGCGCAATCGCCACTGGACTCGTCGATTTCGCCGTGCCGGTCGGACAGATGGGCGAAAAGCTCGCCACCTTCGCAACGGGCGCCTTCATGCTCGACGGGCTGGCCGGAAACGCGACCGCGCAAGCTCAAACGTCGGAGTTCGACGTGGCGCGCGAAGCGATCTATGCGATTTTGCGCAACCAGGTCGGACACGATTTCAGCGGCTACAAGGTCAAGACTTTCGTGCGCCGCGTGCAGCGGCGCATGCAGGTCCTCGAGATCGGCACGCCCGACGCCTACGTGGCGCGGCTCTCCACGGACTCGCAGGAAGTCACCGCTTTGTTCCGCGACCTGCTCATCAACGTGACGAGTTTCTTTCGCGATGCGCAGGCGTTCGAGACGCTCGCGAGCGTCGTGATTCCCAAGCTGTTCGAGGGGCGCAGTTCGGCCGACACGGTTCGCGTGTGGGTGCCCGGCTGTGCGACCGGCGAAGAAGTCTATTCGATCGCGATTCTGATGCGCGAGCATTTCGACGGCCAGGCCGATACGCCGCGCGTGCAGATTTTCGCAACCGACATCGACGACGGCGCGCTCGCCGTGGCACGCGCGGCGCGTTATCCGTTAGCGCTGCTCGACGGCGTTTCCGAGGAACGCCGGCAGCGCTTTTTCCGGCTCGAGGGCAGCAGTTATGTACTGGCCAAGGACGTACGCGATCTCTGCATCTTCTCGCCGCATAGCGTGATTCGCGACCCGCCTTTTTCGCGTATCGACCTCGTGTCGTGCCGCAACCTGCTGATCTATCTCGGCGCCGACGTGCAGAACCAGGTGATCCCGACGTTTCACTATGCGTTGCGTCCGGGCGGCTACCTTTTTCTCGGTACGTCGGAGAACGTCAGTCAGTTCGACGAACTGTTCGTGGCTGTCGAGAAGAAGCACCGGATCTTCCGCCGTCGCGCCGACGTGTCGCCGCAGATCCGTTTGCCCATGACCGTCTCTGCGCTGCGCGTCGGGCATCCGGCCGCGCTCGCGCCCGGCCGGCCCGTGCTCGGCAGCGGCGCAATGCGTCATACGGTCGATACACACATGCTCGAGCGGTTCACGCCGCCGCACGTGCTTGCCACGCGCGACGGCGACGTCGTCTACTTTTCGAGCCGCACCGGCAAGTATCTGGAAGCCGCGCCCGGCGTCCCGTCGCGCCAGCTCTTTGCGATGGCGCGCAAGGGTCTCGGCCTCGACCTGCGCTCGGTGTTCCGCGAAGCGGTCGAATCGGGCAGAGCGGTGACGCGCGACGGCGTCGCGGTCGAGGGAGAAGACGGCCGCGTGCAGATTCTCAGTCTGACGGTCGAGCCGCTGAACGGAAACCCGCAGAACGAGCGGATGTACCTCGTCGTGTTCGCGGATCAAGGCCCGGGTCTGAGCCGCGAAGAAGCCATCGCACGCGCGCAGTTGCCGCGCGACGGCACGGTGGCCGAAGCCGAAAAAGAACTGCGCGACACGCGCGAACGCTTGCAGTCGATGATCGAGGAATACGAAACCGCGCTCGAGGAACTGAAGTCGTCGAACGAGGAACTCGTGTCGGTCAACGAGGAACTGCAGTCGTCCAATGAAGAACTGGAGGCGTCGAAAGAAGAACTCGTTTCGCTGAACGAGGAACTGCATACCGTCAATCTCGAACTGAACGGCAAGATCGAAGCGCTCGACCGGGCGAACACCGATCTGCAGAATCTCTTTGAAAGCACGTCGGTTGCGACCGTGTTTCTCGATCGCGACCTGGTGATCCGTTCGTTCACGCCGGCGATGAACGGCATCTTCCACATTCGCCCGACGGATCGCGGCCGGCCGATCACCGAACTCGCGAGCCGCCTCGATTTGCCGGGGCTCGAGAAGGACATTGCGACCGTCTTTCGCACCAATGCGCCGCGCGAACGGCACGTGAGCAGCAACGACGGGCTGACGCACTTTCTGATCCGCCTCGCGCCGTACCGCAACGGCGACCGCGCAACGGACGGCGTGGTGGTGGCGTTCGTGGACGTCACGGGAATGGTCCATGCTGAAGAAAGGCAGAGTGTCCTCATTGCCGAGTTGCAGCATCGCCCCCGCAATCTGCTGGCTGTCATCCAGTCGATCGCCCAGCAGACGCTTCCGGCCGCTCCCTCGCTCGAAACGTTCATCAGCCGTCTCGCGGCGCTTGGACGTTTGCAGGGACTTATCGGCGAAGCGAACGGCGATCTCATCAATCTGACCGACATCGTGCGGCTGGAACTGGAGGCATTGGGGGTCGCGGACAGCGAGCGGATCGCCGTGGCCGGTCCGCCTGTGCCGCTCGGATTCCGCAACGTGCAGACGGTCGCGCTGGTGTTGCACGAACTGGCGACGAATGCCGTCAAGTACGGCGCGCTCAAGGATTGCGAGGCGCGGCTCGAAGTCACATGGGACGTGCGCAATACGGCGTCCGGTGCCGCCTCGCTCGTGATCGACTGGACCGAGAGCGGTCTGCGCTCAGTGCCCGACTCGTCGAGAACGGGCTTTGGCCGGCGGCTGATCGAGAAAGCGCTGAAGTTCACGCTGCATGCAACAACTGAACTCGCGTTCAAGACCGACGGCGTCTCATGTCACATTGAGATACCGCTGCCATCGCCACGCGTGCGCAGCGGTTCGCAGGAGGGATAGAAATGGGCAGTGTCGCCAAATTGCTGCAGGGCCGGCGAGTCATGGTGGTCGAAGACGACTACCTGGTTGCGCTGGCGCTGTCGAGTGCGCTCGAGGACGCGGGAGCCAGTGTCGTCGGTCCCATCTCGGGCGCGCAGGAAGCGGTGGCCATGATCGAAGAAGGCAAGGAGCAGGTCGACGTCGCAGTTCTCGACGTCGATCTGAACGGCGAGAAGTCATATCGGGTCGCAGATGCGCTTGTGTCGCGCAATATCCGCTTTGTATTCGTGACCGGTTATGGCGCGGACGCCGTCGATGGAGAGTATCGTCAGTACGAGCGTTGTCAGAAGCCGTTCGACCATCAGATGCTTTTCAGGGCGCTGACAGTCGGCACGCGATAACGGGCGATCCCGTAGCCGTAGTGCCGCAGGCAATGGGTTGAATCATCGAGGCAAGGACAATCCGTCAGGCGGTCATGACACTGGTTTTAAGCTGAGCTGATGGCGATTGCGCGCGTGCGCAGCCACGAAGGCCGCGCGCGCCGGACGACAGGCTTGCCATTTGCTGCTCCTCTCCAGCGGAGGGCATTCATGGCAAAGATTTCGAATGGGCGGGACATCGTCGTCGTTGCAGCGTCGCTCGGCGGCCTTCAGGTGCTGAAGAAGATCGTCGGCGTGCTGCCGGCCGATCTTCCGGCGAGCGTGTTCATCGTCATGCACGTCGGCACGTGGCCGAGCCAGTTGCCACATCTGCTTGCGTCGGACAGCCGGCTACCGGTAGTCCATGCATCGGACGGCGAAGCAATAGAGAAGGGCACGATCTACGTCGCGCCACCCGACCGCCACATGTTGCTGCGCGACGATACGGTGGTGCTGTCGACCGGACCCAAGGAAAACTTCGCGCGCCCGGCCGCCGATCCGCTGTTTCGTTCGGCGGCGGTCAATTATGGCGCTCGCGCGATCGGCGTCGTGCTGACCGGCAAACTGGACGACGGCGCGGCGGGACTGAAGGCGATTCACGCGTGTGGCGGCTTCACCATCGTGCAGGACCCGTCGACTTGCGCGGCGCCCGATATGCCCGACGCTGCGCTTAAAGCTGTTCCCCCCGACGTGGTCGCGCCGATTGACGACATCGGTCCGGCCATCGTCAGGGCCTTGACAGACCGCACACCGAGGCGCATCGACATGGACGAAAGCGAGCGCGCCGCGCTGGAACTGAAGATTGCAGCGACCGGCTATTCTTCGCCTGCGGAAATGGAGCGGATCGGCCACCGAACGAGCCTGACCTGCCCGGAGTGCGGCGGCGTGATCTGGCGTATCGGCGAAGGGTATCCGCTGAGGTATCGCTGCCATACGGGGCATGCGTTTTCCGCGATGTCGCTCGAGTCGCGCCAGCGCTCCGGCGCCGAAGACGCGCTGTGGTCCGCGGTGCGGCGCCTCGAAGAAGAACTGCTGCTGGTACGTGACCGGCTTTCGCTCGCGGAAGCGACGCACAGCGACGACGCCGAAGCGCTGCGCGACGAGATAGCTCCGCTCGAGGCAGCGGTCGAGGCCGTCAGGCGCCTGGCGCTCGAGTCGGCCAAGTCGACGAGCAGTCAAAAGGTCGGCTAAGCGCGGCTAAGCCTGCGACACCATTCCAGCCCGGTATGCGTTGAAAAATAGTCCGGGACCAGTTGCTATTGCTGCCACTAAAGTAGCGTGATCGACGCCGCCAGTTCGACGCACACGCCGCTGCCGCTTCGATCTCACCCTCATGCACGAATTTTGCTGGATGCGCCTCGAGTGCCTTGCAACAGGAGCGCATCATGGCGTGGGCCAGACCGGTACGGAACCTGATGGCGGCGTTAGCGGCGGCGTCGCTCGCCTATGGTTCGACGGCCTGCGCTCAGACCAGCGACGGCGACTGGCCGATGGCGGCGAAGAATTACCAGAACACGCGCTACAGCGAACTCGCTGAAATCAACACATCGAATGTGAGCCGGTTAAAGCCCGCGTTCACCTTCTCGACCGGCGTGCTGCGCGGCCAGGAAGCGGCGCCGCTCGTCGTGTCGAATACGATGTTCATCGTCACGCCGTATCCCAATCGCGTGTATGCGCTCGATCTGACGAAACCCGGCGCTCCCGTCAAATGGCAGTTCGACCCGGCGCCCAACGCGAGCGCGCAGGGCGTCGCGTGTTGCGACGTGGTGAACCGCGGCGCCGCGTATGCGGACGGTCGAATCTTCATCAACACGCTCGACGCACAAACCATCGCGCTCGATGCCGCAAGCGGCAAGGAATTGTGGCGCACGCGGCTCGGCGACATCAGCCGCGGCGAAACGACGACGATGGCGCCGCTCGTCGTCAAGGGCAAGGTGCTGGTCGGCAATAGCGGCGGCGAACTCGGCGTGCGCGGATGGCTGACCGCGCTCGACGCCGCGACCGGCCGCATCGTCTGGCGCGCGTATAGCACGGGGCCCGACAGCGACGTGCTGATCGGCGATCAGTTCAAGCCCTGGTACGGACAGGACAAGGGCAAGGATCTCGGCGTCACGACCTGGCCATCCGGTGCGTGGAAGATCGGCGGCGGCAACGTGTGGGGTTGGATTTCCTACGACCCCGACGCCAACCTGATCTATTACGGCACCGCGAACCCCGGCCCGTGGAATCCCGAGCAGCGTCCCGGCGACAACAAATGGACGGCCGGCATTTTCGCGCGCGATCCCGACACGGGGCAGGCGCGCTGGTTCTATCAATGGAGTCCGCACGATCTGCACGACTACGACGGCGTCAACGAAAACGTGCTGTTGACGCTCACCGTCGGCGGCAAGCCGAGGCAAGTGCTCGTGCATCCGGATCGCAACGGCTACGTGTATATGCTCGACCGGTTGACCGGCGAAGTGTTGTCGGCGAAACCGTTTGTTCACATCACGACGAGCGAGGGCGTCGATCTCAGGACGGGGCTGTTGAAATACAACCCGGCAACCGAACCGAAGGTCGGCCATTCGGTGCGCAACATCTGTCCGGTGTCGCCTGGCGGCAAGGACTGGCAGCCGTCCGCGTGGTCGCCGCGCACGGGCCTGCTGTATATCCCGCACCAGAATCTGTGCGAGGACGCCGAGGCTTACGCGACGAGCTACATCGCGGGTACGCCGTACGTGGGCGTCGATACGAAAATGTACGCCGGGCCCGGAGGCAATCGCGGCGAGTTCTCGGCGTGGGACCCGATCGCGGGCAAGAAGGCGTGGTCGATCAAGGAAGACTTTCCCGTGTGGAGCGGGGCGCTTGCCACGGCCGGCGACGTCGTTTTCTACGGCACGATGGACGGCTGGTTCAAAGCCGTCGACGCGCGCAGCGGTGCGCTCTTGTGGCAGTTCAAGACAGGCTCCGGGATCATCGGCCAGCCGGTTGCGTATCGCGGCCCGGACGGCAAGGAATACATCGCGATCCTCGCGGGCGTCGGCGGATGGGCCGGCGCGATCGTCTCGAACAATCTCGATCCGCGCGACGGCACCGGGGCGAAGGGCTTCGTCAACGCGATGCGCGATCTGCCGCAGCGCACGACCAAGGGGGGCACGCTCTATGTGTTCGCGCTTCCTTGAAATGTGTGTTGTGCGGCGTTGCGGTGGGCTGCCGCGTGCGGTTATTTTCGGTGTGCTGGGTTTGCTCGCCGTTGCGCTTGGCGCATGCGCTCATCGACCTGTCGACGAAGCCGCGTCCGGCGCGACCGAACTGCGCGTCTGCGCCGATCCCGACAATCTGCCCTATTCGAAAGAAGACGGCAGCGGCTTCGAAAACCGCATCGCGCAGGTGCTCGCAAGCGACCTGCATCTGCGCCTCACTTACGCGTGGCTTCCGCAACGCCGCGGGTTCGTGCGCAAGACGGTCGGCGCGGGCTTATGCGATGTGTTCATCGGCGTGCCCGACGGCTTTGAGCGTCTGTTGTTGACGCGGCCTTACTATCGGTCGAGTTATGTGTTCGTGCAACGCGCGGCGGACCCGCCACTCGACGGCTTTGAACCGCGTGCGCTGTCGCAGCGCCGCATCGGCGTGCAACTGATCGGCGACGACCTCGCGGCGACGCCGCCCGCTTACGCGCTCGCGCGTGCGGGCGCGACCGACAACGTGACCGGCTATACCGTCTACGGCGACGGTCCCGCGAGCGAGCGCATGGTGAACGACATTGCGGCGGGCCGCATCGACGTCGCACTCGGCTGGGGCCCGCAACTTGCCTATTTCGCGACTCGCGCCGCTGTGCCGTTGACGGTCGAGCGAGCCCGCCCGCCGGCTGGCTCGGCGCTGCCGTTCGAGTTCTCCGTGGCGGTCGGCGTGAACCGCGCGAAGCCGGCGTTGCGCGATGAACTGCAAGCGGCGCTCGATCGTCGGCACGCGGAGATCGATGCTATTCTCGCGGACTACAACGTGGTTCGCGTGGACGCGCCGCGCGCAGTGTCGTCGGCTGCGAGGGAGAGTGCGCGATGACAGCCGCCCGCTTTCGTCGACAGATGCCTCGGGCGCTCTGGCTCATCGCGCCGGTCGTGATCGCGAGCGTCGCGTGCCTCGCGGGCTGCGAACGCGAGCAGCGGCAATTGCACACGCCGCCTCCGGCTGCATCGGCGGCGTCCGCGGTGACCATGAGTTCGATACAACCGGTCGCTTCCGCCGTGACGACGAGCTCGACTCAACCCGTGGCCGCCGCTGTGAGCGCTACCGTTAGCAATCCCTATGAAAATAACGCGTACGCGGTCTCGCAAGGCAAGCGCCTGTTTCGCGCGTACAACTGCAGTGGTTGTCACGCGCAAGGCAGCGGCGATTCGGGTCCGGCGCTGATGGACGATAAATGGATTTACGGCGCGGACCCGGCCAGCGTGTTCACGACCATCAAGCAAGGCAGGCCGAACGGCATGCCGGCGTTCGGCGGCCACGTTTCCGACGATCAGATCTGGCAAATCGTGGCCTACGTCCGTTCGATGAGCGGCCAGTTGCGCTCCGATATCGAACCGCCGCGCAGCGACAGTCTGCAGGCCGGCAAGCCCGAACAACGGCGCCCGCCGGAAGAGCCGAAGCGCTCTTCGGCGCCGCCCGCCGCGGAGCACTGACATGACTGCGCGAGTCGTTCTTCCGCTATCCGGCGCTGCCGCCATCGCAACCGCAACGGCAACCGTTCAGTCGGCGTGGGCCGCGCCATTGCAGGATGCGCTGCGACCGGCCGGTGTCCAGGCGAGGACCATCCTCGATCTGTTGAATCTGACGGTGATTGTCTGCACGGCAGTCTTCGCCGCCGTGCTGATCGCCTTCTTCTGGGCGCTGTGGCGCGCGCCGCGAGGCACGCGCGAAACGCCCGCCGATATGTCGACCGAGGCGGACTCCGCCGTGGGTCCGAAAGCGGTCGCGGAACCTGGCCTGAGAAGGGCGGTCATCGTCGCGACAATCGTGTCGACGGTATTGCTGTTCGGCCTCATTTTCGCCGACGTGCTGACCGACCGCGCGCTCGCGCGGCTTTCGATGCGCGATGCCGTGCAGATCGAAGTGACCGCGCATCAATGGTGGTGGGAGATACGGTACAACGACCCGCAAGCGTCGAACGTGTTCATTACGGCCAACGAGATGCACATTCCGGTCGGCCAGCCCGTGCTCGTCACGCTCAAATCGTCGGATGTGATTCACTCGTTCTGGGTGCCGAATCTGCACGGCAAAAAAGATCTGATTCCCGGCCGCACCGCGACGATCCGTTTTCGCGCGGACCACGCGGGCGAGTACCGCGGTCAGTGCGCCGAGTTCTGCGGTTACGAACATGCGTTGATGTCGTTCCTCGTGATCGCCGAGACACCCGACAAATACGCGGCCTGGCTCGCGCATCAGCGCCAGGATGCGCCGCCGCCGTCGAACGAACTCGAAACGCGCGGCGAGCAGATTTTCCTCACGCACAGTTGCGCGATGTGCCACACGGTGCAAGGCATCGGTGCGAACGCGGTGCTCGGGCCGGACCTGACTCATGTTGCAAGCAGGCAGACGCTGGCTGCGGGCACGCTGCCGAATACACCAGGACACCTCGCCGGCTGGATCGTCGACGCACAGCGCATCAAGCCCGGCACCGTGATGCCTCCCAACCCGCTGGCGCCCGATGAACTGCACGCGCTGCTGGCCTACATGGCGACGCTCAGATGAATCATGCCTCGATGACGGACCGGTTCGACGTGATCGACGAACCGCAAACCGACCCGCAGGAAGCCGACAGGCTCGAAGCAACCTGGCGCGACCCGCCGGGCTTCCTGGGCGTGTTCGCCGCGATCAATCACAAGACGATCAGCCGCCGCTTCATGACCACGACGTTCGGCTTTTTCGTCGCGGGCGGCATCCTCGCGCTGGTGATGCGCCTGCAGCTTGCGCGTCCGGGCAACCGGCTTGTCGGCCCCGACATGTACAACCAGTTGTTCACGATGCACGGCACCACGATGATGTTCCTGTTCGCCGTGCCGGTCATGCAGGCGGTCGCCGTCTACCTCGTGCCGCTGATGATCGGTGCGCGCAGCGTCGCGTTTCCGCGCATGAACGCATACGCGTACTGGGTGTTCCTGTTCGGCGGACTGATGCTGTATGTGGCCTTCGCACTCGACATCGGTCCCGACGCCGGATGGTTCGCCTATGTGCCGCTCTCGGGTCCGGACTATTCGCCGGGCAAGCGCATCGACTTCTGGGCGC
This sequence comes from Paraburkholderia sp. GV068, assembly GCF_003058125.1. Taxonomy (NCBI): domain Bacteria; kingdom Pseudomonadati; phylum Pseudomonadota; class Betaproteobacteria; order Burkholderiales; family Burkholderiaceae; genus Paraburkholderia; species Paraburkholderia sp. GV068. The sequence goes on from NZ_QBUB01000013.1 coordinate 91,298, forward strand.
AGATGATCACCTTCACCGAGTTGTCCGCGCTGCTGGAGGCCATCGTGCTGATCACCACGATCTTCAAGATGCGCGCGCCGGGCATGACGCTCAACCGCATGCCGCTCTTCGTCTGGAGCGTGCTCGTGACGTCGTTCATGGTGCTGTTCGCGATGCCGTCGGTGATGCTTGGCAGTACTGCGCTGATTCTCGACCGGCTTGTCGGCACGCATTTCTATAACCCCGGCGAGGGCGGCGACGTGGTGCTCTGGCAGCATCTCTTCTGGTTCTTCGGGCACCCGGAGGTATATCTGATCTTCGTGCCGCCGCTCGGCTTTATCTCCAGCATCATTCCCACTTTCTCGCGACGGCCCGTATTCGGCTATCCGGCGATGGTGCTCGCGCTGATCGCGACGGCGTTTCTATCGTTCGGACTGTGGGTTCACCACATGTTCGCGACGAATCTGCCCGATCTCGGCAAGAGCTTTTTTACGGCGGCGAGCATTATGATCGCGGTGCCTTCGGCGATCCAGATTTTCTGCTGGATCGCGACACTATGGACCGGACGCCTCAGCTTCAAGACGCCGATGCTGTTCGTCCTCGCGTTCTTTTTCATTCTGGTGCTGGGCGGGCTGACGGGCATCATGCTCGCGTCGGTGTCGCTCGATTATCAGGTGCATGACACGTATTTCGTCGTCGCGCATCTGCATTACGTGCTGATCGGCGGCGCGGTGTTTCCGCTATTCGGCGCGTTCTACTACTGGTTTCCGAAGTTCACCGGACGCCTGCTCGACGAGACGCTCGGGCGCTGGAATTTCTGGCTGTTCTTCATCGGCTTTAACGTCGCATTCTTTCCGATGCATCTGCTCGGGCTGCATGGCATGCCGCGCAGGGTGTACACGTATCCGTCCGGAATGGGATGGGACACGATGAATCTGACCGCGACGATCGGCGCGTCGATTATCGCCGTGAGCGTGCTGCTGTTTATCGTCAACGTGCTGCATAGCCGTCGACGAGGACTCGTTGCCGGCGACGATCCGTGGGGCGCCGGAACGCTCGAATGGAGCACCGCGTCGCCGCCGCACGCGGGCAATTTCGTGAAGGTGCCGGTCGTGCATAGCGGCTATCCGCTGTGGGACGCGCCGCGCGAACCTTCCACCGTCAGCGGACTGGATTCGAATAGCCGGCAGGTGCTGGTGACGAGCGTTCTCGACGCGATGCCGGATCATCGGCCGGTCTTTCCGATGCCCAACATCTGGCCGTTCGTGAGCGCCGTGGCGACGACCGTGTTGTTCATTGGCTCAATCTTCACGCCGTGGGCGGTGGTGTGGGGCACGGTGCCCGTCGCTATCGCGATGACCGCGTGGTTCTGGCCGCGGCGGCGCGAAACCGATCAGCATCTCGCGCTGGAGAAACGCCCGTGACTACCGTTGACGAGCGCTATGCCGAGGGTCGGCCGCGCGCGGCCCGCAAGGCGATCCACGTCGGAGAGCTGCCGACGTATGGCTTCAGCCATCGCAGCCTGATGTGGTGGGGAACGATGGGACTGATGGTGATAGAAGGGACGGTGTTCGCCATCGCCGTCATGATGTACTTCTATCTGCGCACGCTCGCCTCCGTCTGGCCGATGAACGCGCCAGGCCCCGGCCTGCTATGGGGCAGCGTGAATACGGCGATCCTCGTCGTGAGCATGCTGCCGAATCATCTCGCGAAGCGCGCGGCCGAGCGGGAGGATCGCGCAGCCTCGCGGCTCTGGCTGCTGGTGTGCCTCGCGTTTTCGCTCGCCTTTCTCGGCGTGCGGGCGCTGGAGTTCAAGGCGCTCAACGTGACCTGGTACGACAACGCTTATGGGTCCGTGCTGTGGATGCTGATGGGCTTGCATACCGTTCACCTGATCACCGATACGTTCGACACAGCCGTGCTCGACGTCCTGCTGTTCACGGGGCCAGTGGAAGGCAAGCGCTATGTCGACGTCAGCGAGAACGCCGCCTACTGGTACTTCGTCGTGCTTAGCTGGCTGCCGATTTATGCAGTCGTCTACTGGGCGCCGCGTTTGTGAGGAGATCGACATGGCAGTATGGTCCGCGCTATTGCTCGCGCCTTTCCTGACGCTCTCGAATCTGTCGCTGACCTATGCGCTGGTGCCGCGATCGTGCGATGCCGGCACGACCTGGATGCTGCACGCCGTGACGCTTGCGAGTGCGGTGTTGAGCGCGGCGGCGACGGTCGGCGCGTGGCGGCATTGGATGGGCGGCCTGTTTCCACCGGATGCCACCGCGGAAAGCACCGCGCGCGCGCATTTTCTCGCGCAGGTCGCGACGCTGGTCGGTCTGCTGTCGACCTTCGTGCTGTTCGCGCAGTATGTGCCGCAATGGGTGCTTCAGCCATGCGCGCAATGATGACTCGGCGGTTTCCATTCGCACGCATCGGTGGATGCGCGAGCGGGCTGGCGGCGCGGCGAGCCACGGTCACTAAAGCGGTCGTCGCTTACACGATGACGGGTCTCGCCGTCCTCACGCTGAGCGCGTGCGGACAACAGACGCCGCAACGCGAGCCGTTGACCGGCGGCGATCCGGCTCGAGGCCAGGCCTTGATCGTGCACGCCGGTTGCGGCTCGTGCCACACGATCGAGGGCGTGGAAGGCGCCAACAGCCTGGTCGGGCCGCCGCTCATGGGCCTTCGTCAACGGACATATATCGGCGGAGTCGCGGCCAATTCGGCGACCAACCTCGAGCGCTGGCTGATGCATCCGCAAGCGTTCAGCCCGCGCACCGCGATGCCCGATCTCGGCCTCACCGAGGATCAGGCGCGCGACATTGCCGCTTATCTCTATCTGCATTGAAGGGGCTACAGGTGCGCCGGTTTGCATCGTGGCGCGCCGGCGTCGATGCGCTCGCAAAGATTCGGGGCTCGATCGTGAAGTGAGTCGCCACTGAGCCGCCTGTTACACTGCCGGGATTCGCGAGTCGTCCCAGTCATTCGGTAATCACGCTTGGGCTGTGCGGTCCACGGTTGGTATTTCGAGCGAAGACATTCCTGTTCTTAGGCAATCGGCGGCCGTCGCAACGGTCGGACGGCCGCTGCTGCACTTCGCTTTCCAACACTTACCACCGGTAGGGGACAACCTTTGAAACGCCTCAGCCTTGCGCTCATCGTGGCGTTGCTACGCACGCTTTCCGTACTTCCTTATAAATTCGTCGCACGGCTTGGAATCGTTATCGGCACGCTGCTGTATGCGCTTCCCGGCCGCCGCAAGCACATCGTGCTGGTGAACTTGCGGCTTTGCTTCCCCGAGAAGACGGCGCACGAACATCAACAGCTTGCGAAAGCGCACTTTCGCCACGTTGTCCGAAGCTATCTCGAGCGAGGCATTCAGTGGTTCGGCAGTGCGCAATCGATCCGGGACATCGTGCAGATCGAAAGCAGAATCGATCTCGACGACGAGTCCGCGCCGCCTACTATTTTCATGGGCTTTCACTTCGTGGGCATTGAGGTCGGCTGCATGCTGTACTCGACGCGCCTGCCGATTGCGTCGCTGTACACGCGCATGTCGAACGCAGGTCTATGTGAGCTGGCAAAGCGGCAACGCGGCCGGTTCGGCGCCGAGATGATCGAGCGCGGGTCGAGCGCCAAAAGGATCGTCGCGTTATTGCGTTCGGGCAAAGACGTGATGCTCGCGGCGGATATGGACCACGGCGTCGACAACTCTGTTTTCGTGCCTTTCTTCGGCGTTCCCGCCTGCACGCTGACGGCTGTTTCGCGTCTCGCGCGACTTGGGCGCGCGCGCGTCGTGCCGTTCGTGACCGAGGTGCTGCCGGATTACGAAGGCTACAAGCTGACGATCTTCGAGCCGCTCGCCGACTTTCCCTCGGACAGCGATGAGGTCGATGCGCGTCGGATGAACGCGTTTCTCGAGGAGCAGGTCGTTAGGTTTCCGGAGCAATATTACTGGGTGCACCGGCGCTTCAAGCACCGGCCGCCGGGCATGGCACCGGTGTATTGAAGCGTTTGACTCGCTTGCGGCCTATCCACCTGGCGCGCGAGGCGGCGTGCCGTGACGCGCGAGGAAGCGGTCGAGTTCGCCGGCAAACGCTTTGCTGTCGCGTGCGGTGAAGGGCGCAGGGCCGCCCGTATCGATACCCGTATTGCGCAATTGATCCATCACGTCGCGCATCGTCAGACGCTCCTGGATGTTTTCGCGTGTGAACCGGTTGCCGCGCGGATCAAGCACATGCGCGCCCTTGTCGAGTACCGCGGCGGCGAGCGGTATGTCAGCGGTAATCACGAGATCGCCTGACGCGGCGAGTTCGACGATGCGCGCATCGGCCACGTCGAAACCGGCCGGCACCTGGATCGACCTGATAAACGGCGACGGCGGCGTGCGCAGATATTGGTTTGCGACCAGCGTCACGAGTATTTCGGCACGCCGCGCGGCCCGAAACAACATGTCTTTGATGACGGCGGGACAAGCGTCGGCGTCGACCAGGACTTGCATGAAGGCCATTCCAGCAGGTTAAAACGCGATCATATATCAACGGTGGCAGCGGTCCTGTTGTTGTGTCGGTGTTGCTTCGGTGTTGCTTCGGTGTACTTCGGTCGGCTGTCGTGGTCTACGGCCTGGCGGCGGAATCGTCGTCGCGGCGTTGCTCATCTTGCTGCTGTGGCTGGACACCTTCGGCGCCGCCAGGCGCATCGTCCTCGTTCGTTAGTTCGACTATTCCTTCCTCTTCCTTGACGATCGACGTTTCAACCGCGGTCGGTTTCCCCGGCCCCGACGGGCTATTGGCGTGTCTTCCTGTGCTCATGAAAATCTCCAGGCTGGATCGTGGATGACTTGGCGTTGCCGGTTCGCCGTCGAATTGCAGCGAGCGCTTCCGGCTGATTTGTCGTCGCAACCGGTATGCCACGCGCACGCCGACGCTTGCTGGATGACGCAACCGATGCGGTGTAGCAAGTACACGTCGACTCGTAAATCCTTCAATTGCGCGGTTCAACAGTGCTGATTGCCGCCGCTATTACGCTGACTGCCCCTGCATGTGCCGCGGAAATCGCGCTCGGGTATCGCGCTTGCGGCGTAGCGGTATTTTGTAGTCCGGCGCAAAAAAGGAGGCGCAATGAATCGAACCAAGCAATCATCCATGCCGAGCCGCGGCGAAGCCGATAGGCAACAGGCAAGCGGCGTTCGCCGCGAGCCCTCCGAGCAGGCGCGCGAAGACGCACGACGCGAGCGGCAGCAAACGGAGGTGTCCGGAAAGTCCCCGACGAGCGGCAGCGGCAACTCGCTCGGACCGGGAACCAGTCAGGCGAAAGGACGCAGTTGAGTGCGTGCTTTTTAGCGAGGCGTCTATCGGTCTGCGGCTTCCGGCACTGGTGCGTTCGTGATGCGCGTTGCGGTCTGCGGATCGGGCCGAAGGTAATGCAGCGTCGCGAGCGCGGCGAGCACGGTCACGATGGCGAGTCCATCTGCGAGCAACGAGAACGCGTCGACGTATTGTTCGCGTAAGAACGCTGCGTGAACGCCTGGCAGTCGCGCCGCGGCGCCGGCGAGATCGCCGGTCGCGAGCTGCTGAGCGGCGGCCGCAAGCCGGTCCCGGTCGATGCCGGGCAACGACGGCAATGACGACAACGACGACAACGACGACAGCGCCGCGCGCAACCGTGCACTGACCAACGCCGAGAGCGCCGCACTGACCATCGCGAGCGCGAGCCCTTCGCCGGCCACGCGTGTCGTGCTGAAGATGCCTGTGGCCATGCCCGCGCGCTCCTTCGGCACGACGCTCACCGACAGTCCATCCATCAAGCCCCACGGCAGTCCCGCGCCGATGCCGATCGCGGCCATCGGCGCGAGCATCGCGAACGGCGTGGCGTCGGCGGGCAGTCTGCCGAGCCACACAAGCGCCGCCGCCGACACCAGCAAGCCCGCCGCCGACACGACGCCCGGCGACGCGTGACGCGTGAGCCACACCGCGAGTGAAGGAACGAACAGCATCGGACCGCACAGCGCGAGCATCATCAGGCCGGAGATCAACGGCGTATGACCGTCGATGCCGACGAAGCGGATCGGCAGCAGCACCAGCAGCACAACGAAGCAATAGCAGGTCGCGATCGGCAGCATCTGCACGCCGATAAAGCGGCGATAGCGGAGCAGCGACAGGTCGAGCATCGGATGGGCGCTGCGCCGCTCGATCGCGACGAATGCCGCGAGCGCGAACGCTGCCGCCACGAACAACGCGCGGATCGCCGGGTCCGACCAGCCGCGCGCGGGCGCTTCGAGAATGGCAACCGTGAACAGGCACAGCATCGCGGTGAAGCTGACGATGCCCGGCCAGTCGATCCGGCCCGCCGATGGATTGCGCGTCTCGCGCATCCACGGCGCCGCGAGTAGCAGGGCGATCACGCCGATGACCGCCGTCGACGCAAACACCGCACGCCAACCCGCTGCTTCGATCAAGCCGCCCGCGAGTACCGGGCCGAATGCGAGTCCCACGCCGAAGGTCGTCCCGAGCAGGCTGAACGCGCGCGTTTGCGCGTGGCCGTCGAACTCCTGCGCGAGCGCGGCCGAGCCGCCCGCGAGCGCGCCGGCTGCCGCGATGCCTTGCGCGCCGCGCAGCACGTCGATCCAGACGATGTCTGGCGCGATCGTCAGCAGCAGCGAAAAAAGCGCGAACGCGGCGATGCCCGCGAGGAACACGCGGCGCCGGCCGAACTGATCCGACAGCGCGCCGGCTGCCATCAGGCAACTGCCGAACGACAGCATGAACGCGTTCGTGATCCAGTTCAGCGCGACAGGGCCGCCGCCGATCGCGCGGCCGATCGCGGGCGTTGCTATCGCTCCCGCCGAGAAACTGAGCGGCAGCACGACGGCTGCCGAGCACACTCCGAGCAGCACCATCCAGCGCGCTGACGCGGATCGATCGATTGAAGAAGTCATGATGTGTCCATCCAGGCGTGACGTGATGCCGGGCAGTCTAGTTGCGGACATGCAATCGATAAATGCCCGACAGGTACAATCAATGCGGACTTTAATTCCGTAATCTGCTGAGCGCCTTCCATGGAAAATCTCACCGGTATCGTGGCGTTCGTTCATACGGTCGAAGCGCAGAGCTTCGTCGGCGCTGCGCGGCGGCTCGGGCTGTCCGCGTCGGCGGTCGGCAAGAGCGTGGTTCGGCTGGAAACGCGGCTCGGCGTGCGTCTGCTGCAGCGGAGCACGCGGCGCGTCAGCGTGACCGAAGACGGCGAGCGCTTCTATGAACGCTGCCGTCGTATCCTCGACGCGCTCACCGATGCGGAGACGATGATGCTGCAGGCCAACGCCGCGCCGCGCGGCCGCCTGCGCGTGACGTTGCCGACCATCGGCTATCGCTTCCTGCTGCCGGTCGTCCCCGAGTTCATGCAGCGTTATCCCGACGTCGAGCTGGAACTGGATTTCAACGACCGCATCGTCGACGTGATCGCAGGCGGCTTCGACGCGGCCATCCGCAGCGGCGATCTCGCCGATTCACAGTTGACCGCGCGCCGTCTCGGACCTTTTCGCTTCGTGTTGTGCGCGACGCCCGCTTACTTTGCGCAACACGGCGTGCCGCGCGTGCCCGCCGATCTCGCGCGGCACGCTTGCATCCGCTTTCGCTTTCCGACCACCGGCAAGCTGCACGACTGGCAGTTCCGCGACCAGCCCGCGAACTTCGTGGCGTCGTTTCCGACGGTGCTCACCTGCAATAACATGGAGGCGCTGCGCGGCGCGACTGTGCTCGGACTCGGCATCGGCTATATGCCCGACTTCCTCGTGCGCGACGATCTCGCCGCCGGCACGCTGCGAACCGTACTCGACGCGCATCTGAAACACGAAGGCCAGTTCTCGGTGCTGTGGCCGTCGAGCAGGCAACTGTCGCCGAAGCTGCGCGTGTTCGTCGATTTCCTTGCTGAACGGCTGTTTGGCGGTCGCGAGGGTTAGCGGCAACCGGAGGAAGGCTCTTATATGCAACCTGTTTTCGCAACGCCTCGCTTGATATTGCGACCGCGGACGCTAGCGGATACGGATGAATGTCTTGCGATGGATCGAGATCCGCTGGTCACGCGCTTCGTCGATGGGCCCTGGTCGGACGCACGGAAGCATCGCGCATTCGTCGAAGCGCGCACGCTCGGCCCGTACCCGGCGGGCATGGGCTATTGGACGATCAGAAGCCGGAATGATGCGGCGGATTTTCTTGGGTGGGTTCTCCTGATTCCCGCGGATGCTGTTGGACCGGAGATTGAAATTGGGTGGCGCTTGCCGCGAAAAGCGTGGGGCTCGGGCATAGCGACGGAGGCTGCAACAGCGGTGCTGCAGCATGCTTTCGCAACGCTGCGTTTGGCGGAAGTGGTGGCTGAAATCGATCCGTTGAACCTGGCGTCTATTCGCGTTGCGGAGAAGCTTGGGTTGGTGCGGCGAGGGGATGTCGTGGGGCACGGAAGGAAGATGGTTCGGTATGCGTCGATGGAAAAGTTGTGATCGACGTGTTCAGTTGGCCTTGTCAGAGTTTCAGTTGGCCAGGAAGACGCCGATGAACTCATCGCCGACCTTAGCAATGCCCTGCGGCCGGACTGCTCCTCGACTTGAAAACTGACATTTGCACGATTCGGCGTCAGCACACGCGATGCATAAAAAAATGAAGATCCCGCCTGGAGTCACGAACGAAGAGCTTTGGCGCAAGCATTGCCGGAAGATTCGCGCCCGAGCGCTGGACTTGCTCGAAGGTCGCCTCGGCGTCATTGAAGCCGCTCGCGCCATGCTTCAATTGGCGTATTGGACCAAGGTTGAGGGCGAGCCGGAGTTTCTACTGTTCCGCGCGATTGCATCGGCGACCGATGATCTTCCGGTTGGCAGCGTCCGTGCGTACTGGGCGGCAGATGCGCTGGAACGTGAGGACGTCCGTATTGATGCTGCCGAGAAATTGTGGAATGAGAAGGCGGTCGCCGCTGCGGAAAAGCTGGTGGAGCGATATCAATGGACGGTTCGTCAGAAACGCATCTCCGGCCACGTCGATACGCAGATCAGTCGATAACCGGTCCCCTCAACCTGGAAGTCAACGACCGAAATTAACTTGCGACATGCAAGCGATGTTAGAATCCAGCCATGAAGACGACGTGTACAGAAGACCTTCGGTCCCATTGCGCGGTCAATTACGGCGTGGAGATCTTCGGCGACCGGTGGTCGCTGCTGATCATTCGCGACATCGTGTTTGCCGGCAAGAAGACGTATGGCGAATTCCTGAAATCGGAAGAGGGAATCGCGACCAACGTGCTGGCTACGCGCCTTGCGTTTCTTGAAGAGCAAGGCATTCTCTCGAAGGCGCCCAGCCCCGAGGACAGGCGCAAGGACTTCTACACGCTGACCGAGAAGGGTCTCGACCTGATTCCGATCGTGCTTAGCATAGTCGTTTGGAGCGCCAGGCACGATTCGAAGTCGTACGTGAGGCGCCGCAAGGACTTCGTTGCACGTTTGAAGGCAAGCCCGGTGCAGGTGAGCGAAGAAGTGAAGGAACTGGTCCGCAATGGCGGATGTATTTTTCCTGAGAGTAGGGAGTGAGCGGGAGGCAGTCCGCGACGGGACAGTGACGGCATCGTTGCGTCCATCATTCACTATCGCATCGACGGTGCTCAGATAGCTTCCCATCACACGTCCCGTTCATTCATCAGTTCCACCACCCAATCAATAAACACGCGCAGCTTCGCGCTGACGTGGCGGTTCGGCGGATACGCGATGTAAAGCGGCATCGGATCGAGCTGCCAGTCCTCGAATAGTGCGACCAGTTCGCGTCGTTTCAGATGCGCTTTCGACATATAACGCGGCAGCCACATGATGCCGAGCCCCGCGACTCCGGCCGCGAGATAGGCGTTGCCGTCATCCACCGCGAGCGCGTAGCGGCCTTGCACCTTTGCCGTTTCCCCTGCACGACGCATGACGGCCGGATAGAGATTGCCCGCGCGTCCCCACGAAAACCCGACAATACGGTGATGCGAGTTTTCAAGCTCCGCGGGATGCGAAGGCACACCCGCCAACGCAAGATATCCAGGCGAAGCGAACACGCCGAGCGCAAGATCCGCCACGCGCCGCGCCACCATCGACTGGTCGTTCGGCTCGCCGCCACGCACGACGCAATCCACGTTCTCGCCGATCATATCGACGGTGCGGTCGCTGACGCCCATGTCGAGTTGAATGTCCGGATAGCGGGCGAGAAATGCCGGAAGCGCCGGGATGAGGATCAGGCGGGCGAGCGGACTCGGCACGTCCACGCGAAGGCGGCCTCGCGGTGCCGCCGATGCGCTCGAGAGACTCGTCTCGGCGTCGTCCATGTCGGCGAGCAGCCGCGTCACCCGTTCGTAATACGCGATGCCGTCCGGCGTGACGTTGATCCTGCGCGTCGTCCGGTTCAGCAGACGGACGCGTAAGCGCGCTTCCAGTTGCTGGACCAGATGCGTCACCGTGGTCTTGCTCATATGCAGCGTTTCGGCCGCTTTCGTGAAGCTGCCTGCCTCGACGACCCGGACGAAAGCGCGCATTGCGTCGAAGCGGTCCATGAACGTTTGCCTCGTGATCAGATTGTTTGCATTCTACAAATAGTCATGGACAGCGTTGACGGTTTATCGTGCACGCGTCGATCGGTAGAGTGGCTGATCGAAACCAGCGATTGATCAACGGAGGCAAACGTGGCGAAGCGCGATGTGGTATTTCCGCCGGGACGTCGGGCGCTTTACGAGCGTAACCGGTATTCACCGGCCGTGAGGGCGAACGGGTTGCTGTTCGTATCGGGTCAGGTCGGCAGCCGCGACGACGGGACGCCTGAACCGGACCTGCAGGAGCAGGTGCGTCTCGCGTTTAGAAACCTGAATGCGATCCTGCACGAGGCCGGATGCACATTCGACGATGTGGTCGACGTGACCGTGTTCATGGTCGACCCGCAATCGACATTCGAGCGCGTGTGGCAGGTCGTTCCCGAATTCTGGGGCGACGCGCCGCATCCGGCGCTCACCGCCGTCGGAGTGACATGGCTTTACGGCTTCGACTTCGAGATCAAGGTAATTGCGAAGCTTCCTCTGAACGACTGATGTGCCGGTCAGGCGCGTTGGCCGGCGTCGAGCGGAAAGCGCTGACCAGCGTGCGCAACGCCGCGCGGACCTGCGCGTCAGACGTCGACGAATACAACACGACTTCGCGCGACGGCAGCGGCGGCAAGCCGAGGCGCGGGCCGACATCGACCGTGCCCGGCGGCGCGACGCGCAACGCGAGCGCGGCGACCGCGAGCCCGGCTTGCGTAGCCGCGCCGATCGTCCCAATGCCGCCGCCGACGAATACTTCGACCCACGGCACGCGTGCTTCATCGAGCGCGCTCACGGCCATTGCCCGCACACGGCACGGGTGAGCCTGAGTCGCGAGCCGCAGCGGCTGCCCTGCGTGATGAACCCAGTCGGGTGTCGCTATCCAGCCGAACGGTTCGTCGAGCAGCGTTTCGCCGTCGCGCCGGCTGTCGTCATGCCGCAGGACGAGCGCGGCATCCAGTGCGCCGCTGTCGAATTGCGCTTCGATATCGCGCGAACTCGATACGCGCATCTCAACCAGCAGACCCGGATCGGCGCGATGCATATGCCGCAGCAGCAGCGGCAATTCGCTGCCGACGATGTGATGACTAATGCCGACTTTGAGCGTGATGCGCTCGCGCGCCAGCGCGCTGAGCGCGTCGTCGTGCGCGCCGAGCAGATTGCGCGCGGCCTGCAGAAAGATTTCGCCCTTCGGCGACAGACGCACCATGCGCGGCGTGCGTTCGATCAGGCGGTGGCCGAGCCGTTCTTCGAGCCGTTTGAGCTTGATGCTGATTGCCGATTGCGTGCTGTTCAGCGCATCGGCCGCGCGCGTGAAGCTGCGTAGATCGGCGACCAGCACGAAAGCTTGTACCGCTTCGAAATCGAGTGTTTTCATGACGATCCATTCGATTATGTCATCACAGAAATACGCGGCAGCCGGTTTGAAAGCAGCACGTTTCGTGACACGCTAACGTCATCCGTTGCATTGCGCAAGCAGACGTGCGGCTTCCCGGCGTCTGCCGTTCGATGCATGGTCCACGATGGATCGATCACGAAGAGACGCCATGTCCGACATTGAACAGGCTTACTATGACGACGCTATTTATCCGCGGATTCCGCCGGATGGCGACCCCGTTACGTTCGACGCGCAGCAGGCATTGTTCGCGTACCTAACGGGTTTGTGTTGCGGCGCATTGATCATTCTCGCGACGACCGCAGTGGTGTGCGAGGTAATGCATTTGCTGTGAGACCGCGCGCAAGCTCACGTCTTGCGCAAATGCGGACGGAGCGCAAGCGCGAGTGGCAAGACCGCCAGCGCCGTGGCCGCGGTTGCAAGCGTGGCGCCGTGTGCGCCGATGCCGTCGCCGAGAAAACCATAAGCCACCGGAGACAGCGCGCCAGAAGCGATAGTGCCGGTATAGAAGAGCGCAAATGCCCTCTCTGTCCGCTCGACCGAAGTCAGTTCGGGCACCGTTCCATAAAGCACCGACGATGTGCCGTTGAGCATCGCGCCGAGCAACGGCAACAAGACGAGGGCGGGCGTCAATGGCAGGTAAAGCACGGCAAGAATCAGCGCGGCCGTGCCGCCTTCGGTTGCAAACACAGTGCCGATGACGCCCATGCGTGCGCCGAGCCAGCCGCACACGAACTTGCCCGCCGCGCCTCCGATGAAGACGAGCGCGAGCGCGGTGCCCATCATCGGCGGCGAGATGCCTTTCGCTTTCAGCAGGAATGGCAGAAAGGTCAACAAGCCCATGCGCACGGCGGTGTCGAGTACGCCGATCGTGAACAGCAGTGAGAAGCCCGAGCGCGAACCGTTGCTGTTCTGGCTCGGCGCTTCGGCTGCGGACGGCTCGCTTGCTGGTATCGAAGGGAGAAAAAGTGCAATCACGGCCGCGACTAAAATTCCGATGGTCGACATTGCCCAGAGCGCATGGCGCCACGGCATGACGGTGATCAGAAGCGAGATAGCCGCAGGAAGCGCGGATTTTCCAAGGTCGCCTGCAAAGTTGTAGACGCTCAGCGGCCCGCGAGCGTTGCGCCCATACGCGCGCGCAACTGCTCCCGAAGCCAGTGGATGTTGCGTGCTCGAACCGCTTCCCGAGATGGCGAGCGCGACGCACAAACCCAAGAGCGTTCCCGACATCCCGGCGACGGCGTAGCCCAGCGCGGCCAGCAACGTACCCAACGCGAGCGTCAGAGGCGTGCCCCAAGCGCGCGCGAGGCGCCCAGCGGGCAATTGAAGCGTCGCCATCGTGCCCGCATAGACGCCGCGCACGATAGCGAGCGCGCCATAACCCAGTCCGAAGTCCGTCTGCCAGACCGGCAGCAACGCGTAGATCATGTCGGTGTAGCCGTCGTGCAGCGCGTGCGCCGTGCATGACAGCCAGAGCACGCGCGTGCGTGACACGGAGGACGAGTTACCGGATGCGTTGGCCGCCGCCGTCGTTGGCAACGAGGAAGAGAAAGGTCTCATGGTTCAATCGAGTGGTGAAAGCGCGCGGCCTGGCGACAGTTCGAGCGTTTGTTGAAGCGCACCCATAGTCTATGGGTCGTCGGGAGCGGCGCACAACTGACGTAAAATAGCGTCAGCCGGGAGAAAAAGTCACCACATGGACACAGACGAACGCACGGGTAAACACGCCGGAAACCTGCCTCCGTTGAATGCATTGCGGCACTTCGAGGCGGTCGCGCGGTTGGGCAGTTTCGCCGCGGCGGCGAGCGATCTGCACGTCACGCACTGGGCGGTCGGCAAACAGATCCGAATGCTGGAAGACTGGTTCGGCGTGCCTCTCTTTGAGCGCCGCTCGCGCGGCGTCGTCCCGACCGACGAGGGCGCCGCTCTGCTCAATGATGTCAAAGGTGCGTTTTCGCGGCTGAGCAGTTCGGTCACGCGGCTGCGCCACGAATCGATTACGCGTCGCGTAACGGGCGTCGTGCGCGTGAATACGCTGGCGAGCTTCGCGTTGTGCTGGCTCATACCGCGCCTGACCGATTTCCGCGCTCTTTATCCGGACATCGATGTCCGGCTTTCGACAACCTCACGCAAGCTGCGTTATGTCGGCGGCGCATTCGACATCGGCGTGCGTTCGGGGCCCGAGGACGCAGCGGGCCTCACGTCGACGCCGCTGATGCCCGACCTGCGCCTGCCCGCCTGTAGTCCAGCGGTGCTGCAAAGCCATCCGATCAGGACGGTTGCCGATTTGCGAAATCACACGCTGCTTCACTCGATGAGCACGCGCACGGCATGGTCCGACTGGTTACGCGAGGCCGGCGCGCCGGGCTTGCAGGGCGCGGGCCATCTCGACTTCGATCATGTCTTTCTGCAACTCGGCGCGGCGGCGGAAGGGCTCGGCGTGACGTTGGCATCGCTGCCGCTGATCGAGCGCGACATCGCGACCGGGCGTCTTGTGTGTCCGATATCCGAGCCCGCGGGGCGCGGACCCGATTACACCCTGGTCGTGAACACCGACCGGGCCCGCGACGACGCGGTCATCGCATTCGAGAAATGGATTCTCGCGGCCGCGGCGCGCAGTTCGGTGGTGCCGGCTCGACGCACATCGCGCAGGAAAGGGGCGCGGCGCTAGTTACTTCGCCACGCGACGCCCCGACTTATCGATCAATCCGGCGATGCCGGCGCGACCGACGCTCCCGCAATCCGATGTCGCGCCAGTGCTTCGGCGACGAACCCGGACGCTTTCATTTCCTCGACGAAGCTGCGCAGCGCGGCTGCGGCCGCTTCGCCGCGGCTTTTCGGCGTGCCCATCGCCTGTTGAATCACCATGAAGCGCTCGTCGAGCAGGCGCAGGCCGGAAGCGGCTCGCGCATCGGCTTCAAGTTGCTGCTTCACGCCCGCGGCGACTTCCAGCCCCTGTTCGAGGAACGTTTGCACGACCGTCGGCGACGTCGGCGCGCGAACGATTTGCGCGGCCTTCAACTCTCGCGTGAGAAAGAGATCGTAAGCGCTGCCTTTGCCGACCGCGACGCGGTTATGCGGCTGATCGACGTCCGCGTTGGTCCGCACAGGCGAGTCGTCGCGCACCAGATAGAAGCCTTCGATCAGCACATACGGCGCCGTGAATGCGATGGTCTCGCCACGCAACGGATCGACGGCGAAAAAGCCGAAGTCGGCGCGCTCTTCGCTGACGGCCTGCACCGATTTGCCCGCGGCGTCGAACACCACCAGTTCGAGTTCGACGCCGAGTTGCCTCGCGAACGCTCGCGCGAGATCGACGGAAACGCCGAACGGCTCGCCGGTTTGCGGGTCCTTGTTGGCGAGGATCGGATTGCCTAGGTTGATCGACGCGCGTAGTTTGCCGGTCGGGGTGAATGCGGAAATGACGGGTTGGGTGAGGGTCATGGTGTTGTCTCGCGGGAAGATGAGCGCCGGCGTGAAGTCGTTCGGTTTGAACTACATCAGCACAATATCGTACTGTTTGGTTTTGGGCACTGTAGTCGCTGTCGGACGAAGGTTGGCGGGTGATTGTTGGAAGAGGGTCAGGTGGGTTGACGTCTTAGGCTGAGATCGGCCAGTAGCCGCCGGTCGAGGTGTCGATCCAATTTGCATGGCCGAGCTCTCGTCCGCCCCCGCGCAATGGCCGGTTTCGGGCGAGCGAATTGACAGCGGTATTGCCTCAAGGCGGCCATCATGGGACGGTCGCGGGAAACCTCTCTCGGTCGTTCTGGCGACGGCAGTAGCCTGAAAGCGGCCGCTCGCCTGATATCATCAATGCACCGAATCCACTCTCCCGGTGAAGGATTTCTGTGGCATGCGATCGATGTGCGGACCTGTGCGTTCGCTATGCAATCAGATCCCCTCGTGAATTGCGCAAGGCGATACAGATCGCGGCAGAGAATATTGCCGATAGAACGCTCGTTGAGGTGGTCCCGGACGACCATTGCGTCTTCGTTCCGTTTGTCGAGCTAGCGAAAAGCGCAGCGTGGGACGACTATGTCGAATACCATTTTCGCTGCATGCATTGCAATGAAGCTTTTTGGCTGCACGCGGAAACGTATCACGGCAGCGGTGGTAACTGGGAGCCTAGAGACTCCGCATCGGTCCGCAAGAATATCAACAATTGATACCTTGAACACTCATGGGGCGTTGTTCGGCCAGCATGAGCGACTCGCCGGAATCTCGGCCGCGACATTCAAGCGTCATCGGCCAAATCTTCAACGATTTTCGCAATCATGGGGCGCGCAAAGGCCTCAACCGCATCCGTGCCAGGTTGACCGACCTCACCTGCGTCAAAGGCTAGATAGACTTCATTAAAGAACGAGGGCCACGATTCCTCGCCCAGTGAGATGAAATCGTCGTACACAAAGCCGACTACGGCGATCGCGAGCGCGTCGCAAAACCCGAAGGAGAATTGACCTTTGTGAAAGCCGATCGCGAGATGCCGAGCTAGCACGTCATATGCGTCACGCCTTGTCGCTCCGACGATCTCGGTCCAGCGCTCCATGTCAGCTTCCGAAACAAGTCGACCCGGGCCGGTCTCAGCATAGCGAGATTGCAGCTCCGCGATAAACGTGGCTTGTGATTCCGGTGGAGCGGGGTGACGGTCGCCGCTCATTGCTGAAGGAAGGCCGCGATGGCGCGAATCAGGTCTTCAACGTGGACCAGTTCGGCTTCCGAAATGTCCTCTCGACAGTTTGCTCGGAGTCCGCGTAAGGCTTCGTACAGGTTACCCCAGTCGTCCGTCAACCCGTTGGTTAGCGGCCATGCGCTCAGTAGATGCCGTAAAGGGCGTGCAGAGCGGCGTTCGCACCAAATATCGAACAGTTGCGCGCATCCAGCGTTGATGTCGTCAGCGGTCATCGGTTAGTCTTCGGCCGGTATAGTCGATGAAGCATCAATGATGCCCCATCTCGAATGACCGTTTGCAAGTATGCAGAATCGCGGGCGGTTCGTGATGTTAGCCAGTCGCCAGGATCAGCCAACGGATGACCGCTCAGCGGTCGATAGCCGCCGTCCCGTCCGCCAGGCTGCGGAGGACCGGTTTGGGTCGGAAATACGCGTTGACGACCGGCCGCTTTCGGGATGCGAAACACCAATGACCGCTTCGCGGCGATGAACTCGAAGCGCCGATGGACTCAGCCCGACCCACAGCCGACCGTCGGGTCGACCGATAGCGGCCATTCGACGTGATATCGTTCCACTCCACAATTCGAATCCATCAGGATCATCAGCATCATGGCCAAGCCGGACCTCATTGCGGTTGCGATTAAGTTCACGGATTGGGAACAGCCATGGACGTTCTATCCGACTGCATTGGACCAGATTTGTCACGATTCCGACGACCGAGCCATCTTCGAGCAAATCTGGGCCGAAGCGTGTCGTCTGGAACACTGGGAACACGTCGAACTAGCTGAATGCTGCGATTCGTGCGATCGCGAGCTCAAAAATCGATTTTCATGGCTCCCCGAGAAGGCACGCGCGCAGTTTGTGCGGGCAGCATCGTTCGAATGGAAATAACGCCGTCCATACCGCATAGGTCGAGACAATTGTTGGCAGTTCGCGTATCGACCTCGAACGGCCGAAACTGGCTGACGCCGGTCCGGACTGTCTATCGTCATTTTGTCGAGAGATTTGGTTGCGCTCGTGCGGATTCAATTCCAGCAGTTGGCGTGCTAGCCGACTGGTGATCACCGGACCGCATTTGGCGCAGACTCCGTTGTTGGTTGCCTTCCCGCAGCAAGGACAAAACCATCTACCCAGATTGAACCGTGTCAACTCGCAAGGTAAAACGGGGACCTCCAACCTGAGCTTCTCGAATTGCTCTCGAACGGAGATGCTAAATAATGAGCCCGCCGATGAGCATTGGAGCTCTCCCCCAGTGGCTTCAACGAGCGGTGCGGAACAGTAAGGACTGTGCATGCGCTGGAGTGTCGGTTCGATTGATTGTTGACGATCTTGAAGGAGATGTCGAGCGTCCGGAACTGGCCGATCGGGTGAGCTCGTCAACGTCCGCTTCATAGTGCTCCGGTCTGCAAAACGCTGGCTAGACTGACTGACCGCTTTAGAGAGAATCGTCTGACCGGAGTGGGTCGATATGCGTCCGCCGCCAGCACAGACATCGTATGACGCCTCGCCTCCTACCGCCACACGACCATCCGTCTGCGAACCCCCGGCATCCCTCCACCCCAACCACCGCCACCGCCACCACCCCCGCCGCGCCCCGCGCCCCGAGCCCCGCCACAATTCCATGGCATCATCGTATCCGCCTCTATTCCACGCTCAGGAGCGTAGCCATGACGACTTATATTGTCTTCACGAGGGAAAGCACGCAGGCTCAGGACGAGCTCGACATCTACCAAAGCAAGGTGGGCGAGACCTTCAAAGGTCATCCCGTGAAGATTCTCGCCGCATACGGACCTCAGCAGGTCCTCGAGGGTGACGCGCCGGAGGGCGTCGTGATTGTCGAGTTTCCGTCGACTGAGACCGCGCGTGCGTGGTACGACAGCCCTGCGTATCAGGAAGTCGCACAGCATCGATTCAAGGGCGCCAAGTATCGCGCCGTTCTAGTGGAAGGCGTGTAAGAAAGGGCGGCGACGCGCGGGGTCGTGGACCTCAGCGGGCGATCACCACAATCGCGGCCTCACGTTGGCTGCGATAGTTCGACGCTCGCTCCTCGCTCCTGTTTCTTTTCATTCGTCCGATGCGCGACGGCGCGCGTCGCGCGCACCTTCGGCTGCCGGTCGCGTAGCAACAGCGGCATCAAACGCCGATTCGCGGTCTGCGCCGCCCATTCGCAGTACGCGGCGCCGCCGAGCACCCAGCCTTCGAGGGTCGACTGCATCAGGTTATCGACGTCGTGATCGTCAAGACGCTGCGCGGCCAGATTGCGGTAAGCCTCGTGGCGCTCGATCGGCGTATCGCCGAGCGCCCGGTAGACCGGATGCTCCTTGATGAACCTGTCGATGCGCAGCCCGACGTGGTGCGCATAGCTCGACCACGGGTATTGTCCTGGCTCAGCCGCAAGGCGGTTGCGCACCGGCGCATGATCGATGACGTGGCTCGCGAGCAGAAAGTATCGCTCGGGCTCGATCACTGTCGCCGAGTACCCGCCACGCCAGATCATGCCGCGGCGTCCGTGGCGTCGGTTGAAGGTCTCGGCATAGCGGCGGCTGACCGCTTGCATCGCCATCGCCAGGCTCGACTCATAGGAAGGCGTGACGAGCAGCTGTACCGCGTCGGGCATCAGGACCCACGCGTGGACGGCCAGACCGGCGACGCGCGCTGCGTCTGCGAGGCAGGCGATGAAGTACAGATAGTCGCCTTCATCCAAAAACGCGTGCCCCGTGAACCCCTGCAAGATAACGTGCTGCGGTTGTTCTGGGACGTAGTGCCGTGCAAGCCGTGTCATGCTGAATTAACCGGAAATCCGATGTGAAAAAGCGATCCGACCGGAGTCGAACGTGTGGCGGTGTGTAACTGCCTATAGGACGAAATTCTATCGGCGGTGTGCGCGCGTTACGTGGCGAACAGGCCTTTTTTCCGGCCTCTTTTCATTGATTTGCCGATCGCAGCCGGTGTCCCTTTTGTGCCACCGCGGAAGAGCGGCGCCGCGTTTCACACCGCTTGACGCTCCGGTGTTTGGACCCGAAGGCGCGCAGCGCGATGAAGCGCAAAACATAATGTCGTTATGCTGCTAACCGACGTCGCATTCGCGATATGCCGGCGAGGCGGCGGACCGCTACATTCGGAACTCGAAAGCCCCAACGTCGCTAAACGGTGCCGCGCAGGACGAACGAGACTCAGCACGAATGAAACAGGCACCGGAACCGGCTGTGTGTCAACCAACGGGCACGTCCTCTTTAACGGACTTGCTACCGCTCGCCGATTGCGGAGAAAGGGCCGCGCCCCTCGCTGCCGCTGTCGAGTCACGCGAGCCGGCCTTTGGAAGCTTGCGCTCCACCGCGGTCCTGCTTCTCGGCTACGCGATTCTCATCACCGGCAACGGCCTGCTGGGCACGCTCATCTCGCTGCGCCTCTCGCAGCAGCAGGCGCCGTCGATCGTGATGGGCGTGGTGCAGTCGGCGTATTACGTCGGCTTCCTGTTCGGCGCGCTGTACGGTGGCGCGCTCATCGCGCGGGTCGGTCATCACCGCGCATTCGTGACATTGGCTGCGTCGTCGGCATGCTGCGCGCTCGGCTATGCGGTGTGGAGCGCGGCCTCGATGTGGGTGGCCTTGCGCTTCGTAACGGGCTTCTGTCTCGTCGGCATCTTTACGATCGTCGAAAGCTGGTTGCATCAGGTCGCGACGAACGCTCAACGCGGCCGCGTATTTTCGGCTTATCTGATCACCAATTATCTCGGCGTCGGCACCGGACAGTTCCTGATCGGACTCGCGGACCCCGGCGGCTTCGAACTCTTCAGCGCGGTCGCCGCGTTGTTCGCGGCGTCCCTGATTCCCGTCGCGCTGGCAGGCACCGCGCCCGCACCCGGCCACGCGCTCGAGGCGGCCGCTGCGTCCTGCGGCTCTCGCCTCGCGCGCGGACTGTCGGGGCTGCAGACCATCTACCGTTGGGCGCCGCTCGGCGTGCTCGCGTGCCTGTCGGCGGGTGTGCTCAATAGCGCGTTCTATACGATGCAGCCGGTGTTCATGCGGCGCCTCGGCTATCCGGTGCCGGAGGTGTCGCATTTCATGGGCTTCGCGCTGCTGGCCGCGCTGGTGCCGCAATGGCCCGTCGCACGGCTCGCCGACCGCTTCGATCGGCGCAAGGTGTTGTTGTGTCTCGCGGTCATCGCCGGATTGCTGAGCGTGCTGTTGTTTCTGCTGCGCGACGGCGCTCTGGTCCGGGCCTTCGGCTACCTCTATGTCGCGGTGGCTTTTTCCATGTACGGCGTCGTGACCTCGTATGTGAACGACTGCATTCCCGCCGATCAGCGCATCGCCGTGAGCGCCGGCCTTCTGCTGATCTTCTCCGTCGGCGCGAGCGCCGGCCCGACTCTCGCTTCCGCGACGATGGCGCTCGCGGGTCCGGCGGGGCTTTATCTGTTCACCGCGCTCGTCACAGGCGCGCTTGCCACGTTCACGCTGCGCAGCGTCTGGCGCCAGCAGGGAAGGTAACGCAAAGCCGCGCCTGGTCATGGGCGACCTCGCCAACCATGCGCTTAGTTGCCCGCCGATTTGCCCGCCGCCAGCGCCTCTTCTCGCTTCTTCCTGATTCAGTCACCGCACCGACCTGTCGCTTAAAGGACGGGGATAACCCTTAGCGATGCATAGCCCGTTCCCCGTGCCGCAAGGGAAACGCACCACGGCTCAATCGCGATGTCGCTTCCGTGACAAACGACGTCGAATGCAGATGAAGGGTTCCGGGTTTTGTCCGGATATCTTTGCCCGGTGGCGAAGCACACGGACACGCAACAGCGGAACGGAGACAACGTGGATACCCTTGCTTTCATGATCGACAACCTTGCGTCGATCATCAGGCTCACCGTTGAGCACATCGAGATCGTCGGGGTGGGCGTCGGTTTTGCCATCCTCACCGGCGTGCCGCTCGGCATCGCGATCACGGCCAATGAGCGCGCCGCGAGAGTGGTGTTGTACCTCGCGGCGATCCTGATGACTATTCCGTCAGTCGCGCTATTCGGTCTGATGATTCCGGTCCTGTCGTTGATCGGCCAGGGCATCGGCTTTCTGCCGACGGTCATCGCGCTCTTCCTTTATTCGCAACTGCCGATCGTGCGCAACACGTACACGGCGATCACTAACATCGATCCGGCGCTGCGCGAAGCGGCGCGCGGCATCGGCATGACCACGCGCCAGCGTCTGTGGAAAGTCGAGATCCCGATTGCGCTGCCCATCATCATGGCGGGCGTGCGCATGGCCGTGGTGATCAATGTGGGCATTGCCGCCGTCGCCGCCTATATCGGCGCGGGCGGCCTCGGCAAGCTGATCAGTCGCGGCATCTCGCAGTCGGACCCGCGTCAGCTGATTGCCGGCGCGATTCTCGTGAGCGTTCTGGCGATCGCCGCCGACTATGGCCTCGGCTGGGTGCAGCGCCTGTTGACGCCGAAGGGCCTTCGCAGCCCGTCGCGTACCGGCAGGCTTGCAGTGCGTCTCGGCGCGTGGGCGTCGTTCCGTAAATCTCCTCATCACGCGCAATAACCATGATCAAGCTCTCCAGCATCTCGAAGCGCTATGAAGGCGCCAGCGCCCCGGTGGTCGACGGCATCGACATGGAAGTCGGCGCGGGTGAAATCTGCGTTTTGCTCGGCCCGTCGGGCTGCGGCAAGACGACCACGCTGAAAATGATCAACCGTCTGATCCAGCCGACGTCGGGAAAGATTTTCATCGACGGCCGCGATACGGACGAGTTCGAAGTCGTCGAATTGCGCCGTCAGATCGGCTATGTGATCCAGCAGATCGGGCTCTTTCCCAACATGACGGTCGAGGAAAACATCAGCGTGGTGCCGCGTCTGCTCGGCTGGGACAAGACGAAAGCGAAGCGCCGCGCGGCCGAATTGCTGGAGATCGTCGCACTCGATCCGTCGATCTATTTGTCGCGCTATCCGAAGGATCTGTCCGGCGGGCAGCAGCAGCGCGTCGGCGTCGCGCGCGCACTGGCAACCGATCCGCCCGTCATGCTGATGGACGAACCGTTCGGCGCGATCGACCCGATCAATCGGGAGCTGATCCAGGACGAGTTTCTGCGCATCCAGCAGCAGGTCAAGAAGACGATCATGTTCGTGAGCCACGACATCGACGAAGCCGTGAAGATGGCCGACCGCATCGCGATCTTTCGCGCAGGCCGGCTCGAACAGTTCGATACGCCGGACACGATTCTCGCGAGGCCCGCTAGTCCGTTCGTCGCCGGCTTCGTCGGCGCGGACCGGGCATTGAAGCGGCTGCGCCTCGTGCGTGCAAAAGACGCTTTGTCGGCCTGCGAGTGCGCCGCGCGGGTAGGCGACAGCAGCGTTCGAGCGCGGGCGCTGCTCGAGCGGCACGGCGTCGAGCAGATCGTCTTGCTCGATGCCGCGGGCAAGCCGCAAGGGTATTTCGGCGCGGCGGAACTCGCGGCAATAGACGGCACGCTGACGGCGGCGCATGCCAGGCCCATGCGCGGCGTGGCGCGCGATTGCGACGATCTGCGCAGCGTGATTTCGTCGATGTTCGCGCTCGGACAAGCATGGCTGCCCACCGTCGACGACGAGGGCCGCTTCGTCGGCTACGTGAACCAGGCGCACATCGTCGACATGTTGCGTTTGCCCGCGGAGGTCTGTGCATGAAAAACATGAGAACACTGCTTTCACGTTGCGCCGTCCTCTTTGCGTGCGCTGCGCCGCTGCAGGCCCGCGCGGACAACTGGCACAACTGGCTCGCGTCGATCGCGCAATATCGCAGCGATATCGTCTACCAGTCCATCGCGCAGATGACGATGGTCGCCATCGCGGGCAGCCTCGCGATCGTCGTCGCGGTGCCGCTCGGCATCTATCTGAGCCGCGAGTCGGGCAAACAGGCTCGCGTCGCTCAGGCACTCATGCAGACGCTCAACATGGGGCAGGCCGTGCCGAAACTCGCGCTGCTCGCGCTCGCCATGAGCGTGCTCGGCATTGGACGATGGCCGTCCATCTTCGCGCTGTGGGTGGCGACCTTGCTGCCCATCGTGCTCAACACGCTCGAAGGTCTGCGCGCGGTTCCGCGTGCGCTGATCGAAGCGGCCACCGGCATGGGCATGACGCCTGCGCAGGTTCTATGGCAGGTGGAATTGCCCAATGCGCTGTACGTGATCTTCGCGGGCATTCGCACCGCGCTCGCCATTACGGTCGGCACCGCGCCGCTCGCGTTTCTCGTCGGCGGCGGCGGGCTCGGTGAGCTGATCTTTACCGGCATCGACATGAACGACTTTTCGATGCTGCTGGCGGGCGCTATTCCAACCGCGGTCCTCGCGGTTCTCACAGACGTGCTCGTCGGACAGATGCAGGTGCATCTCGTGTCGCGAGGCGTCGCTTCCCAACGCTAGTTCCATCCACGCATACGCGTTTTCCGAGGAAATCATGAAGACTACTTTTTTCAAGCGGGCCTGCGCGCTCGTCGCTCTCTCTTTTGCGTCCTCGTGGGCCATCAGTTGCGCGGCGGCCAGCGTGGTGGTCGGCGGCAAGAACTTCACCGAGCAGCAACTGCTCGCCGAAATGACCACGGAGCTACTGCAGGCAAAAGGCTTCACCGTCACGAAGAAGGACGGCCTGGGCAGTGCGGTGCTGCGCTCGGCGCAAGAGAATGGACAGGTCGACATGTACTGGGAATACACGGGCACGTCGCTCATTACGTACAACAAGATCAATGACCGCCTGTCGCCGGAAGACACCTACAGGAAGGTCAAGGAACTCGATGCAGGCAAGGGCCTGGTATGGCTCGACCCTTCGCGTGCGAACAACACGTACTCGTTCGCGATGAATCAGGACGAAGCGAAGAAGCTGGGCATCGCGACCCTGAGCGATCTTGCCAAGGCGATTAAAGCAGGCAAGACGCTGACCTTCGCGTCCAATTCGGAGTTCTATGCGCGCCCCGACGGGTTGCGTCCGCTGCAAAAGCTGTACGGCTTCGAATTTTCGCAGGACGAGGTCAAGCGGATGGACTCCGGCCTCACGTATCAGGCGCTGAAGGATCGTCAGGTGGATATCGCGCTCGTCTTCGCGACCGATGGCCGCGTGCCCGCCTTCAACTTCGTCATTCTGAAGGACGACAAAGGCTTCTTTCCCTCTTATGCGCTCACGCCGGTGATCCGCAAGGCGACGCTCGACGCCAATCCGAAGCTCGGGCCGATCCTCAACTCGCTGTCCGCAAAACTCGACGCACCGACGATGGCGCGTCTGAACGCATCCGTCGACGTGCAGAAGAAATCGTTCAGCGAGGTCTCGCATGATTTCCTGAAGCAAGCCGGTCTGCTGTAACGCACGCGACCCGATCAGATCAGAGAGACGAGAACATGCCTTCGCCTTCCCCCGAAGCGCCGCGAGACGGCGCGCTAAAAGTCGCGGCCGCGCAGATCGACAGTTCGTATGGCGATCTCGACACCAACCTCCGCAAGCATCTGAGCATGATCGACGAAGCGCGCCGGCGCGGCGTCGCGATGCTGCTCTTTCCGGAATTGTCCCTATGCGGGCATAGCGCGGGCAAGGACGCGCTGCAGCTTGCAATGCGTGTCGATCACCCGGCCATTGCGGCGCTTGCGCAAGCGAGCGTTGGTCTGCATACGTCGTTTGGTTTTATCGAAGAAGCGCCTGGTGGCCAGTTCTACAACAGCCAGGCGAGCGTGACGGAAGGCGCAATCGTGCACGTGCATCGCAAGATTCAACTGGCGACCTACGGCAAGCTGCGCGATGGCCTTTATTACGCGCCGGGAGCGGATCTCGGCGCGTTCGGCATCGACCGCGACTGGCGCGTCGCCACGCCGATCTGCAACGACCTGTGGAACCCCGCGCTCGTTCACGACCTGATGTGCGACGGCGTCACGCTGCTCGCCGCGCCGATCAGTTCCGCGCGCGAAGCGGTGGGCGGCGGCTTCGACAATCCGTCCGCGTGGGAACTGAATCTGCGCTTCTATGCGGTCACGTATGGGGTCGCCGTGGTCATGGCGAATCGCATCGGCACCGAAGGCATGCTGCGTTTCTGGGGCGGCTCGCGCATTCTCGATCCGTTCGGCAACACAGTCGCGATGGGCTCGACGACCGACGAAGAACTGGTGGTCGGCGAACTCGACTATGCGGCGCTGCGCGAAGCGCGCTTTCTGCTGCCGACCGTGCGCGATGCACGCGTCTATGCGGCGCGGGGCATCCGCGCGGCTCATTCACCTGTCAATACCTGAAGCGTCGTCTGCCATGCAAGATTTTCTCCTTACCGACGAAGACCGCGCGTTTCGCGCCGAAGCGCGCGCGTTCCTGCAACGCGAACTCGCGCCGCGCGCCGCGGACATAGAAGAGCGCCGCGACTGGGACGCCGTCAAACGCGTGGTGCGCGCGCTGGGCGAAGCCGGCTATTTGCGGCTGATGTTCGCGGACCTGTATCGCGGCTCGCTGACAAAGCCCGGTCTCACGCACGCGACGATCCTCTCCGAGGAAGCGTCCGCCATCAACTATGCGTTTGAGACCACCATCGCCACCGCGCTGAGCTGCGCCTATCCGCTGCATCGTCATGCCAGCAGGGAAGTGCGCGAAGCGTATCTCGAACCGATTCTGGATGGCCGCGCGATCGGCGCGATTTGCGTGACCGAGCCCGGCACGGGCAGCGATTCCGCCGACATGCAAACGCGTGTCGAATACGACGCCCGCACCGACGAATGGGTCATCAACGGCTTCAAGCGCTATATCTCGAACGCGTCGGTTGCGGACGTCTATATCGCCTACGGCATCACGCCGCGCGATGGCCTGGAAAGGCCGGGCATCACCGCCGTGGCCGTGCCCAAAGACGCGCGCGGGATCAGCTTTCCGCGCAACTATACGTTCATGGGCCGGCACGGCTGCATCGTCGGCGAAGTGAAGTTCGACGATTGCCGGGTCGGCGCGGATCACCTGTTGGGCGTGGCCGGCGAGGGCTTCGCAATCATGCGCGGCATGTTCAACTTCGAGCGCGCGATTCTGGGCGGCTCGGGCCTCGGCGTCGCGCGCAGTGCGTTCGACATCGCCCGTGCGCATGCGCAAAGCCGCAGGACGTTCGGGCAGCTCCTCGGCTGCAAGCAACTGATCTGGGACAGGATCGCGCAGATGAGCTGGCGGATCGACGCCGCCGAACTTCTCACGTACCGCGCCACGAAGATGTACGACGCGGGCGCCGACGGCAAGGCGCTGATGAAGGAAGCGGCCATGGCCAAGCTCGTCGCGACAGAGACGGCGAATTTCTGTGTCAACGAAACCGTGCAGATATTGGGCGGCGACGGCCTTACCAAAGAATACGGCCGGGCCGAACAGCTCTATCGCGACGCGCGCGCGCTGACGATTGTCGGCGGAACGTCGGAAATGGCGAAATACCTGATCGCCTCGCGCGATCTGCCCGATCTGAAGATCAACCTCTGAGCGCACTCCATTTCCATCATGCTGACCATTACCTCGCTGTTCGAAAACACGGTTGCGAAGTACCCCGACCGTCTCGCGCTGGTCTGCGCCGACGCGCGCTTGACCTACGCGCAATGGGACGTGCGCGTACGCGGACTCGCGCAGGCGCTGTTCGATCTGGGCGTGCGGCAAACGGATCGCGTAGCCATCTTCCAGAAGACATCGGATGCAACGGCCACCGCGTATCTCGCCTGTCAGTTACTCGGCGCGATTGCAGTTCCAATGAACTACCGGATGTCCGCGAACGACGCGGCGTTCATCATCCGCGATGCCGGCGCGCGGGCACTGATTTACGACGATTCGATGCACGCCGTCGTCGCGAAGGTCGAACAGGGCTTGCCCGATCTGCGCATCTATGTGCGTGTGACAGGGCACGGCGGCCACGGCGATGAACTTCCCGGCGACGGCGATGCGCCATCGCATCATCACGACTTCGATTCGCTGATAGACGGCACGCGTCATCGCGATGCGCCGCTGCCTCCCGTCACGCCCGAGGACATCTCGGCGCTGGTGTACACGTCCGGCACGACGGGGCGCCCGAAAGGCGCGATCCATACGCATAGCAACGACGTCGCGATCGCCACGAACTGCGTGATGGAATACAGCCTGACGAGCAGCGATTCGGCGCTTCATATCGCGCCGCTGTACCACGTCGGCGGCATGCAGGCGTATTTCATGCCGCACCTGATGGTCGGTGCGGCCAACATCGTTCTGCCGCGCTACGATCCCGAGCGCACGCTCGCCGCGATCGGCGAACATCGCATTACGACGCTCTTTGCCGTGCCGACGCAGATCCAGGACATGCTGTTCCATCCATCGTTCACGCGGACCGATCACAGCAGCCTGCGGATGATCACCACGGGCGGCGCGGCCATTCCCGCCGCAGCGATGCAACGCGTCATCGACGAGTTCTGTCCGAATGTCTACAACGGCTACGGCATGACCGAAGCGAGCCTGACGCTGCTGCTGCATCCACGCGATGCGCTGTCGCGCCTCGGGTCGTGCGGCAAGCCGACGCTGATCAGCACCTGCCGCGTCGTGACGAACGATACGGAGCGCGTCGTGCCATCCACGGAAAGCGTGGCGCCTGGCGAAGTCGGTCAACTGATCGTACGCGGCCCGCAACTGGCGCGCGCGTACTGGAACAATCCAATCGAAACGGCAAAGAAGTTTCGCGACGGCTGGCTCTATACGGGCGATCTCTTCAGCGTCGACTCGGGCGGCTATTTCCACTTTCACGGCCGCGCCGACGACATGATTGTCTCGGGCGGCGAAAACATCTATCCGCGGGAAGTCGAAGAGGTGCTGTATCACTGTCCCGGCGTGCAGGAGGCCGCGGTGATCGGCGTGCCCGATCCGAAGTGGGGCCAGGCGGTCACGGCGTTTGTCGTGCGCAGCGACGCACAGTTGACGGAAGACGCCGTCATTGCGTTTTGCAAGGCGAGCGACGACCTCGCGCCATACAAGCGGCCAAAGAAAATACTGTTCGTGGACCGCTTGCCGCTGAACCCGAGCGGCAAGGTGCTGCGCCGCGAACTGGCCGCATCGGTTGCCGAAGAACTTCTGCGCACGGGAACATGAACATGAACGAACCGGTACTTTACGAACTGGACGGTGGCGTCGCTACGATCACGCTGAACCGTCCGGCAACGCGCAACGCACTCACCGAAATGGAAGTGGTCGACGCGCTGGTAGCGAGCCTCGCGCGCGCGCAAGCCGATCTGAGCGTCCGCGCAATCGTGCTGACGGGCGCGGGCCCGGCATTCTCCTCGGGCGGCAACATCAAACACATGCGCGACGAACTCGGCACGTTCGCCGGCAACGCGGCACGAATACGCGAGAACTACCGGCGCGGCATTCAACGCATTCCGCGCGCGTTTCATGAACTGGACGTGCCTTGCATCGCCGCGGTCAACGGACCGGCGCACGGCGCGGGCTGCGATCTCGCGCTGATGTGCGATATCCGTATCGCCGCAGAAAGCGCGCTGTTCGCGGAGAGCTTCGCCAAGGTCGGCATCATTCCGGGCGACGGCGGCGCGTGGCTGCTGCCGCGTGCAATCGGTTTTTCGCGCGCCGCGGAAATGATTTTCACGGGCACGCCTATCGATGCCCAATGCGCGCTCGCGTGGGGGCTCGTCTCGCGGGTGGTGCCGGACGCGGAACTGCTGTCCGCGGCGAAGGAACTGGCGGCGCGAATCGCCGTCAATCCGCCCAACGTGCTGCGCATGAGCAAGCGCCTCATCCGCGAAGGACAGCGGATGGACCTGCCGAGCCTGCTGGAACTCTCGGCGGCTTTTCAGGGCATCGCGCATCGCACCGAGGATCATCGCGAGGCGCTCGCCGCGACTTTCGAAAAGCGTCCGCCGAATTACACCGGCGATTGAGGCGGGCCCGATAGCGCTTGCGCACTCATGCGGCGATGGACCGGCGCGGCCCGATATGCGACAGTTTCCTCACCTTGGCCAATCCAGCATGGACATGCGCAGGAAAATGAACGATGAGGGTCCGCAACCGGCTTCCGCCCGCAGTCAAAAGTGGCCGGTGGCGGGAAAGGGCGCACTGGCCGCCGCACTCGCCGCCGCGCCCACGGAAAGCACGGCGGATTCGAGCCGGGAGCGACGGCCCGACACGGAACGCATCGGCTTTTTCCTCGTACCCAACTTCTCGATGATGGCGCTCAGCTCCGCGAGCGAGCCGCTGCGCGCGGCTAACCGGGTGAGGGGCAAGCCGCTGTATAGCTGGCATCTCATCAGCGCCGACGGCGAGCCCGTGTCGTCGAGTTCCGGATTTTCGCTGCAGCCTGAATCCGCAATGACGTCGTCGATTGCCGTGGACCAGTTGTTCGTGGTGGCGAGCATCGGTGTGGAGAACTACCGCAACGAGCGGGTGTTCGACTTTTTGCGCCGCTATGCTGCGACAGGCAAACCGCTCGGCGGCGTGAGCCTCGGCACGATGATCCTCGCGCGCGCCGGGCTGCTCGACAAGCGGCGTTGCACGATTCATTGGGAAGCGTTGAAGGCACTCGCCGACGAGTTCCCTTCGCTCGCGGTCACGCGCGACCTCTATTGCATCGACGGCGACCGGCTGACATGCGGCGGCGGCACCGCGGCGATCGATCTGATGCTCGACGTGATCGCGCGCGCGCATAACCATCGGCTCGCCGCCGATGTCGCCGATCAGTTCCTGCATACGCGGATTCGCGCGTCGCAGGAAAGCCAGAAAATGGCGATCCAGTGGCGCTACGGTATCGAGGACCGGCGCATCGTCAATGCGATCACGCTGATGGAGCAGAACATAGAGCGCCCCGTTCCTGTGCAGACACTCGCCTCGCTGGTCGGTATCTCGCCTCGCCAGTTCGAGCGCATGTGGCTCAAGCATTTCGACATGGGACCGTCGCAGTTCTATCTGGGCGTGCGCCTGAAGGCGGCGCAAAAGCTCCTGCATGAATCGACCGCTTCCATCTTCGACATTGCGATGCAGTGCGGGTTTGCCAGCGCTTCGCATCTGGGGCGGTGTTATCGGAAGGTCTTTGACGTCACGCCGGGACAGGAACGTAACGTCAAGGGGAAGTGAAGCTGCCGTTGCGAGTGTAGTATTCCACCGTATATTGGCGTCGGCCGTGACAAGGGCATCGATCATGTCAAGCGAGTGGAAGCGCCGCATCAGGCTGTTTATCCAGCGTTTCTGGCAGCCCACAAGCGCATGCATGACCTGCATGCCGGGTAGCTGGGGCAATATCATGAGCCTTGTCCACTGGACGATTGCATTCCGCACCGGTTTGCTCACCGGGCTCCTGGCCATACTTCTGACTTTCACACCTGCAGCGAAACTCTACGGGCATCGCTACGGCAATGCGCTTGTCGTCGGCGTCCTGACAGCGATAGGCGACGCCTACTCCCACGCGAGTCACTACCGAATCCCCTACGTCGAGCACATCCTGACGGGGGCTATTTCAGGTCTTCTGGCGCTGGTTGCGTCATATCTTTTCGAAGACCGCGCGCGTCGTGTGCGGCAGGTGTGGGCGCGGCTTTTCGGGTAGCAACGCCGACTCCACGCACCCACCCTATACACACATATAATTTTCCCGGCAGGCTTTTCTCCCTAAGATGGGAACACCTGAACGGCGGGCGAAGCAACAGCGTGCCGCCGTAACCGCATGTATGGCAGAGGATCAGTCGCTTGCATTCCCATCCGATAGCTTCGATTATCGACGACGACGAATCCGTCCGCATCGCCACATCGAGTCTGGTTCGTTCGCTGGGTTGGGACGTGCGGCTCTATGCGTCGGCCGAAGATTTTCTCGCCTCCGGCCAGATCGCGGATGTCGCGTGCGTCATCTCCGACGTCCAGATGCCGGGCATGAGCGGGCTTCAGTTGCAACGCCGTCTGATCGACGACGGAATCACTCTGCCGGTCATCTTTATCTCCGCGTTCGCATCGGACGCGGTGCGCCGCCAGGCGCTGGACGATGGCGCGCTGTGCGTGCTGAGCAAACCCGTCGATGGCGCGGCGATATTGCGTTGCCTCGAAACGCTGCAGGCGGAACGCGGCGAGCCTTGATTAAGGCTTCGTCGGGAAGGGACTTAACGGTTGGATACCGAAAAACTCAGATAAGATAACTGCCGGATTAAATGGGTCGGCGTCCCGCGTGTCTGACTTCCATGCGCCGTTATGGCGGCGCGAGACAGGGTCCCCGGTACTCGTCAACGAACGTTTACCTCGAATGCCTATGCCTGCATCGCCTCGTTTCGTCTCCCTCCTTCTCGCGCGGCGCGCTCAATCGCCGACATGATATTCCGCTCACGCGCCGACGAACCGATGCGGCATGACCCACGCGTGCTGTACGTTCTCGCGGCGGCAGTCGCGCTCGTCGTATTCCTGATCGACGCATTCACGCCACTCGATATTGCGATCGCCGTGCTGTACGTGGTCGTGGTGTTGCTCGTCGCGTCGACGAGTTCGCGGCCCGCTGCGATTCTCACGTCATGGGGTTGCGTGGCGCTCACGGTGATCGCCTTTGCAATGTCCCACGACGAGCACTACTCGGGCGGCCCGGTCGCGCGCTGTCTCGTGAGCCTGCTCGCGATCGCGACGGCGTCGGTGCTCGCGCTGCGCAATCAGAAGAGCACGGCGACGCTGCAGGAGCAGTTGCAGTTACTCGATCTGACGCATGACGCGATTGTCGTGTACGACATGAACGATCTGATCACGTTCTGGAATCAGGGCGCGGAACAACTCTATGGATGGACTACGCAACAGGCGATCGGTCAGCCGGTGCATGAGCTGACGCAAACGCGCTCGTCGGTCTCGCTCGACGAAATTCGCCGCGAGTTGTTGCGTTCCGGGCGCTGGCAAGGCGAACTGCAGCATGTGCGCAATGACGGCACAACGGTCGTCATTTCGAGCCGCTGGGCGCTGTGGCGCGATGCGAAAGGCAAGCCGCGCGCCGTGCTCGCCACCAACAACGACATTACCGTCCGCAAGCAGATGGAAGGCGAGTTGCGGCGCCAGAAGGACGAATTGCGCGCGACCATCGACGCGATTCCAGGCATGGTCTGGAGTTCGTCGAGCGATGGGCGGCTCGTCTTCATCAACCGTCGCTGGAACGAACTGGGCGTGACGTGCGTGGAGAACGACGGCGACATCTGGCGCTCGATCGTTCATCCCGACGACTGCGGCGCGATGCAGCACGCCTGGCACGAAGCCATTGCAACGGGCGCGCCGTTCGAAAGCGTGTCGCGCATCCGGCACAGCGATGGCGTCTACCGGTGGATGCATATCGGCGCGGAACCGCTGCGCGATAGCGCCGGCAAGATTTTGCGCTGGTATGGCGTGAACACCGATATCGAAGAACGCAAACAGGCCGAGCAGGCGCTCGCGCGCAGCGAGGCGTTTCTGTCCGACGCGCAGCGTTTGAGCCGCACCGGCAGCATCGCGACGAAACTGCCCGGCGGCGAGATGTGGTGGTCCGACGAAACGTATCGAATCTTCGACTATTCGAAAGACGTCGCGCCCAGCTTCCAATTGATCCTCGCGCGCGCGCATCCGGAAGACATCGCGCTGATGAGGCAGGCTTATCAGCAGAGTCTCGCGGGCGTGCCGTTGATTGATCTCGAACATCGCCTCGCGATGCCCGATGGAAGCGTCAAACATGTGCACTACGTCGCGCGTCTCGCCGCACCGCAATCGGCGAATCCCGAATACGTCGGCGCGCTGATGGACGTGACCGAACGGCGGGCGGCGCAGGAAGCGCTCGACCGCTCGACGGCCGAACTCGCGCACGTCACGCGTGTGACGATGCTCGGCGAACTGGCCGCGTCGATCGCGCACGAGGTCACGCAGCCGCTTGCGGCGATCGCCACGTGCGGCGACGCCGCGCTGCGCTGGCTGAACCGTCCGCAGCCCGATCTGAAGGAAGTCGGCCAGTCGATTAACCAGATGATTCACGACGCGCGGCGCGCGAGCGATGTGATCCGCCAGATACGGTCGATGGCGCAAAAGCGCGATCCGAGCCACGCGGTACTCGATCTGAACGCTATAGTGAGAGAATCCATCGAACTCGTGCGGCGTGAACTGGATGCGCACCGCGTCGAAGTGGATGCCGATTACGCGAGTCCCGCGCCGTCGGTGTGCGCCGACCGCGTGCAGTTGCAGCAGGTCGTGATCAACCTCGTGATGAACGGCGTGCAGGCCATGTCGGGCATCACGGCCCGGCCGCGGGAATTGCGGATTCGCACGCGCTCTTTCGACGCGCGGCACGCATTGGTGGTCGTGGAAGACTCCGGCACGGGCATCAGCGAAGAGAACGCCGGGAGGCTTTTCAACGCATTTTTCACGACGAAGGCGGAAGGCATGGGAATGGGACTGTCGATCTGCCGCTCGATTGTCGAGGCGCACGGCGGCCGGATCTGGGCGGAATCTCAAGGGGGAAAGGGTGCCGTGATGCAGTTCGTTCTGCCGCTCGATGAGGCAAAGCGCAATGAGCACTGAACCGGTCAACGCGACTAGCGCGATGGTTTATGTCGTCGACGACGACGCGTCGATGCGCGAAGCCGTCAGCATGTTGCTGCGCTCCGTCGGCTTGCGCGTTGAACTGTTCGCGTCCGCGCAGGAATTCCTTGCGTTCCCGAGACCGGACGTGCCGAGCTGTCTGATTCTCGATGTACGGCTCAAAGGGCAAAGCGGCCTCGCCGTGCAGGAACAGATTGCCGCGGGCGAATTGCGCGTGCCGATTATCTTCATGACCGCGCACGGCGATATCGCGATGTCGGTCAAGGCAATGAAGGCCGGCGCAATGGACTTTCTCGCCAAGCCGTTTCGCGATCAGGACATGCTGGACGCCGTGGCGAGTGCGCTCGGCAAGGACGAGGAACGGCGCGAAGCGGACCGCTCGGTCGCGGACCTGCGCCGCCGCTACGCATCGCTCACGCCGCGCGAGCGCGAAGTGATGGCCTTCGTCGCGAGCGGCCTGATGAACAAGCAGATTGCCGCCGAAATGAACCTGAGTGAGATCACCGTCAAGATTCACCGCGGTCAGGCGATGAAGAAGATGGAGTCGCGCTCGCTTGCCGATTTCGTGCTGAAGGCCGAAGCGCTCGGCGTCAAACCGCCACAAGGCACGACTACGCCACCGCGCATTCAGCGCGGTTAAAGCGCGTCCAAGTGCGTTGAAGTGCGTTAAAGCGCCGGAGGCTGTCATGCGAATACTGATTATCGAAGACGAACCGAAAACGGGCGCCTACCTGAAAAAGGGCCTTGAAGAATCGGGCTATTCCGTCGACGTCGCCAACGACGGCGCCGATGGTCTGCTGCTCGCGCAGGAGCAGGACTACGACGTGATCGTGCTCGACGTGATGCTGCCGACCATGGACGGCTGGGCCGTGCTGAAAGTCCTGCGCGCCACGCGCACCACGCCGGTGCTGTTCCTCACCGCGCGCGACGACGTGAGCGACCGCGTGCGCGGTCTCGAACTCGGCGGCGACGACTATCTCGTCAAGCCGTTCGCGTTCGTCGAACTGCTCGCACGCGTGCGCACACTGGCGCGACGCGGCCCGCCGCGCGAAAGCGAACTGCTGAAAGTGGGCGATCTGGAAATCGACGTGAACCGTCGGCGCGTGCGCCGCGGCAACACGCGCATCGATCTGACGCCGCGTGAATTCTCGCTGCTGCAACTGCTCGCGCGCCGTCAGGGCGAAGTGCTGAGCCGCACGCAGATCGCGTCGTATGTGTGGGACATGAACTTCGACAGCGACACGAACGTAGTCGAAGTGGCGATTCGCCGGCTGCGTGCGAAGATCGACGACGACTTCCCGGTCAAGCTGATACAAACGGTGCGCGGCGTCGGCTACGTGATCGAATTGAAAGAGACCGATTGATGGCGGCGCGCTCGCTGACCACCACGCTTGCGCTTGCCTTCGCCGGAACGACGTTGATGGTGTTTGCGCTGGTCGGCAGCGTGTTGTATTTCGCGCTCGACCGCGAGGTCAAGCAGCAGGACGATCTCGACATCGTGCTGATCGCGCGCCATACCCGGCGTCTCGCGCAGGAAATCGCGACGCTTGCCGATTTGCGCGCCCATGAAGACCGGCTGACGAGCCAGGTGCTGGGCAATCTCGCGATGTCGATGGAAGTGCGCGGCCCCGACCGCAAGCTCGTGTTCGAGCACAACACGGCGGGCATCGCCGATCCGGCCGTGCCGTCGCCGACCCTGGCGAATCCGCTTGGTGCGTCACAGCGTATCGCTGAGACCAACATCGTGGAATGGCACAACGCGCGCGGCGTGCCTGTGCGCGGGCTCGCAGCGGATGCGGTGCTGGGCGACGGCACGCCCGTCACGCTGGTCATCGCGCGCGATATGACGGACCGCTGGCGTCTGCTCGATTACTATCGCGAGCGTCTTTATGGCGCGGGCCTGGCCGGCATGCTGCTCGCGTTCCTGATGAGCTGGATGCTGGTGCGCGAGTCGCTGAAGCCTTTGCGCGAAATGGCGGGCAAGGCCGCGACGATCACCGTCGACAAGCTCGACACGCGCATAAAAGTCGATAACGTACCGAGCGAACTCGCCACGCTGGTGGTCTCGGTGAACGCGATGCTCGACCGGCTGCATGGCGGCTTTCAACGCATGTCGCAATACACGGCCGATCTCGCTCACGATCTGCGCACGCCGCTCGGCAATCTGCGCGGCTCGACCGAAGTCGCGCTCGCACGTCCGCGCTCCGCCGACGAATATCAGTCGCTGCTCGCATCGAATCTCGAGGAATGCGAGCGGATTTCGCGCATGATCGAAAGCGTGCTGTTTCTCGCGCGCGCCGAGCATCCGCAGTTCGTTACGACGTTGAGCGAACTGGATGCCGCGAAGGAACTCGCGCGCATCGCCGAATACTTCGAAGGCGTCGCCGACGATGCCGGCGTGCATCTGCAAGTGACGGGCGGCGGCCGCGTTCACGCCGATGCCGAGCTGTTCCGCCGCGCGGTCAGCAATCTGCTCGCGAACGCGATCCGCTATACGCCGCGTGACGGCACGATCACACTCGGCGCGCAGGGTACGCCGCACGGCTTGCGCGTGACCGTCGCCAATCAGGGTGCGCCGCTCGACCCTTCGTTGCTCGAACGCATCTTCGACCGCTTCTATCGCGTCGATCCTTCGCGCAAGAGCGATCCCGAGTCGACGGGTTCGACGGGACTCGGGCTCGCCATCGTGCGCACGATCATGGAGTTACATGGCGGCTCGGCGCACGCCGAAAGCGACGCACAGAGCACGCGCTTCATTCTGACCTTTGCGCATCGGTAAGCGTCGCGCGATCCCAGCCGCCGCCTAGCGCCTTCAGCAACTGCACGCTCGCATCGACGCGGCGCGCGTCGATCTGCTCGGCCGTGCGCTCGTTGGTGAGCGCGATGGTCTGCGCCGTGACGACATCGAGATAGCTGACGGCGCCCGCCTGATAACGGTTCGTCGTGAGCTTCAGCGCGAGTTCCGCCGCTGATGTCGCACGCTGCTCGCTATCCGCTTCACTGGCGAGCGTGGTCAGCGCCGAGAGGTTGTCCTCCACTTGCTGAAACGCAACCAGCACCGTTTGACGGTAATCGGCGACCGCGCCGTCGTACTGTGCGTTCGCGCCTTTGAGCGCGGCATTGCGGCGGCCGCCGTCGAATAGCGTGCCGGCGAGTTGCGAGCCGATCGACCAGAAGAGGCTCGGCGCGGTGAGCCACGGTGCGAAGAACGTGCTTTCGAGTCCCGCGGTGGCCGAAAGCGTCAGGTCCGGATAAAAGGCCGCATGCGCCTCGCCGATCTGCGCATTGGCCGCTGCGACGCGCCGCTCGGCGGCGGCGATGTCGGGTCTGCGTTCGAGCAATTGCGACGGCAGTCCCGCGGGGATCTGCGGCAGCGCGATGTCGCGCACCTGTTGCGGCAGCGCGAACGACGAAGCGGGCACGCCGATCAGCGTCGCAATCGCGTGTTGCAACTGCGCGCGTTGCACGTCGATATCGCTGTCCATCGTGCGCGTGCTTTCGAGTTGGGTCTGAGCTTGCGCGACGGCGGAGGCATCGATGGCTCCGTCGTTCAACTGCTGCTGCACGATCTTCAATGCAGCGGTGTACGCCGTGACGGAATCGTCCAGCAGTTTCTTTTGCCGGTCGAGCGAGCGCAGATCGAAGTAGTCGAGCGCGAGATCGCTTGCGATGGAGAGGCGCACCGATTCCAGATCGGCCTCGCTTGCCTGCGCATTGTCGCGTGCGTTGACGGTCGCATCTTTCACGCGGCCGAACAGGTCCGGCTCCCAGCTCGCCGACACGCCCACCGAATAATCGGGCACCGTCTTGCCCGCGAGCGAATGGCCGAGGACGTTCTGCGACAAACGCGCGCGCGATTGTGCGGCGCCGGCGGTGATCGTCGGCGCGTAGCCTGCGCGTTGATAGTCGATCATCGCGCGCGCTGCCTGCAACTGCGCCACTGCCTTGGCCACGGTCTGATTGGACACATCGACGCGGGCTTCGAGACGGTTCAATTCGTCGTCGTTGAAGAGCGTCCACCAGGGGCCGCGCGGCTGTGCATCGGCCGGAGCCGCGACAGCCCAGCCGGGCGCGGCCGTGCCTGCATAGTGATCGGGCACATCGACAGAGGGATGCGTATAAGAAGGCAGCGTCGAGCACGCAGTCAGCGCGCACGCAACGCCGATTGCAAGGTTCCTGCGAATGGATGCGACGGGTACGTTGAGCATGGTCATGCGCCTCGCTTAGCCGTGGAGCGCAGCGGATGCCACGACGCGTACCGCTTCACCGTTGCTGATGGCGTCGCCGGGATTGTTGATCACGCGATCCGTTGCTTCGACGCCCGTA
Source organism: Paraburkholderia sp. GV068 (assembly GCF_003058125.1). Classification (NCBI taxonomy): domain Bacteria; kingdom Pseudomonadati; phylum Pseudomonadota; class Betaproteobacteria; order Burkholderiales; family Burkholderiaceae; genus Paraburkholderia; species Paraburkholderia sp. GV068. Next base: position 129,730 of record NZ_QBUB01000013.1, read on the forward strand.
GCGATTTCCACATAGGTGCCGAAATCGCGGCCGATCGTTACCGTCTTGAGCTGCACCGTATTGCTCTTGCCGATCACCGCGACGGTCACGCCGTCGGGCCTGAACAGCAATGCGCTGACGGGCAGTTCGAGCGCGGGATGCGCGGTCTGCAACGCGAGATGCACCTGCGCATACGCACCTGGCAATAACGCGCCGTCGTGATTGTCGACATCGACTTCGACACGCAGCGTGCGGCTCACGGGATCGATCGCATTGGCCGAGCGCGCGACGGTAGCTGCAAAGCGGCGTCCGGGATATTGCTGCGTCGTCAGATAAAGCAGCGTGCCCGTTGAGATGCTGCTCGCGTCGTCCTGCGGCACGTTGACGAAGATACGCAGGCGGTCGGTCTGTTCGATATGAAAGAGTTCGCCAGGCATCCCCGCGAGCCCCGGCGATCCGCCCGACGTCACCAATGCGCCCACATCGACGTTGCGTACGGTGACCACGCCGTCGAACGGCGCGGTGACTTTTTCATACGACACCAGTTCGGTGAGCCGTGCGACGTTCGCCTGCGCGGATTGCAACGCAGCGAGTTTGGCTTCGCTATCGCTCGTCTTCGCATCGGTGTCCTGCTGCGAAACGGACTGCGTTTTCAGCATCGTTTGCCAGCGCTGAGCGGTGCTGTTCGCGAACGCGTAATTTGCTTTTGCCGTGGCTTCGTCGGCGCGCGCCTGTTTTAGTTGCGCGTCGAGTTCCGGCGTCTGGATGTCTGCGAGCGTCTGCCCGGCTTTGACTTTCGTGCCAATGTCCGCGTACCAGTGCTGGACGTAGCCGCTCGTGCGTGCATAGATCGACGCGTCGGCGTACGGCGTCACGGAACCCGGCAACAACAGTTCCTGCGATGCCGGTGCGCGCGTCGGCGCGACTGTTTCGACGGGCACTTCGCGCTGCGCGTAGACCTGCTCGGTGAGCGCGGTGCTTGCATGCAAACGCGGCACGATGCCGAGTGCCAGCAATGCGGCGGCGACTGCGGCGAGCGCAACGGGCAATATCAAGCGACGGCGCTTCACGGCTTCGTTATTCGCAGCGGCGCGCGAAACGGGCAGGGCGTTGGTGCGCGTGGCCGCATCGGGCGTCGGCGGCAGATCGGACGTAGTCATGGCGGTTCCTTATTGAGCGTGTGGTGTCAGCGACGCATCGGCGGCACGGTGCGCGCGGCGCTTGGCGAGCCACGCATGCACCATCCCGAACACGACGGGAACGAACATGAGCGTGGACAGCGTGCCGATCGCGAGGCCGCCGATCACCGCACGTCCGAGCGGCGCGTTCTGTTCGCCGCCGTCGCCGAGACCGAGCGCCATCGGCAGCATGCCGATCAGCATCGCGAGCGCCGTCATCAACACAGGACGAAAGCGGTTGAAGCCCGCATCGAGCGCGGCCGCAAGCGGCTCCATGCCGTTTTGCAACGACTCGCGCGCGGTGTTGATCACCAGAATGCTGTTCGCCGTCGCGATGCCGATACAAAGAATGGTTCCTGTCAGCGCGGGTACGTTCAAGGTCGTGTGCGTCGCGAACAGCATCCATGCAATGCCGGCCAGCGAGCCAGGCAGACCGCTGATGATGATCAACGGATCGAGCCACGACTGAAAGTTCACGACCATCAGCAGATAAACGAGCGCGATCGCGAACACGAGCCCTGCGCCGAGGCCCGCGAACGATTCGTTCATCGACTGCACCTGGCCGCGGATCACGATGGACGAGCCGGGCGGCAATTGCGCGCGCGCTTCATCGACGAGCTTCGTGACGTCCGCAGCGACGCCGCCGAGATCACGTCCTTGCGTCGACGCGAAAATGTCCAGCACCGGTTGCACGTTGTAGTGCGAGACGACGGCCTGTTGCGAGCCGCGCGACATCGTGCCGAGCGTGCCGAGCTGATTTTGCGGATCGACGCCGAGCTGATTCGTCGTCAACGGAATGTTCGACAGCGTTTGCAGCGAATGAATGTCGTATTGCGGCACTTCGGCCAGCAGCGGATAGCTGACGCCGTTCTTCGGGTCGAGCCAGAAGTTCGGCGTGGTCTGCGAACTGCCGGACAGCGCGATCAACAGGTTCTGCGCGACATCGCGCTGCGTGAGGCCCGCCTGCATCGCCTTCGTGCGATCCACGTCGACGTTGATGGCCGGCGCGTCGCCGGGCTGCTGGATACGCGCGTCGACGAGTCCGCGCACGCCGCGCAGTTGCGCCAACAGATGGTCGGCGACGACACGATTCGCCGCGAGCTTGTTGCCGACAATCTGCACGTCGATCGGCGCGGGCAAACCGAAGTTCAGAATCTGGCTGACGATGTCGGCGGGCAGGAACGCGAATGTCACGCCGGGAAAAGCCGTGTTCAGTACGTCGCGCAGTTGCGCGACATATTGCGCGGTGGGTTTGTGATCCGGCTTCAGCGTGACCATGATGTCCGCGTCTTCGGAGCCGATCGGGTCCGACGAGTCGTACGTCAGGTTGATGCCGCTCACCGGCACGCCGATGTTGTCGAGCACGGCAGCCTGCTGCGACTGCGGAATCACGGTTCGAATCTTTGCTTCGACCTCATCGGTCAGGCGCGCGGTTTCCTCGATGCGCGTGCCTGTCGGCGCACGCAGATGCAGACGGATTTCTCCGGTATCGACAGCGGGGAAAAAGTCACGTCCCGCGAACGGAATCAGCGCGAGCGAAGCGAGACAGAGCGCGAGATAAATCGGCAGAAAGCGGCGGCGGTTTGTGATCGCGCGTTGCAGCACGGAGCGATAGCGATTGCGCAGCGCTTCGAAGCGCTGCTCGAAGCGCGCCTGGAAGCCGGCAAACACGTTCTTGCGGCGCTGCGCGGAGTCACCCGCTTTCGAAGGCGCGCGCATCAGATACATGGCGAGCGTCGGGATCAGCGTGCGCGAAAAAAAGTACGACGCGCACATCGCGAAGACGACGGCCTCGGCCATCGGCACGAACAGGTAACGGGCGACACCGGATAACAGAAACATCGGCACGAATACGATGCAGATCGACAGCGTCGACACGAACGTGGGCACCGCGATTTCGCCGGAGCCGTTCAGAATCGCGTCATGCAGCGGCGCGCCCTTTTCAAGGTGATGCGTGATGTTTTCGATCGCGACGGTCGCGTCGTCGACGAGAATGCCGACCGCGAGCGCGAGTCCGCCGAGCGTCATGATGTTGATGGTTTGCCCGAGCGCGGCCAGTGCGATCAGCGACGTCAATACCGCGAGCGGAATCGACACGGCGATGATGAGCGTCGCGCGCCAACTGCCGAGAAACAGCAGGATCATCGCGGCTGTGAGACACGCGGCGATCAGACCTTCGCGCACAACGCCGGAAATCGCGGCCTTCACGAATACCGACTGATCGGACAGCGGCACGATGTTCAAGGCCTTCGGCAGACCCGCGGCGATCCTGGGCAGCATGGCCTTGACCTGCTGGATGATCGTCAGCGTCGACGCGCTTCCGGTTTTTTCGACTTGCAGCAAGGCGGCACGCTTGCCGTCGCTGCGCACCATGTTGGTTTGCGGCGCATAGCCGTCGATCACATGCGCGACGTCGCGCACATACACGACGCCGCCTTTTACCGTCTTGATCGGCAGATCGTTGAGCTTCGCGACCGTGTCGGTGCTGCCGTTCATCTCGACGTTATATTCGCGCGAGCCGATCTTCGCTGTGCCGCCCGGCAGTATCAGGTTCTGCGCGTTGACTGCGTTGACCACGTCGATCGGTGCGAGTCCTTTTGCCTGTAGCGCTCGCGGATCGAGTTCGACCATGATCTGGCGAATCTTGCCGCCGAATGGCAGCGGCACCGCGGCGCCCTGAACCGTGGCGAGTTGTGTGCGGATGAAACTGTTGCCGAGGTCATAAAGAGACTGCTCTGGCAGCGTATCGCTGGAAAGGCCAAGCTGCAGCACTGGCACCGTCGATGCGTTGTACGTGATGATGTTCGGCGGCAACGTGCCGGGCGGCAGCACGCGCAGAATCGACGCCGAGTTCGACGCTGCTTCCGCGATCGCGCGATTGATGTCGGCGCCAGGGTGAAAGAAGATCTTCACGACCGACACGCCGTTCAACGACTGCGATTCGATGTGCTCGATGTCGTCCACGTCGGAAGTCAGCGCGCGCTCGTAGTTCGACGTGATGCGACGCGCCATGTCTTCGGCGGAGAAGCCGTTATACGACCAGACAATGCTGACGACGGGAATGTCGATGTTCGGAAAGATGTCCGTGGGCGTGCGAATGATCGCAAGTGGCCCGAGTATAAATAGCAGCACGGCCAGAACAATGAAGGTGTACGGCCGCTGCAGCGCGAGTCTGACAATCCACATAACGTTTTCCTGGACGATGGCGGTCGGAATGCCCTGTGCGAAAGCGACGCAAACGGGGCTTCGTAATGGGAGGCAGTGTGCCGGGCAGGCACTTACTCGCGAGTGACGGACACATTACAAGTCCGTCATCTATGCAGATGAGAGCGCCGTAACGAATGGATCGGCGTTGGGATAACCGTATGAACCCGATAAAGGGCTAAAGATGACAAGCATGTAATGCGGGAGTCACCATTGAGTCAGCAGCGGTTGCGCAGAATGCAACCACTCCTTCACGACTAGCGGTGAAGGTTTCAAAGGCTCCGTTTATCGTGAACGCAGCCGCTACTCAACGATAGGTGAACCATCATGAAAGCACTTTTGAACGCTGTCCTCGTCTCCTGCGCATTGGCCGCACCCGCTCTTGCATTTGCGCAAACCACCAATGGTCCCGTCACACGCGCCGAAGTGCGGGCCGATCTCACGCGTGTCGAACAGGCAGGCTACCAGCCGGTCGCTTCTGATGCGTCGTATCCCGCCGACATTCAGGCTGCCGATGCGAAAGTGGCCGCAGCGGATTCGGCGCTCAGCATGACGTCGAAGGGCGGCGTTGCAATGGAGGGCTCGTCGCAGTCGGGCGCGACGACCACGCGCGCGTCATCGGACCATTCATCGGGCAACGGCAAGTCGATCTTCTTCGGCCATTGATGGCGGCGGGGCGCAGCGGGGCTGCGGTATCGCGTGTCATGCTGAAAAGGAAAGCTGCATCAAGAGAGCCCTTCGCCGGCCGCGGCATGACGCCCGCGCAACCAGCCGATACTCGCGAGCAGCAGCACGGCGAACACGATCAGCATGGTCGCGACCGCGAGAATCGACGGGTCGATGGAATCGCGAATGCCGCTCCACATGCGCCGGGGCACCGTCGTTTGATCCGGGCCGCCGATGAACAGAATGACGATCACTTCATCGAACGAGGTCGCGAAAGCGAACACGCTGCCGGTCGCAACGGCCGGCGTGATGAGCGGCAAGGTCACGCGTCTGAACGCGACCCAGGGGCGCGCGCCGAGCCCGGAAGCCGCGCGCAACAGGCTGTGATCGAACGAAAGCAATGAGGCGGTCACCGTGATCACGACGAATGGCGTGCCGAGCGCCGCATGCGCGAGCACCACACCTGGATATGAATTCACCAGGCCGAGCGGCGCGAAGATCAGATAGAAGCCGGCGGCGACAACCACGATAGGCACGATCATCGGCGAGATGATGAGCGGCATGATCAGCGAGCGCAGTGGAAACTGCGCGCGCGAAAGACCGAGCGCCGCGAGCGTGCCGAGACAGGTGGCAATCAGCGTGGAAGCCGCGCCGATGCCGATGCTGTTAAGCAGCGCCCGCTGCCAGTCCGGGCTTGTCAGCGCCTGCTCGTACCAGCGCAGCGAGAAGCCCTGCATCGGATACGAGAAGTACGAACCGGAATTGAACGAGAGCGGAATGATCGCGAGAATCGGCGCGACGAGAAAGAGCAGCACGAGCGCGGTATGCACCCGTACCCAGCGCGCGGCGATGCGTTCGGTCAGCATCTTGTTGCGTTGATCTTGCATGTCGTTCCTTCGTCGTGTGCCTGTTTTTTCGATCGAGTCGTCGATTGTTCGACTCATCGACTCAACCGAAGCGCAGGCGGTCGATACCGACAATGCGGTTGAACAGGAAATAAAAGATCGCCGTGAAGATCACGAGATAGGCCGACAGCGCACCGGCAAGGCCCCAGTTCAACTGCGTGTTGGTCTGCATCGCGATGAGCTGACTGATCATTTCGTCGCCCGCGCCGCCGAGCAGCGCCGGCGTGATGTAGTAGCCGAGCGCAAGCACGAACACGAGGAAGCAGCCGGCGCCGACGCCAGGCAGCGTCTGCGGCACATAGATCCGCATGAACGCGGTGAACGGATGCGCGCCGAGCGATTGCGCCGCGCGCATATACACCGGCGACACGCCCTTCATCACGGAGTAAATCGCGAGAATGAGGTAAGGCAGCAGCACATGCGTCATGCCGATCAGCACGCCTGTGCGGTTGAAGATGAGCGGCAACGGATGCGTCGCGAGCCCGAGACTCATCACCAGGCTATTGATCACGCCGCCCGGTTGGAGCAACACATACCACGCGGTCGTGCGCACAAGCAGCGAAGTCCAGAACGGCACGATCACGAACAGCATCAGCCGGTTGCTGCTTTTCTCGGGCAGATTCGCGAGCAGCCACGCGACCGGATAACCGAGCACGAGACATAGCAGCGTGACCGTCGCGCTGATCGAAACCGTTCGCACGAACGCCGCCCGATAGACGGACGCATTGTCCGGCACGAACGCGACGGCGCCTTGCGGCGTCACCTGCGCATCGACGGCGGCGAGCAGATAGTCGGGCGTCGGCGACGCGGCGGCTCGCTTCAGCAAACGCCACGTCTCCGGCGAATTCCAGCGTTCGTCGAGTTCGACGAGCGCGGGCTTCCACGCGGGCGGGGCGTCCGTTGGCAGTTGCCGGGCGGTGCGCATCAACAGGCTGCGAAACTCGGGCATCGAGAAGTTCAGCCGCCGCGCGACGGTGCCGATCTGTCCGCTTTGCCGCGCCTCGGCGAGCCCCGCAGCGAGTAGAGCGAACATGTGTTCGTCGGGCACGCCGTTACCGTCCCACGCATTCAGCGCACGCGTGAGCGCGGGCATGCTGTCGGGCACTTCGCGATTCTGAACGCTGCGTGCCAGCAGCAGCGTGATCGGCGCGATGAACGTCGACAGCAGAAAGACGAGCAGCGGCAACGCAAGCAGCAGCGCCTGCATGGATGCGCGGCGGCGCGCGTTGTTAAACGACGCGCGGCCGTCGCCTTTCGTCGGAGAGCCGGGGGCCGTGGCTCGGGCGGCAGTGGGCATGCTGGTGGTCACGTTGGGCTCTCGTCGGACGATGCGATGGTGTTACTGCGTCAGCCACACCTGGAAGCGCTTGTTGATCTGGTCGGCGTTGTCGGCCCAGAAGTTCGCGTTGATCTGCAATGCGCGCTTGAAGTTATCGGGCGCGGTCGGCAGATCGGCAAGACGCTGCTTGTCGACGAGCGCGATCGCGTCCTTGCGCGGCGGCGCATACGCGATGTACTTCGACAGGTCCGCATAGGCCTTCGGCTGCGAAGCCGACGCGATGAACTTTGCCGCCAGATCCGCATGCTTCGCGCCGGTCGGAACGCCCCACCAGTCGAAGTCGTAAACCTGCGCGTCCCACACGGTCTTGAAGGGCTTGTTGTCCTTCTGCGCGGCATCGGAAATGCGGCCGTTGTAGGCCTGCGTCATCACGACCGCGCCGTCCGCGAGCAACTGCGGCGCCTGCGCGCCCGACTCCCACCACACAATGTTCTTCTTGATCGTGTCGAGCTTCTTGAACGCACGGTCGACGCCCGCGGGCGTGGCCAGCACCTTGTACACATCTTTCGGCGCGACGCCGTCCGCGATCAACGCCCATTCCATCGATACCTTCGGCGACTTGCGCAGGCCGCGCTTGCCCGGGAATTTCTGCAGATCGAAGAAGTCGTTGACGGTGCTCGGCGCGGTCTTCATCTTGCTCGCGTCGTACGCATAGACCGTGGACCAGACCATGCTCGCGACCGCGCAATCGCTGATCGAGCCGGGGATGAAGTCGCTCGTCTTGCCGATCGTCTTCTTGTCGAACTTCTGCAGCAGGCCTTCGTCGCAGGCGGTGATCGCGTCGTTGGTTTCGAGGTCGATCAGGTCCCACGTGGTGTTCTTCGCCTGTTCCATCGCGGAGAGTTTCGCGAGACCGCCGTCATACGATTCGGTCGAGAAGCCGACGCCCGTCGCCTGCGTGAACGGCTCGAAATAGGCCTTCTTCGCCGCTGCTTCGTACGCGCCGCCGAAGGTCACGACAGAGAGCGTCTCCGCTGCCTGCGTGGTCACGGTGGCGAATGCGAGTACGGCGAGTGCGGCGCATTGTGCTTTGATGATAGTGCGCATGTCAGTTGGCTCCTGCTGGTGCGGTCGTGATGATGGAAGGGGAGGGCGGTGTGGATACGTGAATCGCCGGCGCGCTGCTGCGCGCGCTCATCGCGAGAATCTTGCAGTCGTCATGGCGCCAGGCGACGTCGATCTCGCTGCCGGGTGTCGGCAACGCGTGACGCTGCGTATTGGGCACTTTCACGACGATCGAATCGCGCGAGCCGAGCGTCAGATGTACGCGATGGTGATCGCCGCAATACACCAGTTCGTCGACGCGCGCGCGCACGACGTTGTCATGTTCGGTCGGCTGCGTGCCTTCGGCGCCCGGAATATGCGCGCGTTCGGGGCGCAGCGCGAGCATCGCTTCGTCGCCGGCGTGCAGGCCGTTTTCGCAACGGCCGCGAATCATGCTGCCGTTCGACAGCGCAAGCGTGGCCCAGCCTTCGTGCGCATTCACGACGCGCCCGGTCAAGCCATTGTTCTCGCCGACGAAGTTGGCGACGAATGCGTTCTGCGCGTTCTCGTACAGTTCGCTCGGTGTGGCGGCCTGCTGGATGCGTCCATCGGAGAACACGGCGACGCGGTCGGACATGGTCAGCGCCTCGGCCTGATCGTGCGTCACGTAGACGATCGTGAGCGACAGCTCGCGATGCAGCCGCATGATTTCGTATTGCATGGTCTCGCGCAGGCGCTTGTCGAGTGCGCCGAGCGGCTCGTCCATCAGCACCACGCTCGGCTCGAACACGAGTGCGCGTGCCAGCGCGACGCGCTGCTGCTGCCCGCCGGAAAGCTGCGCCGGACGACGGTTCGCCAGATGCGGCAATTCGATCATCTCGAGCGCACGCTTCACACGCGCCTTCTGCTCGGCGCGGCCTACGTGCCGCACGGAAAGCGGAAATGCGACGTTCTCCGCAATCGTCAGATGCGGAAACAGCGCGTAGTTCTGAAACACCATGCCGATGTCGCGTTGATGCGGCGGCTTGTCGTCGAGCCGGCGGCCGTCGAGACGAATCTCGCCGTGAGTGGGCGACTCGAAGCCCGCCAGCATCATCAGCGTGGTCGTCTTGCCCGACCCCGAAGGCCCGAGCAGCGACACGAATTCTCCCTTGCTCACGTCGAGATTCAGGTCGTCCACGACAAGCTGAACGCCGTCATACGTTTTGCTCACGCGCGAGAGCGAGATGAAGGAAGGGTTTGACATCGTGATCGCGTCCTGTCTTTGTTGCGTCGTCATCAAGGTGCGAGCTTCGCCGCGGCGATCCGGCCGGCGAGGTAGCGCGCGAAGTCATAGTTGGGGCGCTCGAGATGGCTCAGGTGGCCCGGCTTCGCGAGCGGCGCATGCACGCCGCGAAAGACCGCTTCGACGCCGCGTTTATCTTCCGCATTCACTTCGTCGAGCAGTTTTTTCAGCGTGCTCATGTGGGCGTTCGCTTCAGGGTCCGCGATGAACTCCGGCGCGAGGCCGCCGCCGAAACGGATGTGCACGCGCCCCACGCCTTGCGGTTGCAGCACGAGATACCAGAAGTAACCGGGCGTCAGCGTGACGAGGTGCGTCGGGTAGATCGCGAGCAGCGCCGTCGTCTTGCGCCAATGTCCGGTGAGACGCGTGTTGTCCGGATGCGCATTGCCGATGGGCAAGGACGCTTCCTTCGTGATCCAGTGATAGTTGAAAGCGGGACTGCCGGGCGGGCACTCCATTTCGTCCAGCCGCGAATGCGGACCCACCGTCGCGCGATGCAGCATCGGCAGGTGATAACTCTCCATGAAGTTTTCCGCGAGAATCTTCCAATTCGTGTCCCACACGTGCTCTTCATGGAAGGTTTCGATGTAGTCCGACATGCCGTATGCGCCGATCAGCTCGTTCAGGCCGGCGAGTTGCGTGTGCACGGGCGGCGCGTTGGCATCGAGCGTTACATAGAGCCAGCCTTGCCATTCCTCGCAACGCACGGACGGAAGCCGGTAGCTCTCCTTGCAGAAGCCCTGTTGCCGGTCCATTAGCGGTGCGCCTTGCAGCGCGCCGTCGAGCGAATAATTCCACGCGTGATAAGGGCAGACGATTCGGCGCACGTTGCCGCGTCCTTCGAGCAGCACCGACATGCGGTGCAGGCACACATTCGACATCGCCTTGAGCTGCATCTGATCGTCGCGCAATACGACGACAGGTTGTGCGCCAAGACGCGCCGTCAGGTAATCGCCTGGCGCTTTGAGCGAACTCGCGCGGCCGACGCATTGCCATTCGCGCTGGAAGATCGCGCGCTCTTCAAGCGCCAGAAATTCGGGCGACGTGTAGACGCCGGGCGGCATCGAATGCGCATCGCCGAAGGGCCTTTCGCAACCCGCTTGCAGGTCGTCGACCAGCGCTTGCACTGCGATCGTCGTTGCCGGGTCGGTCATGGTGTTCCCCTCGGTTTGTCACGATAAGAGCGCGCCGGTGCGGGTTCTCGCGGTGTGGCGCTCGACATGGACACCAATCTATCAAGCCAATTTAGAAGCCGAAATATTGTTTTCAGATACAAAGCAAAGGTTTTGACTATGCAGCGCGCGCCGTACTGGAAGGCGGCGATTGCATGCTTCAAATCATGCGTCGATGTGCAGCCGGCGAATGTAGTTTTCGCAGAACGATGCGAAGCGATGCACGACCTGGCGCGGCTTCATCGTGCGCGATTGCGCGATGCCGAGCATGGTTGCGTTGACGTTGTCCTTGAAGCGCTTGATGACAAACTCTTCGCCATCCACGGTGCGATTCGATTTGAGCGGAAAGTTGAGCAGGCTATAGCCGAGACCGTTGGCCACCATGCCGCGCACCACTTCCGGCTGCGACGAGCGGAACGCGGGCACCGGGCGGCTGCCCACCGCGTCGAACAGTGCGGCGAAATACTCGCGGCTGTGCGGCAGATCGAGCATCACATAAGGCTCGGGCAGCAGGTCGGCGAGCGACACCTTGCGTGCGCGTGCAAGACGATGCGTCCGCGGCAGGATCGCGTAAGGCGGCAGCGAGAGCAGCGGCGTGAAGGCGATGTCTTCAGTCAGATCCAGGCTATAGGTGAGGGCGATATCGAGCGAACCGTCGTGCAGTCCCCGCAAGAGCCCGTCCTGATGCGCCTCCACCGTGCGAAACGAAATGCCCGCATGCTCGCCGGTAAAGCGGCTGATAAGCCCCGGCATGAGCGGCGGCGCAAGCGACACGAGACAGCCGAGCGCGATGGCGCCGGTCATGCCGCCGTCCATTTCCTTCGCGGTGGTTTGCAGTTCTTCCGCGATCTTCAGAAGATTGCGCGCTTGCCCGAGCAGGTCGCGCCCCGCTTGCGTGAGCGACAAACCGCTCGCGTGATGCCGTATGAAAAGTTGCACGCCGAACGACACTTCCAGGTCCGCGAGCGCCGTCGAGATCGACGGCTGCGAGATGTGCAGACGCTTCGCGGCCGCCGTGAAAGACAGCGCTTCCGCCGTGACGACGAAGTAGCGCAACTGGCGCAATGAGTAGCGCAACGGGTGACTCTCCATCGACAACGCTCCCTCTCTTCAAGGTTCTCAATCGTCCAATTGTGAGGTCGTCAAAAAGTGCTGCATAGGGAAAACCGATGCGCTGCATTTTTTTAATATGTTTTTCAGATTCTGATCCGGCGAGTAGATTTTCACGAAAGTATTTCCGCCTCTTCAGAAGGACACAGTCATGACAGTGGAAACAACGTCAATCGATACGCTGGTGGTCGGCGCCGGCCAGGCCGGCGTCGCGATGAGCGAACATCTGAGCAAGCTCGGCGTGCCGCACCTCGTGCTTGAACGTGCGCGTATCGCCGAGCGCTGGCGCACAGGACGCTGGGATTCGCTGGTTGCCAACGGTCCCGCGTGGCACGATCGTTTCCCTAATATGGAGTTCGCCGACGTCGACCCCGACGCGTTCGCGGGCAAGGAGCAGGTCGCGGACTATTTCGTTGCATATGCAAAAAAGTTCGACGCGCCGATCCGCACCGGCGTGGAAGTGAAGCAGGTCGTGCGCAATGCGGGGCGGCCTGGCTTCACCGTGGAAACGTCGGACGGAATCATTCAGGCCAACCGCGTGGTGGTCGCCACGGGTCCGTTTCAGCGCCCCGTCATTCCGCCGATTGCGCCGCAAGACGCCGCGCTCACGCAGATTCATTCCGCCGACTATCGCAATCCCGCGCAATTGCCTGAAGGCGGCGTGCTGGTGGTGGGCGCGGGATCGTCGGGCGTGCAGATCGCGGACGAATTGCAGCGTGCGGGCCGGCGCGTCTATTTGTCGGTCGGCGCGCATGATCGTCCGCCGCGCGCCTATCGCGGCCGCGACTTCTGCTGGTGGCTGGGCGTGCTCGGCGAATGGGACGCCGAAGTGATGAAGCCCGGCCGGGAACACGTCACGATTGCGGTGAGCGGATCGCGCGGCGGTCATACCGTCGACTTCCGGCGTCTCGCGCATCAGGGCGTCACACTGGTTGGTCTGACGAAGTCGTTCAACGACGGCGTCGTGACCTTCGAAGACGATCTCGCAGCAAACATCAGACGTGGCGACGAAAACTATCTGTCGCTGCTTGACGCCGCCGACGCGTACGCCCAGCGCAACGGTCTCGATCTTCCGCAAGAACCGGAGGCGCGCATCATTCCCGCCGACCCGGAGTGCGTCACGCATCCGCTGCACGATCTGGCTCTGGCTGAAGCGGGCGTCACGTCGATTGTGTGGGCGACCGGCTATGCAGTGGACTTCAACTGGCTGAAGGTCAACGCGTTCGATGAAAAGGGTAAGCCGACGCATCAGCGCGGCGTATCGAAAGAGCCGGGCATCTATTTTCTCGGCTTGCCGTGGTTGTCGCGCCGCGGCTCGGCGTTTATCTGGGGCGTGTGGCACGACGCGAAGCACATCGCCGATCACATCGCCACGCAGCGCAAATATCTGGCGTATTACGATGGGCCGCAACCTCAGGCTTCGATCAGCAACGCGGATGATGCGGATAGTTCGAACGATGCATCCGCCGCTTCACGCGTTCATAAAGTCAGCGAGATCGGCGTGAGCTGATCGCTACGCCAACGCCGACCCGCGATCCATTTCTCCCTGCATTTCCAGCATTCAAAGGTGCATTGATGAGCCAACCGACGCATACCCGTATCCGCATGTTCAACACGAAGGACACGTATCCGAACCAGACGCTCGATAACGATCTTTGCCAGGCTGTGCGCGCCGGCAACACCGTCTATGTGCGCGGCCAGGTCGGCACGGATTTCGAAGGGCGCCTCGTCGGACTCGGCGATCCGCGCGCGCAAGCCGAGCAGGCGATGAAGAACCTCAAGCAATTGCTGGAAGAAGCCGGCAGCGATCTCTCTCACGTCGTCAAGACGACGACGTATCTAACCGACGTCCGCTATCGCGAGCCGGTTTATCAGGAAGTCGGGAAGTGGCTCAAAGGCGTGTTTCCCATTTCGACAGGCCTCGTCGTGGTCGCGTTGGGGCAACCGCAATGGCTGATGGAAATCGACGTCATCGCCGTGATTCCGGATGGATGGACGCGGCCGCAAGCGTAAGGAGCGGGACATGACATTCTCTATTGTCGGACGTTGTCAGCAAACGGGGCAACTCGGTATCGCGATCAGTTCTTCGAGCATCGCGGTAGGCGCGCGCTGCCCGTGGGTGCGGGCCGGCGTCGGCGCGGTGGCGACGCAGAACGTCACGCTGCCCGCGCTTGGCCCGCAGGTTCTCGATCTTCTCGCGAGCGGACAATTCGATCCCGCCGCCGCGCTCGACCGCGCGCTCGGCGCGAGCGAGTGGAGCGAATACCGGCAGGTGACGGTGGTCGATAGCCAGGGCCGCGTCGCATTCTTCAGCGGCAAGGAAGCGTTGGGCACGTATCACGCCGTCGCGGGAATGCAATGCGTCGCCGCGGGCAACATGCTCGCCGGCGTCCACGTGATCGAGGCGATGGTCCCGGCGTTCGAGCAGACCTCCGGCGCGCTTGCCGACAGATTGCTCGCCGCGATGCATGCGGCGATGGCCGCCGGCGGCGAGGCGGGGCCCGTGCATTCGGCGGCGCTCAAGATAGTGGGCGACGTGAGCTGGCCGATGGTCGACTTGCGGGTCGATTGGGCCGACGACGATCCTATCGGTCAACTCGACGGTTTGTGGCGCGCATATCGGCCGCAAATGCAGGACTACCTGATGCGGGCGTTGAACCCGACCGCCGCGCCGAGCTACGGAGTGCCCGGCAATGAATGACAGATCCAGCCGCGCGCTGCTCGCCGAGTTGATCGGCTTTGACACGGTCAGCCGCGAATCGAATCTGGACATGATCGAGTTCGTTCGACAATACCTCGCTGAACTCGGCGTCGAAAGCGAGCTTTTCTACAACGCCGAGCGCACCAAGGCCAATCTGTTCGCGACCATCGGACCGCGCGAGCGAGGCGGCATCGTGCTGTCCGGCCACACTGACGTGGTACCCGTGGAAGGCCAGGCGTGGACCGTGGATGCCTTCCGTCTCACCGAGCGCGATGGACGGCTGTATGGTCGCGGCACGGCCGACATGAAGGGTTTTATCGCGTCGGTACTGGCGGCAGTGCCTACGTTTCTCGAACGCAAATTGACGCTGCCCGTACACCTCGCCTTTTCGTACGACGAGGAAGTCGGATGCCTCGGCGTGCGGCCGATGCTCGCGGAACTCCAGCGGCGTACGCCGAAGCCGGCCTTGTGTTTGATCGGCGAGCCAACGGAACTCAAGCCCGTGCTCGGCCATAAAGGCAAGCTCGCAATGCGCTGCCATGTGAAGGGCGCGCCGTGCCATTCGGCGTATGCGCCCTACGGCGTCAATGCCATTCAGTACGCGGCGCGCATGATCGGCCGTCTCGAGGAAATTGGCGAACAACTGGCGCAGCCCGAGCATCACGACGAGCGCTTCGATCCGCCGTTTTCAACCGTGCAGACAGGCGTGATCAAAGGCGGCCGCGCGCTGAACATCGTGCCGGCGGAGTGCGAATTCGATTTCGAAGTGCGCGCGCTGCCGGGCTTCAATGCTCACCAGGTAGCCGACGAATTGCAGACCTACGCCGAAGGCGAACTGCTGCCGAAAATGCGTGCCGTGAAGTCAGACGCGGACATCCGCTTTCATTCGCTGTCCGCTTATCCGGGCCTCGCTACTTCGCCCGATAGCGAAGCGGCGCGTCTTCTCGCATTGATTAGCGGATCGAACGAATTCGGCACGGTCGCGTTCGGCACCGAAGGCGGACTTTTCGACGAGGCGGGCATCCCGACCGTGGTCTGCGGACCCGGCAGCATGGACCAGGGACACAAGCCCGATGAATTCATCACGAGCGAGCAACTGAGCGCCTGCGACGCAATGTTGACCCGCCTCGCGGACCATCTTTCCGCCGCTTAGGAGACAAACTTGAATACTTCGCAAGCGAACGCATCACCGTTGATTGAAAAGCACACCATTGGTTATGTGCCGCCTGAAGAACGTCATGGCAAGGTGCGCGATCTCTTCACGCTATGGTTCGGCGGCAACATTGCTCCGTTGCCGATCGTGACCGGCGCGCTCGGCGTGCAGATATTCCACTTGAACCTGGGGTGGGGCATCGTGGCGATTATCGTCGGCCAGGCGGTGGGCGGCGTGCTGATGGCGCTGCATTCCGCGCAAGGTCCGCAAATGGGCATTCCGCAGATGATCCAGAGCCGCGCGCAATTCGGTTCATGGGGCGCGCTGCTCGTCACTGTGATTGCAGGTGTGATGTACGTCGGCTTCTTCGCATCCAATATCGTGCTTGCCGGAAAGTCCCTGCATGGCATTGAAGCCGGCGTGCCGGTGCCCATCGGCATTGTGATTGGCGCGGTGGGTTCGGGGCTGATCGGAATCATCGGCTATCGGTTCATTCATATCCTGAACCGCATTGGAACGTGGGTGCTCGGCGTCGGCATTGTTATCGGCTTCGGCTATATCTTCACGCATATTTCCACTGGCGACTTTCTGACTCGCGGCGGATTCAATTTCGCCGGCTGGCTCGCGACTGTGTCGCTGTCGGCTCTTTGGCAAATTGCTTTTGCTCCGTACGTGTCCGACTATTCGCGCTATTTGCCGGCGAACGTGCGAGTCGCGTCGACGTTCTGGGCAACCTACCTCGGATGCACGATCGGCTCGACGCTCGCGTTTGCATTCGGCGCGGTGGCGGTGCTCGCAGTGCCGCCCGGCGTCGACGCAATGGACGCGGTCAAGCAGGCCACCGGCCCGCTCGGCTTGCCGATGCTCGTGCTGTTCCTGTTGAGCGTGATCAGCCACAACGCACTCAATCTGTACGGCGCCGTGCTGGCTACGATTACGTCGATGCAGACGTTTGCCTATCGCTGGGTTCCCACGGCGAAGGCGCGCGCGGTGTTGTCCATTGTGATTCTGCTTGCATGCTGCTACGGCGCGATTGGCGCTTCGACGAACTTCGTCGGCAACCTGGTCGACCTCGTGCTCGCGCTTCTGGTGGTGCTGGTGCCGTGGACGGCAATCAACCTGATCGACTTCTATGTCATTCACAAGGGCAAATACGACATTCAGTCGATCTTCCAGGTGGACGGCGGCATCTACGGCCGCTTCAATCCGCAGGCGCTGATTGCGTACGCGGTGGGCATCGTCGTGCAGATTCCGTTCATGAATACGCCGATGTATGCGGGCCCGGTGCCGAAGTATCTGGACGGCGCGGATCTGTCCTGGCTAATCGGTTTGTTGCTGACGTCGCCGCTGTATTATTGGCTCGCTTCGCGCGACAGCCACTATCGGCGCAGACAGGCGGGCGCGAGTGTCGTGCGTCGAACGGCGCCGACGATGAGCGTATCCAAAGCCGATTCGTAAGATCTACTGGAGCATGACGATCACGCCGGCGCCCGATTTTATTTTCTATTGACGAATCTTTCCGCACTGAACGATAGTCGGGGCCCAAAAGATCCGTTAATTCCAGGCTCCGTGCGTGAACGACACAACCCGCTCTTCCTCATCGCGCGCTGATCACGTCTACTACAGCGTGCGCGACGATATCTTCGAGATGCGTCTGTTGCCGGGCGACCGGCTCACGGAAGGCAGCATCGCCGAACGCTTCGGCGTATCGCGCACGCCCGCGCGCGAGGCGCTGCAGCGTCTGCAAAGCGACGGCCTCATGCGCGGCTATGTGCGTGGCGGCTGGGAAGTCGTACCGATCGATCTCAAGCGCTTCGAAGACCTGTACGAGATGCGCAAGCTGATCGAAACCTTCGCGGTGGGCCGGCTGGTCGCCGCCGATTCGTCGTTGTCGGGCAGCGTGCAGCAAGTGCTCGATCGGCTCGATGCAACTTGGAAAGTGCCCCGTGCACAGCGTATCCGCGACGGACGCGAGATGGTCGCGCTCGACGAAGCCTTCCATCAGGCGCTTGTGATCGCCGCCGACAACGCGGAACTGAGCGCCGCGATGCAGCGCGTGACGGATCGCATCCGCGTGATGCGGCGGCTCGATCTCGTCTATGGCGACTGCATCGACGAAACTTACGACGAACACATTGCGATTCTCGACGCGATCCGCAATCGCGAGACCGAGCAGAGCGTCGCGTTGGTCGGCCGTCATATAGAAGGCAGCCGCTCGGAAGTGCGCGGCCTGACCGCCGAACGCCTGCAACATGCGCGCACCGCAATGGAGCCGCACGGCGCTCCGTATGCACCACCCAGGTCGCGCCGCACTACCTAGGGTCATCACCTAGTCATCACCTACTGAGCGCCGATTCGCCGGAAGCCTTATGTAGCGGACGTTTCACTCCGCGGCGCTTATTGGCATGGTTCTCGCATATCTGATCTGCATGTATACAAGCAAATCTGCCGGGAAAACATGTCGTCCGAACAACTGAATTCAACGCGCGCGACTCGCGGCATGGCGGTCGCGCCGCACGCGCTCGCCGCCCAAAGCGCGCTCGCGGTCCTGCGCGACGGCGGCAACGCGGTCGAGGCGATGATCTGCGCCGCCGCGACGATCGCCGTGGTCTATCCGCACATGAACAGCATCGGCGGCGACGGTTTCTGGCTGATCTCGCGCCCAGGCGCGGCGCCGGTCGCGATCGAGGCGTGCGGTGCGGCGGCGCTTGCCGCGACCATCGACGAATACCGTTCGCGCGGGCTCACAGCGATTCCGACGCGCGGACCGCTCGCGGCCAATACCGTGGCAGGCACCGTGTCGGGTTGGCAACTCGCGCATCGCTGGTCGGCGGACACGCTCGGCGGCAAGATGCCGGTCAAGCGTCTGCTCGAAGACGCGATCCATTACGCGCGACACGGCGTGCCGGTCACGCGCAGCCAGTCGCAGTGCGTCGCGAGCCGGCTCGATGAATTGCGTCCGGTTGCCGGCTTCGCCGAAACGTTTTTGCATGGCGAGCGCGTGCCGGCCACCGGTGAGTTGTTCATTGCGCCGCGCCTTGCCGCGACCTTGCAGCATCTCGCCGATGTCGGCCTCGACGATTTTTATCGCGGCGATCTCGCCCGCAGCATGGCGGGCGATCTGCAATCGGCCGGCTCGCTGCTCACGCTCGCGGATCTCGAACGGCACGAGGCGCGGTTTCGTACGCCGCTTGCGCTCAAGCACTCGCTCGGAACGATCTACAACATGCCGCCGCCCACGCAAGGGCTCGTGTCGCTGCTGATTCTCGGCATGCTCGACCGCGTGCTGACGAACGACATGGACCCGCTCGGTCCCGAGTTCGTGCATGCGTGCGTCGAGGCGACCAAGCTGGCCTTCGCCGTGCGCGACACCGCGATCACCGATCCGGACCACATGCGCGCCGATCCGCGCGCGTTTCTCGAACCCACCGCGCTCGACGCAATGGCCGCGCGCATGTCGCCGACGCAGGCCGCGCCGTGGGGCGCCGGCCGCGGACCGGGCGACACGGTGTGGCTTGGCGTCACCGATAGCGACGGCGTGTCGGTGAGCTTCATCCAGAGCATTTATCACGAGTTCGGCAGCGGCATCGTGCTGCCGGAATCGGGCGTCAACTGGCAGAACCGCGGCTGCAGTTTCTCGCTCGACGAAGGCGCGCTCAATCCGCTGACGCCGTTGCGCAGGCCATTTCATACGTTGAATCCGGCGCTCGCATGTTTCGACGACGGCCGCACGATGGTCTACGGAAACATGGGCGGCGACGGTCAGCCGCAATCGCAGAGCGCGGTGTTCTCCCGCATCGCCAACTTCGGCTGGAATCCGCAGGCCGCGATCGACGCGCCGCGCTGGCTGCTCGGCCGCACATGGGGCCAATCGACTGACACGCTCAAGCTGGAGGCGCGCTTTGCACCGGGCACCGTGGCGCGGCTTCAAGCGCTGGGCCACGAGGTCGAGACGATGCAGCCTTACGACGAAGCAATGGGACATGCCGGCGCAATCGTTCGGTATCCCAATGGATTGATCGAAGCGGGCCACGATCCGCGCAGTGACGGCGCCGCCGCGGGCTGGTAAGCCTACAGGCGTTTTTTCAATCGAACCGCAGGTCCGGCCTATCGGCCCGGAGGACGCTGCACGTCCGCCGATTACCGGCGGGCATTCGCTCAGTAACCGGAGTCACGATGAACACACGCTCTCAACCCATGACATCCGCGGAAATAGGGGACGTCTCGACGTCCGCCGCGCACAACCGCTGGCTACAGCTTGGACTCGGTCTCGTCTGCATGATGGCGATCTCGAGCCCGCAATACGTCTGGACGCTGATGACCAAACCGCTCGCCGCGAAGCTGGGCGTTGCGCTGCCCGAACTGCAGGTGACGTTCTCGCTGCTGATCATTCTGCAAACTTTCTTCTCGCCGTTCCAGGGCAAGCTGATCGACCGCTTCGGTCCGCGTGTGCTGATCTCCATCGGCACGGTCATGTCGGGTTTGAGCTGGGTGCTGGCTTCGCAGGTGCACAGCGCGCCGATGCTTTACCTGACGTATGGCGTGGTCGGCGGATTGGGAACCGGCATCGTCTATGTTGGCGTCGTGGGTCTGATGGTGCGCTGGTTCCCGAAGCAGCGCGGCTTCGCGGCGGGCGCCGTGGCGGCCGGCTACGGCATGGGCGCGATCGTCACGACGTTTCCGATTGCGACGTCGTTGCAGGCTCGCGGCATCGACGCCACGTTGTGGATGTTCGGCATTGCGTTCGCGCTGGTCGGCTTGCTGGCGTCGCAAGGGTTGCGCGTGCCGCCTTCGCACGAAAGCGTCGCTGCGAGCGCAGCCGGCTCCGGCGTTTCGGCGGTGGCGAATCTGCGTCCGTCACAAACGCTGAAGACGCCCGTCTTCTGGCTGATGTTCGCGATGATGACGATGATGTCCACATCGGGCCTGATGGTCACCTCGCAAATGGCCACCTTCGCCGCCGACTTCGGCGTGACCCAGGTGCTTGTATTCGGCATGGCGGCGCTGCCGCTCGCGCTGACCATCGACCGCTTCACGAACGGCCTCACGCGGCCGCTGTTCGGCTGGGTGTCCGACAAGCTGGGCCGCGAAAACACGATGTTCATCGCATTCGCGCTTGAAGGCGTCGCGATGGCGCTGTGGCTTTTCACGCGCGATAACGCGGTGCTGTTCGTGCTGCTGTCGGGCGTGGTGTTCTTCGGCTGGGGCGAGATTTTTTCGCTGTTCCCGTCGACGCTCACCGACACCTTCGGCACCCGTCATGCCACCGAGAACTACGGCTGGCTGTACATCTCGCAGGGCATCGGCTCGATCTTCGGCGGGCCGCTCGCGGCGCTGATGCATCAACACGCGGGAAGCTGGGTGCCGGTGTTCTCGACGGCGATCACGCTCGACATCGTGACCGCGCTGCTCGCGATTGCCGTGCTCAAACCGATGCGCCGCCGTTTTCTTGCCGCGCCGCAGGGTGTGTGACGCGACGGCCGCGGCTTCTGCCGACGCACCATGAATCGTGATCGAGGAGCATGCATGTCAGTTCAACTCGCGTTACGCAATATCCGTAAATCGTTTTCGAACAAACTGGGTTCGGTGGACGTACTCGGCGGTCTCACGTTCGACATCCACGAACGCGATTTCGTCAGCATCATCGGACCGTCGGGCTGCGGCAAGACGACGGTGTTCAATGTGATCGCCGGGCTGCTCGAGGCGGACAGCGGCGAGATCGTCTATCGCGGGCAAGCCGTGGACGGATTGCGCGGCAAGGTCGGCTACATGATGCAGCGCGATTTGTTGTTGCCGTGGCGCACCGTGCTGCAGAACGTGCTGATCGGCCCCGAGCTTTCCGGCATGCCGGCGGCCGAAGCGCATGAAATGGCGATGGAGTATCTCAACACGTATGGCCTTGCCGGCTTCGAGAACGCTTATCCGCGCATGTTGTCGGGCGGCATGCGCCAACGCGTGGCGTTGATCCGCACGTTGATCAACGATCCCGACATCATTCTGCTCGATGAGCCGTTCTCCGCGCTCGACTATCAAACGCGCCTGTATCTGGAGGGCGTGTTGATGGAAGCGGTCGAGACGTTCCACAAGACCGTGGTGCTGGTCACGCACGATATCGACGAAGCCGTCGCGTTGTCGAAGCGCGTCGTCGTGCTCGGCGGTCGGCCTTCGCAGGTGAAGAAGGTCTACGACATCGACATTGCCGCGCGTTCGCCGATCGGCGCGCGCAGCGATCCGAACTTCGCGGGCTATTTCCACGCGTTGTGCGGCGAACTGGATATTCAGACCGAGGTGAGGGCGGCATGACGCAATCCGTTTCCATCGATAGAAGCGCTGGGGCGCGGCGCGCGCCTCGCGCACGCGCGCGGCGGCTCGTGCTCGACAGCGGCTGGGGCCGCTCGCTGCTGCAACTCGCGGCGGTGGTCGCTTTCTTCGCGATCTGGGAAGGGGCGGCGCGCCTTGGCTGGGTATCGAATTTTCTGGTCGGCTCGCCAGCGAAAATTTTCGACGCGCTGCTGCGCGACATCCGCTCTTATCAGTTGTTCGTCGACACCGGCTATACGCTCTTCGAAGCCATTCTTGGCTTTGTGTTCGGCACCGCGGTCGGCTCGGTGTGCGGGCTCGCGCTCTGGTACTCGCCATTCGTCGCGCGGCTGATCGAGCCGTTCATCGTCGCGATCAATAGCGTGCCGAAGATCGCGTTCGCGCCCATCGTGATCTTGTGGTTCGGCACCGGCCTGATATCGAAAGTCGCGCTGGCGATTTCGCTGACTGCGATCGTCGCGTTGATTGCCGCCTACGAGGCCGCGAAAGACGCCGATCCCGATCTGCAGGCGCTGCTCGTCACGCTCGGCGCCGACAAGAACGACGTGTTCATGAAAGTCGTGGTGCCGTTCACGCTGCCGTATGTGATCTCCACGTTTCGCATCAACGTCGGCTTCGGTCTGGTCGGCGCCGTGGTGGGGGAATTCATTTCGTCGGAGAAAGGGCTCGGGCACATGATCTTCACCGCGTCGAGCCTGTACGACCTCAACACCGTATGGGAAGGGCTCTTCGTGCTGATGGCGATCGGCTTCGTGCTGTACTTCCTGATCGATCTCGTCGAGCGCAAGTTGCTGCCCTGGCGGCAGGCGTCGAATACGAGCACGCTGAAGGTTTAAACGCATTCCCGCAGTCCAATCACTTTTATCCCAGGACAGGACGATGGCATTCACAGCAAAAAAAGCGCTCGCCGCGCTGACCACGGTTTTCACGCTGAGCGTTGCATCCGTTTCATCGCCGGCATTTGCCGCCGACAAAAAAGTGACGATTTCGCAGGCGTTCCAGTCGATGCTTTATCTGCCGCTCTATGTCGCGATCGACGGCGGCTTCTTCACGAAGGAAGGACTCGACGTCACCAAGCAAACGGCGGGCAGCCCGAGCGCGGCGCTTTCGGCCGTGCTGTCGGGCAGCGCCGATTTCTCGCTGCACGGACCGGAGTGGACGGCGGTCGCCGCGGAGAAGGGCGCCGATGTCGACATCATCGCCAACGTCGTGAACGGCGCGGCGGTATGGATTGCCACCGCGCCCGGCGTCAAATTCGACAGCATCAAGGACGTGAAGGACCAGGTCGTCGTGTCCGGACAGATGCCGACCACCAGCACCTCTTTGTTCTTCAAGCTGCTGAAGGAAAACGGCATGTCGCAGAGCGACGTCAAGCTGATCCAGGTGCCGCTCGGTTCCGAGATTGGACCGCTCGTGGCCGGGCAGTCGAAGATCGCGGTGATGTATGAGCCGGGCCTCGACCAGGCCGTGGCAAAAGGCATGAAAGTCGTGCTCGGCTTTCCGAAGCTCTATGGCGAGTACGCGTTTTCGTCGATTTCGGCGAAGCGCGGCGTCGATCCCGATGCGGCCGCACGCTTCGTGAAGGGCCTGCAAAACGCGCTGCGCTACATGCAAAGCAATCCGGCGGAAACGCAGGCGATCGCGCGCAAGGAATTCCCGACGCTCGATGCGGCCGTGGTGGATGCGGCCGTCAAGCGCATGCTGACCGAAGGCGTGTATCCGAAGAGCGTCGACATCACGCCGAAAGCGCTGGCCGTTGCAATGGATACGCAAATCGCGCTTGGCAATCTGAAGCAGCAGCCGAAGTACGATACGTTCGTCGTCCACAGTTATATCCAGCCCGCGCTTGCCGCGAAATAAACTGCTTTCCGACGCTCTCATGACCCTATTCAATCAAGCACCGACCATCGGCGAAATACGCGCGGCGCTCGCCGCCGGTGACGCCACGCCTGCGCAATATGTTTCGGACGCTTACGAGGCCGCGCGGCATTCGCAGGCGACGTTGCACGCGTTCTGTTATCTGCCCGACGCACCGCCGGATACGTTCGCCGATGCAACCGCGCCGCTCGCCGGCGTGCCGGTCGCGGTGAAGGATGTCATCGATACCGCCGACATGCCGACCGAATTCAACTCGGCGGCGTACAAGGGACGGCGTCCCGAGCGCGATGCGTGGGTGGTGGCGCGCTTGCGGGCCGCCGGCGCGACGGTTATCGGCAAGACGGTGACGACCGAGTTCGCGTGGCGCCATCCGGGACCGACGGTTAATCCGTGGAATGGCGCGTTCACGCCGGGCGGATCGTCCAGCGGTTCGGCGGCGGCGGTGGCGGCCGGTATCGTGCCGCTCGCGCTCGGCACGCAGACGCAGGGCTCGGTGATCCGGCCGGCGGCTTATTGCGGCATCGTCGGATTCAAGCCTACGTACGGCACGATTGCGCGAACCGGGGTGTTGCCGCTGGCGTGGTCGCTCGATCACGTTGGACTGTTCGCGCGACGCGTCGCCGACGTGGCGTATGTGCTGAAGCTCGTCGCGGGCGTCGACGTCGCGGACCCGCACGCGTCGCATGTGGCCGCCGTCGCGCATAGCGCAGGCAAGCGGCGCATCGGCGTGTTGTCGAAGCAGGCAGGCGGCGCGATAGAGCCGGCGCAGCAAGCCGCGCTCGACGTGCTGGCGGCGCAACTCGCGCGCGACGGCGCGGAGATCGTCGCGGTGGATTTGCCGGAGGAAGTCTTCGCGACGCCCGCGTATGCGCTGCAACTGATGGCGGTGGAAGCCGCGATCACACATGGCGAACTGGTCGAGCGCACGCCCGAACTCGTGAGTCCGGCGATGCGCGGTCTCGTCGATGAAGGGCGCAAGTTGCCGGCCACCACCTACGCGCGGATCAAGGCGGCGCAGGTGCCGATGGCGCAGCGCTTTCATGCATGGCTGACGCAAACCATGACGCTCGACGCGCTGCTGGTCGCGCCCGCTACCGGCGAGCCGCCGCGCGGGCTCGACTATACGGGCGACGCCTCGTTCTGCGCGCCGTGGACTTTCCTCGGCGTGCCCGCTGTGACGGTGCCGATGCGATTTGGGCCGTCGGGCTTGCCGCTCGGCGCGCAACTGGTGGGCGCCGCGCAGAATGACGCCGGCTTGCTGGCGTTGGCGGAATGGGTCGAGGCGCGCACGGGTTGGGAAGACGCAGTGACGCAGCGGCGCGCGTGACGACGCGGAGTGCCTAGGCCGGTCGCGCTGGTTTGATGACAAATCGGTAATACAGACGACGGCGTCCGGCAAGCAACGCTGCCGATAATGAGAGGTCTTCGAACCTTTATCGGCAGACACGTCATGCGTTTTCTTCATTCCACGCTTGCAAAGATTGTTGCCACCGCCGTCGGTCTGCTCGTGCTGATCGGCGGCGGCGCGCTTGCATTCGTCCGTTCGGGAATTTACGACGTATCGGCGAGTTCGAAAGACAATCCGTACCTCGCCGCGACGCTGCATGCGACCTACGAAGCGTCTCTGCACCGGCATGGGGGACGCGACATCGCACCTGGCGATCTACTGTCGCTCGAAAACGTTCGGGCCGGTGCGCGCATGTACGACGCCAACTGTGCGACCTGTCACGGCGCGCCGGACCGTCCGCTGAGCGCGGTGGGTCAAGGCATTCAGCCGGCCGCGCCCTCGCTGCTGGCTGCGCAACGCCGCAATAAGCCGGAGCTGATGTTCTGGGTCATCAAGCATGGCGTCAACATGACGGCGATGCCGTCGTTCGGCAAGACGCAGTCTGACCAGACGCTCTGGCAGGTGGCGGCGTTTATCTACGCCGAGCGCGGGGTATCGAAGGAACAGTATGACGGGATGGTGCACGGCGTGTCGAGCTCGGGCACCGCCGCGCCGTCAGCCCGCATTGCGTCGGGCGCTCACGCTCAATAAGAGCCGCGAGTTACCAAACACGAAATGAAGCGCTTCCTGATTACGCTGCAATGCGTAGTGATCCTGACTGGTTGCGCGGCACAGGATGTGAGGCACCCGGCGACGCGCGATCCGGTTACTCGCGGACAGATCGTCGATTACGACGGCAATGTCTGTCACGAACAAAACATGCACGTGAAAATGCCCGCGTGTTTTTTCCCTCACATGTCGACCACATGCTATTCAGACGGTCCGCGGCATCGGCTATGTGATTAATAGCAAGCGATGAATTTCCGCGGTGCTGCTGCACCGGTTACATCAGCGAGTACTATGGAAAGCGGAACTGGCAAACGGTCGTCAGCGGGCAGGCGCGGTTCATGCGCGGCATTCCTGATGAATACGCTGGCGATTGCCGTTCGATGGGAGACGTCGATGACTACGATACTTAGATCACGAGTGACGATGGGACTGCTTGTCGCGAGCTGCATGGCCGCTACGGCCACTGCGCACGCGGACGACCGCCTCTTGAAGCTGCTGCAACTGCAAACCTTGAACCGCACGGCCCCGACTGCTGCGCCAAACAAAAAGAATAATGCCGCCGATAACAGCACGCGCAAGGACGAAGGAGCGGACGGCCGATCGTCCCAACCACAGCCCTACAATCGGGGCTCGCAGAGTGGCAGTACACCGCCCAGGCGACCGTAACGGCTGCTGCCGTTTTTACCGTCGCGGCACCAATGCTGGCAGGAGCGCCGCTTAACCCGCCGTGAGTGTGAGTTCAGCGGTGCTCCTGGCATAGTCATACTTATTGACGCTTCGAAGCCTCCTTCTTCAGCTTCTTCGCGTCTTTCTTTTCCTTCGGCGTTTTTGTAGCGACTTTCTTTTCCGTCTTTTTCGCGTCGTGGGCTTTGCTCATGATGACTTCCTTTTTTATGTAAGACTTTCACAGTGTTCGACTCGACGCGTGCAGATATGCAGGTATCTGTCGATTCACCAATTTAATTGCCACGCGCATTACCGGCGTGAGCCAGGATCAGTGCCTCGGGCCTTTCATTCCCTCCGCTTCCATAGCGGCATTGCGCTCCTCGCTTGCTTCAATCG
This sequence comes from Paraburkholderia sp. GV068, assembly GCF_003058125.1. Classification (NCBI taxonomy): domain Bacteria; kingdom Pseudomonadati; phylum Pseudomonadota; class Betaproteobacteria; order Burkholderiales; family Burkholderiaceae; genus Paraburkholderia; species Paraburkholderia sp. GV068. The sequence continues at coordinate 156,723 of NZ_QBUB01000013.1, forward strand.
GGTCCATTGTTTCGTCGGAAAAGGTTGTCGCGCGTTCGGCGGCGGATCTCACTTCGTCGACGGTCGCGCCGGCTTCTGTGTCTTCGTCTAACGGCGGCACAAGCATGTCTTTGAGTAGAAGCTCCAGCTCCGGCGTGTCCCACGGCTCGCCTCGCCGGCTTTTCGTCTTTATATAGTGCCTGACTTCCGCGTCCTGCTCGGGAGTCAATGGGAGACCGCGAAAGGTGCCTCGAGAGGTAGAGTCGTCCATTGCGCTGCTCCCGGAATTCAGTACCTCAAGTGTAGTCCTGTTGGCTTCGGAAATCGCGAACTATTGGTCGGGCGGAGCTACATCAGCACGATATCGTACTGTTCAGTTTTAGATGCGACCTGCGCATCTCCGCAATATCTCGGGCGATATGGCGAGCCCGATTCGGTCGCCGCGTTCGCGGCTCATCGAACCATCAACTACATTCATGCGCGCTCGCATTCGGCCTTGACGAAGTCGACGAACGCGCGCAGCGGCGCGGGCAGGTAGCGGCGTCCCGGATAGTAAAGATAGGGCCCGGGAAAGCGCAACCACCACGGCTCCAACACCGGTTCGAGGGCGCCGCTTTCAAAGTGCGGACGGAGCCAGTCGTCGAATAACTGCACGATGCCGTTGCCCGCGAGCGCGACGTCGACCGACAGTTCTGCGGAGCTCCCCGTGCGCACGATCAACGGCCCCTGCGGCTCGATCCGCACGGTTTTGCCGTCGCGTTCGAAGAGCCATTCGGCTATTGCGCCGCTTGAGAAGCGGTGCCGCAGACAGGCATGCCGCACAAGATCGTCGGGATGTTCGGGCCGTCCGTGCCGTGCCAGATACGCCGGTGAGGCGCCGAGCGCCATGCGCTGCTCGCGCGGGCCGATAGGCACCGCGATCATGTCCTGCTGGAGGCTTTCACCGTACCGGATGCCCGCGTCGCAGCCTGCGGACAACAGATCGACGAAGCTGTCGTCAGCGACGACTTCCAGTTCGATCTCCGGATACATCGACAGGAACGCCGGCAGTATCCGCGGCAGGATGAGCCGCGCGGCGACCACCGGCACGTTCAGCTTGAGCTTGCCGAACGGCTTGTCGCGGAATTGATTGACCACGTCGAGCGCCGCTTCCAGTCCGTCGAGTGCGGGCTTGAGCTGCGACAGCAGGCGCGTGCCCGCTTCAGTCGCAGCGACGCTGCGCGTCGTGCGATGCAGCAGCCGCACGCCGGTGCGCGTTTCGAGGCGGCGCACCGCTTCGCTGACGGCGGACGGACTGCTGCCGATTGCGCGCGCAGCGTCGCGGAAACCGCCAGCTTCTATCACGGCGACGAACGCCGTCAAATCCTTGATGTTCGGTGCAATGGTCATTGTTCGTCTATTCCGCACAGCCCGTGCGGTGTGCGCAGGCTTATCGTCCGGCATGCCGGTCATTACGATCGACGCATGTTCAATGGAGGAATCGCCATGCCAGCAAGTAAGATCGCAATCGTCACCGGCGGCAGCCGGGGCCTAGGCCGCAACACGGTGCTGAGGCTCGCGGAGCGCAGCATCGACACTGTCTTTACGTATCACGTGAATCGCGCGGCCGCCGACGAAGTGCTCGCCAAAGCCCGCGCCACGGGGAGCAGATCGGCGGCCTTGAAGCTCGATACCGGCGACGCCAGTGCGTTCGATGCATTCGTCACGACGCTGCGCGACACGCTGAGGGAATGGGGCGCCGACCGCTTCGACTACCTCGTCAACAATGCAGGGAACTCGCATCATAACCGCATCGAAAACACGACTGAAGCCGAGCTGGACGCACTCTACAACATCCACTTCAAGGGCGTGTTCTTTCTGACGCAGAAGCTGCTGCCGCTGATTCGCGATGGAGGCAGAATCGTCAACGTTTCGAGCGGACTCACGCGCATCATCGTACCGGAGAGCGGGCCCTACGGTTCGATGAAGGCCGCCGTCGAAACGCTGACCAGGTATCTGGCGAAGGAACTCGGGCCGCGCCGCATCGCGGTCAATGTGGTCGCGCCGGGCGCTGTCGAGACGGACTTCAGCGGCGGCATCGTGCGCGACAACCCGGAGATGAACCGGCGCATCGGGGAGATGACCGCGCTCGGCCGCCCCGGCGTGCCCGACGACATCGGCCCGATGATTGCCTCGCTTCTGTCGGAGGACAATCGCTGGATCAACGCTCAACGCATCGAGGTGTCAGGCGGGCTCGCGATCTGACGCTGCCATTCATTCACTCATTCATTCAGGCGACGGCGCGCACGCTCGATATGCGCGCCGCTTGCTGACCAGTCGCGAAACGGAACCAGTGCGGGAATCGACATGCCGCACAGGCTCCGCGTTTTACTGCAAAGGGTTTTTCAATCGCGCAATTTCACCGGCGCCATGCGTGGCATGAGCAGATGGATGATGCCGAGCGCGACCAGATAGGCCGATGCGCCAACCGCGAAGAGCGCCCAATACTGGCCGGTGCGCTGCAGCGTCTCGCCGATCACGCCCGAGTAGAAGAACGAGCCGACCATGCCCGCGACGCCGCCGATGCCGACCACCGTGCCCACCAGGCGGCGCGGGAACACATCACCTACCAGCGTGACGAGGTTCGCCGACCATCCCTGGTGCGCCGCGGCGGCCAGACCCACTGCGAAGACCGCGTACCAAAGGCTTTGGAAATGTGAGAGGGTGGCAATCGGCACGACGCACACCGCGCAGATTCCCATCGAGATCTTGCGCGCAAAGTTGGGCTTGTTATATCGCGCCATCAGGTGCGACGAGAGCCACCCGCCGGCCACGCTGCCGACCGACGCCATCGTGTAGATCGCGATCAGCGGCAAGCCCAGATTGCGGATGTCGATGTGCCTCGATTCATTGAGCCACTTGGGCAGCCAGAACAGATAAAACCACCACACGGGATCGGTCAGCAGCTTGCCGACGATAAAAGCCCACGTCTCCCGATACTTCAGCACGGAAAGCCAACTGACCGATTGTTCGACGGCTTCGTCGCGGTCCGAATTGATGTAATCGAGTTCGCTCTTCGACACCGACGGATGCTGCGCAGGCTGCCGGTACACGAACAGCCACACCGCGAGCCAGATGAAACCCGTGGCGCCGCCCGCGATGAAGGTCGCGCGCCAGCCCCACATTACCGCGGCGATCGGCACGAAAGCCGGCGCGACGATTCCGCCGATGGTGGCGCCCATGTTCCAGAGGCCCGTCGCCAACGCGCGCTCTTTCTTCGGAAACCACGTGGCCGTGGTGCGGATCGCGACCGGAAAGTTGGCCGCTTCGCCAAAACCGAGCAGACCTCGCACAGCCGCAAAGCCCGGTACGCTCGACGCCACCGCGTGCAGCATTGCGGCGAGACTCCACATTGCCATTGCGCTGCCGTACACGGCCTTCGTGCTGAAGCGGTCCGCGATCCGGCCAAAAATCGCGAGGCCGACCGCATAGGCGACAGTGAACACCATGACGGTCTGCGCATACTGAACCTGATTCCAGCCGATGTCCTTCTGCAGCAGCGGCGCGAGCAGGCCGAGCATCTGACGATCCATGTAGTTGATCGTCGTCGCAAAGAAGATCAGCGCGCAGATCGTCCATCTATAGCGGCCGACCGCGCTTTGCGCGCCGGCGGCTTGGGCTTCCATTATTTTCATTGTGTCTCCGGAGGTCTTGAGGATGGTTGCGCCGGCGCGCGGTCGGGAAAGCCGCATAACGCACGGTGCGAACGGTCCTTTAAAAGCGCGGGTTCTTGCCGCTAAAGGCCGGGTCGTACTTTCGCATCTGCGCCAGGTCGTCGCGATTGCGCACGCCGCACGACAGGTACTGCGCGTGCAACTCCGCGAGCCGCTCGCGGTCGAGTTCGACGCCAAGGCCCGGCGTGTCCGGTACGTGGACCGTGCCGTTATCGAACTTCACGCGGCCGCCCTTGATGACTTCTTCTTCCTGCCACGGATAGTGCGTATCGCACGCGTAGGTCAGGTTCGGGATGCTTGCGGCGACATGCGTCATCGCCATCAGGCTGATGCCGAGATGCGAGTTCGAGTGCATCGACATGCCGAGATCCCACAGCTTGCACATGCGCGCGAGCGTCTGTGTTGCGCGCAGCCCGCCCCAGTAGTGATGGTCCGACAGCAGCACCTTGACCGAGCCCATTTCGGCGCCGCGCCGGAAATCTTCCATGGTCGTGATCACCATGTTGGTCGCGAGCGGCAGGCGCGTGTGCCTGGCGAGTTCCGCCATGCCGGCGAGGCCGGGGCACGGATCTTCGTAATACTCGAGCAGGTCGTCGAGTTCAGGCGCGGCCGCGATGCTCGTTTCGAGCGTCCAGTTCGCATTCGGGTCGAGCCGCAGCGGCATGCCGGGGAACGCGTCGTGCAGCGCGCGCATGCATGCTATTTCGTGCTTCGGCTCGAATACGCCGCCCTTCAGCTTGATGCTCTGAAAACCGTACAGGCCGATCATGCGGCGCGCCTGCGCGACGATCTGCTCCGGGCTCAGGCCTTCGCCCCAGGCGTCGGGCGCATAGGGTTTATCGACGTGCTCCGCGTACTTGAAGAAGAGGTAGGCGCTGTACGGGACGGCATCGCGAACCTTGCCTCCCAGCAGATCCACGACCGGCGCGCCGACAATCTGCCCTTGCAGGTCGAGCATGGCGACTTCGAGCGCGCTGATTACTTTTGGCGCGTTTTTCGCCGAATGGGAGCCGGGCGCCAGTTCGAACTCAACCGCGCCGGGACTCGCCTTGATCGCGCCTCGCACGCGTTCTTCCAGGCGGTTCAGGTCGAACGGCGAGAGGCCAGTCACGAGCGCCCTGGCCTCTTCGAGCACGCGCAGCATGGGCTCGTCGCCGTAAGTTTCGGAGATGCCGACGCGGCCGTCGCTCGTTTCCAGTTCCAGAATGGCGCGCAACGCCCAAGGTTCGTGAATCCCGGCGGCGTTCAGCAGCGGGCCGTCGCGAAAGGCGATCGGAGTGATTCGAACCTGCGTGATGGTGATGTCGCGAGTCATGGCGTGAAGGTCTTCAATGAAGAAAGCGAACAAGGTGACGCGATGGTAAAGCACTAATGTATTAGTGCGTCAGTAGGGTAACTACTCAGGCGCGGCCGGCGCGGCAACGCGCCGAGGCCTTACTGGAAGGGGCGGGCGTCGGCTATAGTACTAATGTCTTAGCCAGTGTCCTTTGCCGGCTGCGCCCGCTTTCCCGCTTTTAGCGCTTCGGTTTGCCATGAAAAACAACGCCAGCTCTTCCGTGGTGACCCGGCTCGACCGGTCCCGCCATGCCGCGCCGCAAGTATTCGAACGACTGCGCGAAATGATCCTTTCACTCGAACTGACACCGGGCACGGTGCTCTCGCGCGCTGAGCTCGCAAACCGCTATGGTTTGAGCCAGACGCCGGTGCGCGACGCGCTGATGAAGCTCGGTGAAGAAGGCCTCGTCGACATCTTTCCCCAGCACGCGACCGTCGTCAGTCAGATCAACGTGAGCTCCGCGTTGCAGGCGCATTTCCTGCGCCGTTCGATAGAACTGGAAGTGGTGCGGACCCTCGCCGAGCAGCACGATGCCGCGCTTATCGCGGCGTTGCGCGCCACCATCGCGAGGCAAACCGAACTACTGGACCTGAACAACTACGAGCGGTTCGCGTTATTCGACCAGACGTTTCATCGTCAGATGTACGAGGCCGCGGGCGTGCCGCAGTTGTGGGACCTGGTGCGCAGGCTGAGCGGCCATATCGACCGGTTGCGTCGTTTGCATTTGCCCGTCGAGGGCAAGACGATGGCGGTGGTGCAGGAGCACACAGAAATTGTCGATGCTATCGAACGCGGCGACGCGACCGCGGCGCAGGCGGCGCTGCGCGGGCATCTGTCGGGAACCCTGCATCAGATCGAGCAGATTCGCACCAGTCATCCGGACTTTCTGACCGACGATTGAAACGCGGCACAGTGTGTCTGTGTGAAGGCTCGCGAGCGGGCAGCCTTGCTGGAACTGCTGCGCTGGCCGCAGTGCGCGCAGTTTTTCGATGTCTGCGCGGAACGCCTCGGCCGTAGGTGGAGCTACATCAGCACGATATCGTACTGCTCCTGACTCAGATTCGACTCCACCTGCAACGACACCGGCTTGCCGATAAAGTCGATCAGCATCGCCAGATGCTGCGACTCTTCCTCGAGGAAAAGATCGATCACCTGCTGCGACGCCACCACGCGAAACTCGCGCGGATTGAACTGCCGCGACTCGCGCAAAATCTCGCGCAGCACGTCGTAGCAGACCGTGCGCGGCGTCTTCACCTGGCCCTTGCCCTGGCAAACGGGGCAGGGTTCGCACAGCACATGCGCGAGCGACTCGCGTGTGCGCTTGCGCGTCATCTCAACGAGCCCAAGTTGCGAAAAACCGTTCACGGTCACGCGCGTACGGTCGCGCGACAACGCTCGCTTCAGCTCGCTCAGCACCTGGTCGCGATGCTCGACGTTTTCCATGTCGATGAAGTCGATGATGATCACGCCGCCCAGATTGCGCAGCCGCAATTGGCGCGCAATGGTATGCGCCGCTTCGAGGTTGGTCTTGAAGATCGTGTCGTCGAAATTGCGCGCGCCGACGTAGCCGCCCGTATTCACGTCGATGGTGGTCATCGCCTCGGTCTGGTCGATCACCAGGTAGCCGCCCGACTTCAGGTCGACACGGCGCGATAGCGCGCGCTGAATTTCCGCCTCGATGTTGTACAGATCGAAGAGCGGCCGCTCGCCCGTGTAGTGGTGCAGTTTCGAGGACACGGCAGGCGTGAATTCGGCAGCGAAATCGGCCAGCATCTGATACGTCTCGCGCGAATCGACCTGGATGCGCGACGTCTCGTCGTTGACGAAATCGCGCAGCACGCGTTGCGCGAGATTCAGATCCTGATAGAGCAAACTGGTCGGCGGCATGCGCTGACCTTGCGACAGAATCGTCGCCCACGTCTTGCGCAGATACGCGACGTCCGCGGCAAGCTCTTCGCTCGTCGCATCTTCGGCAATGGTGCGAACGATGTAGCCGCCTTTCTCATCGGCGGGCAGCACGGCGGTCAGACGCGCGCGCACCGCTTCGCGCTCGGCTTCGCTCTCGATCTTTTGCGAAATGCCGATATGCGGTTCCTGCGGCAGATACACGAGCGTGCGGCCGGCAATGCTCACTTGCGTGGAAAGCCGCGCGCCCTTCGTGCCGATCGGGTCCTTCACCACCTGGACCATCAGCGTCTGACCTTCGAACACGATCTTTTCGATCGGCTGGTGCGGCGTTTGATGTTGCGGCTCACCGGCAATGCGCGGATGCCATATATCCGCGACATGCAAAAACGCGGCACGTTCGAGACCGATGTCGATAAACGCCGATTGCATACCCGGCAACACGCGCACGACCTTGCCGAGATAGACGTTGCCGACGCGGCCCCGCGACAGCGTTCGTTCGACGTGAAGTTCCTGGACGGCGCCTTGCTGGACGAGCGCGACGCGCGTTTCCTGCGGCGTGACATTAATCAGGATTTCTTCATTCATGGTGTTGTTCTAGAAGTCGATGCGCGCTGCACGCAGAAGGGCAGCGGTTTCAAAAAGCGGCAAACCCATGATACCTGAATAGGACCCGTCGATATGCTCGATAAACTCCGCGGCGCGCCCTTGCACGCCATAGGCGCCCGCCTTGCCGAGCGGTTCGCCGCTCGCCACGTAGCGGCGAATCGCGTCCGCGTGCAGCGCAGCAAAGCGCACCTTCGACACGGACAGCGCGGCCGGCAACAACTCACCCTGTGCATCGACGACGGCAACCGCGGTCAGCACTTCGTGATCGCGGCCCGCGAGGCGCGTGAGCATCGCGGCGGCGTCGTCGGCGTCGAGCGGTTTGCCGAGAATCGCGTCGTCGATGGTGACCGTTGTATCCGCAACCAGAATCGGTCGCGCGGCATGAGCGCCGGCTACGAGACGCGCATGCGCGGCGCGCGCTTTAGCCACGCACACGCGCTGCACATAGTCGCGCGCACGCTCACCTGGCAGTTCGGCTTCGAGCGCTTCGGCATCTTCGTCGGGGCGCGGCAGCAGCAACTCGAAGCGCACGCCGATCTGTTGCAACAACTCCTGACGGCGCGGACTCTGCGACGCGAGATAGACGAAAGGATGCAGCGAGGCAGCGGACGTTGGCATAACGAGTCTCGTTGGAACGGATTAGCGGTAGCGCGATGATGTCGGGCGCGAAGTGCGGACAGGCGTTATCGCGCTGCGCTCGCGTGCAAAGGCGCGGGGACGGACGCCATTGAAGCAATGCGTCGCGTGCGCCGAGTGGTGATGCAATACGATGCGGCGCGGGACGTGGCGCGTCACCGTCCGCGTCTGCTCACACGCGATGATAGGGGTGATTTTGCGTGATGGTCCACGCGCGGTAAAGCTGTTCGGCGAGCAGCACGCGCACCATCGCGTGAGGCAGCGTGAGGCTCGACACGCGCAGCAGCAGGTCGGCGCGCGCCTTCAGTTCGGGGTCGAGTCCGTCAGCGCCGCCGATCAGAAACGCGACGTCGCGGCCGTCCTGCTGCCAGCCGGGCAGGGCGCCCGCAAGCTGCATGGTGGTCCAGTCCTTGCCGCGTTCGTCGAGCGCGACAATGCGCGCGTTCTTCGGCAGCGCGGCTTCGATCTTCACGCGCTCGGCGGCCATCACGCTTTCGGCCGAGCGCGCGGACGAACGCTGCTCCGGCTTGATCTCGCGCAGTTCGATGCGCAGCTCGGGCGGCATGCGTTTCGCGTATTCGTCGAAGCCCGTCGCGATCCAGTCCGGCATCTTGTGGCCGACGGCGAGAATGTGCAGTTTCATCGAGCTTTAGAGCGCTGCTCGCGGACGTCTACAGTGAACGGATCGAAGAGAACCGGGCAAAGCCCGCTCACTTGCGTCGCGTGGCGGTCTTGCGCGCGGGCTTTTTGACGGCCGGCGCTTCGTCGTCCTCGTCTTCTTCGTCGGGCTCGCTCGAACGCGCGCCGCCGAACGGATCAGGCGTCGACAGCTTCAGACGCACCGGCTTGTCGCCCCAGATTTCCTCGAGGTTGTAGTACTGGCGCAGCGCCGGTTGCAGGATGTGGACGATCGCGTCGCCGCAATCCACCAGCACCCATTCGCCGATGTCCTCGCCCTCGGTGCTGATGATGTCGCCGCCGGCTTCCTTCACGCCTTCGCGCACGCTCGAGGCGAGCGCCTTGGTTTGCCGGTTCGAGGTGCCACTCGCGACGATCACGCGATCGAACAGCGCGGTCAGGTGGCTGGTGTTGAACACCTTGATGTCTTGCGCCTTGACGTCTTCGAGAGCGTCGACGATCACGCGTTGCAGTTTGCGAATATCCATGAGGTTACCGGTGGTACAGATGATGTTGAAGAATGTAGTCCCACACCGCGGTGGGGACGTGGCTTGCGGCCTCGCCGTGCTGTTCGCCGCCTACATGGGCAAGCCGCTGGCTCACCTGTTCGCGCAGATGCGCGCGAATGTCGGTGGCCGAAACGTTGAACGCGAGCGTCGTGTCGATCAGCAAGTGGCCGCAAGGCGTGGCTTGCAGAACCTCGGCGCCGGCGCGGCGCGCGTCGATTTCCTGCGCGACGGCGGGCGGAATCGACGCGAGATCGAATCCGGGCCGCGTGGCCGCGCAGATGTGCGCGAAGTCGAACAGGCGCCGCCAGTCGCGCCATGTGTCGAGCTTCACCAGTTGATCCGCGCCGATCAGCAACGCAATGGACGTCTCGTTGCCTTCGCGTTCGCGCCAGTGTTGCAGCGTGTCGACGGTGTACGTCGGGCCTTCGTGCTCGATTTCGTCGGTGGCGACTCGCACCTCGACGCCGGGCAGCTTCAGTTCGCTTGCCGCCGCGCGCGTCATTGCAAGCCGATGCTCGGCGGGCGACACGTCCGCTTTCTGCCACGGCTGGCCGGCCGGCAGCAGCACGAGCTCGGTCAGGCGCAGCACGTGGGCGAAACGCCGCGCGAGCGCGAGGTGGCCGTCGTGGATCGGGTCGAAGGTGCCGCCGAGCAGACCGATCCGGCGAGGCAGCGCAACGGGATGAGCGTTCGGCTTCAGGTAAAGATCCTTTGTCGTGACGTGGCGGGCAGTGCGGGCTTCCGGAATTGCGGGGCGCTCACAGCACTCAAACCCACTCGCGCGGCACGAGAAAATCGCTATAAAGGCGCGCTTCCGGCGTGCCCGGCTCGGGCTGCCAGTTGTAGCGCCAGTTCACCACAGGCGGCATCGACATCAGAATCGATTCGGTGCGTCCGCCGCTCTGCAGCCCAAACAGTGTGCCACGGTCGAAGACCAGATTGAACTCGACGTAGCGTCCGCGCCGGTAAGCCTGGAAATCGCGCTCGGCCTGGCCGTACGGAATGTTGCGGCGCTTTTCGATGATCGGCAGGTAGGCTTTGAGGAATCCCTCACCCACGCTTCTCATCATCGCGAACGATTGATCGAAGCCCGGCGCCGAGTAATCGTCGAAAAAAATCCCGCCGATGCCGCGCGGCTCGTTCCTGTGCTTGAGGAAGAAATACTCGTCGCACCAGCGCTTGAAACTCGGATAGAGGTCGGCGCCATAAGGCTCGAGCGCATCGCGGCACACGCGATGAAAATGCCGCGCGTCGTCTTCGTAACCGTAGTACGGCGTCAGGTCCATGCCGCCGCCGAACCAGAACACCGGCTCTTCGCCGGGCTTGGTCGCGATCAGCAGGCGCACGTTCATATGCACGGTCGGGCAGTGCGGATTGTGCGGGTGCAGCACGAGCGACACGCCCATTGCCTCGAAGCCGCGCCCGGCCAGTTGCGGACGCGCCGCGCTCGCGGAGCCCGGCAACGCGTCGCCCGCGACGTCCGAAAAGCCGATGCCCGCGCGCTCGAAGAAGTCGCCGCCTTCGAGAATCCGCGTGCAGCCGCCGCCGCGCAGTTTTTCGCCGGGCGTGCGCTGCCATGCGTCGGTGGCGAAGGGCTTGCCGTCGAAGGCGCCCAGGGTGTCCGCAATCTGCGTTTGCAGGCCTTGCAGCCAGGTGCGCACGGCTTGTGCGTCGTAGCTCGAATCGGTCATCAATGCAGGTGCTGAAGGCGGCACGCCGGTGCCGCGGGTTCGTCGTGAAGCGCCGCGCTGGGTGGGGCGGAGGTTGCCGCAAAGGTGCGGCCGTTCAGTGCGGATTGCCGCCGCGCGGCAACGAGCCGCCGCCAACCCGCAGTGTAGCGCCGTTGGCGCGGCACACGGGCAGGGCGGCATGGCGGACTGGCGCTTCAGTGCTTGCCTTCGGTCCTGGCGTCGTGCTTGCGGTTCAATGCGCGATAGCCGATGTCGCGCCGGTACTGCATGCCGTCGAACGAAATCTGGTTGATCGTTTCGTACGCGACCGACTGCGCGCTGCGCACGGAATCGGCCAGACCCACCACGCACAGCACACGGCCGCCCGACGTGACCAGCTTGCCGTCCGCGTAAGTCGTGCCCGCATGGAAGGTGACCGAATCCGCCGTTTCGGCCGGAATGTCGTTGATGCGGTCGCCCTTGCGCGGCGTGTCCGGATAGTTGTACGCGGCGAGCACCACGCCGAGCGCGGTGCGGCGGTCCCACTCCAGTTCGACCGTATCGAGCGTGCCGGCAATCGCCTGCTCGACCACCTTCGAATAGTCGCCCTTCAGACGCGCCATGATCGGCTGCGTTTCCGGGTCGCCCATGCGGCAGTTGAACTCGAGCGTCTTCGGATTGCCTTGCGCGTCGATCATCAGACCGGCGTACAGGAAACCCGTGTAGCGGATGCCTTCCTTCTCCATGCCGCGCACTGTCGGCAGGATGATTTCGCGCATCACGCGCGCGTGCAGTTGCGGCGTGACGATAGGCGCGGGCGAGTACGCGCCCATGCCGCCGGTGTTCGGGCCCTGATCGCCGTCGAGCAAACGCTTGTGGTCCTGGCTCGACGCGAGCGGCAGCACATGCTTGCCGTCGACCATCACGATGAAGCTCGCTTCCTCGCCCGCCAGAAACTCTTCGATCACGACGCGCGCGCCGGCGTCGCCGAGCTTGTTGTCCGACAGCATCATGTCGACGGCGGCGTGCGCTTCTTCCAGCGTCTGCGCGACGACCACGCCCTTGCCGGCAGCCAGGCCATCGGCCTTGATGACGATCGGCGCGCCCTTCGCATCGAGATACGCGTGCGCGGCGGCGACATCGGCGAACGTTTCGTACTCGGCCGTCGGAATCGCGTGGCGTTTCATGAACGCCTTCGCAAAGTCTTTCGAGCTTTCGAGCTGCGCCGCTTCCTTCGTCGGTCCGAAAATCTTCAGACCGCGCGAGCGGAACAGATTGACGATGCCCGCGGCGAGCGGCGCTTCCGGCCCGACCAGCGTGAAGGCGATCTGTTCCTTCTCGACGAAATCGGCGAGCGCAGCCGGCTCGGTGATGTCGACGTTGCGCAGGCGCTCGTCCTGGGCGGTGCCGCCGTTGCCAGGAGCCACGTAGACGAGCTGGACCCGCGGCGATTGCGCGAGCTTCCATGCGAGCGCATGTTCGCGACCGCCGGAACCGACGACGAGTAACTTCATGTGAATCCCCGAGACTTAAAAACCAAAAACGGCGGCCGCCCTGTGCGGCGGCGAGCCGTGCAATAACAGTGAGTTCCGCCATGTTCGCAGCCGGTTGTGGCGGCGCAACGCATGGCGAACCCGGACGAGGGCAGCGCGACAGGACGCCTCAGCGCCGTCCCGGCCAGGCCCGTTCAGCAGCAACGTTGAAACCGGCCGGCGGCATGCGCACAAAGGCGGCTTGCCCGGCCAGCGGCTTCATTCGTCGGCGATCGCGGCGTTTGTATAGACTTCCTGCACGTCGTCCAGATTTTCCAGCGCGTCGAGCAGCTTCTGCATTTTCACGGCGTCGTCGCCGGTGAACTCGACTTCCGTCTGAGGTTTCATCGTGACCTCGGCCACTTCGGCCTTGAAGCCCGCGGCTTCGAGCGCGGTCTTCACCTTCGGGAAATCGTTCGGCGGGCAGAGCACTTCGATGCTGCCGTCCTCGTTCGTCACCACGTCGTCGGCGCCGGCTTCGAGCGCCGCTTCCATCAGCTTGTCTTCGGGCGTGCCGGGCGCAAACAGGAACTGGCCGACGTGGTCGAACATGAACGACACCGAGCCGTCAGTGCCCATGTTGCCGCCGTTCTTCGAGAACGCGTGACGCACTTCCGCGACCGTGCGCGTGCGGTTGTCGGTCATGGTGTCGACGATCACCGCCGCACCGCCGATGCCGTAGCCTTCGTAGCGGATTTCTTCGTAGTTCGCACCGTCGACGCCGCCCACGCCGCGCTGGATCGCGCGGTTGACGTTGTCTTTCGGCATGTTGGCGTCGTACGCCTTTTCGACGGCGAGCCGCAGACGCGGATTCGAGTCGATGTCGCCGCCGCCCATGCGCGCCGCGACCTGAATTTCCTTGATGAGCCGCGTCCAGACCTTGCCGCGCTTGGCATCGGCCGCTGCTTTCTTATGCTTGATGTTGGCCCATTTCGAATGACCCGCCATACCTTTCTCCGTCGCGCGCGCCAGCGGGGCGCGCAGTGTGCAATTGTCGTTGCGATTTTTCAGGCGCTCGTCAAGGCGCCTCGATGTCAAATTCGTGCCGGCCGTTCTGCCCGGCTGCGCGCCGCCGGTCCTGGCTGATTGCCTGCGCTGCATGGCGCACCGAAATGCCCGCCGCGCCTCGCGCTGCGCGCGAGGCCGCGCTTCGAGTGGATTCGAATTTTATCACGCCGCGGGGGTGCGGCAGCGGCCGCCGTCGCCCGGGATGGCCCGACATTGCAGGAAAAGTATGCGTGCGCGGCGCGAACCAGGCGCCGCGCACCGGCTTTTTCGACAACGTTCAGTTCTTCGTGCCGAACAGCCGGTCGCCCGCGTCGCCCAAGCCCGGCACGATGTACGCGTGCTCGTTCAGATGCGAATCGAGCGACGCGACGAAGAGCTTCACGTCCGGATGCGCGTCCTGGAACACCTGCACGCCCTCGGGCGCGGCGACGAGCGCGAGGAACAGGATGTTCTCGCCGGCCACGTTGCGGCGCTTGAGCACGTCGACCGCATGCACGGCGGAGTAGCCGGTCGCGACCATCGGATCGCACAGAATGAACACGCGGTCTTCGAGATCGGGCAGACGCACCAGATATTCGACCGGCCGATGGTCCTCGGCCCGATACACGCCGATGTGGCCCACACGCGCCGACGGCACCAGTTCGAGCAAACCGTCCGACATGCCGATGCCCGCGCGCAGCACCGGCACGATCGCGAGCTTCTTGCCGGCGATCACCGGCGCGTCGATCTCGACGAGCGGCGTGTTCAGGCGGCGCGTGGTCATCGGTAGATTGCGGGTGATTTCGTAGCCCATCAAAAGCGTGATCTCGCGCAGCAGCTCGCGGAACGTGCGCGTGGACGTGTCCCGGTCGCGCATGTGCGACAGCTTGTGCTGGATCAGCGGGTGATCGAGGATGAAAAGATTGGGGAAACGGCTGTCCTGAGTCATGGCGGGGGCACACGCGGCGGGTAAGAGATCGATTCGAGGCCGATTCGGAGATCGGTTCGGCGCTTCGCCCGGCCGGCAAACACAACTTGCGACGACCGGCGAACGCGCCACGGCGCAAGTTTACCGAAAGAGTGCCACCCGAAGATACCGAAGATTGCAGCGGGCCGGCGCAGCCTGGCACCGATTCTTCTAGAATCGGGGGAAACTTTGCAACCATCGGCAAGACGCCAGCGAGGAGAACGCACACATGGACATGGGAATCGCAGGACGCACGGCGCTGGTTTGCGCGGCGAGCAAGGGCCTGGGGCGCGGCTGCGCGGAAGCGCTCGCCGCCGAAGGCGTCAACCTGACGATCGTCGCGCGCACCGCCGAGACGCTCGAGGCGACGGCCGACGAGATTCGCCGGCAAAGCGGCGTGCAGGTGAACACGGTCGCGTGCGACATCACCACGCCCGAGGGCCGGGCCGCGGCGCTCGCCGCCTGTCCGCAGCCCGACATTCTCGTCAACAATGCGGGCGGCCCGCCGCCGGGCGACTTCCGCAACTTCACGCACGACGACTGGATTCGCGCGCTCGAAAGCAACATGTTGACGCCGATCGAACTGATCCGCGCGACCATCGACTCGATGAGCGCGCGCGGCTTCGGGCGCATCGTCAACATCACGAGTTCGGCGGTGAAGGCGCCTATCGACGTGCTGGGCCTCTCAAACGGCGCGCGTTCGGGCCTGACCGGTTTCGTCGCGGGCCTCGCGCGCAAGATGGCGCCGACCGGCGTCACGATCAACAACCTGCTGCCGGGCATGTTCGACACGGATCGCATCGCCGTCACGATGGCGGCGACCGCAAAATCGCAAAACATTTCCGTCGATCAGGCGCGCGAGCAGCGCATGAAAGCGATTCCCGCGGGCCGCTTCGGCACGCGCGACGAGTTCGGCCGCGCCTGCGCGTTTCTGTGCAGCGTGCATGCGGGCTACATCACGGGACAGAACTGGCTGATCGACGGCGGCGCGTATCCGGGCACTTTCTAGGCGCGTGCAGTCGTCTTCTTCGCAGCGCCTGCCCGACAAGCAGCCCAGCAGTCAGCAATTCAAGCAGCATCACAACAACGACAATCACAACGGTTTCAGGAGTCTTACGACATGACCACCCGCATTGCGCTGATCGCGCACGATCACAAGAAGGACGACATCGTCGCGCTGGCCGGCGAATACGTCGACACGCTGCGGCGCTGCGACATCATCGCGACCGGCACGACGGGCGGACGCATCAGCGACGCGCATGGGCTGCAGGTCGAGCGCATGCTGTCGGGCCCGCACGGCGGCGACTTGCAGATCGGTGCGCAACTCGCGGAAGGGCGCGTGGACATGGTGATCTTTCTGCGCGATCCGATGACGCCGCAACCGCACGAGCCGGACATCAACGCGCTCGTGCGGGCGTGCGACGTGCACAACATTCCGTGCGCGACGAACATTTCGACGGCGCGCATGGTGCTCGACGCGCTCACGCTGCGTATCACGCAGCAGGTTTGACGCCGCACGCGCGCGGCTGATCGGCAAACACTCATTGGCAACATTCAACGGCAACATAAATAGCCGGCATTCCATCAAGGAGACGTGAATGGTCAAGGCAATCCGATTCGATCAAACCGGCGGTCCCGAGGTCATGAAATGGGTCGACGTCGAAGTGGGCGACCCCGGCCCCGGCGAGATTCGCATTCGTCAAACGGCGGTCGGGCTCAACTATATCGACGTGTACTTCCGCACCGGCCTGTATCCGCTGCCGTTGCCGGGCGGCCTCGGCATGGAAGCCGCCGGCGAAGTGATCGCGCTCGGCTCGGGCGTGAGCGATCTGAAAACGGGCGACCGCGTCGCCTACGTGGCGAGGCCGCCCGGCGCATATGCGCAGGAGCGCGTGCTGCCGGCGGCGCAGGTCATCAAACTGCCGGATGCGGTCAGCGACGAACAGGCCGCCTCGGTGATGCTGCAAGGTCTCACCGCGCAATATCTGCTGCGGCGCACGTATCGGGTGAAGGCCGGCGACACGATCCTGATCCAGGCCGCGGCGGGCGGCGTCGGGCTCCTGGTGTGCCAGTGGGCGAAGGCGCTCGGCGCGACGGTGATCGGCACCGTCGGCTCGGACGAGAAAGCGGAGATCGCGAGAGCGCACGGCTGTGACCATGCGATTGTCTATACGCGCGAAAACTTCACGAAGCGCGTGCGCGAGATCACCAACGGCGCGGGCGTGCCGGTGGTGTACGACTCCATCGGTAAAGATACGTTTGCCGGCTCGCTCGATTGCCTCGCGCCGCTCGGCATGTTCGTGAGCTTCGGCAATGCGTCGGGGCCGTTGCCGCCGATCGACTCGTCGGAATTCGCCGGACGTGGCTCGCTGTTCTTCACGCGCCCGACGTTGTTCACGTATATGGGCAAACGCAGCGACTACGAAGCGATGGCCGCCGAACTCTTTGACGTGCTGGTCTCCGGCAAGGTGAAGACGAACATCAACCAGCGCTACGCGCTTGCCGACGTCGGTCAGGCGCATGCGGACCTCGAGGCGCGCAAGACCACGGGTTCGACGATACTGCTGCCGTAGTTTTAGTTTTCCCGAAGTTTCGCGTTTCACAGGAAGGGCCGCTCCATCTCGCGATGGAGCGGCCCTTTGCATTGCGAGTCTCTCCGTTTACGCGATTTTTATACGGCCTGTACAAGCTTTGATCGGGCCTTTACGCGCGCGCGCCTATCGTTGCGGCTATCCAAAGTCCGTCAATGGAGAACAACAATGGATGTGCTGTACGTCGGAGCCATCGCGCTCTTTGCCGCGCTGACCTTTGCATTGATCGCCGGTTGCGAGAAGCTGCTGCTCTCCCGCAGACAGGGAGCGCGCTCATGAACTGGATGCTGTGGATGTCGGGTGCGGCGACCGCGCTGCTGTTCGCGTACCTGGTCTATGCGCTGTTGCGCGCGGAGGACATCGAATGAATTCGAACAATGTCCTGCAAGCCGGGCTCTTTATCGTCGTGCTGCTCGCTGCGGCCGTGCCGCTGTCGCGCTATCTCTGCGGCGTGATGGACGGGAGTTCGCGCGTGCTGCGCGTCGGCGGACCAATCGAGCGCCTGTTGTATCGCGCGGCCGGCGTCGATCCGTCGAGCGAAATGAGCTGGAAGCACTACGCGGTCGCCGTGATCGCGTTCAACGTGCTGGGCGTCGTGTTTCTGTATGCGCTGTTGCGCGTGCAGGGCTGGCTGCCCGGCAATCCGCAGCAGCTTGGCGCGATGACCGTCGACGGTGCGTTCAATACGGCGGTCAGTTTCGTGACCAACACGAACTGGCAGGACTACACGCCGGAGCAGACAGTCGGTTATCTCACGCAGATGCTCGGCCTGACCGTGCAGAACTTTTTGTCGGCGGCAACCGGCATCGTCGTCGTGATCGCGCTGATTCGCGGCTTCGCGCGCCATACCGCGCAAACCATCGGCAACTTCTGGGTCGACCTGACGCGCGTGACGCTTTACGTGCTGCTGCCGATGTCGGTCGTGTTTGCAGCGCTGCTGATGAGCCAGGGCGTGATCCAGAACTTCAAGAGTTACGAAGACATTCCCACGTTGCAGGCGACGACTTACGCCGCGCCGAAACTCGATGCACAAGGCAATCCGTTGAAGGATGCCAAGGGCAATGCGCTGACCGTCGACACGCCGGTTAAAACGCAGACCATCGCGATGGGCCCGGTTGCGTCGCAGGAAGCGATCAAGATGATCGGCACGAATGGCGGCGGTTTCTTCAACGGCAATTCGGCGCATCCGTATGAGAACCCGACGCCGTTATCGAACTTCCTGCAAATATTCGCCATCCTGATCATTCCATCGGCGCTCGCTTTGGTGTTCGGCCGCATGATCGCGGATCGCAAGCAGGGCGTCGCGGTGCTGGCCGCGATGACGATTGCATTCGGCGTCTGCGTGTTCGGCGAAATCGGCGCCGAACAGAGCGGCAATCCGGCGTTTGCCGCGTTGCACGTCGATCAGTCGGCGAACGCGATGCAGTCGGGCGGCAACGCGGAAGGCAAGGAAACGCGCTTCGGCATCGCGCAATCCGGCATCTTCACGATTGCGACGACGGCGGCTTCGTGCGGCGCAGTCGCGAATACGCACGACTCGTTGACGCCGATCGGCGGCCTCTATCCGCTGCTGTTGATGCAGCTTGGCGAGGTCATCTTCGGCGGGGTCGGCTCGGGTCTGTACGGCATGCTCGTGTTCGCGCTGCTCGCGGTGTTCGTCGCGGGTTTGATGATCGGCCGCACGCCCGAGTATGTCGGCAAGAAGATCGAAGCGTATGAGATGAAGATGGTCTCCATCGTCGTGCTGCTGACGCCGTTGCTCGTGCTGGTGGGCACGTCGATCGCGGTGCTGAGCGAAGCGGGCAAGGCCGGTATCGCCAATCCGGGCCCGCATGGCTTCTCCGAAATCCTCTACGCGTTCAGTTCGGCGGCGAACAACAACGGCAGCGCGTTCGCGGGCCTCACGGTGGGCACGCCGTTCTACAACTGGCTGACCGCCATCGCGATGTGGTTCGGCCGCTTCGGCACGATCGTTCCCGTGCTCGCGATTGCCGGCTCGCTCGCCGCAAAGAAGCGCATCGGCGTGACGGGCGGCACGCTGCCGACGCATGGACCGCTCTTCGTCGTGCTGCTGCTCGGCACGGTGCTGCTGGTCGGCGCGCTGACGTACGTGCCCGCGCTTGCGCTCGGGCCCGGCGTCGAACATCTGATGATGATGGGCGCGCATTGACGCGGCCATGAGTCAACGCGACATTCGAGGATTCAATGACTGAACACAATGCAACGATGTCCATGTTCGACCCGGCGCTGCTGCGCCCGGCGATCGCGGATTCATTCAGGAAGCTCACGCCGCGCACGCAATTCCGCAACCCGGTGATGTTCTGCGTGTACGTGGGCAGTATTCTGACGACGGTTCTCTGGATCGCCGCGCTCGCCGGCCAGGCCGAGGCGCCCGCGGGTTTCATTCTCGCGGTCACGCTGTGGCTGTGGTTCACGGTGCTGTTCGCGAACTTCGCCGAAGCCCTCGCGGAAGGCCGCTCGAAAGCGCAGGCCGCGTCGCTTCGCAGCGCGAAGAAAGACGTGATGGCGAAAAAGCTCAACGAGCCGCATCCGAAGTCGCCGATCCGCATTGTCACGGCCTCGGACTTGCGCCGTGGCGACGTGGTGCTGATCGAAACCGGCGACGTGATTCCCGCCGACGGCGAAGTGGTCGACGGCGTCGCTTCGGTCGACGAATCGGCGATTACGGGCGAATCCGCGCCCGTGATTCGCGAGTCGGGCGGCGACTTTTCGTCGGTGACGGGCGGCACGCGCGTGCTGTCCGACTGGATCGTCGTGCGCGTCACGGCGAATCCCGGCGAGGCGTTTCTCGACCGCATGATCGCGATGGTCGAAGGCGCGAAGCGTCAGAAGACGCCGAACGAAATCGCGCTGACCATCCTGCTGGTCGCGCTGACGATCGTGATGCTGCTCGCGACCGCGACGCTGTTGCCGTTCTCGATCTTCTCCGTGGAAGCCGCGCATCTGCCCAATTCGGCGGGCCACGTGGTGACGATTACCGCATTGGTCGCGCTGCTCGTGTGCCTGATTCCGACCACCATCGGCGGATTGTTGTCGGCCATCGGCGTGGCCGGCATGAGCCGCATGATGCAGGCGAACGTGATCGCGACCTCGGGCCGCGCGGTCGAAGCGGCCGGCGACGTCGACGTGCTGCTGCTCGACAAGACCGGCACGATCACGCTCGGCAACCGTCAGGCGTCGCTCTTTATTCCTGCGCCGGGTTTGACCGAAGAAGCGCTCGCGGACGCGGCGCAGCTTTCGTCGCTGGCCGACGAAACGCCTGAAGGCCGCAGCATCGTCGTGCTGGCGAAGCAGCGCTTCAATATCCGGCAGCGCGATATGGCCTCGCTGCACGCGGAGTTTCTCGCGTTCACCGCGCAAACACGGATGAGCGGCGTCGATCTTGCACCAAAAGGCACGTCTGCCGATGCGTCTCGCCGCGAGATTCGCAAGGGCGCCGCGGACGCGGTCAAGCATTACGTCGAAGCCAACGGCGGCCGTTTTCCGAACGAAGTGAGTCAGGCGGTGGCCGAAGTCGCGCGGCGCGGCAGCACGCCGCTTGTCGTCGCGGAGAAAGGCGAGCAGGGCGCGCGCGTGCTCGGTGTGATCGAGCTGAAGGACGTGGTGAAAGGCGGCATCAAGGAGCGCTTTGCCGAGCTGCGCAAAATGGGCATCAAGACCGTGATGGTGACGGGCGACAACCGGCTGACGGCTGCGGCGATTGCGGCGGAAGCCGGCGTCGACGATTTCCTCGCGGAAGCCACGCCCGAGGCGAAGCTCGCGACGATTCGCGCGCATCAGGCGGAAGGCCGGCTCGTCGCGATGACTGGCGACGGCACCAACGACGCCCCCGCGCTCGCGCAGGCCGACGTCGCCGTCGCGATGAACACCGGCACGCAGGCCGCGAAAGAAGCGGGCAACATGGTCGACCTCGATTCGAATCCGACCAAGCTGATCGAGATCGTCGAGATCGGCAAGCAGATGCTGATGACGCGCGGCTCGCTCACCACGTTCTCGATTGCCAACGATCTCGCGAAGTACTTCGCGATCATTCCGGCCGCGTTCGCGACCACCTACCCGGCGCTCAATGCGCTGAACGTCATGCATCTCGCGACACCCGCGTCCGCGATCATGTCGGCGGTGATTTTCAATGCGCTGATCATCGTGCTGCTGATTCCGCTCGCGTTAAAGGGCGTGCGCTATCGCGCGCTCGGCGCGGCCGTTCTGTTGCGACGCAATCTGCTCGTGTACGGACTCGGCGGAATCGTGGTGCCGTTCATCGGCATCAAGTTGATCGATATGGTGCTGGCCGCATTCGGCTGGGTTTGAAGCGGCTTGTCTTGAAGGAGTGATCGTCATGAAGAATTCGTTGCGTCCGTTGCTCGTTATTTTTGCGGTGCTGAGCGCCGTGACCGGTCTCGCTTATCCGGCGGTGATGACCGCAGTGGGTCAAACGCTCTTTCGCGACCAGGCGAACGGCAGTCTGATCGAGCGCGACGGCAAGGTCGTCGGCTCGAAGCTGATCGGTCAGCAGTTCGACGCGCCGCAGTACTTCTGGGGACGTCTGTCGGCGACGAGCCCGATGCCGTATAACGCGCAGGCTTCGGGCGGCTCGAATCTCGGGCCGACGAATCCGGCGTTGCTCGATGAAGTCAAAGGCCGCATCGACGCGTTGAAGGCAGCGGGCACCGACATGTCGGCACCCGTGCCGGTCGATCTTGTGACATCGTCGGGAAGCGGACTCGATCCTGAGATCAGCCCGGCGGCTGCCGCGTATCAGATCGGACGCGTCGCGAAAGCGCGCGGACTTGCGCCGAACGAAGTAGAGGCGCTGGTCGACCGTTATACGAGCGGGCGGCAATTGGGCATGCTCGGCGAGCGGCGCGTGAACGTGCTGCAACTGAATCTTGCGCTGGATGAGATGAAGCGCGGCTGAGCGCGTCGTTGACGCACAATGCCGGCGGTTGCACGCGGCGTCGCCCAAGCCCATTCGCATCTGATTTGCGGCCGGGCCGCCGCCGTGCCACCATTGCACGCACCGCCGCGCGCCCACCATCAAAACATCAAAGCATTCACGCATGAACCGCCCCGATCCTGACGAACTGCTCGACAAGCTGCAGCGCGACGAACAAAAGCGTCAGCGCGGCAAGCTGAAGATTTTCTTCGGCGCATCGGCGGGCGTCGGCAAGACGTATGCGATGTTGCAGGCGGCGCGTCGCCGTCGCGACGAAGGTGCGGACGTGGTGGTCGGCATCGCCGAAACGCATGGGCGTGGCGAAACGGCGGCGCTGCTCGAAGGTCTCGACGTGCTGCCGCTCGCGCACATCGAATATCGCGGTCGCAAGCTCGGCGAGTTCGACCTCGACGCGGCGCTGGCGCGCAAGCCGCAACTGATACTCGTCGACGAACTCGCGCATTCGAATGTGCAAGGCGCGCGGCATCTGAAGCGCTGGCAAGACGTGTATGAACTGCTCGACGCCGGCATTGATGTGTACACGACCGTCAACGTTCAGCACCTCGAGAGCCTTAACGACGTGGTGGGGCAGATCACCGGCATTCGCGTGTGGGAGACGGTGCCCGACCGCGTGTTCGATCGCGCCGACGAAGTCACGCTGGTCGATCTGCCCGCCGAAGAGCTGCTCGACCGCATGCGCGACGGCAAGGTGTATCTCGCGCAGCAGGCCGAGCGCGCGGTGCGCAACTTCTTTCGCAAAGGCAATCTGATCGCGCTGCGCGAGCTTGCGTTGCGCCGTACGGCCGATCGCGTCGACGCGCAAATGCGTGAATATCGCGCGGACCGTTCGATCGAGCGAATCTGGCAGGCGCGTGAGCGCTTGCTGGTGTGCGTCGGCCCCGGTCCCGAAGCGCCGATGCTGGTGCGCGCGGCGGCGCGTCTTGCCGCGAGCCTCAAGGCCGACTGGATCGCCGTCTATGTCGAAACGCCCGCGCTGCAGCGTTTGCCCGACGCGCGCCGCGAACGCACGCTCAACGCATTGAAGCTCGCCGCGGAACTCGGCGCGGAAACCGCGACGCTCGCCGGCGCTGACGCGGTGGCCGCGCTGACCGGTTATGCGCAGGCGCGCAATGTGTCGAAGCTGGTGGCGGGCGCATCGGCACGCACCGGCATCCGGCGCTGGCTGCGCCGGCCGCTTGGCGAGCGTCTCGCCGAACACGGCGGTCATGCGGACGTCACGCTGATCCGCGCTTCGTCCGATAGCGGCGGCGACCACGAGCGCCGCCTGCTGAGTACGACGGCCAACGCATGGCGCGACGCGTTGAGCGCCGCGCGCGAGCGCCGCTCGCCGCCGCGTGCGTACGGTTGGGCGCTCGCGATATGCGCGGGCATCACCGCGGTGGCGAGCCAACTGAACGAGCGCATCGATCTGACGAACCTCGTCATGCTGTATCTGCTCGGCGTGATCTTCGCGGCGGTGAAACTCGGACGCGGGCCCGGCGTGCTGCTGTCGTTCATGAGCGTCGCCGCGTTCGACTTTTTCTTCGTGCCGCCGCGCCTGTCGTTGTCGGTGTCGGACACGCAATATCTGCTGACGTTCTTCGGCATGTTGCTGACTTCGCTCGTGATCAGCCATCTCACGTCGAGCTTGCGGCGCGAAGCGCGGATCGCGCGGCGTCGCGAGCAGCGCACCGGCGCGATGTATGCGATGGCGCGCGAACTCGCGGCGGCGCTGACCACCGAGCAGATCGTCGGCATCGGCAGCCGTCACGTGAGCGAAGTGTTCGGCGCGCGCGTCGCGATCCTGTTGCCGGACAGCGCGGACCGCGTGAAGCAGAAGATCGAAGACCCCGACGCGGCCATCACGCTCGAAGGCGAACTGCTCGATACCGATGTCGGCCAGTGGGTCTACGATCACGAGAAGCCGGCCGGTCACGGCACCGACACGCTGCCGGCGGCCGCCGCGCTGTATCTGCCGCTGAAGGCGCCGATGCGCACGCGCGGCGTGCTCGCGGCCGTGCTGCGCGACGAGCGCGAGCTGAACGCGCCCGAGCAGCAGCGCATGCTCGACGCGTTCGCCGCGCAAATCGCGCTCGCGCTCGAGCGCGTGCATTACGTGGACATCGCACGCGACGCGCTCGTCAATATGGAATCCGAACGTTTGCGAAACTCGTTGCTGTCCGCGATTTCGCACGATTTGCGTACGCCGCTCACGACCATCGTCGGCTTTTCGTCGATGCTGGCGCAATCGCGCGAACACGCGGCCGACGCGCGGCGCGACGACGAGCTCGTGGACGCGATCCATGAAGAAGCACTGCGCATGACCGGCATCGTGACCAATCTGCTCGACATGGCGCGCCTGCAGGCGGGCAGTCTGCAATTGAACCGGCAATGGACGCTGCTCGAGGAAACCGTGGGCGCCGCGCTGCGTGCGTGCAAGCGCGTGCTGAGCGGGCATCCGGTGCGGGTCGAACTCGCCGCGGATTTGCCGCTGCTGCAGCTCGACGCCGTGCTGATGGAGCGGCTCTTCTCGAACCTCTTCGAGAACGCGGCGAAATACACGTCGACGGGCACGCCGTTGACGATCGGCGCGCAGCGTTTCGACGCGGACGGCAAGTCGTTCGTGCGCGTGACCATCGACGATAATGGGCCGGGTTTGCCCGCCGGCATGGAGACTCGCGTGTTTGAGAAGTTCACGCGCGGCGAGAAGGAATCGGCGAAGCCGGGCATCGGGCTCGGTCTCGCGATTTGCCGCGCGATTGTCGAAGCGCATGGCGGCAGCATTGGGGCGGTGAATCGCATGTCGGCAGCAACGGACGAGGCGGCTAGAAGCCGCGTCGAAGGCGCGCGTTTCTGGTTTACGCTGCCGGTTGAAACGCCGCCGGACGTGCCCGATCTGCCCGAAGCCGCCGACGCGCCAGATGCGCCCGACGCACTGCAAGACCAATCCGCCGAAGACCAATCCGCCGACAACATGAACCCGAACCCGCTTGCCAAACCGACCCATGAGTGACCCGAGCATCACCGTCGTTCTGATCGAAGACGAAAAGCAGATCCGCCGTTTCGTGCGGACCGCGCTCGAAGACGAGGGCATCGTCGTGCATGACGCCGAGACCGGCAAGCAGGGTCTCGTGGAGGCCGCGACGCGCAAGCCCGACCTCGTGATCGTCGATCTCGGCCTGCCCGACACCGACGGCTTGGACGTGATCCGCGAATTGCGCGGCTGGAGCGAACTGCCGGTGATCGTGCTGTCGGCGCGCACGCAGGAAAGCGAGAAAGTCGCGGCGCTCGATGCCGGCGCCGACGATTACCTGACCAAGCCGTTCGGCGTCTCGGAACTGCTCGCGCGGATTCGCGCGCACCTTCGGCGGCGCAATCAGGGCGGCGCGAACGAATCGCCGCAGGTGCGCTTCGGCGCGGTGAGCGTCGACCTCGCGTTGCGCCAGGTCACGCGCGACGGCGCGGCGGTCCATCTGACGCCGATCGAATACCGGCTGCTCGCGACGCTGGTGCGCCACGCCGGCCGCGTGCTGACGCACCGGCAACTGTTGCGCGACGTGTGGGGGCCGTCGCACGTGGAGAGCTATCACTATCTGCGCATTTACATGGCGCATCTGCGCGGCAAGCTCGAGCGCGATCCGGCGCAGCCCGAGCATATCGTCACGGAGACGGGCGTCGGCTATCGGCTGGTCGGCGTCCTGTGAGCAGGCGGCGACTTGCGGCCGCGCAGCAAGATGGTGCAGGCGTCGTTATAATTACGGACCGTAAGGACGACCTTACGCCATTTACAAACGGGGACGGCCCCATCTGATCATGGAGCTGTTTCATGTCCTGGATTCTTCTGTTCATCGCCGGTCTGCTCGAAGTCGCCTGGGCGGCCGGTCTCAAGAGTTCCGACGGTTTCACCCGGCTGTGGCCTTCTGTCTTCACCATCGTCACGGCGCTCGGCAGCTTTATCCTGCTTGCGATGGCGATGCGGCAGTTGCCGCTCGGCACCGCCTACGCGGTCTGGACCGGCATCGGCGCCGTCGGCGCCTTCGTTTTCGGCATCGTGATGATGGGTGAAGCGCTCACGGCCGCGCGCGTGGCGAGCGCGGCGCTGATCGTCGTCGGGCTGATCGGGCTCAAGCTCTCGTCCGGGCATTAAGCGCGCTGCATCAGAACGCGCATCGGCATACTCACGCGCCGGCCGCCACCGGCGCGGCCTTTGCCTCTGCTGCATAGTCCGCCAATTTGCAAGCCACTCTGCGTTCTGCGAATTAACGTGGCTATAATGAGATGGAAACCAATCTGAAATTGCCCGCGGCCTGCCCGGCGCGGCCGGCTTGGCGCGGGTCTGACGACTTCGGTGCGGCGGCTCATCCCTGATTGCCCCCGAAGCGCCCGGCACGCACAGCGCGCCTGGAGGCGGCCATGCTTGAATCACTTTCGCTTGCTGCGGGGCTCTCATGGGGCAGCGGCCTGCGCCTCTATCTGACGGTTCTGCTGGCCGGCGTGTTCGAGCGCCTCGGTCTGATTCATCTTCCCGATACGTTGTCCGCGCTGTCCTCGCCGTGGGTGATCGGCGTGGCGGGCGTGCTGACCGTCACCGAATTTCTCGCCGACAAGATTCCCGCGTTCGATTCGCTATGGGACGCGATTCACACCTTCATCCGCATTCCGGCCGGCGCCGTGCTCGCAGCCGGCGCGTTGGGCCATGCCGATCCGGCGCTGCTGACGGTCGCCGCGCTCGCGGGCGGCACACTGGCGGGCACCGCGCATCTGACGAAAGCGGGCACGCGCGCGCTCATCAATCTGTCGCCGGAACCGGTGTCGAACGTCGTCACGTCGACGGCTGAAGATGGTTTCGTGTTCGGCGGCATTCTGCTCGCGCTATTTGTGCCGCTGCTGTTTCTGGTGCTGATCGTGGGCTTTCTGGTGCTCGCCGGCTGGGTTTTGCCGCGTCTGTGGCGCGGCGTGCAGGGCGGTTTTCGCGGCATGGCGACGCATATGGTGTCGCGCCTTGCGAGGAGCAGGCACGATTGAGCGATACGGCCGGACGTTCCACGGCGCGGGTCGCCGTCCCTGCGGCGCGCCGCTTTAGCGTCGGCGATCTGCTGCGCCAGGCGCTGCGCATGACGGCGCGCGACTGGCGCGCCGGCGAACTCACGATGCTGCTGCTCGCGCTCGTGCTCGCCGTGGCGGCGCTCGCGAGCGTCGGCTTTCTCGCCGACCGCTTGCACCAGGGCCTGGAGCGCGACGCGAGACGCATGATCGCCGCCGACTTCATCGTGCGCGCCGATCATCCGGTCGATCCGCAGTTCGCGCGCGAGGCCGCGGCGCTCGGCCTGAACACCGCCACCACGGCGATTTTCCCCAGCATGATCAACTCGAGCGGCGCGCAGCCGGTGTCGCGGCTCGCCGCGATCAAGGCCGTGTCGCCGGGTTATCCGTTGCGCGGCGCGCTGCGCATCGCGCCGGGACCGGGCGCTCCGGATCGCGCCGCGCAATCCATTCCGCCGCCGGGTACCGTGTGGGTCGATCAGCAATTGCTCGACGCGCTGAAGGTGCGCGTTGGCGACACCGTGAAGGTCGGCAACCGCAGCTTCACGATCGGCGCGATGATCACGCGCGAACTCGACCGCGGCTTCTCGTTCGTCAACTTCTCGCCGCGCCTGATGATGCGCGCCGATGACGCGCAGTCCACCGGCCTCATCACGTTCGGCAGCCGCGTGACGTACCGGCTGCTGGTGGCGGGCGCGGATCCAGCGGTCGCGCGTTTCGCGCAGTTCGCACACGGCAGGGTGGACGGCGGCAAGATGCGCGGCGTCGCGCTCGAATCGTTGCAGGACGGCCAGCCGCAAGTGCGTCAGACGCTCGATCGCGCCGGTCATTTCCTCACGCTCGTGTCGCTGTTGACCGCGCTGCTCGCGGCCGTGGCGATTGCGATGGCCGCGCATCGGTACATGCGCCGCCATCTGGACGGCTGCGCGGCGATGCGCTGTCTCGGCGTCAGTCAGTCCACACTGCGGGCGCTGTTTACGCTGGAATTCGTGGGCGTCGGCGTGGCGGGCGGCGCGCTCGGCGTGGCGCTCGGCTTTCTCGGCCATCTCGCGTTGCTGACGTCGCTCGGCAGTCTGATCGACGTCGAATTGCCGTACCCGACGGCATGGCCCGCGCTCCAGGGCATTGCGGCCGGTCTCGTGCTGCTGCTCGGTTTCGCGCTGCCGCCGCTGCTGCCGCTGACGCGCGTGCCGCCGGTGCGCGTGCTGCGCCGCGAGTGGGGCGAGGCGGGGCGCACCGCGTGGGCCGCGTACGCGCTCGGCATCGTGTTGTTCGCGGCGCTCCTGATCGTCGCGGCGGGCGAGTTGAAGCTCGGCGGCATCGTCGCGGGCGGGTTCGCGGGCGGGCTGCTGGTGTTTGCGTGCATCGCGCGGCTCGCGTTGTGGGCGGCGGCGCGCGCGGTGCGCAGCGAGCGCGTGAACGCGGGAATCGGCTGGCGTTACGCGCTGGCGTCGCTGGAGCGGCGCAGCGGCGCGAGCGCGCTGCAGATCACGGCGCTCGGCATCGGCCTGATGTGCCTGCTGCTGATCGCGATGACGCGTAACGACCTCGTGGCCGGGTGGCGCAAATCGACGCCGCCTGATGCGCCGAACGAATTCATCATCGACATTCAGCCGGATCAGCGCGAACCGGTCACGCACTATCTCGACACGCACGGCGTGCCCGGCACGGTGCTCTCGCCGATGGTGCGCGGCCGGCTCACCGCGATCAACGGCAAGCCGGTCAATCCGGATTCGTTCAAGGGCGACGACGCGCGACGGCTCGTCGACCGCGAATTCAATCTGTCGTACACGACGCAGTTGCCGGACGACAATCGCATTTCCGCCGGCACCTGGTATGGCGACACGAAGGCTCCGCAGATTTCGATCGAAGAGGGGCTCGCCAAGCTCATCAACGTGAAGCCCGGCGATGTGCTGCGTTTCGACGTGACCGGCTTGCAGATCGATGCACCGGTGACGAGCGTGCGCAAGCTCGACTGGGGTTCGTTCAAGGTCAACTTCTTCGTGCTGATGCCGCCCGCCGCGTTGCAGGATTTCCCGGCTACGTTCATCACCAGTTTCCATTTGCCCCCGGAAAAACGCGCGACTATCGACGGTCTGATCGCCGCCTATCCGAACCTGACGGCCATCGACACCGGTCCGATTCTCGCGCAGGTGCAGCGCGTGCTGCAGCAGGTGATCGGCGCGGTGCAGTTCCTGTTCGCGTTCACGCTCGCCGCGGGCGTGCTGGTGTTGTACGCCGCGCTCGCCGGCACGCGCGACGAGCGTATGCGAGAATCCGCGCTGCTGCGGGCGCTGGGCGCGTCGCATCGCCAGGTGCGCGCGGTGCAGATCGCCGAGTTCGTCGCGGTCGGCGCGCTCGCCGGCCTGATGGCCGCGATCGGCGCGCAGGTGATCGGCTGGATTCTGGCCACGCGCGTGTTCCAGTTCTATCTGGACTTCAACCCGTGGCTGCTGCCGGCGGGAGTCGCGGCCGGCATCGCGTGTGCGGCGGTCGGCGGCTGGCTGAGCTTGCGGCATGTGTTGTCGCGTCCCGCGTTGCAATCGCTGCGGGACGCCTGATTATTTTCCGTTGATGAGTGGTTATGAGTGAGATCGACAACGAAGTCTCCGCGGCGCAGCCGACGGCCTTCGAACTGGTCGGCGGCGAAGCGCGCGTGCGCGAACTCGTCGACCGTTTTTACGACCTGATGGACCTTGAAGCCGAGTTCGCCGGCATTCGCGCGCTGCATCCCGAATCGATGGACGGTTCGCGCGACAAGCTGTTCTGGTTTCTGTGCGGATGGCTGGGCGGCCCTGATCATTACATCAGCCGCTTCGGGCATCCGCGGTTGCGCGCGCGGCATTTGCCGTTCGCGATTGCATCGAGCGAACGCGATCAGTGGCTGCGCTGCATGGCCTGGGCGATGGAAGACATCGGGCTTGACGAGCCGCTCAGAGAGCGCCTGCTTGGTTCGTTCTTTGAAACAGCCGACTGGATGCGCAATCGCAATGGTTGACGCTGAACGTGCGGCGCCGCCTCGCACGCCGGCGGATCTCGCTGCTTACAGCGCGCTCGATCCGCGAGCGCGCGAGGTGCTCGACTGCTGGTTCGGCGTGCCCGATGTGCCGGGCTTCGGCGAGGCGCGCAAGCAGTGGTTTTCCGCCGACGAATCGTTCGACGCGATGCTGCGCGAACGTTTCGGAACCCTTATCGATGCGGCGCGCGACTCGCGCCTCGACAGTTGGACGGCCACGCCGCTCGGCGCGCTTGCGCTCGTGATCGTGCTCGATCAGTTTTCGCGCAACTGCCATCGCGACACGGCGCGTGCGTTTGCAGCGGATCACAAAGCGGTGGAGATCGCGCAGCAGATGGTGGCGAGCGGCGCGGATCGGCTGTTGCCGAGCGCGCATCATCGCGCGTTTGCCTATCTGCCGTTCGAACACGACGAGGCGCCGGCGAGCCAGCGGGAGTCGCTGCGTCTTTTTAAAGCGCTCGCCGGGGAGCCTGGTGGCGAGTCGTATTATTCGTTCGCCGTTAGGCATGCGGAGATCGTCGAGCGCTTTGGGCGCTTTCCGCATCGCAATGCGGTGCTTGGGCGGGAATCGACGGCGGAGGAAATCGCGTTTTTGCGCGAGCCAGGGTCGTCGTTTCAGTCGCGGCGGGCGAGGAAGCGGGCGCGCGGTAGTTAGCGGCGTGCCGCGCAGCGCCACCCGGCGTCAGGTTACCGACCATCAACCACAGCCGGCACCGTCGGCGTGCGCACAAAGACGCGCAACAACTCGTCGGTATCGCCGGGACGCGCGCCCGACCAGAATAGCCGCCAGTCGCCCGTCGGTTGAAGTGCGTTGTTGCGGCGGCTTTCGACGATCAGCCATGTGCACTCGGTCGTGCGCGGGTTCGCGGTCGGCTGATGCTCGATGTCCGTGTAGTAGTCGAGCATCGGCGCCTCGGATTCGCCGAGCCCGACGCTCGCCATGCAATCGCCGTCGTTCCATTGCGCGCTCAGCGCGGCGCCGAGGTTCTCGAACACCGAGCGGTAGCTTTTCGCGTAGTCGAGCCACGGCAGCAGCAGCGTGCTCACGAGTCCCCACGCGACGATCGCGCCCGCGCACCAGCTCAGCACACCGCGCCATTTGCCCGCGTACTTGAAGGCGGGCAGCAGCCAGAGCCAGCCGAGCGTCATCACTAATGCCGCGGCGATCAGCGCGGGTTTCATCGGCAAGACCCAGTCGAGCGGCAGCCATCGGCCGAGCCGGTGCAGCGAAGCATGCGTGTTCGCCGGACTGCTCATGATCGACCACACGATCCACGCGAGCGCCGCCACGCTGCCGAACAGCACGCGGCTCGCCATGTCCCACACCACATGCAGACGCGGCGGCAGGCGCTCGACGCCTTGCATCGCCAGCAATGCGAGCGGCGCGATGAACGGCAGGATGTACAGCTCGCGGATCGTCGCCGAGCTTTGCAGCACGGCGAAGCCGACACCCGCGAAGATCGCCGGCAAGGCGACGCGCGGATCGCGCCAGCGCTGCCATGCGCCGCCGCCGAGCGCGGCCAGCACAAGCGGCGCGACTGGGAAGCCGACGCTTAGGACCGTGCGCAGCACGAACAGCCGGCTTTCGCTTTCGGAGCCGAGTTCGGCGACCGAAAAACCGAAAAAGCGGCCGACGTTGTTATCCCACAGCCAGACCTTGAAGAGCGCCTCGGAGCGCAGATAGAAGCAGATCGGCCAGATCAGCGCGAACGGCGTGCAGACGAGCGCCGCGACGCCGAGCGCGGCGGCGAAACTGCGGCTGCGGCACGCGCGGTAGAGCGCGAACACTGCGCAGACGGTCGCGCCGAAAACCAGCGGCACGAACAGGCCCTTGGCGAGAAACGATACGCCGACGCCCGCGCCGAACATCGCCGCGCCGCTCAGAATCGCGTGCCGGCGCTCGCGCGCGGCGTCGGCGGAAAGGCGCTCTTGATGGCCGTCGTAACGAAGATGCGCGAGCACGAGTTCGAACAATCCGCAGAAGCCGATCGCCGCGCCGGCCATCAACGCGACGTCGGTCATCATGTCGTGCACATGCTTGACGACGACGAGCGTGCCGCCGAACAGCGCCAGCGTGCCGATCACGCGCAGGTCGAACCAGCTCGGCGCATTCACCGCGCGGCGCGCGACGCGGGCCGTGTAGTAGACCGTCAGGCCCGCGAACAGCGCACTCGCGAGCCGCGCCGCGTCGTGCAAGGGCAGGTAGCGGCCGAACATCCACGCGAAGCTCGCGGCCACCCAGTCGTAGACAGGCGGTTTTTCGACGAACGGCTGCCCGGCGTTGGTCGGCACGACGAGATCGCCGGTGTCGAGCATGTGCTGGACGATGCCGAACGTGTACGTCTCGTCCTGTTTCCAGGGATCGTGTCCCAGGGTGCCGGGCAGCAGCCACGCGCAGAGGATGGCGAGGGCGATCAGGTACGTTAGCGGGCGTGAGGCGCTGAGCGTGTGCCAGCGCGGGGCGCGGCTGTTGCCGTTGCTGTTGCTGTCGTTTGAGTGGTCCGCAGGCGGTGAGCCGATGGTGGGTTCGTTGCCTGCGGCGGGTGCGTGAGGTTTGGAGGGCTTGGCTGGTCGGGCTGGGGCCGCGGCCTCGGCGGTCAGGGCTTGGGCCGTATTGGGACTGTTTGCGGCAAGGTCGGCCGAGCGCGCATGCTCGGCACTGTCGATGAGACCGGCCATGTGCGCTTGCGGCGCGTTGTCGATGAGGCTGGCCATGTGCGCCTGCTGTGCGCTGTCGATGGCGCCGGTCATGTGCGCTTGCTGCGCGCTATCGATCAGGCCGGCCACGCGCACTTGCTGCGCGCTATCGACAACGCCGGCCGGCGCGGACACCGCTGCCGCGGCGTTCCCGTTGCGCCACGGTGCGGAAGGTTTTTCTTGCATGAAACGAATCTCTGGTCGCGGTGCGCGGCAGCATCGCGCGCACGATGTTCTGGCTTGCGTCGCACGAGGCCGCGCGATTCCCGCGATTGTAGTCTCCGATTATTACGACCGATTACACGTGCGACGGCGCACGGATGCGGCGATTGCGCCTGCCGTGGCGGTGGATATAGCGGGCAGTGGAAGCAACGCGAGGCTTATCTAGGAGCGCCGCGTGAGCCGACGGACGGAGAGCGGAAAGAGGGCGGAAGGGATGAGGAAGGAGCGCTTAACGGAGGCGGAGAAAAGCCGAATGCATTGCAGAAAGAGCGCCGAAGTAAGGCGAAAAAAAACCGGAAAGATTGCAACGAAACGCGGAAGAAATGCGGAACGAAGGCGAAAGAACGAATGCAGAAGAACGAAGGCGAAAGAACGAAGGCGAAAGAACGAACGCCGAACAACAGCAGACCAATCGCCCCGCCTAACGCCCCCCAGCGACATCCACAAGCGCCCCAGTGACATACGACGCGGCATCACTCAACAACCACACGATGGTCTCAGCCACTTCATCAGCCCGGCCCGGACGGCCCAATGGCGTGGCCGCTCCGAGTTGCGCCGCACGCTCGGGCTTGCCGCCGCTCGCGTGGATTTCGGTATCGATGAGACCAGGCCGCACTGCATTGACACGCACGCCGCGCGGCCCGAGTTCCTTCGCGAGACCGAGCGTCATCGTATCGACTGCGCCTTTGGAGCCTGCGTAGTCGACGTATTCGTTGGGCGAACCCAAACGCGCCGCCGCCGACGACACATTCACGATCACGCCGCCCGCGCCGCCGCGATCCGTCGACATGCGCCGCGCGGCTTCGCGCGCGCACAGATAAGCGCCGAGCACGTTGACGTCGAACATGCGCGTGAGGCGCGCGAGATCCATGTCGGCAAGCGGCATGGACGGCGCGACGATACCCGCGTTGTTGACGAGCGCGTCGAGCCGGCCGAACTTCTGCACAACCGCGTCGAACATGGCGATGACGTCGGCTTCGTTCGCGACGTCGCCGGCAATCGGCAGCGCGCGTCCGCCGGCTCGCTCGACTTCAGCGACGGTTTCCTCGGCGGCCGCGAGATTCCGCGCGTAGTTCACGCCCACCGACCAGCCGCGCGCGCCAAGCAAGCGCGCGGTCGCGCGGCCGATGCCGCGGCTGCCGCCGGTGATGAGAACGGTCTGAGTCATCGCAACCTCGACATGCAAAGTAGGGTGAGCGCTGGAAACGCAGCGGGAAAAAACGCAGCGGGAAAAAAACCAACGAAAAGCGAGGCAGAAAGCGAAGCTAAAAAACGAGAGCAAAGCCGAGAACGCGCGGAGAAACCCGCGGCGCTCTCAGCCGCAAGCGCCGCCGCCCCCGCTCAAACCGCTTCCCGCTTAACCGCCCACTTATCCGCAACCGGCGGCTGATACCGTTGGAGCTTGCCGATCAGCGTGGCCGCATCGGAGTCGATCTGCAGGATGTCGACATACGTCTGCCGCATGAAGCCTTCGTCCACGGTGTGCTGCAAGAGCTTCATCAACGGATCGTAAAAGCCGTCGATATTCAGGAGCGCCACCGGTTTGTGGTGGTAGCCGAGCTGCGCCCACGTGTAGACCTCGAAGAACTCTTCGAGCGTGCCCGCGCCGCCCGGCATCGCGACAAACGCATCCGAGAGATCGGCCATCATCTTCTTGCGATGATGCATGTCGGGCACGACGTGCAACTCCGTCAGGCCGTTATGACCGACTTCCTTGTTGACCAGCAGCTCGGGAATCACGCCGATCGCGCGGCCGCCTTCGGCCATCACCGTGTCGGCGATCACGCCCATCAGCCCGACCTTGCCGCCGCCATACACAAGCGCCAGATCGGCTTCGACCAGCGCGCGGCCGAACGCACGCGCGGCCTCCGCATACAACGGTTTGGCTCCATTCGCGGAGCCGCAATACACACACACCGACTTCATGAAAAACGTCCTATTCGTTGCGAGGCGCGGCGCCTTCCTTCGGCGGCAGATAGTCGTAGAACTCGCGTTTCTCGAGCTTGCCCGATACGAGATCGTCGAAAATTTGCCGTGAGCGGCCGCGCAGATAAGGCGCCATCAACGACACGATCTGCACGCTCACCTGATGCAGTTCCGCGCGAATCGTCTCCTGCTCGTTGTATTTGCGCGGATTCATCACGAACTGATACGACAGCCAGTACGTTGCGATCACACCGATGTTCGTGGCGATCACCTGCAACTCGTCCGGCGTGGCGACCATTTCGCCGTCGGCCACGAGCTGATCGCAGAACTGGCTCGCAAAGCGCACCTTATGGCTGATGATCTGCTTGAAGTGCGTTTCGAGCGTGCGGTTGCGTGCGAGCAGATCGTTCAGATCGCGATACAGGAAGCGGTAGCGCCACGTGAAATCGACCATGTACTGCAGATAGGACCACATTTCGTCGATGGTCGCGCGATGGTCGTCGGGAAAACGCAGACGCTTTTCGATCTCCTGCTCGAACTGGCTGAAGATGCTGTTGATGATGTCGTCTTTGTTGCGGAAGTGGTAGTACAGGTTGCCTGGACTGATTTCCATTTCCTCGGCGATCGTCGTCGTCGTGACGTTCGGCTCGCCGATTTCGTTGAACAGTTTCAACGACAGTTCGAGTATCCGTTCGCGCGTGCGGCGGGGAGGTTTGGCTTCCATGTCGTCCGGCCCTGGTTACGCCGGGTTGGGCGCGCGGCGGCGTGCCGCTGCTGTAGGTCCACCCGGACGCGGTTGCTGTTTTTTAAGACTGCCGGACGATTATAAACCGAGCGTTCGAATCTCTAGCGGGTACTCAGGGTTTCCATGAGCTTCACAGCCACGCTTTCACCCAATCAACGCCGAGCGGGCCGACGATCAGCCCCCACGTCATCACGCACATGCCGAGCGCGACCATCACCGCGGCGCTGCCCAGGTCTTTCGCGCGGCGCGACAGCTCGTGCCGCTCGAGCGAGATACGGTCGATGGCCGCTTCCACGCTCGAATTCAGCAGTTCGACAATCAGCACGAGCAGCACCGAGCCGAGCAGCAACACGCGCGAGACGGGCTCAACCGGAACCAGCACGCCGCACGGCAGCAGAATCGCGGCCAGCGTCAGCTCCTGACGAAACGCGCTTTCCTCGCGGATCGCCACGCGAAAACCCGCGAGCGAGTTTTTCATCGCGTGCCACGCGCGGGTGAGGCCGCGATTGCCCTTGTACGGATTGAACGGCAGCGGCGCGAGCGGATCGTCGGGGCTGAGCGGCTCGTGCTGGATCTCGGCTGCGGCGTGTGAGCCGTGCCGGTTGATGCCCGCGCTTTCATCGCCGTCGCCGTCGACACGGCTGTGGCGCGCGTGGCCTTCGTGGCCGCTCATGCGATGGGCTTCTGCATGGTTCATGGCGGCGGACTCGCTAATGCTATCGAACGGCTCGACGCTCGCGGCTTCGTGGTCATCATGATCGTCGCGGTCATCATGGTTGACGCGAGCGTCGTGAGCATCGCTGCCGGCGTGCGCGGCGCGCAGCGCGCCGTTCACGGACGCGCGGCTTGCAGGAGAAGATCGGCTTCGCATGGACAACCCGGCGCGCCGCGTCACGCGGCTGCGCTTTCCTCGCGATACGACGCGCGCGGCAACGGCTTTAGATGCGCGGCGAACTGCTCGGAGGCCGCGGCCCACGAGAAGCGCTCGGCCCACGCGCGTGCATGCGCGCGGTCGATTTTCAGCGCTTCGAGACAGGCTTCGCGCAGGTCTTCGTCCATCGCGCCGGCGCCGCCGTCGCCGAGCACGTCGATCGGGCCGGTGACCGGATACGCCGCCACCGGCGTGCCGCAGGCGAGCGCCTCGAGCAGCACGAGACCGAACGTGTCGGTGCGGCTCGGGAACACGAATACATCGGCGGCCGCGTAGACTTTCGCGAGTTCAGCCTGCGACAGCACGCCGAGATAATTCGCTTGCGGATAGCGCGACTTCAGTTCCGCGAGCGCGGGGCCTTCGCCGGCGACCCACTTCGAGCCGGGCAAATCGAGCTTCAAGAATGCCTCGACGTTTTTCTCGACGGCCACACGCCCCACATACAGAAAGATCGGCCGTGCGGTGTTGAGCACCTTCGAGTCCATCGGATGAAAAATCTCGAGATCGACGCCGCGCGTCCACAGCACGACGTTCGTGAAGCCGAATTTCTCGAGGTCGTTCCTGACCACGGGCGTCGGCGCCATCACCGCGAGCGACGGCTTGTGGAACCAGTGCAGGAACTTGTACGTCGCGGCGAGCGGAATGCCGAAGCGCGCCTGCACATACTCGGGAAAGCGCGTGTGATAAGCGGTCGTGAACGGCAGCTTGTGCTGGATCGCGTAGGCGCGCGCGGCCATGCCGAGCGGACCTTCGGTGGCGATATGCAGCGCGTCCGGTGCGAACTCGCCGATACGCTGACGCAGCTTGCGGCGCGGCATCAGCGACAAGCGGATCTCGGGATACGTCGGGCACGGAATCGTCCTGAATTCGAGCGGCGTCAGCAGATCGACGCGATGGCCGAGTTCGGTCAGCTCGCGCGTGGTGTTCTTGAGCGTGCGCACGACGCCGTTGACCTGCGGTTCCCATGCGTCGGTGACGATCATGATCTTCATCGGTTTGCTCCTCGGATGGTTCGTCGATTCAGCCCAGCGGATTGGAGTGCGGCGTTGCGTCAGGCGGTCGCCCGGGCTTTTTGCACGCCGGCTTGCGGGCTGCGCATCGCGGTCCAGTAGATCACCTTGAGTTCGCCTTCATAGGTTTCGACGAGCGCCGACAGGCTTTCGACCCAGTCGCCGTCGTTGCAATACAGCACGCCGTCGATGTCGCGAATCTCGGCTTTGTGGATGTGTCCGCAGACCACGCCGTCGCAGCCGCGGCGGCGCGCTTCGTCGGTCATCACGCGTTCGAACGACGAGATGAAGTTCACCGCGTTCTTGACCTGGTGCTTCAGGTATTGCGACAGCGACCAGTATGGAAAGCCGAGCCGGCTGCGGATCCGGTTGAACCAGCGGTTCAGGATCAGGATCATCGTGTAGAGCGTGTCGCCGAGATACGCGAGCCATTTCGCGTGCTGGATCACGCCGTCGAACAGATCGCCGTGGACGATCCACAGGCGCTTGCCGGCGAGCGTCGTGTGAAACGCCTCGCCGCGCACGTGGATGTCGCCGAACGCGAGGTCGCAGAACTGACGCGCGGCTTCGTCGTGATTGCCGGGCACGTAGATCACTTGCGTGCCTTTGCGCGCCTTGCGCAGCACCTTCTGCACGACGTCGTTGTGCGCCTGCGGCCAGTACCAGCCTTTCTTCAACTGCCAGCCGTCGATGATGTCGCCCACCAGATACAGGTATTCCGACTCGTTATGGCGCAGGAAGTCGAGCAGATACGGCGCCTGGCAGCCGCTCGAGCCGAGGTGGATGTCCGACAGCCAGATCGTGCGGTAGCGGTGCGGCTCGGCGTGCTCGTCGTCGTGCTGCGGCGTCTCGGTGTCGATCGGCTGGGGCACGGCGGGCAGCGCGAAGCCGTGGCTAGGGCTGGATTCCGGACGGAACGCGACAGGGTCGACGCTCGGGCCGGTCTGGCGGAACAGGGAAGTCGCGGACGTTTTGGAGTCCATGGCTCACGCGTCGAGTTGCAGTGCCCGTATTGGGCCTACCACGCGTGACGGTGCCGTGACAGTCACGAGAAGTTCTTATTACTGCGGGAGCGATGGGAGGTGAGGCGATGTGATGCGAGATGAGGCGAGATGAGGCGATGGCGAAGCGTTTGCTTCGCGTGGTGGATGCGCGGTTCAGTGCGCGGTCGACTGCGCGACGCGCGGCTCGCAATGTCTAGCGCGCGACTTCGATCACGCGCGTGCCGGCGAGCCGGTCATGCAGAAACTGGCGGCTCGCGCCGAGGCGCCCCGTGGCCGCCCACAGCACGAACCAGATTCCGGCGATCGCAAGAGTTTGCGGCAAGCGCAGCCCGAGCAGCGGATGAAGCGCGAGCGGCGGCAGAAACCATAGCCACGCCAGCCCATATCGCGCGACGGCGCGCCACGCGGAGAGCGGCGCGCCATTCGCTGTGACGACGCGCAGGCGCCAGGTTTTCATCGGCAGCGTCTGGCCGCCGTGGGTCCAGAACCAGACGAAATACAGGCCGACGACGAGCCCGATCCACGCCGCCATCACGTTGTGATGCGTGAGCCCGTTGCGCTGCTGCGTGAGCGTGCTGAACAGATAGCCCGCGATAAACACGACGCCGAACAGCAGCAGCGCTTCGTAAAGCAGCGCGGCGAGGCGGCGGCGAACGCTCGGCGATTTGCCTGGTAAAGCGGACACGGCCGCGGGCGAACTCGCGCTGGACGCGGTGCCCGAATCGGGATTGACGGTGGCGGAAGTGGCGCG
Source organism: Paraburkholderia sp. GV068 (assembly GCF_003058125.1). Taxonomy (NCBI): domain Bacteria; kingdom Pseudomonadati; phylum Pseudomonadota; class Betaproteobacteria; order Burkholderiales; family Burkholderiaceae; genus Paraburkholderia; species Paraburkholderia sp. GV068. The sequence goes on from NZ_QBUB01000013.1 coordinate 196,134, forward strand.
CGGCTCGGACACGGGCAGCGCCGCTCACGAACCGTTGAAGATGGACGGCGCTTCCGCCGGCGAAACCGGCAGCGGCGTGGCCGGCACGAAGCTGCCGGCCGCCGGAATGCCCGGCAGCGACGCCGGGCTCGGCAACGACGCGGCCGCAGCGGCCGCGCTCGCCGACGGCGTGCCGCTCGCGGCGCGCTCACGCGCATTGACCAGACGGTCGAGCCCCTTGATCTCGCTGCGGCCCGACGGCGGTGCGCTCACCACACTCGGACGCCGCTTATGCTCGCTTGCGGCGAGCCGCTGCTTCTGTTCCTCGGGCAGTTCCTGATACGCCTTCCACGCGTTCTGACGCGCTTCGCGCGGCAACTGCTTCGAGACCTGATAGTTCTCGCGCGCAACGCGCCGCTGATCGGGCGTCATGCGGACCCATTCGGTCATCCGGTCGTGCAGGCGTTTTTGTGCTTCGGGCGACAGCTTCGAGTAACGCGACGCGATTTTCAGCCACTTGCGCTTGCGCTCGTCGCTGAACGAATCCCACTGCGCCTCGAACGGCGCGAGCGCGATATGCTCGGCCGCGCTCAGGCGCGACCAGGCCATCGGGCTTTTACTGCCGGGCAGGCTCGGCAATTCGACGCCGAGCGTGGGTGCGGGCGCGGGCGCCGCGCCGTTGCTGTTCGCAACGGGCGCGCCGGCGGGCGAGGGGCTCGGGTAGAAGCGCGGATACGTGGCGGCAAACGACACGAGCGCCGCTATCGCACATCCGAAAACAACGGCCAGACCGCGCTTGTAGCTCACCCGAACGATCTCCCGCTCAGTGGGCGCGCGAAAGATACGCGTTGAAGCCGTGGTCGAGATAGGCATTGAGCGGCAGGTCGTCGCTTAACATGGCGGCATCGATATCGGCGAGTTCGGCCGTGCGTTGCTGGTCTTCCCAGTAGGCAATGCCGACGAGGCTCACGACCAGCGCGGCGAGCGGCCACGCCAGCGCGAAGCGGCGCAGCGGCGAACGGCGGCGCTCTGGGCGTTGTTCATCCGGCAGACCGGACGGCACGCCCGCAAACGACGGGACGAACACCGGCGCGGCGGCGGTTTCGGGCTTCTTGCGGGCAAGCGCGGCACGGCGGGCGGCGGCCAGCCGGTCGACGGCGGCGGACGGAATGCCGGCCGCGTTTTCGTCGAGCGCGCGGCGCACCTGGCGGGCGAACTCGAGTTCTTTTGTTTCGAGGGAGCTCATAGCGTGATTCCTTTGGCCTTGAGCGCTTGCGCCAGCGTGTGGGTGGCCCGCGAGCAGTGCGTCTTCACACTGCCTTCGGAGCAGCCCATGGCGGCGGCAGTCTCGGCGACATCCATATCTTCCCAATAACGCATGAGAAACGCCTCCCGTTGACGTGCCGGCAACTTTTGGATCTCGTCGTCGATCATTTGCAAGACCTGTTCGCGCTCGAGTTTCTGCTCGTTGCTCTCGGCGCCGGCCGAGCCTTGCTGCGCCTCGAAGGTTTCCAGCGGATCGAATTCGTCGTCGTCGGCATTACCGAACGACGAAAACAGGCTCACCCACGTATTGCGCACTTTCGCACGACGGAAATAGTCGTGCATCGCATTCTGCAGAATACGCTGAAACAGCAGCGGAAGCTCGGCCGCGGGACGGTCGCCATATTTTTCGGCGAGCTTGATCATCGCGTCCTGCACGATATCCAGCGAGGCGTCGTCGTCCCGCACGGCGTAGACCGTCTGCTTGAATGCGCGCCTTTCGACGCCCGCCAGAAAGTCGGCGAGTTCCTTGTCTGATGCCATCCGTTTGGGGGTCGGCGCAGCGAGCGTGCGCGTAATCGGTCGAAAAATGTCGTAAAACCCGCGGATGCTAACAAATTTTTGCGCGAGCAGGGGCGAAACGTGGGACCGCCGCTGTCGTCGCGAGGCGGCGCGTCGGTCATTAAAGGGCGTCCCGGCGGGCGTTGGGGCAATATTTGCTTGACCGCGCGGACGTCTGCCGCTATCGTCGCTGGTTCGCAATATAAGTGACTTGTCTCATTGAGGTGTGGCCCAAGAAGCTCACCTGTCAACTGGACGCGCCGCTTGAACCCGAGCCACAAGCCCGGCAGAGAGCACCCGATCAATTTTTTGCCGAAAATTCGAAAGGTGAATCAAATGAATATGCCCAGCGCGGAATTCTCCACGTCGGATACCACTCCACAACACGAAGCTGACTCTATCGGCGCCACCGTGCTCATGAAGGCACTGGCCGACGAAGACGTCGAATTTGTTTGGGGCTATCCCGGCGGCTCGGTACTCTACATTTACGACGAGCTGTACAAGCAGGACAAGTTCGAGCACATCCTCGTGCGCCACGAACAGGCCGCGGTTCACGCCGCCGACGCGTATGCGCGTTCCACCGGCAAGGTCGGTGTGTGCCTCGTGACCTCCGGCCCCGGCGTCACCAATGCGGTGACCGGCATCGCCACCGCCTATATGGATTCGATCCCGATGGTCGTGATCAGCGGCCAGGTGCCGACTGCCGCGATCGGCCAGGATGCGTTCCAGGAGTGCGATACGGTCGGCATCACGCGTCCTTGCGTGAAGCACAACTTCCTCGTGAAGGACGTGCGCGACCTCGCCGCCACCGTCAAGAAAGCCTTCTATATTGCCCGTACCGGCCGTCCCGGCCCGGTGCTGATCGACATTCCGAAAGACGTGTCGAAGGCGCCTTGCCAGTACGAGCCGCTCAAGAGCGTGTCGCTGCGCTCGTACAACCCGGTCACGAAGGGCCACTCCGGCCAGATTCGCAAGGCCGTGTCGCTGCTGCTGTCGGCGAAGCGCCCGTACATCTACACCGGCGGCGGCATCATTCTCGCGGACGCATCGCGTGAGTTGAACCAGTTCGCCGATCTGCTCGGCTATCCCGTCACCAATACGTTGATGGGTCTGGGCGGCTACCGCGCGAGCGACAAGAAATTCCTCGGCATGCTCGGCATGCACGGCACGTACGAAGCCAACATGGCCATGCAGCACTGCGACGTGCTGATCGCCATCGGCGCGCGCTTCGACGACCGTGTGATCGGCGACCCGGCGCACTTCGCGTCGCGTCCGCGCAAGATCATCCATATCGACATCGATCCTTCTTCCATTTCCAAGCGCGTCAAGGTCGACATTCCTATCGTCGGCGACGTGAAGGAAGTGTTGAAGGAGCTGATCGAGCAGTTGCAAACAGCCGAGCATGGCCCGGACACCGCGGCGCTCGCCGACTGGTGGAAGGACATCGAAGCCTGGCGCGCGAAAGACTGCCTGAAGTTCGACCGCAAGAGCGACATCATCAAGCCGCAGTACGTGGTGGAAAAGGCGTGGGAACTGACTGACGGCAACGCGTTCGTCTGCTCCGACGTCGGCCAGCATCAGATGTGGGCGGCCCAGTTCTATCGCTTCAACAAGCCGCGCCGCTGGATCAACTCGGGCGGCCTGGGCACGATGGGCTTCGGCCTGCCGGCGGCGATGGGCGTGAAGATGGCGCACCCGGACGACGACGTGCTGTGCATCACGGGCGAAGGCTCCATTCAGATGTGCATTCAGGAGCTGTCCACCTGCAAGCAGTACGCCACGCCCGTGAAGATCATCTCGCTGAATAACCGCTATCTGGGCATGGTGCGCCAGTGGCAGCAGATCGAGTACAGCAAGCGCTATTCGCATTCGTACATGGACGCGCTGCCCGATTTCGTGAAGCTCGCCGAAGCGTACGGCCACGTGGGCATGCGTATCGAACGCACGGCCGACGTCGAGCCGGCGCTCAAGGAAGCGCTGCGCCTGAAAGATCGCACCGTGTTTCTCGACTTCCAGACCGACCCCACCGAAAACGTCTGGCCGATGGTCCAGGCCGGCAAGGGCATCACCGAGATGCTCATGGGTTCGGAAGATCTATAACGACGGTTTGTAGCGCCGGCTTCGTCACGAACGTCTTCAAAAAAGACGCAGTCGGACGAAGCGGCGCCGTACTGTTCGCAGACATCGACAAAACATCTGGAAGAAGCGAATCATGAGACACATTATTTCCGTCCTGCTCGAAAACGAACCGGGCGCGTTGTCGCGCGTCGTCGGTCTCTTCTCGGCACGCGGCTACAACATCGAAACCTTGACGGTGGCTCCGACCGAAGACCGTTCGCTGTCGCGCATGACCATCGTCTCCATTGGCTCGGACGACGTGATCGAACAGATCACGAAGCATCTGAACCGCCTGATCGAGGTGGTGAAAGTGGTCGACCTTACCGAGGGCGCCCACATCGAGCGCGAGCTGATGCTGATCAAGGTGAGGGCGGTCGGCAAGGAACGTGAAGAGATGAAGCGGATGTCGGATATTTTCCGCGGCCGCATCATCGACGTCACCGAAAAGACCTACACGATCGAACTGACGGGCGCGAGCGACAAGCTCGACGCCTTCATCGAAGGACTCGACTCCACGGCAATTCTCGAAACGGTCCGCACGGGCAGTTCGGGCATCGGCCGCGGCGAGCGCATTCTGAAGGTGTAACGCGCAGCGTCCGATCCGGGCCGGTGGCGCTCATCACTATCCGGCCTTGCAGCACAACATTCGCAGTATCTGAATCTCTCGAATCATCGAATTTAGCCAAGGAACCGACATGAAAGTTTTCTACGACAAGGACGCCGATCTCTCCCTCATCAAGGGCAAGCAGGTCACCATCATCGGCTATGGCTCGCAAGGCCATGCGCACGCGCTGAATCTGAAGGAAAGCGGCGTGAACATCACGGTCGGTCTGCGCAAGGGCGGCGCATCGTGGAGCAAGGCTGAGAATGCCGGCCTGCAAGTCAAGGAAGTGGCGGAAGCCGTGAAGGGCGCGGACGTCGTCATGATGCTGCTGCCCGATGAGCAGATCGCAGAAGTCTACGCAAAGGAAGTGCACGCAAACGCCAAGCAAGGCGCAGCGCTGGCATTCGCGCACGGCTTTAACGTGCACTACGGCCAGGTGATTCCGCGCGCCGACCTCGACGTCATCATGATCGCGCCGAAGGCGCCGGGCCACACGGTTCGCGGCACCTACTCGCAAGGCGGCGGCGTGCCGCACCTGATCGCGGTTGCGCAGGACAAGTCGGGCGCAGCACGTGACATCGCGCTGTCGTACGCGGCGGCGAACGGCGGCGGCCGTGCCGGCATCATCGAAACGAACTTCCGCGAAGAAACGGAAACCGACCTGTTCGGCGAACAAGCCGTGCTGTGCGGCGGTACGGTCGACCTGATCAAGGCCGGCTTCGAAACGCTGGTGGAAGCGGGCTACGCGCCGGAAATGGCGTACTTCGAATGCCTGCACGAACTGAAGCTGATCGTCGACCTGATCTACGAAGGCGGCATCGCGAACATGAACTACTCGATCTCGAACAACGCCGAATACGGCGAGTACGTGACGGGTCCGCGCATCGTGACGGCTGAAACGAAGAAGGCGATGAAGGCCGTGCTGACCGACATCCAGACGGGCGAGTACGCGAAGAGCTTCATCATCGAGAACAAGGCCGGCGCACCGACGCTGCAATCGCGCCGCCGTCTGACGGCCGAGCACCAGATCGAGCAGGTCGGCTCGAAGCTGCGCGCCATGATGCCGTGGATCGCGAAGAACAAGCTGGTCGACCAGTCGAAGAACTAAGAAGTCCGTTTTATCGCCTGAAACCGGCGCGGCGCACCGCCGCATGCGCCGGTCATGCAAAAAGCCGCCCGAGGGTGCTGAACCCCGGGCGGCTTTTGCTATCCTACGGTTTTACAAAAATACTGAAGCCATCCATGAATTACCCACATCCGATCATCGCGCGAGAAGGCTGGCCGTTTATCGCCATCGCGGCCGTTGTTGCCTTACTGGTTCACGCTTTCGCGGGGTTCGGCTTTGCTTGGATCTTCTGGCTGATCCTGATCTTCGTCGTGCAGTTCTTCCGCGATCCGGCGCGCCCGATTCCGACGCAGGCCAATGCCGTGCTGTGTCCCGCGGACGGCCGCATCGTCGCAGTGGAAACCGCGCACGATCCGTATGCCAATCGTGAAGCGCTGAAAATCAGCGTGTTCATGAACGTATTCAACGTGCATTCGCAGCGCTCGCCCGTGGACGGCGCGATCTCGAAGGTCGAATATTTCCCCGGCGCGTATCTGAACGCCGCGGTGGACAAGGCCTCGCTCGAAAACGAGCGCAATGCGATCGTGATCGAAATGGCCGGCGGGCAAACGGTGACGTCCGTGCAGATTGCCGGTTTGATCGCGCGGCGTATTCTTTGCTACGTCCGTGCAGGCGAGCCGCTTACGCGCGGTCAACGGTATGGCTTTATCCGCTTCGGCTCGCGTGTCGACGTTTATTTGCCGGTGGGCAGCCGTCCGCGTGTGTCGATCGGCGAGAAGGTGTCGGCGTCGTCCACGATTCTCGCTGACCTGTAAAGCGGCACAAAGGAGATTGTCCGAATGGCCGCATTCAAACCGCGCCGACCGCGCAACAGTGGACCGCTGCCGCGTCCGTTCCGTCGCAACAAGCCGATCGTCGCGGAGTCGCCGGCGGTGGACAGCCGGCGCGCGCAGCGTCAGCAATTCCTGAGAAAGCGCGGCATTTATCTGCTGCCGAACGCGTTCACCACGGCCGCGCTGTTCTGCGGTTTCTTCGCCGTCGTGCAGGCCATGAACGTGCGCTTCGAAATCGCGGCCATCGCGATCTTCGTGGCCATGGTGCTCGACGGCATGGACGGCCGCGTCGCCCGTATGACGCATACGCAAAGCGCATTCGGCGAGCAGTTCGACAGTCTGTCCGACATGGTGTCGTTCGGCGTCGCGCCGGCGCTCGTCATGTATGAGTGGATTCTGAAAGACCTCGGCCGATGGGGCTGGCTCGCGGCGTTCGTCTATTGCTCGGGCGCGGCGTTGCGCCTCGCGCGCTTCAACACGAACATCGGCGTGGTCGACAAGCGGTTCTTCCAGGGCATGCCGAGCCCGGCGGCGGCGGCGCTGATTGCGGGCTTCGTGTGGCTCGCCACCGACAACCGCGTGCCGCTCAAGCTCGTCTGGCTGCCGTGGGTCGCGTTCGTGCTGACCATCTATGCGGGCGTGACCATGGTCTCGAACGCGCCGTTCTATAGCGGCAAGGCGCTCGACGTGCGGCATCGCGTGCCGTTCGGCGTGATTCTGCTCGTGGTGGTCGCGTTCGTGCTGGTTTCGTCCGATCCGCCGCTGATGCTGTTCGGCCTGTTCGTGCTGTACGGTTTGTCCGGCTATGTGTTCTGGGGTTACCAGGTGCTGCGTGGCCGGGGCAATCCCGCTCGTTCGGTCGCGCACGACAGGTAGCCGGCCGCCTCGCGCGCGTGTCGCTCGAAGCTTGTGCTGCATGAGAGAACGGCGTCCTTCGGGGCGCCGTTTGTTCTTTGGCAAGCCACCATTGCGATGCTGTCCGCGGACACCGGCGAGGCGCTTGCCAGCCGCGCCTGGCGTGAATTGCACGGCGGGTGGAATGCCGCTATAGTCGTTGGATGACTGTGCCGGCGATGCTTTCTTCCGCAGCAACGGCGCGAGGCCAGGCGGTTCGGCGAATGGCAGTGCAGTGCGCGCCGAGCGTAATGCAAGCCGCAGTTTGAATCGCAGAATAAAGTCAGCTAACCGTGCGTGCGCCGTGTGTCGACGCGCCAACCGCTAGAGTCGCGGCTCGCGGTCCGCGGTCGAGTGCCTCGGAGCGCTAACGGCAACCGCATCCATTCCAATATCCGACTCCCACAATCGAACGACTCCGCAGGAGACTCCTCATGTCCGACAAACTGATCATATTCGACACGACGCTGCGTGACGGCGAACAATCGCCTGGCGCATCGATGACGAAAGAAGAAAAAATCCGCATCGCCAAGCAACTCGAGCGGATGAAAGTGGATGTGATCGAGGCAGGCTTCGCGGCGAGTTCGAACGGCGACTTCGACTCGATCCAGACCATCGCCGGGTTGATCAAGGAGAGCACCGTCTGCTCGCTCGCCCGCGCGAACGACAAGGACATCCAGCGCGCGGCCGACGCGCTCAAGCCCGCCGAGCGTTTCCGCATTCACACGTTTATCGCGACGTCGCCGTTGCACATGGAAAAGAAGCTGCGCATGACGCCCGACCAGGTGTTCGAGCAAGCGAAGCTTGCCGTGCGCTTCGCACGCAAATTCACGGACGACGTGGAGTTTTCGCCGGAAGACGGCAGCCGCTCGGACATGGACTTCCTGTGCCGCGTGCTCGAAGCGGTGATTGCGGAAGGCGCAACCACCATCAATATCGCCGATACGGTCGGTTACGGCGTGCCGGAGCTGTACGGCAATCTCGTCAAGACGCTGCGCGAGCGCATTCCGAACTCGCACAAGGCGGTGTTCTCGGTGCATTGTCATAACGACCTCGGCATGGCGGTTGCCAATTCGCTTGCGGGCGTGCAGATCGGCGGTGCGCGTCAGGTCGAGTGCACGATCAATGGTCTCGGCGAGCGGGCGGGCAATACGTCGCTCGAGGAAATCGTGATGGCCGTGAAAACGCGCAAGGATTATTTCGGGCTCGAACTCGGCCTCGATACGACGCAGATCGTGCCGGCTTCCAAGCTTGTGTCGCAAATCACCGGTTTCGTCGTGCAGCCGAACAAGGCTGTGGTCGGCGCAAACGCGTTCGCGCACGCGTCTGGCATCCACCAGGACGGTGTTTTGAAGGCGCGCGACACCTACGAAATCATGCGCGCGGAAGACGTGGGCTGGAGTGCGAACAAGATCGTGCTCGGCAAATTGTCGGGCCGCAATGCGTTCAAGCAGCGTCTGCAGGAACTGGGTATCGCGCTCGACAGCGAATCTGAACTCAACACGGCATTCGCACGCTTCAAGGAACTCGCGGACCGCAAGTCGGAGATTTTCGACGAGGACATCATTGCGATCGTCACCGAGGAATCGGCTGAGGCGCAGCAGAAAGAGCACTACAAGTTCGTGTCGCTGTCGCAGCATTCGGAGACCGGCGAGCAGCCGCACGCGAAGATCGTGTTCGCGGTGGACGGCAAGGAGATCACCGGCGAGGCGCGCGGCAACGGTCCCGTGGATGCCACGCTCAACGCAATCGAAACCGAAGTCGGCAGCGGTTCGGAGTTGCTGCTTTACTCGGTGAACGCGATCACCACCGGCACGCAGGCGCAGGGCGAAGTGACGGTGCGGCTTTCGAAGAGCGGGCGTATCGTCAATGGCGTCGGCACCGATCCGGACATCGTGGCTGCGTCGGCGAAGGCGTATATCTCGGCGCTCAACAAACTGCATTCGAACTCGGACAAGCTGAATCCGCAGCGGTCGGAGTGAGCTCGCACAGAGTGCTTGTCGATAGATAGAAAGATGAAGCCCCGCGCCTTCAATGGCGCGGGGCTTTTTTAATGCGGCGTGCGCATGCCGCTCGCACGCCGCGGTCTCCCCACGTTACTCCGTGGCGGGGCGCCGCATCGACCAGCCGCGCGCCGCGCGCGCCTGCGTGCGCACCTGATGCCGCACTTCGACGGAAATGCCGCGGCGAGGCGCATCCTCGACGAAGCTGTCGAGCAGTTCACGCACGTCGTGATCGACGAAATCCGCGCGCGTCGCATCGACGATCAGCGTCGCGCCGTCGGGAATCTGCTGCAGGTAGTGTTTGAGCGGCACTTTGCCGAGAAACGACACGTCCTTGCGAAACGACAGCAGAAAATGATCGCCGTGTTGCGCGAGCACGATAGGGCGGCGCAGATTCGCATACAGCGCGAGCAGCACGCTGCACAGAATGCCGAGCACGATGCCGATCAGCAGGTCGGTCGCGAGCACGCCGACCAGCGTGACGATAAACGGTGCGAAGGGCGCGAACCCTTGCTTCGCGACCGCGACGAACAGCGACGGCTTGGCGAGCTTCACGCCCGTGAAAATAAGAATGGCCGCGAGACAGGCGAGCGGAATCAGGTTGATGACGCTCGTCAACGCAAACACGCTGACCAGCAGCAGTACGCCGTGAATGATCGCCGACAGACGGCTTTGCGCGCCGGCATGCACGTTCGCGGAACTGCGCACGATCACCGCGGTGATCGGCAGCCCGCCGATCGCACCCGCAATCAGATTGCCCACGCCTTGTGCCTTGAGCTCGCGATCCGGCGGCGCGGGACGGCGTTCGGGGTCGATCTGCTCGACCGCCTCGAGGCTCAGCAAGGTTTCGAGACTGGCGACGATGGCGAGCGTGATCGCGACGCGCCACACGTCCGGATTGACGAGCTGCGCGAAATGCGGCCCGAAATCGGCCCACTCGAGCGCCACGCTCAACGCCGCGAACGATTCGAGCGACGGCAACGCCACGCGATGCTCGGCGGCCGGCGCGAGCGACGGCGCGAGCATCGTCAGCAGCAACGTTGCGCCGATCCCGAGCAGGACGACCGCAAGCGGCGCGGGCACGATGCGCACCAGCGCGAAGCGGCGCATCGGCCGCGTTTCCCAGGCCATCAGGATCGCGAGCGACAGCAGCGTGATCACGCACGCGACCAGCGACACCGCGCCGAACGGCGCCATGATCGTGCCGCCTGCTGGCGCGGCGCCCGGCGCTTGGCCGTTGACGAGCCCAAGCGCGAGCGGGAACTGCTTGACGATCAGCAGAATGCCGATCGCGGCAAGCATGCCCTTGATGACCGGCGACGGCACATACGCGGCAAAGCGCCCCGCCTTCAGCACGCCGAAGCCGAACTGGATCGCGCCGGACAACAGCACGGCCGCGAGGAACGCGGAAAAGCTGCCGAGCTGCGCGATTCCGTCGACGACGATCACGACAAGACCCGCCGCCGGTCCGCTCACGCTCAGGCGCGAGCCGCTCAGAACCGCGACGACCAGCCCGCCGACGATGCCCGAGACGAGCCCGGCAAACGGCTCGACGCCCGACGCGTTCGCAATGCCGAGGCATAGCGGTAGAGCCACCAGAAAAACGACGATGCCCGCAAGCATGTCGCGCTGAAATGTCGAAAAATAAGCTCGAAGATTCATGGTGTCGGTGCAGAAATAGGTGAGGCCTGGTAAGAGGCGAAGGCTGAACCGGATAGGCATGCGCGCGGCGGCGGCACGGACGCGTGCCACGCTTGCGCTGCGCGCTACGCCGCGCTGTGGGCGGCTGTCTCGCAGGTCATCGCGTCGTCGGCCTCGTAGCCGGACGTGAGCACCTTGAGGCGTCCGTCTTCGAGCGCGAAGATCCAGCCGTGCACAAGCGGCGCCTGCTCCGCGTCGCGCACGATCGGATTCGCGCGAAGCTGGCGCACCTGTTCGAGCACGTTCAGTTCGGCCAGGCGGTCGACGCGCTCACGTTCGCTTGCGCGCGCGTCCAGTTCGTCGTGATGGGTCCTCGCGAGCGAGCAGAGCGGCGCGATGCGGCGGTTCACATGCGGCAGGCTCGGATCGGGCGGCAGCAGCGACGCACGCACGCCGCCGCAGCCGTAATGTCCGCAGACGATCACGTGAGCGACCTTCAGCACGCGCACCGCGTATTCGAGAACGCTGGCGGAGTTGTCGTCGTCGGGATTGAAGAGGTTGGCGATATTGCGATGGACGAACAGGTCGCCCGGCTCGCAATGCGTGATGGTTTCGGCGGGCACGCGGCTGTCCGAGCAGCCGATCCACAGCACATGCGGATTCTGACCGCGCGCCAGTTCACGGAAGAACTCGGGGTTGCGCTCGGCGGTGTCGTGTGCCCATGCGACGTTGGCGACGAGAAGACGTTTAGGACGATTCATCGATAGCGGCTCCAAAAAGGGGCGCATCGTCCGGTGCAGGAATCACGGCCGTGCCGTGTGGTCGCGCTCGTCGTTGAGCAGATCGACCAGCACCGGTTCAATGCTTACAAAAGCCTTTCTATCAAAAAATTAATCGTCTGTGTGTGAAATAAAATTCGTCGTGATGCGAAATAAATAAAAAAAAGCCGCTTGGATGAGCGGCTTTTGGAGATTCGTGCGTAGTGAATGACAGCGCGGGCTAGAACAGGTTCCGGCGATCTGGATCGTGCAGCGGATCGGGCGTTTTCTGCGTGAGACGCAGCACACCCTGGTCGTCGAAATAGAAGCTGAACATCATGTACCAGTAGTTGTCCTCGAGATAGCGATAGGTCCAGACCTCGCGCTTCATCAACGGGAAGTAGGACGTTTCCACCGGGCGGCCGAAATTCACCAGCACCTCGCCCCTCGTCCATTTGCCGACTTCGGCGCGGTAGAACTCGTTCGGCTGCAAAACCTGGCGCACATTGACGATCTTGCCGGACGCGTCGATGTCGGCCGCGGTGGTGGTTTCGCCCATCGGCTGCGTGGGCCACATCAGCCGCTTGCCGCCGTTCGGCAGGTCGTAGCTTTCGCGCGGCGGGCCGAGGCGCGCGACGATCGTCGATTCATCCGCGCCGGCCTGATATTGCTGCCAGGGCTGCGCGCAGCCGGCGAGCGCGAGCACGCTCAGGCACACGAGCGCCGCGCGGCGCACGCGCCCGCGCCCGCGCGCGTCAGCGGGCGCCCCGGTCGAGGCCGCCTTGCGGTGATGGCGGTTGAACATGACTTCCTCCAATGGCTTGAGTGGCGGTTTTTCTTGTCGATACAGAACATTTTGACACGCGGCGCCGGGAACATGTGCCCGCCCGCGCGCCGGTTGGCCGGCTTGCACGATAACGGCTCGCGCGGCTTGCTTATTCCATCGCGCGCGCCCTATGATCCGCGCTTTGACGAATCAGACGGATGCGGACGATGGCGAACTGGCACAGCAAGACGGCGGCGGTATCGGTGGCAATGTCGGTGGCAATGGCGGCGATCTCGGCGATGTCGGCAACCTGCGCCGTCGCGGCCGAAACGGCGCCCAGGCCCGCCGGCGCGCCGATCCAGCTCGCGTTGATCGAGGGCATGTCCGGTCCGTTCGCGAACGCCGGCGCGGCCGTGGAGCGCAATCTGCGCTTTGGCGTCGAGCAGGTCAACGCGCGCGGCGGCGTGAAGCTCGCCGACGGCGCGCATCCGCTGGAACTCGTCGTGCTCGACAGCAAGGGCGGTACCGAAGAGGCACTCACGCAACTGCGCGCGGCGGCGGATCGTCACATCGGCTACATCCTGCAGGGCAACAGCTCGGCGGTGGCGGCGGCGCTCATCGGCGCGATCGACAAGCAGAACAGCCGCGAGCCGGGCAACCGCGAGCTGTTTCTCAATTATTCCGCCGACGACCCCGCGCTGACCAACGCCAACTGCAGTTTCTGGCACTTTCGCTTCGACGCGCACGCGGGCATGCGCATGGACGCGCTCGCCGACGTGATCCAGCGCGACAAGGCCGTGAAGAAGGTGTATCTGCTGAACCAGGACTACAGTTTCGGCCATGACGTCAGCAGCCTGGCGCGTTTCGCGCTGCGAGCGAAGCGCCCGGACATCGCCGTGGTCGGCGACGAATTCCATCCGATTGGCCGCGTCAAGGACTTCGCGCCGTACGTCGCGAAAATGCGCGCGAGCGGCGCCGATGCGGTGATCACCGGCAACTGGGGCAACGACCTGACGCTGCTCGTGAAGGCGGCGCGCGAACAAGGTTTCGATGCGAAGTTCTACACGTTCTATGGCAACAGTCTCGGCGCGCCGGCGGCGCTCGGCGAGGCGGGCGTGGGACGCGTGATCGCCGTGGCCGACTGGCATCCGAACGCGGGCGGCGCGGCCTCTGATGCGTGGTACGAAGCGTTCCGCGCGCGTTTCCCGGCCGCGCAGGACGACTACCCGGTATTGCGCATGCCGCTGATGATCGAAACGCTCGCCGCCGCGATGAACCGCGCGCAGAGCGCCGATCCCACGGCGGTTGCGCGGGCGCTCGAAGGCATCCGCTTCGACAACGGCTTTCACGCATCGTGGATGAGGGCGGACGATCATCAACTGATCCAGCCCCTTTACGTGATGGAGATGGATAAAGCCGGCACGCGCGGCGTGCATTTCGATAACGAAGGCTCGGGCTTCGGGTTTCGCACGGTGCTGGCGTTGCCGGCGGAACGCACGGTGCCGCCGACCGTCTGCAAGATGAAAAGGCCGTGAGTGGCCAGATCGGCCGCTGCGCTGCGTCGTCGCCAGGCCGTCTGGAACCGCCACTGAGCCCGGCGCCGCGGGATTCGCGGCGGGATCGCACTGTGCTACAATACGCGTCCCGTTGCGGTGCTGGACGTCGGCAAGCTCTCCAAAAGAGCGCTTTGCGGCGCCGGTTGCACGGGTAACCCACGGCACGGCCTTTCTTCCGTGACCGCCTGTCTAGTTCTCAAGGAAATCGACATGTCCGCAGTTGATACAAGCAAGAAGTCCGAAGTCGTCGCGCAATTCGCACGCGCAGCTAACGACACCGGCTCCCCCGAAGTTCAGGTCGCGCTGCTCACGACCCGCATCAACGAACTGACCGTTCACTTCAAGGCACACGCGAAAGATCACCACAGCCGCCGCGGTCTGCTGCGCATGGTGAGCCGCCGTCGCAAGCTGCTCGACTACCTGAAGGGTAAGGACGCGGATCGTTACCGCGCACTGATCGAGAAGCTGGGTCTGCGTAAGTAATCGGCCAGTCGTTCAGCAAGATGCCTGTGTCAGTTCCGCTGATGCAGGCATTTTGTTTTTGCACGGTGCGCTTCGTGTGACGCGCACTGCCTGAATTCCGCGGCGGCGTGCTGGTTCGCGCGGCGGGGCAGGAAGCGGTAAATGCAGTAATAAGCACGACAAATGCAGTAGAAAAGCAGCAGTAGAGCAAGCAGAAGAAGCAGAAATAGAAACATGGCCGGGCTTCAGGGCGGAGCTTTGTGTCATTCCAGCGGTTCGCGCGCGTTCGCCATGCAGGCGGCGCGGCGCGTGGCTCTCTGGAATGGCATAACACACCTCTTCCCATGCGGCGCCGGTTCTGGCGTTGCCGCGCCGCTTCTGGTCCGCGCGGCATTACGATGAGGAAAAGCAATGACTATGTTCAGCAAGATCGTCAAAGAATTTAAGTGGGGACAACATAACGTTCGCCTGGAAACCGGCGAAATCGCTCGCCAGGCGAGCGGCGCGGTGATCGTCGACGTCGAAGACACCGTTATCCTGGCGACCGTGGTCGGCGCCAAGACCGCCAAGCCGGGCCAGGACTTCTTCCCGCTGACCGTCGACTATCTCGAGAAGACTTACGCCGCCGGCAAGATTCCGGGCGGCTTCTTCCGTCGCGAAGGCCGTCCGTCGGAAGGCGAAACGCTGATCTCGCGCCTGATCGACCGTCCGCTGCGTCCGCTGTTCCCGGAAGGCTTCTACAACGAAGTCCAGGTTGTGATTCACGTTCTGTCGCTGAATCCGGACGTTCCCGCTGACATTCCCGCGCTGATCGGCGCGTCGGCGGCACTGGCCGTGTCCGGTCTGCCGTTCAACGGCCCGGTCGGCGCAGCGCGCGTGGCTTACATCAACAACGAATACGTGCTGAATCCGACGCGTCCGCAAATGAAGGAATCGGCGCTCGACCTGATCGTCGCCGGTACGGAACGCGCGGTGCTGATGGTGGAATCCGAAGCGCAGCAACTGAGCGAAGAAGTGATGCTCGGCGGCGTGGTGTTCGGCCACGAGCAAATGCAGATCGCGATCGACGCGATCCACGATCTGGTCCGTGAAGGCGGCAAGCCGGAATGGGATTGGCAGCCGGCCGCGAAGAACGAGCCGCTGATCGCACGCGTGACGGAACTGGCGCAAGCCGAACTGCTCGCGGCTTACCAGATTCGCGACAAGCAGGCACGTTCGAGCAAGCTGAAGGAAGTCTACGCAGCCGTTTCGGCGAAGCTGGAAGAAGAAGCCGCGGCAAGCGGCACCGTGGCGGCCGACAAGGCAACGGTCGGCAATGTGCTGTTCGACATCGAAGCGAAGATCGTCCGTACGCAGATCCTGAACGGCGAACCGCGTATCGACGGCCGCGACACGCGCACCGTGCGCCCGATCGAAATCCGTACCGGCGTGCTGCCGCGTACCCACGGTTCGGCGCTGTTCACGCGCGGCGAAACGCAGGCGCTGGTGGTGGCCACGCTCGGCACGAAGGGCGACGAGCAGAACATCGACGCACTCGAAGGCGAGTACCGCGAGCGCTTCATGCTCCACTACAACATGCCGCCGTTCGCGACCGGCGAAACGGGCCGCGTCGGTTCGCCGAAGCGCCGTGAAATCGGTCACGGCCGTCTCGCCAAGCGCGCGCTGGCCGCATGCCTGCCGAGCGCCGACGAATTCGGCTACTCGATTCGCGTCGTGTCGGAAATCACGGAATCGAACGGTTCGTCGTCAATGGCTTCAGTGTGCGGCGGCTGCCTCGCGCTCATGGACGCCGGCGTGCCGATGAAGGCGCACGTCGCCGGCATCGCGATGGGCCTGATTCTCGAAGGCAACAAGTTTGCCGTGCTGACCGACATTCTCGGCGACGAAGATCACCTCGGCGACATGGACTTCAAGGTGGCGGGCACGGAACAAGGCGTGACCGCGCTGCAGATGGACATCAAGATCCAGGGCATCACGAAGGAAATCATGCAGGTCGCTCTCGCGCAAGCGAAGGAAGGCCGCATGCATATCCTCGGCAAGATGACGTCGGCCGTGTCGGGTGCTAACACGCAACTGTCCGAGTTCGCGCCGCGCATGATCACCATCAAGATCAATCCGGAAAAGATCCGCGACGTGATCGGCAAGGGCGGTTCGGTGATCCGCGCGCTGACGGAAGAAACCGGCACGACGATCGATATTTCCGACGACGGCGTCGTGACCATCGCCAGCACGAGCAGCGAAGGCATGGCCGAAGCGAAGAAGCGTATCGAGAACATCACGCTCGAAGTCGAAGTGGGCCAGGTGTACGAAGGCACGGTGCTGAAGCTGCTGGATTTCGGCGCGATCGTGAACATTCTGCCGGGCAAGGACGGTCTGTTGCATATCTCCGAGATCGCGAACGAGCGCATCAAGGACATCAACGACTACCTGAAGGACGGCCAGCAAGTGAAGGTCAAGGTCATCCAGACGGACGAGAAGGGTCGTGTGCGTTTGTCGGCGAAGGCGTTGCTGAACGACGGCGCGTCGAGCGCGCCGCAAGGCGAACCGACGCCGCAGTAAAGCGGTAGAGGGACAACGGCCGGCAGCGCGAATGCGCGCCGGCCGTTTTTCATGGTGGACAGGGTGGATTGCGTTGCAAATGGATGCTGAAGCGTGGTGCAAGGGGTACGCTGCTTGCATCGCGTGGCCTCTCGAAAATCGCGCTTTTCGCGCGTGTCGCACGTGATTGCCGCGATCCGGCGACAATGCGAATGAGGTCCCGGCAAGCGCGGACGAACGCAGTAGGCAACGCAATCCAATCTTGGAGTTGACGCAGATGAAAGCGATCGAAATCACGGAATTCGGAGCGCCGGAAGTTCTCAAGCTCGCGGAGCGGCCCACGCCGCAGCCGAAAGCGGGCGAGGTGCTGATCAAGGTGGCGGCTTCCGGCATCAACCGTCCCGACGTGTTTCAGCGCAAGGGCGCGTATGCGCCGCCTCCGGGCGCGTCGGACCTGCCGGGGCTGGAAGTGGCGGGGGAAATCGTCGGCGGCGACATCGACGGGAAGAATAATCCGTTCGGTCTGAAAATCGGCGATCGCGTGTGCGCGCTGCTGGCGGGCGGCGGCTATGCCGAGTATGCCGTCGCGCCCCTATTGCAATGCTTGCCGGTGCCGGGCGGTTTGTCGGATGTCGAGGCGGCGTCGCTGCCGGAAACCTTCTTCACGGTCTGGAGCAACGTGTTCGATCGCGCGCAGCTCGGCAAGGGCGAGGGCGGGCCGAACGAAACCTTGCTGGTGCAGGGCGGCTCGAGCGGCATCGGCGTGACCGCGATCCAGATTGCGCATGCGCTGGGCTTTCGTGTGTTCGCAACCGCCGGCTCGGACGACAAGTGCCGCGCGTGCGAAGCGCTGGGCGCCGAGCGGGCGATCAACTACAAGACGGAAGATTTCGTCGAAGTCATCAAGTCGTTGACCAACGACCGCGGCGTCGACGTGGTCCTCGACATGGTGGCGGGCAGCTACGTGTCGCGCGAGTTGACCGCGCTGGCGGACGGCGGACGCATCGTGCTGATTGCGCTTCTGGGCGGCGCGAAGGCGGAACTGAATTTGAACGAGGTGCTGCGCCGCCGTCTGACCGTGACCGGTTCGACGCTTCGTCCGCGGCCAATCGAATTCAAGGCGAAAATCGCCGCACAGCTCAAGGAGCAGGTGTGGCCCCATCTCGAGGGCGGGCGGATCAAGCCTGTCGTGCATCGCGTGTTTCCGGCCGCGCAGGCCGCCGACGCCCACGCGCTGATGGAGAGCAGCACGCACGTCGGCAAGATCGTGCTGACCTGGGGCGACGACGCCTGATGCGCGGCCGTCGGCGGGAGTCGGTGCGCGCCGGTTTGTTTGACCCGATCTCCCCCACGAAGTAAAATTGCGCGTTTTGCGCGCGCCGCATGAATCCGATAGGCGGACTGTAAGCGCGAACGACTAGCGCAATACGGCCCGCCGCCAAGACAAGACGAGACGATGTCGACACAACGAGCCAAACTGGTAGTCGGTAACTGGAAGATGCATGGGCGCCTCGCCGAAAACGCGGCGCTGCTGCAGGCCGTAGCGAAAGGCGCGGGTGAACTGCCGGCTGATGTGCGCGTAGGTGTGTGCGTGCCGACGCCGTATCTCGCGCAAGCGCAGTCGTTGCTCGATGGCAGCCGGGTGATGTGGGGCGTGCAGGACGTTTCCGCGTTCACGCAAGGCGCGTACACCGGCGAAGTCTCGGCGCAAATGGTGACGGATTTTGCCGCGACGTTTGCCATCGTCGGGCATTCGGAGCGCCGCGCGTATCACCGTGAAAGCGCTGAGCTTGTCGCAGTGAAGACGCAGCGTGCGCTCGAAGCCGGTTTGACGCCGATCGTCTGCGTCGGCGAAACGCTCGACGAGCGCGAGGCCGGGGCGACAGAGCAGGTGGTCGGCGCGCAACTGGACGAAGTGCTGGCCAAATTGTCGGTGCAGGAAGCGGCGCGTATCGTTGTCGCATACGAGCCGGTCTGGGCGATCGGCACCGGCAAGAGCGCGACGGCCGGCCAGGCGCAAGCGGTGCATGCGTTCCTGCGCGGGCGTCTCGCGGCCAAGGGCGCGGAGGTTGCAAGCGTGCCGTTGCTGTACGGCGGCAGCGTGAAGCCGGACAACTCGGAAGAATTATTCCGTCAGCAGGACATCGACGGCGGCCTGATCGGCGGCGCGTCGCTGAAGGACCAGGATTTTCTGGCGATCTGCAAGGCGGCGGCTGCAACGACAGCCGCTGGTTGAGCAGGGCGCCTCTCGGAATGACCCATTCCGGGCCCGCAGTCCGCGGGTTTCGGCTAAATAAAAGACTCAGGTGAGTGCAATGCTGTATTTGAAAACTTTGATTATCGTCGTTCAGCTGTTGTCGGCACTCGGGGTCATCGGCCTCGTTTTGCTGCAGCACGGCAAAGGCGCCGATATGGGCGCGGCTTTTGGTAGCGGTGCATCGGGCAGCCTGTTCGGCGCGACCGGCTCGGCAAACTTCCTGTCGCGTACAACCGCAGTGCTCGCCGCGGTGTTTTTCGTCACCACGCTGACGCTCACGTACCTCGGCGCTTATCGGGCCAAGCCTTCAGCCGGCGTGCTGGGCGCCGCGGTTACCGCGCCCGTGGCGGCTTCGGCGGCACCGGCTGGGTCCGCTCCGGCAGGCGGTTCGGCTGCGCTCGCGGCGTCGGCTGCATCGGTCCCGGCCACCGACGTACCGAAATAAAATTTTTCGTAGAAAGTGCTTTTGTGCGTTGAACAAACTGTTTGAACCGGTTAGAATCTAAGTCTTGAAGCGATTCGCGGGTTTTATAAGTTGTTTTCCCGGATTGCATACAGTGCCGACGTGGTGAAATTGGTAGACACGCTATCTTGAGGGGGTAGTGGCGAAAGCTGTGC
Source organism: Paraburkholderia sp. GV068 (assembly GCF_003058125.1). NCBI lineage: Bacteria > Pseudomonadati > Pseudomonadota > Betaproteobacteria > Burkholderiales > Burkholderiaceae > Paraburkholderia > Paraburkholderia sp. GV068. Next base: position 216,051 of record NZ_QBUB01000013.1, read on the forward strand.
GAGTTCGAGTCTCGCCGTCGGCACCAAATGTTATCTAATGCCAGCCGCTTGCTTCGCTTCGGCTGGCATTTTCACTTCTGGCGCGCGGTTTGCGTTGGTCTGCGGCGTGTACGTCTCAGAAGTGATTTCGCGTCAGGGGTGCTATGCTCCTGACGGCATTCAGAACCAACCGATTGAGGATAGTCTTGAACCTCGCAGCCTATTTCCCCGTCTTGATGTTCCTCGTTGTGGGCACCGGTTTAGGCGTAGCACTGGTCAGTATCGGCAAGATCCTCGGTCCCAACAAGCCCGATACCGAGAAAAACGCACCGTACGAGTGCGGCTTCGAAGCATTCGAAGATGCGCGCATGAAGTTCGACGTGCGCTATTACCTCGTCGCCATTCTCTTCATCATTTTCGATCTTGAAACCGCGTTCCTGTTCCCGTGGGGCGTCGCCCTGCGCGACATCGGCTGGCCTGGCTTCATGGCGATGATGATTTTCCTGCTCGAATTCCTGCTGGGCTTCGCCTATATCTGGAAGAAGGGCGGCCTCGACTGGGAATGATGGTTTAATCGCCGGTTTGCGTGGGTGGCCAAGGCTTGCCGCCCCGTCTGGAGTGGAAAGCAAATGAGTATCGAAGGGGTCTTGAAGGAAGGGTTTGTCACCACGACGGCTGACAAACTGATCAACTGGACGCGCACCGGTTCGCTGTGGCCGATGACGTTTGGTCTGGCGTGCTGCGCGGTCGAGATGATGCATGCGGGCGCGGCCCGTTATGACCTCGACCGTTTCGGCGTGGTGTTTCGTCCGAGTCCGCGTCAGTCGGACGTGATGATCGTCGCCGGCACGCTGTGCAACAAAATGGCGCCGGCTCTGCGCAAGGTGTACGACCAGATGGCCGAGCCGCGCTGGGTGATTTCGATGGGTTCGTGCGCGAACGGCGGCGGCTATTACCACTACTCGTATTCGGTAGTGCGCGGTTGTGATCGCATCGTGCCGGTCGACGTCTACGTGCCGGGTTGCCCGCCGACAGCGGAAGCGCTGGTCTACGGCGTGATCCAGTTGCAGGCCAAGATTCGCCGCACCAACACAATCGCCCGTCAATAAGGCAACGCCTCTCCCCACAATATGGCAAGCAAACTCGAGACCCTGAAAGCGAACCTCGAGGCGGCCTTTGGCGGCCTCCTGTTGAGCACTACCGAGGCAATCGGTGAGTTGACGATCGTCGTGAAAGCGAGCGACTACCTCAACGTGGCAACGCGTCTGCGCGACGACCGCTCGCTCGGTTTCGAGCAGATGATGGACCTGTGCGGCGTCGACTATCAAACCTATGCCGACGGCGCTTACGACGGTCCGCGTTTCGCGGCCGTTCTGCATTTGTTGTCGGTGCAGAATAACTGGCGTCTGCGGCTTCGCGTGTTCGCGCCGAATGACGACATGCCCATTCTGCCGTCCGTCGTCGATATCTGGAATTCGGCGAACTGGTACGAGCGCGAGGCGTTCGACCTTTACGGCATCGTCTTCGAAGGCCACCCGGATCTGCGCCGCATTCTGACCGACTACGGTTTTATTGGTCACCCGTTCCGTAAAGATTTCCCCGTCTCCGGTTACGTCGAAATGCGTTACGACCCGGAAGAGAAGCGCGTCGTCTATCAGCCTGTGACGATCGAGCCGCGGGAAATCACGCCGCGCGTGATCCGCGAAGATCGCTATGGCGGTCTGAAACACTAAGAGAACGCCATGGCAGAGATTAAGAACTACACGCTCAACTTCGGCCCTCAGCACCCGGCAGCGCACGGCGTGCTGCGCCTCGTGCTGGAACTCGACGGCGAAGTCATCCAGCGCGCCGATCCGCACATCGGCCTGCTGCATCGCGCGACTGAAAAGCTCGCCGAAACGAAAACGTTCATTCAGTCGGTGCCGTACATGGACCGTCTCGACTATGTGTCGATGATGGTCAACGAGCACGGCTACGTGATGGCGATCGAAAAGCTGCTCGGCATCGACGTGCCGGTGCGCGCCCAATACATCCGCGTGATGTTCGACGAAGTCACGCGCGTGCTGAACCACCTGATGTGGATCGGCGCGCACGCGCTCGACGTTGGCGCAATGGCCGTGTTCCTGTACGCGTTCCGCGAGCGTGAAGATCTGATGGACGTGTACGAAGCGGTGTCCGGCGCGCGCATGCATGCGGCGTATTACCGCCCGGGCGGCGTTTATCGCGATCTGCCTGACGCAATGCCGCAATACAAGGCGTCGAAGATTCGCAATGCGAAGGCATTGTCGAGGATGAACGAGAACCGTCAGGGCTCGTTGCTCGACTTTATCGACGACTTCTTCACGCGCTTCCCGAAGTGCGTCGACGAATACGAAACGCTGCTCACCGACAACCGGATCTGGAAGCAGCGTCTGGTCGGCATCGGCGTGGTCAGCCCGGAGCGCGCGCTGCAAATGGGCATGTCCGGCGCAATGCTGCGCGGCTCGGGTATCGAGTGGGATCTGCGCAAGAAGCAGCCGTACGAAGTGTACGAAAAGCTGGACTTCGACATTCCGGTCGGCGTGAATGGCGACTGCTACGACCGCTATCTGGTCCGTGTCGAAGAAATGCGTCAATCCACGCGCATCGTGAAACAGTGCATTGAGTGGCTGCGCAAGAATCCGGGCCCTGTGATGATCGACAATCACAAGGTTGCGCCGCCGTCGCGCGTGGGCATGAAGTCGAACATGGAAGAGCTGATTCACCACTTCAAGCTGTTCACTGAAGGCTTCCACGTGCCGGAAGGCGAGTCGTATGCCGCCGTCGAGCATCCGAAGGGCGAATTCGGCATCTACCTGATTTCCGACGGCGCGAACAAGCCGTATCGCCTCAAGATTCGCGCGCCGGGCTATGCGCATCTGTCCGCGCTCGACGAAATGGCGCGCGGCCACATGATCGCCGACGCCGTGACGATCATCGGCACGCAAGACATCGTGTTCGGCGAAGTAGATCGCTAGGACGTATTCATCGGCGCGCGTCTTCATGCAGGTCCGAAGCGCGCGTCAAGCAAAGGAACGCCGGGTCTGTCGCAGCACGAAGTGAGCGACGGGTTTTCGTTCGGTAGGAATTGAAAGAGTCGTGTCTGAAAATGATCTCAGCTGAAGGCCTGAAAGAAATCGATCGTGCGATCGCGAAGTATCCCGCCGATCAGAAACAGTCCGCCGTGATGTCGGCGTTGGCCACTGCTCAGGAAGAGCATGGCTGGCTGTCGCCCGAACTCATGCAGTTCGTCGCGGACTATCTCGGCATGCCGGCAGTCGCCGTGCAGGAGGTCGCCACCTTCTACACGATGTACGAGACGTCGCCGGTCGGCAAGCACAAGATCACGCTCTGCACGAACCTGCCGTGTCAACTCGGCCCGGACGGCGGCTCGGACAGCGCCGCTGAATATCTGAAGCAGAAGCTCGGCATCGACTTCGGCGAAACCACGGCCGACGGCAAATTCACCTTGAAAGAAGGCGAATGCATGGGTTCGTGCGGCGACGCGCCGGTGATGCTGGTGAACAACCATCGCATGTGCAGCTTCATGAGCCGCGAGAAGATCGACCAGCTGCTCGAGGAACTTTCGAAATGACGTCTTTACACGATCGTCACATCAAACCGCTGATTCTCGCCGGCCTGAACGGCGACAACTGGCATCTCGAAGACTATGTGGCGCGCGGCGGTTACGCCCAGCTGCGCCGCATTCTGGAAGAAAAAATTCCGCCCGAGCAGGTGATCGCCGACGTCAAGGCGTCGGGTCTGCGCGGCCGTGGCGGCGCGGGCTTCCCGACCGGCCTGAAGTGGAGCTTCATGCCGCGTCAGTTCCCGGGCCAGAAGTACCTCGTCTGCAATTCGGACGAAGGCGAGCCGGGCACGTTCAAAGACCGCGACATCCTGCGCTTCAATCCGCATTCGCTGATCGAAGGCATGGCCATTGGCGCGTACGCAATGGGCATTACGGTCGGCTACAACTACATCCACGGCGAAATCTGGGAAGTCTACAAACGCTTTGAAGAAGCGTTGGACGAAGCTCGCCGCGCCGGGTTCCTCGGCGAAAACATCATGGGTTCGGGCTTCTCGTTCGAGCTACATGCGCATCACGGTTACGGCGCCTACATCTGCGGCGAAGAAACCGCGTTGCTCGAGTCGCTCGAAGGCAAGAAAGGCCAGCCGCGCTTCAAGCCGCCGTTCCCGGCGAGCTTCGGCGTGTACGGCAAGCCGACCACGATCAACAACACCGAGACGTTTGCCGCGGTGCCGTTCCTGCTCGCCATCGGCCCGCAAAATTACCTGGAAATCGGCAAGCCGAACAACGGCGGCACGAAGATCTTCTCGATCTCGGGCGACGTTGAACGTCCGGGCAATTACGAAGTTCCGCTCGGCACGCCGTTCGCCACGCTGATGGATCTCGCCGGCGGCATGCGCGGCGGCCGCAAGATCAAGGCCGTGATTCCTGGCGGTTCGTCGGCACCGGTCATTCCGGGCGACATCATGATGCAGACCGACCTCGACTATGACTCGATCGCCAAGGCGGGCTCGATGCTCGGCTCGGGCGCGGTCATCGTCATGGACGAAACGCGTTGCATGGTGCGTTCGCTGCTGCGTCTGTCGTACTTCTATTACGAAGAGTCGTGCGGTCAATGCACGCCTTGCCGCGAAGGCACGGGCTGGCTGTATCGCGTCGTGCATCGTATCGAGCACGGTCTTGGCCGTCCGGAAGATCTGGATTTACTGAACTCGGTCGCGGAAAACATCATGGGCCGCACGATCTGCGCGCTCGGCGATGCGGCGGCCATGCCGGTTCGCGGCATGCTCAAGCACTACTGGGACGAATTCGAATATCACGTCGCCCACAAGCATTGCCTCGTCGGCGGTCATGCGGGCGCTGCGGCGGCAGCGGAAACAGTGGCTGCCTGAGCGAGGTTGCTGAGCGACCTCGCAAGTCGCCCGAGGCGCGCACGGACAGGCGCTCGGGCAAGCTCCCGGACAAGCGGCACGCCGGACAGGTATGCACCAGAACACGTCAACCACGGGATTCATTGCCGAGCGGGCGATGAACGGGGCGAACGATTGAGCGGTAACAGGTTAAGGAAGATTGACCATCATGGTTGAACTTGAAATAGACGGCAAGAAAGTAGAAGTGCCCGAAGGCAGCATGGTGATCCAGGCTGCGCATAAGGTCGACACGTACATTCCTCACTTCTGCTATCACAAGAAGCTGTCGATTGCGGCCAACTGCCGGATGTGTCTCGTCGATGTCGAAAAGATGCCGAAGGCCGTGCCCGCATGCGCGACGCCCGTGTCGGCCGGCATGATCGTGCGCACGAGGTCCGAAAAGGCGGTGAAGGGCCAGCAATCCGTGATGGAATTCCTGCTGATCAACCACCCGCTGGATTGCCCGATTTGCGATCAGGGCGGCGAGTGTCAGTTGCAGGATCTGGCGGTGGGCTACGGCAAGTCGTCGTCGCGTTATAGCGAAGAAAAGCGCGTCGTGTTCCACAAGAACGTCGGCCCGCTGATCTCGATGGAAGAGATGTCCCGTTGCATCCACTGCACGCGCTGTGTGCGCTTCGGCCAGGAAGTGGCCGGCGTGATGGAACTGGGCATGCTGGGCCGCGGCGAGCATTCGGAAATCACGTCGTTCGTCGGCAAGACGGTCGACTCCGAACTGTCGGGCAACATGATCGACCTGTGCCCGGTCGGCGCGCTGACCAGCAAGCCGTTCCGCTACAGCGCGCGTACGTGGGAACTGTCGCGCCGCAAGTCGGTAAGCCCGCACGATTCCGTCGGCGCCAATCTCGTCGTGCAGGTGAAGAACAACCGCGTGATGCGGGTTCTGCCGTTCGAAAACGAAGCAATCAACGAATGCTGGATTTCGGACAAGGACCGCTTCTCGTACGAAGGCCTGAACAGCCCCGAACGTCTGACGCAGCCCATGCTGAAGCAGGGCGGCAAGTGGGTCGAGACCGACTGGCAGACCGCGCTCGACTACGTGGTCAAAGGTCTGAAGGGCATCAAGGGCGACCACGGCGCAAACGCGCTGGCCGCGCTTGGCAGCGCGCACAGCACGGTCGAAGAACTGTTCCTGCTGAAGCAACTGGCGCAAGCGGTCGGCACGCCTAACGTCGACTTCCGTCTGCGTCAGTCGGACTTCTCGGCGCCGGTCAACGGCACGCCGTGGCTCGGCACTGCTATTGCGGACCTGTCGAATATCGACTCGGCGCTCGTGATCGGTTCCGATCTGCGCCGCGATCATCCGCTGTTCGCCGCGCGTCTGCGTCAGGCGGCCAAGGGCGGCGCGAAGCTCACGCTGGTGCAAGCCACCGGCGACGACGCGCTGATCCCGCAAGCGCGGCGTATCGCTGCGGCGCCGTCGGCATGGCTCGAGGCACTCGCCGGCATCGCGTCGGCGGTCTCGCAAGCGAACGGCACGGCGCTGCCGGAAGCGTTCTCTGGCGCACAAGCGTCGGACGCCGACAAGGAAGTCGCCAGGTCGCTGGCTACGGGCGAGCGTCGCCTGGTGCTGCTCGGCAACGGCGCGGTGCGTCATCCGGATTTCGCGGTCATTCATGCAGCGGCTCAGTGGATCGCAGACGCAACCGGCGCAACGCTCGGCTTCCTGACGGAAGGCGCGAACACGGTCGGCGCGCATCTGGTGAACGCATTGCCGGGCGAAGGCGGCCTGAACGCTCGCGAAGTCTTCGAACAACCGCGCAAGGGTTATGTGCTGATGAACTTCGAACCGGAGTTCGACACGGCCAATCCGGCGCAGGCTTTGGCTGCGTTGAACCAGGCTGAGATGGTCGTCGTGATGTCGCCGTTCCAGACGGGCGCCGAATACGCGGACGTGCTGCTGCCGATCGCGCCGTTCACTGAAACGGCCGGTACGTTCGTCAACGCGGAAGGCACGGTGCAGACGTTTAACGGCGTCGTGCGTCCGCTTGGCGAGACGCGCCCCGCATGGAAGGTGTTGCGCGTGCTGGGCAGCCTGCTGGGCGCGCCCGGCTTCGAGTACGACACGGCGGAAGAAGTGCGCAACGCGGCGCTCGGCGACGGCGAACTGCAATCGCGCCTGTCGAACCGCACGGGCGTAACGGTTGCTCGCGGCAAGACGGCGAAGGCAGCGGAAGGCAAGTTCGAGCGCATCGCCGACGTGCCGATCTACCATGCCGACGCGCTGGTTCGTCGCGCGGAATCGCTGCATCTGACCGCAGCCGCGCGTGCCGCGAACAACGTCGGCCTGCCGGCCGCGCTGTTCGACAAACTGGGTTTGAAGGAAGGCGACGCGGTGCGCGTGCGCCAGGGCGAGCAATCGGTGCAGTTGCCGGCCGTGCGCGACGCGAATCTTGCGGAGACGGTCGTCCGCGTATCGGCGGCCACGCCTGCCGGTGCAGCGCTGGGCAGCCTGTTCGGTGAACTGGTGGTGGAGAAGGCGTAAATGAGCTTGTTCGATACGATCAACTCGGGCGGCACCCAGCTTCTCGGTGTGGCATGGCCCACGGTGTGGGCACTGGTGCGCATCCTGGTGGTGGCCGTCGTGATCCTGCTGTGCGTGGCTTACCTGATTCTGTGGGAGCGTAAGCTGATCGGCTGGATGCACGTGCGTCTCGGCCCGAACCGCGTCGGCCCCGCAGGTCTTTTGCAGCCTATCGCCGACGTGCTGAAGCTGTTGCTGAAAGAAGTGATTCAGCCGACCCAGGCAAGCCGCTGGATCTACATGATCGCGCCGATCATGGTGGTGGTGCCGGCTTTCGCGGTCTGGGCGGTGATTCCGTTCCAGGCGGGCGCGGTGCTCGGCGACATCAACGCGGGTCTGCTGTATGCGATCGCGATTTCGTCGATCGGCGTGTACGGCGTGATTCTGGCCGGCTGGGCGTCGAACTCGAAGTACGCGTTCCTCGGCGCGATGCGGGCCGCGGCGCAAATGGTGTCGTACGAAATTTCGATGGGCTTCGCGCTGGTCGTCGTGCTGATGACGGCGGGCACGCTGAATCTGTCGGACATCGTCGGTTCGCAGGAACGCGGCTTCTTCGCCGCACACGGCCTGAACTTCCTGTCGTGGAACTGGCTGCCGCTGTTGCCGATGTTCGTCGTGTACTTCATCTCGGGCATCGCGGAAACGAACCGCCATCCGTTCGACGTGGTGGAAGGCGAATCGGAAATCGTCGCGGGTCACATGATCGATTACTCGGGTATGGCGTTCGCGCTGTTCTTCCTCGCCGAGTACATCAACATGATCGTGATCTCGGCGCTGGCGTCGACGCTGTTTCTCGGCGGCTGGAGTGCTCCGTTCGGCTTCCTGTCGTTTATCCCCGGCATCTTCTGGCTCGTCCTCAAGGTTTTCCTGCTGCTGTCGGTGTTCATCTGGGCGCGTGCCACGTTCCCGCGCTACCGCTATGACCAGATCATGCGTCTCGGCTGGAAGATTTTCATTCCGGTGTGCGTGGTGTGGCTGGTGGTGGTCGGCTTCTGGATCATGTCGCCGTGGAATATCTGGAAATAAAGGGCGGATGAACTCATGACCGCAATCCAAAATTTTTTCAAGACCTTCTTTTTGACGGAACTCATCAAGGGCCTCGCGTTGACCGGACGTTATACGTTCCAGCGCAAGGTGACCGTGCAGTTCCCGGAAGAGAAGACGCCCATTTCGCCGCGTTTTCGCGGACTGCATGCGCTGCGACGTTATGAGAATGGCGAAGAGCGCTGTATCGCGTGCAAGCTGTGCGAAGCGGTGTGCCCGGCGCTCGCCATCACGATCGAGTCGGAAACGCGCGAAGACAACACGCGCCGCACCACACGTTACGACATCGACCTGACCAAGTGCATCTTCTGCGGTTTCTGCGAAGAAAGCTGCCCGGTCGATTCGATTGTCGAGACGCACATTCTCGAATATCACGGCGAAAAGCGCGGCGATCTGTACTTCACGAAGGACATGCTGCTGGCCGTGGGCGATCGTTACGAAGCGGAGATCGCCGCGAACAAGGCTGCCGACGCACCGTATCGTTAAAGCGTCCAAGTACAAGCAGTAGGTGCGGCAGTAGCGCATCAAGTCAATGCAGCAGTAATACGGCCTGTTGTCGGGCCGAGCGCCGCGGTATGCAAGCCGCGGCACGGCGCACGCGTGCGTCTGTTCCGGCGGTTGTCACGCTGTGGCCGGACGCCCGTGCCAAAGAAAATGCCTGACGATGGCCTAACGATGAACCGGTAATCATGGAATTCACGACCGTACTGTTCTACATCTTCGCGCTGCTCCTGGTGGTTTCAGGGCTGAAGGTGATCACCTCGCGCAACCCGGTGTCGTCCGCACTGTTTCTCGTGCTGGCGTTCTTCAACGCAGCGGCTATCTGGATGCTGCTGCAGGCCGAGTTCCTCGCCATCCTGCTGGTGCTGGTCTATGTGGGCGCGGTGATGGTGCTGTTCCTGTTCGTCGTGATGATGCTGGACATCAACCTCGACGTGCTGCGCAAGGACTTCAGGCGCTTTGTGCCGATGGCCACGGTGGTGGGCGCGATCATCGTGCTCGAAACCGCGCTGATCCTGTGGCACGGCTACGGTGCGACGAGCACGGTGGTGCCCGACACGACCGCCGCGGCGGGCGGCATGGGCGACTGGTCGAACACCCGCCTGATCGGCAAAGTGATTTACACCGACTACATCTTCGCGTTCGAAGTGGCCGGCCTCGTGCTGCTGGTGGCGATCATCGCGGCTATCGCGCTGACCACGAGCCACAAGAAGGACAGCAAGCGCCAGAAGATCAGCGACCAGGTCAAGGTGCGTGCGCAGGATCGCGTGCGCGTCGTGAAGATGCCGTCGGAAAAGAGCCCGGCGACCGTCGCGGCGGAAGAAGCCGCAGCGGCGGCCGCAGCAGCCGAATCGGCGTCTGCGAAGAACAGCTGAGCGGACAGGAGATAGAAATCATGTTGACCCTTGCCCATTACCTCGTGCTCGGCGCGATTCTGTTTGCGATCAGCATCGTCGGTATTTTCCTGAACCGTCGCAACGTCATCATCATCCTGATGGCGATCGAACTGATGCTGCTCGCGGTGAATACCAATTTCGTCGCCTTCTCGCATTATCTCGGCGACGTGCATGGCCAGATTTTCGTGTTCTTCGTGCTGACCGTAGCGGCAGCGGAAGCAGCGATCGGCCTCGCAATTCTGGTGACCCTGTTCCGTAGCCTCGACACGATCAATGTCGAAGATCTCGATCAGCTCAAAGGTTAATCTCAGGAAAAGCGGTTATGTCCACGATACTCAATGAAAACCTGCTGCTGGCGATTCCGCTGGCACCGCTGGCCGGTTGCCTGATCGCGGGGCTGTTCGGGAAGGCGGTAGGGCGCGCGGGTGCGCACTCGGTCACGATCCTCGGCGTTGCCATCTCGTTCGTTCTGTCGATGATGGTGTTCTTCCAGGTGCTGGACGGCGCGAGCTTCAACGCCACCGTCTACGAATGGATGTCCATCGGCAAGACCAAGTTCGAAGTCGGCTTCCTCGTCGATTCGCTCACGGCCATGATGATGTGCGTCGTGACCTTCGTGTCGCTGATGGTGCACATCTATACGATCGGCTACATGGCCGACGACGACGGCTACCAGCGCTTCTTCTCGTACATCTCGCTCTTCACGTTTTCGATGTTGATGCTCGTGATGAGCAACAACTTCCTGCAGCTGTTCTTCGGCTGGGAAGCAGTGGGTCTCGTGTCGTACCTGCTGATCGGTTTCTACTACACGCGCGAGTCGGCGATCTACGCGAACATGAAGGCGTTCATCGTGAACCGCGTCGGCGACTTCGGCTTTCTGCTGGGTATCGGCCTGCTGTTCGCGTTTGCCGGTTCGATGAACTACGGCGACGTGTTTGCCAAGCGCACTGAACTGGCCGCATTGAGCTTTCCGGGTACCGATTGGGGCCTGCTGACGGTGGCGTGTATCTGCCTTTTCATCGGCGCAATGGGTAAGTCGGCGCAGTTTCCGCTGCACGTATGGCTGCCGGATTCGATGGAAGGCCCGACGCCGATTTCCGCGCTGATTCACGCGGCAACCATGGTGACGGCCGGTATCTTCATGGTCACGCGCATGTCGCCGCTGTTCGAACTGTCGGATAGTGCGCTGTCGTTCGTCACGGTGATCGGCGCCATTACCGCGCTGTTCATGGGCTTCCTCGGGATTGTCCAGAACGACATCAAGCGCGTGGTGGCTTACTCCACGCTCTCGCAGCTCGGCTACATGACGGTCGCGCTCGGCGTGTCGGCTTATCCGGTCGGCGTGTTCCACCTGATGACGCACGCGTTCTTCAAGGCGCTGCTGTTCCTCGGTGCGGGTTCCGTGATCATCGGCATGCACCACGATCAGGACATGCGCAACATGGGCGGCCTGCGCAAATACATGCCGATCACGTGGATCACGTCGCTGATCGGTTCGCTGGCGCTGATCGGCACGCCGTTCTTCTCGGGCTTCTACTCGAAAGATTCGATCATCGACGCAGTGAAGCTGTCGCATCTGCCGGGTTCGGGCTTTGCCTATTTCGCCGTGGTGGCAAGCGTGTTCGTCACCGCGCTGTATTCGTTCCGTATGTATTTCATGGTGTTCCACGGCAAGGAGCGCTTCCGCGATCCGAAGCATCCGGATTCACCGATGGGCGCCGAAGCCGCGGCCCACGGTCATGGCAACGGCCATGACGCACATGGTCACGACGCGCATGGTCACGACGATCACGGTCACGCGCACGAACCGCATGAAACGCCGTGGGTCGTGTGGCTGCCGCTGGTGCTGCTGGCGATTCCGTCTGTCGTGATCGGCGCGATCGCGGTCGGCCCGATGCTGTTCGGCGACTTCTTCCAGCACGGCGTGGCGTTCGAGAAGGTGATCTTCATCGGCGAAAACCATCCGGCGCTGCATGAGATGGCCGAAGAGTTCCACGGCTGGGCGGCAATGGGCCTGCACTCGGTCGCGGGCCTGCCGGTGTGGCTCGCGCTCGCGGGTGTGCTCGTCGCGTGGTTCCTGTATCTGGTTCGTCCTGAACTGCCGGCTACCATCAAGCGCGCGTTCGGGCCGATCTACACGCTGCTCGATAACAAGTACTACATGGACAAGATCAACGAAGTCGTGTTTGCGCGGGGCGCCGTGGCGATTGGCCGTGGTCTCTGGAAGGAGGGCGACGTCGTCGTGATCGACGGCATCGTCAACGGCAGCGCACGCTTTATCGGCTGGTTCGCCGGCGTGATCCGCTTCCTCCAATCCGGCTACATCTACCACTACGCGTTCGCCATGATTATCGGCATGTTGGGGCTCCTGACCCTGTTTGTAACGCTCGGCGGCAAATAAGGCGAGGGACACTAATGCACGCTTATCCGATTCTCAGTCTCGCCATCTGGTTGCCGATCCTTTGCGGCCTGCTGGTTCTGGCCATCGGCTCCGACCGTAACCCCGGCCCCGCGCGCTGGGTCGCACTGATTGGCTCGATCGTCAGCTTCATCGTCACGATTCCGCTGATCACCGGTTTTGATTCGAGCAGCGCCGATCTTCAGTTCGTCGAACAGGCCAACTGGATCGAACGATTCAACATTACGTATCACCTCGGTGTCGACGGCATCTCGATGTGGTTCGTCGTGTTGACCGCATTGATCACGGTGATCGTGGTGATCGCCGGATGGGAAGTCATCACGAAGAACGTGGGCCAGTATCTGGCCTCGTTCCTGATCCTGTCGGGCATCATGGTCGGCGTGTTCAGCGCGGCCGACGGCATGCTGTTCTATGTGTTCTTCGAAGCGACGCTGATTCCGATGTACATCATCATCGGCGTGTGGGGCGGGGCGAACCGCGTGTACGCGGCGTTCAAGTTCTTCCTGTACACGCTGATGGGCTCGCTCCTGATGCTGGTCGCGTTGCTCTATCTGTACGTCCAGACCGGCACGTTCGATCTCGCCACCTGGCAGCATGCGCAGATCGCGATGACGCCGCAGGTGTTGCTGTTCATAGCGTTCTTCATGGCGTTCGCCGTGAAGGTGCCGATGTGGCCGGTGCACACGTGGTTGCCTGACGCCCACGTGGAAGCGCCGACCGGCGGCTCCGTCGTGCTGGCCGCGATCATGCTGAAGCTCGGCGCATACGGTTTCCTGCGCTTCTCGCTGCCGATCGCACCGGACGCAAGCCACTTCCTCGCGCCGGTCGTCATTACGCTGTCGCTGATCGCCGTGATCTACATCGGCCTCGTCGCGATGGTGCAGGCGGACATGAAGAAGCTGGTCGCGTATTCGTCGATCGCGCACATGGGCTTCGTCACGCTCGGCTTCTTTATCTTCAATCAGCTCGGCGTGGAAGGCGCGATCGTTCAGATGATCTCGCACGGCTTCGTGTCGGGCGCGATGTTCCTTAGCATCGGCGTGCTGTACGACCGCATGCACTCGCGTCAGATCGCGGACTACGGCGGCGTTGTCAACGTCATGCCGAAATTCGCGGCGTTCGTGATGCTGTTCTCGATGGCCAATTGCGGCTTGCCGGGCACCTCGGGTTTTGTCGGCGAATTCATGGTGATTCTGGCCGCCGTCCAGTACAACTTCTGGATCGCCGGCGGCGCCGCCGTGACGCTGATTCTCGGCGCGGCCTACACGCTGTGGATGTACAAGCGCGTCTACTTCGGCGCGGTCGCCAACGACCACGTGAAGGGCCTGCTCGACATCAACCGCCGCGAGTTTTTCATGCTGGCAGTGCTCGCCGCACTGACGCTCTTCATGGGCCTGTATCCGAAGCCCTTTACCGATGTGATGCACGTATCCGTGGAAAACCTCCTCTCCCACGTTGCGCAGTCGAAGCTGCCGTTGTCTCAGTAACGCAGAGGAGGAATTAAAGACCATGCAAAACGCCCCTATGACTGCTCTGTTGCCCGACGCACTGGTGATGCTCGCCGTTGTCGTCGCGTGGCTCAACGACACGTTCGTCGGCCAGGCCGGTCGCCGTACCACGTATTTCATCGCGTTCCTGTCGTCGCTCGTCGCCGGCATCTGGTTCGCGGTCAATGCGTTCGACCCGTCGGTGCATTACTTCTTCAGCCGCATGTACGTCGTCGACTCGTTCGCGAGCCTGATGAAAGCGGTGGTGACACTCGGCTACGCGGTCACGATCGTGTATTCGCGCCGCTACCTCGAAGATCGCGGGCTGTATCGCGGCGAGTTCTTCCTGCTCGGCATGTTCTCGCTGCTCGGTCAGCTCGTGATGATCTCCGGCAACAACTTCCTGACGCTGTATCTCGGTCTGGAACTGATGTCGCTGTCGCTCTATGGCGTGATCGCACTGCGTCGGGAAGCCGCGCCGTCGAACGAAGCGGCCATGAAGTACTACGTGCTCGGCGCGCTGGCTTCGGGCTTCCTGCTGTACGGCATCTCGATGCTGTACGGCGCGACCGGCTCGCTCGATCTGAACGAAGTGTTCAAGGCGATCGGTCAGAGCCACTACGATCCGAGCGTGCTGCTGTTCGGCGTTATCTTCATCGTCGCCGGTGTGGCGTTCAAGATGGGCGCCGTGCCGTTCCACATGTGGGTGCCCGACGTCTATCAGGGCGCGCCGACGGCGATGACGCTGCTGGTCGGCGGTGGTCCGAAGGTGGCGGCATTCGCATGGGGCCTGCGCTTCCTGGTGATGGGTCTGCTGCCGCTCGCTGTCGAATGGCAGCAAATGCTGGTGATTCTCGCGGCGCTGTCGCTTATCGTCGGCAACATCACGGGTATCGTGCAGCGCAACGTCAAGCGGATGCTCGCGTACTCGGCGATCTCGAACATGGGCTTCGTGCTGCTCGGCCTGCTGGCCGGCGTGGTCGATCACAAGACCACCGGTGCTGCGAGCGCCTATGGCTCGGCGATGTACTACAGCATCGTCTATCTGATCACGACGATGGGCACCTTCGGCGTCATCATGCTGCTCGCACGCCGCGAATTCGAAGCGGATACGCTCGACGACTTCAAGGGGCTGAACCAACGGAGCCCGGTGTTCGCGTTCGTCATGATGGTGATGATGTTCTCGCTCGCCGGCATTCCGCCTGCGGTCGGTTTCTACGCGAAGCTCGCGGTGCTGCAGGCCACGATGAACGCCGGCCTGACCTGGCTCACGGTGCTCGCGGTGATCACGTCGCTGTTCGGCGCGTTCTACTACCTGCGTATCGTGAAGCTCATGTACTTCGATGAGCCGCAAGACAAGTCGGCGATCGTCGCGGACACGGGCACGCGCGCGTTGCTCGCGCTCAATGGCGTGGCCGTGCTGGTGCTGGGCATCGTGCCCGATCCGCTGTTGAAAGCTTGCCTGCAGGCTATCCAGCACACGCTGTCGTTCTGATGTCGGCAGCGGGCTGGTTTATCGTGCTGTTGGCGCTGGTGGGCGCCAATCTGCCGTTCCTGAATCAGCGGCTCTTCGCTGCCGTCCCGTTGAAGGCGGCGAAGAAAAGCGCATGGGTCCGGATTGCCGAGCTGATCGTGCTGTACTTCGTGGTCGGCGCGCTGGGCTTTCTGCTCGAAGCGCGCGCCGGCAACCGCTTCGAACAGGGTTGGCAGTTCTACGCGATCACGTTCGCGCTGTTCGTCGTGTTCGCCTTCCCCGGCTTCACTTTCCAGTATCTCGTCAAACGCCGCTGACGGCGTCTCGCCGTCGCGCACCAAGCTGTCCCGAGGTCCGCATATGGCTGAACTTCCCGACCACGACGCCGTCCTTACCGAGACCTGTGTCGACAGTAAGACGGTCCACCAGGGGCCGTTCCTGACGCTCAAGTGCGACACCGTGCGCCTGCCCGACGGCAAGCATGCTACCCGTGAGTATGTGGAGCACCCCGGCGCCGTGATGGTGATTCCGCTGTTCGACGACGGCCGTGTGCTGCTGGAAAGCCAGTATCGCTATCCGATGGGCAAGGTCATGGTCGAGTATCCGGCCGGCAAGCTCGATCCGAACGAAGGCGCGCTCGCTTGCGCCATTCGCGAATTGCGCGAGGAGACGGGCTACACGGCGCGCGAGTATGTGTACCTGACGCGTGTTCACCCGATCATTTCCTACTCGACCGAGTTCATCGACATCTACCTCGCGCGCGGCTTGACTGCGGGCGAGCGCAAGCTCGACGACGGCGAGTTCCTCGAGATGTTTACTGCTACGGTTCCCGAAGTGTCCGAGTGGGTGCGGACCGGCAAGATCACTGACGTGAAAACGATCATCGGCACGTTCTGGCTGGAGAAAGTGCTGTCCGGCGTCTGGCCGATGGCGCAGCCGCAGTAGTTTTTTCAGAGTCTCCCAACGCGCAGGCGACGCTTGCGCCGCATCCAGGAAGCCCCTGCCGGTCGTCGACCGGCAGGGGCTTCGTCACTCTGAAGCGCGATAAGGCTTCTGTCTTTACCGCGGCGTGCGGTGTCTGAATATGAGCGCCTTTGTCCTATGCCATCCGGCAGTCTCGCGTGATCGCGGCGGCAACTTTAGTATGGAAGGCCGGCAAACGTCTTCACTGCTGCATTAATCGGGATAACGAAGCATGTGAGGCGGTTGAGCTCCGCGATTAAAATCTGGTTGTCACTTGACAACCCGATTCGCGAGTATTAAATTGGAGGACAGGATGGTTCGTGGAGTCCACGCTAAAAAAGAGATCGAGGCTGCGCTGGCTTATGCCGAGCGGCGCGGGTGGCGCATACAGAGCGGAGGCAAGGGCCACGCCTGGGGAAAAATGTATTGCCCTTACAAAGATGCGGAGTGCCGTTGCGGAGAATTCTGCATTTCAAGCGTATGGAGTACGCCGAAGAATGCTGATAACCACGCTAGACATTTGCGGCGTGTGGTCGACAATTGCACGGCGCATCGTTCGCAAAAGCATTGAGTAGGCAACGTTGTGGCCGAATAAAGCAGGAGTAGCAAATGGAATATACGTTCACGTTGAAGTATAAGCTTGCCGCGCAAGACAGTGATCTTGACGCGATTGTCGAACGCCTGGGCGACGCAGGCTGCGACGACGCCACGGTCGGCGTGGGGCAAGCGGGGCGACTGGCGCTCGTCTTTTCGCGCGAAGCACCGTCGGCGGTCGAGGCACTGGTCAGCGCGCTCGGAGACGTCAAAAAGGCGGTGCCGTCGGCACGGCTTGTCGAAGCCGGGCCCGACTTCGTCGGGTTGACCGACGTCGCCGAAATTGCCGGCGTATCGCGGCAAAACATGCGCAAGCTCATGTTGAGCCATGCGGTCGAATTTCCCCCGCCGGTGCACGAGGGAAGCGCGTCAGTCTGGCATCTGTCGGACGTGCTGGACTGGCTGAACGCGCGCGGTGGCTACGACATCAAGGCCGACGTTTTCGACGTCGCCAAAACGGCTAAACAGGTCAACCTTGCCAAAGAGGCGCGGGAGCTTGAACCGCGCTTCAATCGTCGGCTGGAATGCCTGGTGGCGTGAGCGTCAATCGTGAACGGAGGGGTTCGCACGCGTGAGGCTGATACGTCGTTGGGGGCGAAGCGCTGGGCGTTGGCTCACGCACGCACGCCGCATTGCGCGGAGTCATACAGCCTTCGGCAGGGGTCTGCGCAAAGCGTTAAAATCGCCCACCGCGCCTCATCTTCCGGCAGCGCCCAACTCGTCGCGCGTTGCGCGTGAAGTTTTTACGAACGACCGTTCACAAATTTTCGTTTTGCGCTAAACTGGCACGCAAGCCCTGATTCCATATGAAGGTCCTCGATTTACAGTGTCCGCACGGCCATCGGTTCGAAGGATGGTTTGCTTCGGCTGATGACTTCGAATCGCAGCAGTCCCGCAAGCTGGTCGAATGTCCGATTTGCGGAGCGAAAGAAGTGAGCCGTTTGCCGTCGGCTCCGCGCCTGAATCTCTCTCATGGGGTAGAGGCGAAAGCGAAAGCGCCCGCGGCCGCAGGTGAATTGCAGGCGCGTGTCATGCGCGCATTGCGCGAGGTACTGGAGAAGACCGAGAACGTGGGCGACCGCTTCGCCGAGGAAGCGCGGCGCATTCACTACAACGAAGCGCCCGCCCGCAATATTCGCGGTGTCACAACGCCGGAAGACGCGCGAGCTTTGGTCGAAGAAGGCATCGAAGTGATGCCGCTGCCGGTCCCGGCTGCCTTAAAGGAACCTCTGCAATAGCGCAGTGGCTCTCTGGCGGCGGGTGGTGGCGGCCAGGAGACACTACGCATGAATCTGGACTATTCCCCCGCTGAGAAGGCGTTCCGCGCCGAGATCCGCGCCTGGCTCGAAGCCAATCTGCCTCGCGAACTCAGCGAGAAGGTACTCAACCACAAGCGTTTGAACCGCGACGACTTTGCCAACTGGCACAAGCTGCTGGGCACGCGCGGCTGGTCGGTTGTCGCGTGGCCGACAGAATACGGCGGCCCCGGCTGGGATGCCACGCAGCGCCATATCTGGGACGAAGAGTGCGCCCGTGTCGGCGCGCCGACGGTGTTGCCATTCGGTGTGTCGATGGTCGCGCCGGTTCTCATGAAGTACGGCAACGAGGCGCAGAAACGCTACTACTTGCCACGCATTCTCGACGGCACTGACTGGTGGTGTCAGGGCTATTCAGAGCCGGACTCCGGTTCCGATCTCGCATCGCTGCGCACGCGTGCCGAACGGGTCGGCGATCATTACGTGGTCAATGGGCAGAAAACCTGGACCACGTTGGGGCAGCACGCGGACATGATGTTTTGTCTCGTACGCACCGACAGCGGCGCGAAGAAGCAGGAGGGCATTTCGTTCCTGGTCATCGACATGAAAACACCGGGCATTACCGTTCGGCCGATCATCACGCTCGACGAAGACCACGAGGTCAACGAAGTTTTCTTTGAAGACGTGAAGGTGCCGGTCGAGAATCTGATCGGCGAGGAAAATCGCGGTTGGACTTACGCAAAATATCTGCTCGGGCATGAGCGCACCGGCATTGCGCGCGTCGGTCAGTCTAAGCGCGAGCTGGTTTTTCTGAAGCGCCTCGCGCTCGATCAGAAAAAGAACGGCAAGCCCCTTTTGAATGACCCGGTATTCGCTGCAAAAGTCGCGAATCTCGAGATCGAACTGATGGCTCTCGAAGTCACCGTGCAACGCGTGGTCGCTAACGAAGCAGGCGGACGCGGACCGGGACCGGAAGCGTCGATGCTGAAGATCAAGGGCACGGAGGTGCAGCAGGCGTTGACCGAACTCATGGTCGAAGCCGTCGGGCCACTCGCCGCTCCGTTCGACGCGCCGTTCCTCGAGGGCGAACGCGAGCACAGCATTGCTGGAGACGACGATGCCGCGCCGCTGGCCGCGTATTACTTCAACTTCCGCAAGACGTCGATTTACGGCGGCTCGAATGAAATTCAAAAGAACATCATCGCGCAGATGATTCTCGGACTTTGAGGAGCGGCGCATGGACTTCACTTTCAACGACGAGCAGCAACAATTCGCCGACGCGCTGCGCCGCTATCTGGACAAGAGCTATAGCTTCGAAGCGCGCCAGGCGATCGTGCGTTCGGATGCCGGTGTTTCGGACGCTCACTGGGCAGCTTTCACCGAGTTGGGCCTGACCGCATTGCCGGTGCCCGAAGCGCAAGGCGGTTTCAACGGCGGACCCGTCGATATGCTCGTGGTCATGCAGGAGCTCGGCCGCGCTTTGGTGGTCGAGCCTTATTGGGCGACGGCGGTTGGCATCGAGGCATTGCGGCTTGCCGGGACGGGCCAGGGCGAAGACGTGTCGCTGCTCGAGCGTGCGGCCCAAGGCGAGATCAAGCTCGCGGTCGCATTCCACGAACCGCGGGCGCGCTACGATCTGTTCGACGTCGCGACCACCGCGAGCGGACAAGGTGAACAGCACACGCTTACGGGTACGAAATCGGTCGTGATACATGGCGCGCAGGCGCATCACTGGATCGTGCCCGCGCGTGCCAATGGCGAGATCGCACTTTTCGTCGTCGCGCGCGATGCGGCAGGCGTGACCCTCACCGACTACCGCACCATCGACGGACAACGCGCCGCCACACTGCAATTCAACGGTACGCCGGCACGGCGTTTGAGCGGCCCGCACTCGGGCGCGGCGGCCCTCGAGCACATCGCGGACTACGGCACGCTGCTGTTGTGCGCGGAAGCGCTCGGCGCGCTCGACGCATTGAACGCCGCAACCGTCGACTACACGAAGACGCGCCAGCAGTTCGGCCAACCCATCGCGCGCTTTCAGGCATTGCAGCATCGCATGGTCGAGATGCTGATTCACGCCGAGCAGGCGCGTTCGGTCACCTATCTTGCCGCCATGCGCTATTCGAGCGAAGACGTCGACGAACGCCGCCACGCCATTTCCGCGGCCAAGGTACGCGTGGGGCAGGCTGCGCGTTTCGTCGGCCAGCAGGCGGTGCAGTTGCACGGCGGAATGGGCGTGACGAACGAGGTCGCCGCCGCGCATCTGTTCAAACGTCTCGCTATCATTGAAACCACGTTGGGCGATGTCGATCATCACCTCGCACGGTTTGCCGCGCTGCCTGCGTTTATCAGCACGGAAGTTTGATTAGCCGACCGAATCGGCCAGCCAGGAGATAAAGAGATGGGTCTGAGTTACGAGGACATGACGGTCGGCTCGACGACCGAAATCGGCAAGCACACTTTCACGCGCGAGGAAATCGTCGAGTTCGCGCAGAAGTTCGACCCGCAACCGTTCCATGTCGACGAAGCCGCCGCCGAAGCGTCCGCATTTCGCGGATTGGTGGCGAGCGGCTGGCACACCTGTTCGGTCATGATGGGCATGCTGGTGCGCAACGCGCTGGCGGGCTCCACGTCGATGGGCTCGCCCGGCATCGACGAAATACGCTGGCTGAAGCCGGTTCGCGTCGGCGACACGATCACCATGACGAACTCGGTGCTCGACAAGCGCGTGTCGGAGAGCAAGCCGGATCGCGGCATCGTGTCCACGCAATGGGCGGGCATCAATCAGCATGGCGAGACGGTGATCACGGTGCGCTCCAAAGGCCTGTTCGGCTTGCGCAATCCGGGCGCTTCATCATGACTGCGCCGAGCGCGTCGCCTGGTGCCGTGTTCCGCGATAGTGCGGCGCTGCGCGCGCTCGTCGGCGGAGCGGCGCTTGTCAGCGACTGGGTGACGATCGACCAGCCGAGTGTCGATCGTTTCGCCGAGGCCACCGGCGACCAGCAGTGGATTCACGTCGACCCCGAACGCGCGCGGCGTGAGTCGCCGTTCGGCGGTGCGATTGCGCACGGTTTCATGACGCTTTCGCTGATTCCGGCGCTGCTGCAAAAAACGGTACGGCTCGAGCAACGCATGGCCGTCAACTATGGATTGAACCGCGTGCGGTTCACGTCGCCGGTATTGGTGGGCTCCCAATTGCGCGCGCAGTTCGCTGTCGCGTCGGTCGAAGATGTCGACAATGCGGGCGTGCAAGTGATATGGAATGTGGCCGTGGAGCGGCAGGGCGCTGACCGGCCGGTGTGCGTCGCCGAGTTCATCACGCGCCACTATTTCTGAGCGCTTGACGGGCCGCTTCGAAAGCACACGGCGCGGGCGGCATGCGAGCCGCCTCGCGCTTCTTTGCGCGAAAGAAAAACGCACAACGCGAACGGCACGAGGCACACGCCGCAGCAACACCTACGCCCTAATGCTTCGCGTACTGCGTCGCGCCGAACAGCACCTCTTTAGCCTTGTCGTCCATCAGCGGTTTGCGTGCGGACGCGAGCACTTCGACACCACGCATAACCGCCGGACGTGCGGCGATCTCTTCATGCCATCGCTTCACGTTCGGAAATGCGTCGAGTTCGACGCCCTGGTTCTGCCATGAACGCGTCCACGGAAACGATGCGATGTCGGCAATCGTATAGTCGTTCCCGGCGAGATATTGCGTCTTGCCGAGTTGCTTATCCATCACGCCATACAGGCGACGCGTTTCGTTCGTGTAGCGGTTGACCGCGTATTCGATCGGCTCGGGCGCGTAGATGCGAAAGTGGTGCGTCTGCCCGAGCATGGGACCGAGTCCGCCCATCTGGAACATCAGCCATTGCAGCACTGAATAACGGGCAGCCGGATCGGTCGGCAGAAAGCGGCCGGTTTTCTCGGCGAGGTAAATGAGTATCGCGCCCGATTCGAACAACGCGAACGGTTTGCCGTCCGCGCTTTGTGGGCCTTCGGAATCCGTAATGGCCGGAATCTTGTTATTCGGGCTGATGTCCAGAAATTCGGCGCTGAACTGATCGCCGGCGCCGATGTTGATTGCGTGCACGTTGTACTCGAGGCCCGTCTCCTCGAGCATGATATGGACCTTGTGGCCGTTCGGGGTCGCCCAGCTATAGACGTCGATCATCCTCGCTCCTTTTCGTTTGTGACAGCGGCGCCACCGGGGCGCCGCGCTTCGCGAAAATTAGAGCATAGATCGCACGATGCTGCTGGCGACAGCCCAAGACCGGCGCGGTCAAAACGCCGCCGCCAGCGGAGCATAAAACGTTTCCCGCAGGCAAGACATCAAACGCGCGTAACCGGCGTCTCGACGCGAGCCGCCGCGCCCGGCTCCATATAACGCGCGAGTTCGAGCTTGGCGATCGCATTACGATGCACTTCATCGGGACCGTCGGCGAAACGCAGCGTTCGGGCCGACGCATAAGCGTACGCGAGCGGGAAGTCGTCGCTGATGCCGCCGGCGCCGTGCGCCTGGATCGCCCAATCGATCACCTGACACGCCATGTTAGGCGCGACCACCTTGATCATCGCAATTTCGCCGCGCGCGCTCTTGTTGCCCACCGTGTCCATCATGTACGCGGTTTTGAGCGTGAGCAGGCGCGCCTGTTCGATCATGCAGCGCGCTTCTGCAATGCGCTCCTGCGTCACGCCTTGCATCGCCACAGGCTTGCCGAAGGCGACGCGTTGCAGCGACCGTTTGCACATCAATTCGAGCGCGCGCTCCGCAAGGCCGATGAGACGCATGCAATGGTGGATGCGTCCGGGTCCGAGGCGGCCTTGCGCGATCTCGAAGCCGCGGCCTTCGCCGAGCAGCATGTTGGCCGCCGGCACGCGCACGTTCTCGAGCGTGATTTCCATGTGGCCGTGCGGCGCGTCGTCGTAACCGAAAACGGAAAGCGGACGGCGCACCGTGATGCCGGTGGCGTCGGCGGGAACGAGGATCATTGACTGCTGTTGATGGCGCGGCGCATCGGGATCGGTCTTGCCCATCACGATGTAGATCTTGCAACGCGGATCGCCCGCGCCCGAAGACCACCACTTGTGCCCGTTGATCACGTAATAGTCGCCATCGCGCACGATGCTGGTCTGGATATTCGTGGCATCCGACGAAGCGACTTCCGGCTCCGTCATCAGAAATGCCGAACGAATGTGCCCTTGCAAAAGCGGTTCGAGCCATTCGCGCTTGTTCTCTTCGCTGCCGTAGCGCTCGATGGTTTCCATGTTGCCGGTGTCGGGCGCATTGCAATTGAACACCTCGGGCGCCCAGGGCACGCGGCCCATGATTTCGCACAGCGGCGCGTATTCGAGGTTGCTGAGCCCGGCGCCACGCACGGAGTCGGGCAGGAACAGATTCCAGAGCCCCGCGTCGCGCGCTTTCTGCTTGAGTTCTTCGATCAGTTGCGTCGGCTGCCACGCGTTGCCGTCTTGCCGGTTTTGCGCGATCTCCGCGTAGAACGCGTGCTCGTTCGGATAAATGTGCTCGTCGAAAAAGGCGAGCAGCTTTTCGCGCAGCGCCTGAACCTTCGGGGTGTAATCGAAATTCATCTATGACCTCGCGGATAACGGACGACATTCAATGTGGGCGCTGCCTGAAGTGCAAGCATGCAAGCGTGATGAAGCGCGGCACCCGCGCCGGTCATCAGCGCACTTTCTGCGCGTAACGCCAGGCGAGCTCGGCCATCGGTCTCGCGCGGCGGCCTGCGTCGAGAGCTTGTGCACTCGCCGCCGTGCCATCGACGACACGCTTCATGATTCCCTGCAAAATCGCGGCGATACGGAACATGTTGTAGGCGAGGTAAAAATTCCAGTCGCCGCGAATCTCGAAGCCGGTACGCTTGCAATAGCGCTCGACGTACTGCTGCTCGTCGGGAATGCCCAGCGCTGCCCAGTCGAGACCCGCGATGCCGCGAAACTGCGCGGGATCGACGTGCCACGCCATGCAGTGATAGGCGAAGTCCGCGAGCGGATCGCCGAGCGTCGACAACTCCCAGTCGAGCACGGCAAGCACTTTCGGTTCCTTGCGATCGAAGATCAGGTTATCGAGCCGATAATCGCCATGCACGATCGACGCGCGTTGCCCCGTCTCGGCCGGCATATGCTGCGGCAGCCATTCGATCAGACGCTGCATCGCGTCGATGGGTTCGGTTTCGGACGCGACATACTGCTTGCTCCAGCGGCCGATCTGACGCGCGAAGTAGTTGCCCGGCTTGCCGTAGTCCGAAAGACCCACGCTATCCGGCTCGACACTGTGGAGAGCGGCGATCACGCGATTCATCTCGTCGTAGACTGCGGCTCGTTCATCGGCGCTCATGCCCGGCAGCGACTGATCCCATAACACGCGGCCTTCGACGAACTCCATCACGTAA
This sequence comes from Paraburkholderia sp. GV068, assembly GCF_003058125.1. Taxonomy (NCBI): domain Bacteria; kingdom Pseudomonadati; phylum Pseudomonadota; class Betaproteobacteria; order Burkholderiales; family Burkholderiaceae; genus Paraburkholderia; species Paraburkholderia sp. GV068. The sequence continues at coordinate 240,566 of NZ_QBUB01000013.1, forward strand.
AAGGCCCGGCCGATCACGCTTTCGTCCTCGCATAACGCGAGCATGCGGGCGACGGGCACGTCCGTGTCGGCAAGCGCATGCATCACGCGATATTCGCGCTCGACGGCATGCGCGGACGGCAGCAATTTCGCCGCAGGTCCAGGCTTCGCGCGCATCACGTAAGCCCGCGAGGGCGTGACCAGTTTGAACGTTGGGTTCGACTGGCCGCCGGCGAACTGTTCGACCGTGAGCGGCCCCGAAAAACCGTCGACGTGTTGCGCGAGCCACGCGGCGAGCGCGTCGCCGTCAAAGCGCTGACGCTCGTTGACGGGGCGCGTGCCCTCGAAGGCCGAGTAATCCGCTTGCTGTTCCGGCTCGCCGCTGTGTGACGCTTGCGCCATGTGTCTCCTCCGGTTCGGTTTCAGCTACGCGTGGATTGGATGAATTGTGCGTAGAGAATTTCCATCGTCGTATTGCGGATGTCGCGATGCAGCGGCGACGGCGGCGAATAGTTGATTGCACGCAGCACCCAGTCGCGTGGTGCGGTGCCTACGTCGAGCGCATTGATGCAGCCGGTGGCCTGCGCGAGATGCCCGAAGAACGTGCGGCCGCCCGCGGTGAGCGCATGCGACAGAATCGCGCGATTGACGCCGCCGTGCAGCACCAGCAACACCGTGTCCCACGAACTGTCTTCGCGCAACGCGGCGACCGCGGGCACGACGCGATCGAACAACTCGCCGATCGTCTCGCCATCGAGAAAGCGCGTGCTTTCCGGCACGATACCGTCGAACACGCCGAGAAACGCCGCTTCGAGGTCTTGCAGCGGAATCTGCCGCAGCTTGCCGCCGCGAATCTCCTGCCAGGCCGGCTCGATCTCCAGTTCGATCTGCTGACCGGTCTCGGCCAGCACGCGCTGCGCGGTTTCGATCGTGCGCGGCAAGCCGCTGACGATCACGCGATCGAAGCGCACCTGCTGCTCAGCGAACACGCGGCCCGCCGCGCTCGCCTGTTCGCGGCCGTTGGCGTTCAACGGCACGGTTTCAGGATCGATCGTGCGGCCGGAGTCGTCGAAGTACGTCACGTCGCCGTGACGCATCAGGTAAATGCGGCGGCGCTTGGGTAGCTGATAGGCGGCCATGATCCTTGTTCACTTGTACACGGGAGCGCGTTTTTCGAGGAACGCGGAAATGCCCTCGAGCCCCTCGCGATGATGCAGCGAAGCGACGAAGTTATCGCGCTCCGCAACCAGATGCGTGGAAAGCGGCTGCGTGCCGGCCGCGCACACCAGCGTCTTGATGCGCGCGACCGAATTGGGCGAGATCTTGCCGAGTTCGTCGGCCCACGCAACCGCGGCGTCGCGCGCGGTGCCCGGCTTCGTGAGCTTGTTGACGACGCCCACTTCGTGCAAACGCGCGGCGCCGATCGGCTTGCCTTCGATCAGCACTTCCGTTGCGAGTTGGCGAGGCAGGGCCTGCGCGAGGAACCATGAGCCGCCGCCGTCGGGCGTGAGGCCGACGCGTGCATACGACATCACGAATTTGGCGTCTTCACCAGCGACGATCAGATCGCACGCGAGCGCGAGCGAAAAGCCCGCGCCGGCTGCGGCGCCGTCGACGGCGGCAATGATCGGTTTCGACGAAAACCGCAGCGCCGAAATCCACTCGGCAAGCAGGTCGATGCTTTGTGCCTGCACGGAAGGATCTTTCGCGCGATTTTCGAGCAGGCGATTCAGATTGCCGCCCGCGCAAAAAAAGTTGTCCGCGCCCGCGATCACGACGGCGCGAATCGACGGATCGCGTTCCACCGAATCGAGTGCTTCGATTCCCGCCGCGTACATGTCGGGATGCAGCGCGTTGCGAGCGCCGGGATTGGACAGCGTGAGGACCAGCGTCGATTCGCTTTCGGGCGGGCGCGAGGTCAGCAGTTCGGCGCTCATGATTGTGTCTCCGTGGGGTTGTCGGCGGCGTCGCATTGCGTGAGCGACATGCCGAGTTGCGCGCGGCGCGCGAGCCACGGCGATGGCCGGTAGCGCGGATCGCCGAGCACGTCGTACATGTTGCGCAGAATGGTGAGGATGGTTGCCGCGCCGAGCGCGTCGCCGAGTGCGAGCGGGCCGCGCGGATAGCCGAGGCCGAGCGTCACCGCGAGGTCGATGTCTTGCGGCGTCGCGATCTGTTTCTGCGCGATGTCGCAGCCGATGTTGACGATCGTGGCCACCACGCGTTGCGCGACGAAACCGGTCGAGTCGCGGATCACGGTGACGGGCACGCCGTCGGCGGCAAAGAGCGCGTGGCCCGCATCGCGCGCGGCGCGTGTGGTCGCGGGTGTTGTCATCAGCGTGCGGCGTTGCGCGCCGACGAGCGGAAAGAGCGCGTCGATCGCGACGACGCGGCTCGCGTCGAGCGTTTCGTCCACGGCGGCCGTGCTTGCGTCGTGGCCGAACGGCGTGACGACGATCAGCGAGTCGGCGGCGGGCATCGTCCCTTCGTCGAGCTTCACGCCCGCCTTGCTGATGAGTTCCACGACGGCTTCATAGGCTTGCGGGTAACGCTTGCTGACCCACACGCTGCCTGGCAACGTTGCGGGCGCGGGCGCCTCCGCGGGCACCTGCTGCATGCCGTCTTCGTAGCGATAAAACCCTTCGCCCGTCTTGCGTCCCAGCAGTCCGCCCGCGAGCCGCGTGCCGGTGATGGGCGAGGGCGTGAAGCGCGGCTCTTCATAGAACTGATGGTAGATCGACTCCATCACCGGGTGCGAGACGTCGAGCGCGGTCAGGTCGAGCAGCTCGAACGGGCCGAGACGAAAGCCCGCTTGCTCGCGCATGATCCTGTCGATGTCGACGAAGCTCGCCACGCCTTCGCCGGCCACGCGCAGGCCCTCGGTGTTCATGCCGCGGCCCGCGTGATTGACGATGAAGCCCGGCATGTCTTTCGCGCGGACCGGTGTGTGGCCCATACGGCGCGCGAGGTCCATCAACGCGTCGCCCGCCTCGCGGTCGCTGCGCAGGCCGTCGATCACTTCGACGACTTTCATCAGCGGGACCGGATTGAAGAAGTGATAGCCGACCACGCGCGACGGGTCGGTACAGCCCGCGGCAATCGCCGTGATGGACAGCGACGACGTGTTCGACGCGAGTACGCAACGCCCGCTGACCACAGTCTCTAGCTCGCGAAAGAGCGCCTGCTTGACGTCGAGTTTTTCGACGATCGCTTCGATCACGAGGTCGCAGTCGACCAGTTCGCTGATCGCATGCGCGGCCTTGACGTTGGCGAGCGCAGCAAGCGAGCGCGCTTCGTCGAGCTTGCCTTTGGCGGTCAGTTTGGCGAACGTTTCGGCGAGGTAGTCGCGCGCGGCGCCGATAGCAGCCGGATTGGTGTCGTACAGGCGCACGCTCAGGCCCGCGAGCGCCGCGATCTGCGCAATGCCGCGGCCCATCGCGCCGCTGCCGACAATGCCGATAGTCTCGATGCTGAAGTTGCGAGAGGTCATGATGTTGCTCGACTCCATGGTTATTTTAGAATAGCACGCTCGTGCAATTACTCGATGGTTGCGCGGCGGCCGCCGCCTCTGCTCGGACCGGCGGCCTCACCTACCGAAGCAATGAGGAGACAACGATGATCAAGCTCTGCGGATTCGCGCTTTCGAACTAGTACAACAAGGTGAAGTTCGTTCTGCTGGAACACGGCATCGAGTTCGAGGAAGTGTTCGTGCAGCCGAGCCAGGACGAGGCCGTCGTCGCGCATTCGCCGCTTGGCAAAGTGCCTTACCTGCAGACGGAAGACGGCGATCTTTGCGAGTCGCAATGCATTGTCGAATACCTGGCCGCGCGCTTTCCCGACAAGCGGATTTTCTCCGCCGATCCGTGGGAGGCCGCGAAGGAGCGCGAGTTGATCACGTTCGTCGACGTGCATCTGGAGCTGACGGCGCGCAATCTGTACAAGGAAGCGTTTTTCGGCGGCACCGTCACCGACGCGACCAAGGGCCGCGTCGAGAAGCTGCTTGCGCATCACATCGCGGGCTTCAGGCGGATCGCGAAGTTCGCGCCGTACTTGCGCGGCGAACGGTTCAGTATCGCGGACGCCGCGGGCTTCGTGAGCTTGCCGCTTGTCGGCATGACGACGCAGGCTATTTACGGCCGCGACTTTTTGCTCGATGCCGGCGTGGACTGGAAAAGCTATGTGAAGGCGATCAACGGACGGCCCGCCGCGCAGCGCGTGACCGAGGACCGTAAGGCGTATATCGCGGCGTCGCGTCCGGCTTGATGCAACGCGGCGCGCAATGCAAGGAACGACGTCACGCACAATGCAACGCGCGACATGAAGCGAGCCGCGCCGCGCACCACACGCATTAGCCGCTACGCGCGATGGCGAGGAACGTGGGTTCGTTCGCAGCATCGCGCGCGACATGCTAGAGCCGCGCCAGCCGCTCGAGCGCCGTGGCGAGCGTGCTTTCCTGCTTTGCAAAACAGAAGCGCACGACGCCGGACTCATGCGCCTCGTGATAGAACGCGGAAACCGGAATCGCCGCGACGCCGATCTCGCCGGTCAGCCACTGCGCGAATTCGGCTTCGGGCAGATCGCTGATGGCCGAGTAATCGACGCATTGAAAGTACGTGCCCGTGCAAGGCAGCAGCTTGAAGCGGGAATTCGCGAGACCGGCGCGGAAAAAATCGCGCTTCTTCTGATAGAACGCCGGGAGCTCCAGGTAGGGCGCCGGGTCTTTCATGTAGTCGGCCAGACCGATCTGCATCGGCGTATTCACGGTGAACACGTTGAACTGGTGCACTTTGCGGAATTCCGCTGTCAGCGCCGCGGGCGCCGCCACGTAGCCGACTTTCCAGCCCGTTACGTGATAGGTCTTGCCGAAACTCGACACGACGAAGCTGCGCTGCGCCAGTTCAGGATAACGCGCCACGCTCTCGTGCGGCGCGCCGTCGTAGACCATGTGCTCGTACACTTCATCGGACAGGATCAGCACGTTGGTGCCGCGCACGATGTCTTGCAGCTTGCGCATGTCGTCGGCGCGCCAGACCGTGCCGGTCGGATTGTGCGGCGTGTTGATCAGCAGGAGCCGCGTTTTCGGCGTGATGGCGGCGGCGAGCTTGTCGAAGGGGATCGCGTAGTCCGGCGCGTCGAGCGTGACGAATACCGGCTTGCCGCCGGCCAGTTCGATCGACGGAAGATAGCTGTCATAGGTCGGCTCGATCACGATGACTTCGTCGCCAGGATGGACCGTGCATAAGATCGCGGTCAACAGCGCCTGGGTGGCGCCGGCGGTGACGGTGATTTCCGTCGTGGCGTCGTAGCGGCGTCCGTACAGGTTGGCGATCTTCTCGGAGATGGCTGCGCGCAGCGGCGCGGCGCCTGCCATCGGCGGATACTGGTTGTGGCCGTCGCGCATCGCGTTCGCGACCGCATCCACGATGCGCGGATCGCAGCCGAAGTCGGGAAAGCCCTGGCCGAGGTTCACCGCACCTTTCTCGGCGGCGAGCGCGCTCATCACGGTGAAGATCGTGGTGCCGACGTTCGGCAGGCGCGAGGGAAACGAGGGACTCATGGGCGTGTCGTGCGGTGCTTTCATGGCGCTGTTCGGCGAAACGGGTGAGTGGGCGAAGGCATCGTTTGAAACCGGCGAAGCCTGATTGTAGGGAATCGCGGCGCGGCGTGCGCGGCTGCTGTGTGCCGACGGCCGCGAGGCCAGGGTTATACCGGGGTTTCCACGGCTGGGGTCGCCGCGTTCGTGGAAGCGCTTGCCGAACCGCCAGGCGCTTCACTTAGCGAAGCCGCGAACGGCGCCGGCTGTGCGATCTGAAAGCCGAAATCTCGCGCGATCCGCTTCGCGAGTTTCAGCACGGCGCGGTCTTTCGAAATCAGCCAGTGCGCCTGAGCGGCGTGCGCGAGTTCGAGGAATTTCTGATCGTCGCGGTCCTTGCATTTCGGCAGCGGCCGCGCGTCTTCCGGCTGCGCGGCGAGCTCCACAAGCTGCGCGAGCCGCGCGACGACCGCCAGCGCCGCGGACTTATCCACGTTGCGTTCGACGAATTGCGGATAGTCGAGCACGTAAGTCAGTTCGGCGAGGCAACGGGCGTCGATCAGCGCGGCGAGCGCGCCGCTTTCGAGCGCGGCGCGAATCGGCCGCGTGTGCGGATCGTCGAACACGAGAATGTCGATCCATACATTGGAATCGAGAACGACGCGCAAAGCGCCGCTTGAGGCATGGGAACCGGGCATTCGTTACAATCTGGCTTTCGTCTTTGACCGCCAGGCACGGCGTGCCTGCAAGCCTCTATGATAATCGTTCTGTCGCCGGCGAAATCGCTCGACTACGACACCCCGCCTCACGTCAAGAAGCACACGATCCCCGATTTCATCGACGATGCCGCGGAATTGATCAGCGGTCTACGCCGTTTGTCGCCGCAACAGATCGCCTCGCTGATGAGCATTTCCGACCAGCTCGCGCACCTCAATCACGAGCGCTACGCGCAGTGGTCGCCGCGCTTCGGCACGGACAACGCGAAGCAGGCCGTGCTCGCGTTCAACGGCGACGTGTACGAGGGCTTCAATGCGAAGACCTTGTCGTCGGCGGATCTGGACTTTGCGCAGAACCATGTGCGCGTGTTGTCGGGACTGTATGGCCTGTTGCGTCCGCTCGATCTGCTGCAGCCGTACCGTCTGGAAATGGGCACGCGCCTCGCCAATCCGCGCGGCAAGGATCTGTACGCGTTCTGGGGCGAGCGCATCACGCAGGCCTTGAACGCGCAATTGAAGAAGCGCGCCGCAGGCTCGCGGGTTCTCGTGAATTGCGCGTCGGGCGAATATTTCAGGTCGGTCAAGCCGAAGCTGCTGGACGCGCCGGTCATTACGCCGGTGTTCGAAGACTGGAAGGGCGGCCGCTACAAGATCATCAGTTTTCATGCGAAGCGCGCGCGCGGGTTGATGGCGCGCTATGCGGTCGAGAACCGCGTCGACAAGCCGGAACAACTGAAGGCGTTCGACTCCGAAGGCTATGCATTCGACGCTAAAGCGTCGAACGATTCCACTTACGTATTTCGCCGCCGCGTCGCTGACTAGGCGGAGCGCCGCCCGACGGAGCGCCGCACAATCATGCAGGGAACCACATCATGAGTTTATCGATTACGAGCAACTTCGACGCAGGCGCGATCGAGGTGCTGTCCTGCGCGAGCGCGGGAAATATCCGCTTGCGCGTTCGGCCGGACAGCCACGCGGAGTTCGCGCAGTGGTTCTACTTCCGGCTCTCGGGCGCGGCCGGCGAGCGCTGCGTGATGACTTTCGAAAATGCGGCGGCGTGCGCGTTCGCGGAAGGCTGGCGCGACTACCAGGCCGTGGCCAGCTACGATCGCGTGAACTGGTTTCGCGTGCCGACATCGTATGACGGCCGGGTGCTCACCATCGACCACACGCCGGAGTTCGACCGCATTTACTACGCGTACTTCGAGCCGTACAGCGAGGAGCGCCACGCCGAATTTTTGGGCGCAGTTCAACAGATGCCGCAGGCCACGCTGACCGAACTGGGCACGACCGTCGAAGGCCGGCCGGTTTCCCTGCTCACGCTCGGCACACCGCAAAGCGGCGATATGCTGAAGATGCCGAAGAAAAAGATCTGGCTGATCGCGCGTCAGCATCCGGGCGAGACGATGGCCGAATGGTTTATCGAAGGACTCGTGAAGCGGCTCGTCGGCTGGGGCGATTGGGCGGGCGATCCGGTTGCGCGCAAACTCTACGATCACGCGGTGTTCCACATCGTGCCGAACATGAATCCGGATGGCAGCGTGCGCGGCAATCTGCGCACCAACGCGGCGGGCGCGAATCTGAATCGCGAGTGGATGGAGCCGGATGCCGCGCGCAGTCCCGAGGTGCTCGTCGTACGCGACGCGATTCACGCAACCGGCTGCGATCTGTTCTTCGACATTCACGGCGACGAGGCGCTGCCGTATGTTTTCGTGGCCGGTTCCGAGATGCTGCCGGGATTCACCGAGCGGCAACGCGAGGAACAGAAAGCGTTTATCGAAGCCTTCAAGCAGGCGAGCCCTGATTTTCAGGACAAGTACGGCTATGCTGCGAGCAAGTATCGCGAAGATGCGCTCAAGCTCGCTTCGAAATATATCGGCAATGAATTTGGCTGCCTGTCGCTGACGCTCGAGATGCCTTTTAAGGACAACGCCAACTTGCCCGACGAACGCGTGGGCTGGAACGGCGAGCGCAGCGCGTCACTCGGGGCGTCGATGCTGCAAGCGATCTTGCGGCATCTGGAGACGTTCGGCTGATTCGCTGCGCGCAATTGCAATAGAAGGGAAGGGCACACACGGATTGCGTGTGTGCTTTTTTTTATTGGCGGGTCAGGGGGAGTAGGGTGCTGAGTTTGGATTCGCGCGGACGCTCGCGAAGCGTTGGTCGCCATGCTGAATTCGCAGCTACCGTCATACGCGTCGTATCGCCGGCATCGGACGCGCGCTGTCAGATCTTTCTCCGTCCTAGTGTTTCTTCTTCACCGGCGCTTTCTTGCTCGACGATTTACTCGACGTGCTCTTCGACGATTTGGCCGTGCTCTTCTTTGCACTCTTGCCACTTGCCGCCTGCTTGCCTTTGCTCCCGCGATGCTTGCCCGACGTCGCGCGCGACTGCGGCTGCTCCACGCTGCGTGCGCGCGTAGGCGGCACCGGGTCGTTCCAGCTAAACGCGAGCATCTGCGAGCCGACGTAGCCGCAACGGAACTTCAGATCCGCTGCGTCGCCTGCGCCGTTCTGACGGATGCCGAGTCCTTCCACGGTGACGATGTTGTCGACCTTGACACGCTGCTTGCCCTCGTCGAACGAATCGTTCCACGGCGTGATCGACGCGTGTGCGCTGTCGAACGAACTGGGAGGAAACTCGACGTGATCAAAGGCGGTCGACGTGCTCGCGACAAAATTGCCATGCGCGGCGCAATCCGCGACGAGCGGGTCGGCGCGCATTTCATTGACAAATCTGTTGACGAGATCGTTGTGCTGTTCGAGTTGGTCGGCGAATGCGGGCGCGGTGCAAGCGAGCGAGAGGCTCGCTGCGAAACTTGCCAACCGGCCGACCAGCCGCAGTAATCGGCGCGGTGCGTTGGTGCAATCCATCAAGTTCGTTAGACGCTAATAAGACGTGAGGCACGTAAGATGCCTGGCGGCATGGTTGAGTTCAATCGTGCCGCAACTATTTTTCGACCGCTATTTTGCGGGGCTTTGTTATGCGAGGCGCGCGTTTGCTCGCAACGGCGCGAAGAGCTCACTCGCACGCGAGCCGCACATACGAGCCGCGCGCTACGACCTTGCGTCGCGCTCAAGTGCGCGGTCCGCCGAGCCGGTATCGCCGGACATCATAAGTGGTGACCCATGCAGGGCGGTAGACCGCGATCAATGCGGTAGACATCCCCGTGAACCAGGCTTCGCCCGTGGCCAGCAGAAGCACGCTGAGCGCGTAGCCCGCCGGTATCACAGTCGCGGAACCGCCGGCGAGCGCAACATGAACCCCGAGCGCCGCAGCCGCCGTGAGCGAAACGGCAATAGCCGGCGACAGAAAGCCCTGGCCGAAGATAAACATGAAGAGATTGCGCGGCAGCCACGCAATGCTGGCCCGCTGAAGCAACGTGGAAATACCGACCGGCACCGCGCCGAACACGAGAAAAGTCAGCGCGATGCCTTGCCACGGTGCGTCGAAGATGAGACCCGCGAGGCCGGTGACCACCGCCATTGCAAGCAGTGCGAGCGCCCAGTCGAACAGCGTGACGACGAGCGTCGCGCCGAGCAGATGCATGACCGTGCCGTCGTCGAGCCATGCGTTGCTTGCCCACAGCACCGACACGGCGACGATGATCGCCAGCCACACGTGCTGCAACGTGCCGTCCTGAAGTCGTTTGAAAGGATTTTTCCACAGCGCGAGCGCGACCACTATCGCAGTGGCGATCCAGCCACCGACAGCGATCCAGAATGGAAGCGGTGTGTAGAGGAAACCCATGAGTCTCATATTACTCGTTGGACGACAAAAGGTGTGAGCGGATTCCATGCCAGCCGGTGCACGCGCTGGCAGAAATCGCGCATCACGCTCGCGCGCGGTCCGTCATCTCACGACGAACCTTCGGTGACGGGCTCTGGCGGAAGGTCGGCGGCGGACTCGCCGTCGTCGTATGCCGTGCCGGGCTCGGCTGCCATCGGCAAGGGCGCCGCCGTCTCGTTAGCCGACAACGGGTATTCGAAGCGCCGCAGTGCTGCGCGCCGCAGCGGCACCAGGCCCGCTTGACCCATGACCGGACGAAGCAGGCTCTGTCCTTTATTGCGCAGTACTTGTAAATGGTTCGCCAGCCAGCCGTTGTAAAGCGCGACCGCGGCCGCGCGATTGGGTGCGCCGAGTTGCTGGAATATGCTCGTCAGATGGATCTTGACGGTGCCCTCGCTGATGCCGAGCGTGCGCGCAATCATCTTGTTGGTGCTGCCCATATGGACGCAGCGCATGATCTGCTGCTGGCGAGGCGACAGTCCGTTCGACAACCTGACGCGGCGCGGCGGCGGGCTTTTTTCGTCGAACGGGCGGATCGCCGTGTCTGCCGGCAGCGGCGGCTTGAGCGGCAGCGCGCCGGACGGCACATAGTGCCCGCCGAGCAGCACCATTTCAAAGGCGCGCACGATCAGGCACGGGTCGGTTTCGCGCGGCACCACGCCGCGCACGCCCTCGTCCATGAGTTCGCTCACCGCCTTCGGCGAAATCCTGTCGGTCAGCACCGCGATGCGCAGGTCCGGATAGTGGCTAAGCAGATGCCGCACGTCCTTGACCGACATCCAGTCCTGCCAGTCGATGACGAACAGGTCGGGCCACTGACGCTTGAGCGTGCGTTCGGCCTGACGCCAGTCTTGTGCTTCGTTAAAGCGCGCAAGCCGGTTGATTTGCCGCAACAGCGCTTTGAGGCCGTCGCGTCGTTCCGCGTCTGAGTTGAGTATCGAGAATCGCATGCATGTCTCCAGATGTGTCGGGCGAATTGGCGCGATGCAGTCGCCTCGCGTTGTGCCAGGCGTTGCGATGCGTCGCCGTCTCTATCATGACAAATTCCCTTCGGTTTGACGGCCTGTCCAAAAGGCATAAGAGGAATGACATATGAAAAAGCCCCGCACAGGGCGAGGCTTTTGATGGACTGCAACGCGCCGGCGGCGCGCTTGCCTAGTGAAAGTGCGGCTGCGCGGGCTCGGCGTCTTCGGGCATTTCGGCGTGAACGATTTCGCCGAGCGGGTCGGCGTAGAGCGGCACGCCGCAGTCATCGCAATATTCAGGCTCGAACCGGCCTGCGTGACGACGCACGTCAGTCACGCCGGTTTCCTTGAGCAGCGCGACGATTTCTTCGAGCGGAGCGTCCGGCGGCGCAGTTTCCTGCGGCTCTTCGTCGATGCCTGCTTCTCCGTTTTCGCGGCCGTACAGCGGCCACACGACGCCGTAAATCACCTCGTTGCTGCCGCGGCGCGTGAAGCCGACGCGGTATTCGTCGATGCGGCGCTCGCCGAAGCCGGCAACCACCGCGCGGAGTTCTTGCGGCGCTGCGCCAATTGTGTCGAATAGATAACGCACGGCGGTCCGGACGGTGTGAGGACGCACGCGTTCGTCAGCGTCGCGACATGCGGAGTAGTACGCATCCGGCAACAGACACTCGAATTCGCAGCCCGGCAGCACGAGTGACAGGTTGGCGCCGCCCTGCGTTGCCCATTGCTCGAGACATTGGCCGCGCTCGATCCGGCTGCCGTGTTCCTCTTCCTGCCAACGAAAAGTCGGCTCGCCGACCGGGGCCGCGACCACCGCCAGGAGGAAGCGCGGGTCGGCAAGAATCGGCGACGTTTCCGGCAATTCGCCGAAGTTGAGTTTGAGATTGCCGCCAGCCATGGCTGCTTGTGCAAGCTGCTGTGCAATGCGCCAGGTTTCGACGTGATGGCGCGGCAACTGGTCGATGCTATACAGGAACGGAGCCATGGCGACGCGCGTGTTGGCCGCGAGCACGTGAGCCTGCAGATGCGCGCGCAGGGCGTCGGCTGCGTCGGCTTTGAGCGGACCCGACGGAATCATGTAGCGCGTCCACGCGAGGATCGGCGCGGCGATCAACAGCGCTTCATACGTCACGCCTTCATGCTCGATGACGAACGACTCGCTGTGCGTTTCGGCCATGTCGGCAAGCGCGCCGTAGGCATCGGGATGATTCTGCTGCAGGTGGTCGAGCGCTGCATCGAGCGTGGTCTGGTTGGCGTTGCGCACGATCTTGGCCAGCAGCGCATCGAGTTTCGCTTCCCAGAAGCGGTCTTCGGTGCGGCTGCCCGACGCGAAAAGCGCGAGCGAAAGACCGACAAGTTTGTCGGCATCGGGGGGGAGACGTTTGGCGATTCGCGAGCGCATAAATCCGGAAGTTGGGTGCACAGAACCTTATATTCTAGTCGTTTACGCCGCGCCATATTATTCGGGACGTAGCGCGGGATCGATTAGGACGTTTCCGCATGAAAAATCAGACCTGCGCCGTACGTGCGACGTACGTTGTGTTGGGACTTCGTCAAATAATATAAGAGGGCGGGGAAGCGGAAGTCGCTTATATATACTGACCGCTTTTTACGGGCGTCGACGCGCGTCCGTGCTCGCCGCCTCGGTCTGGCGCAACAGGAGATTCATGGTGAAATCGGACCAATTGATTGAACGTCTCGCGGCGGTGTTTGCCCTGATTATCCTGGTGGGCGGCTCGTTGCTGGTTCTCGCGCCTTTTACGACCGCTCTCTTGTGGGGCGCGATTCTCAGCTACAGCTCGTGGGGACTCTACCGGCGACTGACCGCGGCGGTTGGCGGAAGGCGCAAGCTGGCGGCGACGTTGATCGTGCTCATCATCCTGATTGTGGTGCTGGGACCGTTCGTCTACGCCGGGTTTGCGTTTGGCGCGCACGTCCACGACATAGTCGCGCTGGTCCAGCGGTTGTTCGAAGCAGGCTTGCCGGATTTGCCGCCCTGGGTGGCGCGAATTCCCGTGGTCGGTTCGAGCATCCAAAGTTTCTGGGAAAGTCTGACAAGCAGTAATTCCGAACTGATCGCGCAGTTGCGTACGCTTGCGGCGCCGGCCGGCAAGTGGATCCTTGCCGCAGGGATTGCCGTGACTCACGGTCTCGGCCTGCTCGCGTTAAGTATCATATTGGCCTTCTTCTTTTACACCGGAGGAGAGGGCGCCGGCGCGTGGCTGAACGCAGGCATGCGGCGTATCGCGGGTGAGCGCGCCGACTATCTGCTGGCGCTGGCGGGCAGCACCGTCAAGGGCGTGGTCTACGGAATTCTGGGCACGGCGCTTGTTCAGGGCATTCTGGCTGGCTTCGGCTGCTGGATCGCTGGTGTGCCGGCGCCTGCATTGTTGGGACTGGCTACGTTTTTTCTCTCGGTAATACCGGGCGGGCCTGTGATCGTATGGCTGCCCGCGGCCATCTGGCTCTATCACGGCGGTGCGACCGGCTGGGCGATTTTCCTGGTTGTGTGGGGCGTGCTCGCTGTGGGCATGTCGGACAATGTGATCAAGCCAATTCTCATCGGCAAGAACAGCGACATGCCGTTGATTCTCGTCATGTTGGGCATTCTCGGCGGCGCATTCGCGTTTGGCTTCCTCGGGGTCTTCATCGGACCGACGCTGCTGGCGGTTGCGTACACGGTGCTGCATGACTGGACCATCGGAGCATCCGCTGCGGGCGCATTGAGGCCGGACGCCAAACCGCCTGTTGCGGAAGAAATTGGCCGTATAGAAAAGGCGCCTTGAATAAATGCAGATAACGCTTGCAAGGCGCCGGCCGGCTCGCTAGAATCTCGCTCTTTCGTGCTCCGGACGCCGGGGCACGGGAAGCGGGAGAGCCAATAGCGGCAAGGCTTCCAGCGGTGGCGGCG